>CAYYOL010000018.1:0-41837 GCA_964473245.1 uncultured Spirochaetaceae bacterium
GGGGTTTCTGGCACCGAGGTTCCAGGGTTTCGTATTTCAGTTTGGCAAGACTTCTCTTATGTTCATGGGGACATAGAAGAGTGGTTGTACTATGAAGAGTTCGGAGAGATAGAGCCAGCGAGGGTGCTGCACCCTTGGCATATTCTGGCTGTTTGTTTTTTCGGTGAAATCCGTTCTCAACCAAACTTATGTAATAACTTTTACCTGTGTATGTCTGATTTAAGTTATAACAGTAAAAAGAAATATAATACATATTATGAGATATCCGAATTTTGTTTCACTTCATTTATAAGTTACTGTTGACATAAGTATGCGAGATGTTTACACTGAAAAAAGGTAAGGAATTGGAGTAGCAAGTGAAGAAGTCTTCAATGGTGGTACTGGTTCTCGTAGCATGCTCAGTGTTCTCGCTATCGGCAGAGGGTGTTGGTTCGACATCTCTGCATCTCAGTGGTGTCGTCTCACCCAAGTCCCTCTTCTCCCTCTCTGGCTTCTTCGACACTTCACCGAATGCTGTACAGCTCGATGCTCAGGAGATGCTTCCAGGCTATGGGCTTCCCGGGGTCGAGGTGGGAGAGTGGAGCGTGTCGTCCAACAGTTCCTCTTCGCTTACCTTGAAAGTACTGCATCCTGCCCAATATGCTGCAACCTATGAGGGTGAGACAGTGGGAACGTTCAATGCAACTATCGAAGATATTGTCTACCAGATCCCTTACCGTGTCAGTAATGGTAGCAACTGGGTCTACGACGACGATGTCTTTTCCGTGCTGACAAAGACAGGTGGACGCTACGATCCAGAAGTGAATACCGGTAAGGTCTACATTCAACGAGTCGATTCCGACTCCTACCCCCCCTTTAGTGACTATCAGACATCGATCCAACTGATCCTCGAAGCACTTTGATTAGCCCTCTCGTGGATCCATTGTCGAGCGAATGCCGGCAATGAACGCACACCTTTGATACTATTCATTTCCCCATAACATGACCATTTCGACATTCTGGGTGCCATGGATTCGAGAATATCTTCTATCTCTTGTCACAGGCTTATGCATTTTGATGTTCAAATAGTGAGCTGCAAAGTCCCTCCCATGAGAAAATGCATAACAAATACCGGTGTGGTGTCATATGATGAGTTGTGCTTAGAGTGTTGTAAAGTTATAATAAAAAACAAAATAAAAACTATTTATAATATTTTCAAAAATTTTTACAATTTTCTTCACTCATCTATTGACATAAGTAACAACCAGTACTAGATTGTATGTACAGCCTAGGCTGAAGAGAGGGTATATATATGAAGAAGATAGTAGTTATTTTGTTAGTTGCTTTCATTGGTGGAGGATTCCTGTTTGCAGAGACGCTTGGTACCGATGAGTTAACAGTATATGGTATGATCCCAGCAGGAACGAAGGTGTTCACAGTATCGCAGACGAGCACTGATTCCGTGGATCTGCTTGATGACCTTGTGGGTCCCTCCGGTGCTGGACATGTGCTTGGTAATTGGAGTTATGTTGCAACCAATCAGTCAGCAGAGAGTCTTACCGTAACATACACCTATGGTCCATTGAGTGATGGAGCTGAAACAGACCCCGTTGAAATCGCGTATGTTCTTCTTGAGTATGCTGCTGGAGCTTCAACTAGCGGAGCTCCTAGAAACACAACGCAGACCACAGGTTTTACCACAACAAACGGTAACTATTCAACGGGAAGAAACATTGGTTTCAGATTGACGAATGCCGGTCAAACCGTGGCGCTCGGAGCTCCCGATGGTGGGTATCAGAGCACAGTCACTATCACTTTGACAAACAACGACTAAGATATTCGTTATACATATCGCTTGGCACCCTACGGGGTGCCTTGTGATACCGGAATTAAGAGGGGAAAGACTATGAGAAGATCGATACTTGCTGGTGTGCTGGTTCTCATGCTGGTGTTCCCCTTTTTTCTATTTGCAGACGAGGTTGCACCGGTGACAATGGGAGAGGGGACCATCACTTTCCGTGGCTTCATTGAGGCAGGTCTCTACTTCTCAGTCTCATCGCTCACCGATACCTCCTACGATCTGTTGGCAACCGAAGCGTTGCAACCGGCAGGAGATGGAGTCGATATCGGACTGTGGACACTTCGGGTGGACAATCCCCCGGTAGAGGAGACGAGTTTCACCATCTCATACGACTACGATCCTATCTCCAATACGAATGAGGCTATAGAGGATACCATAGAGTATGTGGTACTCGAGCGACCAGAAGATGGGACATCGAGAACGGTCAAAGAGACGGGTAGTTCCTCGGAAGTTACCATTTCTGCAAGCAGTGGTCTAAACACAGATAGCCGAATATTCTCGGTTCGACTCACCGAAGCAGGGGCAGAATCTGCCCTTAGAGCAGCCGCCTCTGAAGACTATATTGCCTATATCACCGTCTCGCTCATTTCGGAATGATTTTCACAGAAATTTCCCCTTTTCAAGCGAGCAATTCCATGCCATAATCTGACTTGTGGTTGCTCTCGAGCAGTGCGGAAGCTGCTCTGAGACGCATAGACATAAGGTAGCGCCTTATGCTCTGAAGGAGGTGCCGCTTTCCCCTTTTCCCGGGGAGGCGGTTTTTTTATACACCCCTCTGATGTTTGAGCTGATCGAGTAGAGAACGCTTGAATATATACTCGTCGAGGGCAATCGCAGCCGTTCCAAGAATTCCCGAACGATCGCCAAGCCTCGTTCTCTCAACACTCGTCTTCTCACTCACCACTGCAGACGCCCTTCTATTGAATGCATTGACCAGTGCCGTGAAATACCTGTCGGGAAGCGCAGATATTCCACCTCCGATAATGATCTTATCCGGCCTCAACAAGGCGGAAGCAAAGATCAGCCCCTGTCCAAGAGCCTCTGCAGCATGAAGTAGATCGCCATCCACCGCGCTGTCAGACTCGGCCATGGAACACAGCTGCTTCACCGAATTCACCTGGGGATAGTTTTCCACGAGAGCCCAGCCGGCTGCCTGTGTCTCCAGACATCCGATCGCGCCACACGTACAGGTGCCCGACTGGGCTACCGGGATATGGCCGAACTGGCAATCTTCGCTGACGATCTTTCCACCACTGAGCCATGCAGCGCCCAGGTGTTCTCCCCAATTCACATAGAAGTAGTTCGTCTGCGCTGATATCTCTGCAAACCACCGCTCGCCGAATACCATGGAGCGAACATTGTTCTCCACGATCACGGGGAACGGCACATGTTTGGAAAGGGCGATGGACAGTGGAACATCCTTCCAATTCCAGTGTGAAGCCGAGATGACCGTTCCCGTGGCAGAGTCAACCACCCCAGGAATCGAGACGGCAAGAGCGCTCACCGCCGAGGGATCTTTCATACGGGAGAGAAATTTTGTCGTGGATTGGATGATCGTAGCCGCCATCTGCTCAGGAGCGGGCTGCTTCGCAGTAGGGAATCTCTCGTACCGGAGCATATCTCCTGCTAAGTTCACCAGAGCTACCGAAGTGTTGCGTGTCCCGATATCGATGGCAAGAACCATCTTTCGATCCTTGTTCAGTTCAAGCGTGACCGGGCGACGACCGGCCGCGGTGGTTCGGGTTCCCGACTCGGAGACTAACTTTTCACCTATGAGCAGATCGACGATCTCACCCGTACTCACCTTGTTCAATCCAAGGGTTCGGGAGACATCGGAACGGCTGAGCCCCTCCTTGATCGCAAGGAGATTCAGCACACGGAGACGATTCAGTTGTCGCGCTGCACTGGGTTGTGTGAATTGCATGATTCAGCATAGCCCAGAATAGCCTGAATGTTAATCGGAACGTTGCCGATTGCCAAAAATTTCACTATCTTAACCCTGGTATCTACACGATTCGGAGGAACTCATGGAAAAGAAAAAATTCAAAACGGAGGTGGCAGAACTGCTCCACCTCATCATTCACTCGCTCTATTCGCACAAAGAGATTTTCTTGCGAGAGCTGATCAGCAATGCCAGTGATGCACTGGATAAACTCAAGTACCAGACACTGGTGGATCCGGCACTCAAAGAGCTCGAATTCGAACCAAGGATCGACATTGCCTTCACAGATGGCGATGATAGCAAGGTCCTAGTGATCAAGGACAACGGAATAGGCATGAGTCACGACGACCTCGCAGACGATCTCGGCACTATAGCCAGATCCGGAACCCGGAAATTCCTCAAGAACCTCACCGACGATCAGAAGAAAGACTCGAACCTCATTGGTCAGTTCGGCGTGGGATTCTACAGCAGTTTCATGGTAGCCGAAAAGGTCGAAGTGATCAGTCGAAAAGCCGGAACCGACGAAGCATGGAAATGGACATCGACAGGGAAAGGCATGTTCACCCTCGAAGAGGCCGAGCGTGAAACACAGGGTACCACCATCACCCTCCACCTGAATGAAGATGGACACGAATATGCGAATCGTTGGACGATCGAGAGACTGGTGAAACGGTATTCTGACCATATTGCATTCCCCATCTATCTCGAGTATGACCAAGACGACTACGATGACAAAGGGAAGAAGACAGGAAGTACCCATAAAGTCGAGAAGATAAACAGTGCAGCGGCCCTTTGGCGAAGAAGCAAGAGTGAGCTGACAGCAGAGGACTACAACGAGTTCTACAAGAACACCTCATACGACACCGAGGATCCGCTCCTCTATATCCATACCCAGGCAGAGGGAGTGAACAACTACACCACACTCTTCTATATTCCAGCCAAGGCCCCATTCGACCTCTATCATGCAGACTATAAGCCGGGCGTGAAACTCTACGTGAAACGCGTCTATATCACCGACGACGAGAAGGAGCTGCTGCCAACCTATCTCCGCTTCGTACGTGGCGTCATCGACAGTGAGGATCTGCCACTCAACGTGAGCCGCGAGATACTGCAGCAGAACCGGATCATGAGCAATATTCGCAATGCATCGGTAAAGAAGATACTCGGAGAACTGAAAAAGACCGCAGAGCAGAATCCCGAACTCTATGCGAAGATCGTAGAACAGTTCAACCGACCACTCAAAGAGGGGCTCTACGGCGATTACGCGAATAGAGAGAGCCTGCTTGAGCTCGTTCGATTCAAGAGCACTGAAGTAGAGGGGTACACGAGCCTCGCAGCCTACAAGGAGCGAATGAAAGAGGATCAGAAGACCATCTACTACCTCGCAGGGGGTAGTGAAGATACCATCCGTCGTTCACCTCTGCTCGAAGTCTACAAAAAGAAGGGAATCGAGGTTCTCCTCATGACCGACGACATCGATGACATTGTCGTGCCCTCGATCGGAACTTATGCCGAGATACCGCTCAAGGCGATCAACAAGTCCGGAGCTGTGGATGAGCTTGATAAGGATGAGAGCAAGAAGAAAAAGAAAGAGGGTAAAGATGTCGTGAAGAAGGTCAAGAAGGCCCTCGGAGATCGAGTAAAGGATGTCGTGGTCTCCACACGTCTGGTCGATGCACCAGCAGTCGTCGTTGTGGACGATGATGACATGTCGGTTCAGATGCAGCAGATTCTCAAATCGATGGGACAGACGGACATGCCCGAAAGCACACCGATACTCGAGATCAATGTAGACAGCCCAATGGTGAAGAAGATAGCAGATTCGGAGGATGAGACATTCATCACCGACCTCTCTCAAGTACTGCTCGACCAGGCGCTGCTGAACGAGGGTGTCATGCTGAAGAATCCAGCAGATTTCGTGAAACGGTTGAATTCGCTCCTCTCTCGATAACATTTGGTTGAATCGGGGCGATCTTCAGCGTATTATGAATAAAGTGGATTCACTCCATAAGTGAAATCCATTCGGAGGAATTATGGAAACACAAACTGAAATTCGATCTCTCTGGGACTCGATGGCGCTCTGGTTCAACGAAGAGGCGGTAGGCTTGCTCTTCAAGGTGATCGGTATACTGATCATTCTCATCGTGGGGAAGATACTCATCTCACTCATGAAGAAATGGATAGGAAAATCGCTTACCAAGAGCAAGAAGATCAATGAACTCATGCAGCGACTCATTCTCAAAGTGATCGGAGTCGTTGGTTGGGTGCTTCTGCTGGTCATCGTACTGGGGCAGATAGGAGTCAACCTCGCACCGATCATCGCAGGTCTTGGGGTCACCGGATTCATTCTCGGCTTTGCATTCCAAGAGACACTGGGGAATCTGCTTGCAGGAGTCATGATCGCACTGAACTCTCCGTTCAGGATTGGAGACTATGTCGAGATCGGATCTATGAGTGGCTCCATCCGCGATATGGATATGATGAGCGTGACCTTGGCTACACCGGATAACAAACGGGTGATCATGGCAAACAAGCTTATCTGGGGAAATGCGATCACCAACTACTCGTTCACAGACAGACGACGTGTGGAGTTGCCGGTATCGATCGCCTATGACAGCGATGTCGCCAAGGCGAAGGAGATCCTCTGGGATATCATAAACAACTACTCGGAGATCCTTGCAGACCCGAAACCGGTGGTTGCCGTCACGAAGTTGAACGACTCCTCGGTCGACCTTGTGGTTCGTCCATGGACCCTCCCGGGAGACTATTGGACCGTCTACTTCCGATTCCAGGAGGAGGTCCTCAAGCGGTTCCGTGATGAAGGGATAGAGATTCCGTTCCCGCAGATGGATGTCCACATGCCCGATGCAGCAAAGGCGGTACAGAAAGCATAGCTTCCTAGCTCCACCGCTTGCCCTGGGGTACGGTTCACGCTATGAATCTCGATCAGCGAGCCGGTCCAGTCCTATGAGAAATATCTCGAAGGAGTCTGACCGGCTTGCTTTCGGTTTGAAAGCCTTTGCCTTAACGAAAAGAGTCCGCATACGTTTGAGAATGTCCGCCTCTCCGCCACCTTGGTATATCTTGATAACCAGGTTCCCGTGTACCTTGAGGTGCTCCTCTGCAAGATGCAGGACACTCTCAGCCAACCACTCGCTTCTACTGGTATCGACCGTCCTCTGTCCGGTGGTCATGGGAGCAGCATCGCTGATGATAGCATTGTACGGACCATGGGAGATCAACTGTTCACGAATATCGTTGCTGAACGCATCGCCAGTATAGCTTGTTACCGTAGGAGGGACAGGGTGAAGCCCCAGTGGATTCAAGTCCACCGCCACAATCGTTCCCCGACCTTTTATCAACTTTCTGTGCGTATAGAGGGTCCAACTGCCGGGTGCTGCACCGACATCGAGCACGGTATCTCCCACCTTGATAATGCGGTGGCTCTTCTGTATCTCTTCTAATTTATAGACAGAGCGGGCAGGGTAGCCCTCTTTTCTCGCTTTCAGGGTATAGAAATCGGCTGTATCACGTCTGCTTTTTGCCATGAGATAAGTGTATCATGAAAGGGGAAAAAGTAGGAGGCCAGCGGGAGGGTTGTTGGGGTGGGGAGAGAATTCCGCTGGCCTCCAAGGAAAATCACACTAAAGGAGGTATGAAAAAACTGTTGCTCTGTACCAATATACATGCATTGACCGTGCCAACTCTCTTGAAAAGGGGATAAATAGGCGGAAAAGAAAAGTATACCTATTGAAATAGGACGATTTTGTCATAACATCCTCTCCTGAGCGGCCGTGAACAGAGAATTTTGAGAAAATCGGAGGCGTTTAGGTGTGAAAAATCCTCACACCTTCGCAGGCACGCGCAACTGTTGCACAATTGACGAAACCTTTTCCGATAGCTATGTTTTTGCTATGAAACATACCGTACTGAACAGAAAGTTCCGCTACTCATATACAAACGTCGCATTGAAGCTGATTATCATCAATGCAGTGGTCTTCCTCTTCACCATGATGATGCCCAGACTCTACGGCTACCTAGCCATGGTTCCAGCCTATATCGTATACCGGAACTGGTACTGGCAAGTGTTCACCTACATGTTCGTCCATGCAGACTTCACCCACATTCTTTTCAACATGCTGGGTCTGTTCATGTTCGGTATGCCGGTCGAACGGCGCATTGGAAGTAGTGAGTTCCTCCTCTTCTACCTGCTCACCGGGACCCTCTCGGGGATCTTCTCACTCATCTCCTATGTAGCTGCCGGCACCAATGTAATCCTCGTCGGTGCCTCAGGTGCCATCTACGCAGTACTCTTCTCGTTTGCGGTTTTCTATCCCTATGCACGCGTGTTTGTATTCGGCATATTCCCCATGCGTGCCCCGATTCTCGTGATGGTCTATACAGGAATCGAGATCTTCAACCAAGTATTCGGCAGCACTCGTGGAGTCGCCCACCTCACACATTTGGCGGGATTCGGCTTCGCTTTCCTCTACTTCATGCTTCGGCTCAGAATCAACCCGATCGAGGAGTGGAAACGGCACCGTTAGCGCGGTCTCTCAATCGGTCAGATCCCACTCCCTACGTAGATCGGCATACCCTTTCTTGATGACGTCGAAGATGATCCGAATCTTCTCATTGTGATGGATGAATGCCGATTTCATTGCATTCACCGTGATCTTCTCCAAATCCCGCAGGTTCAATCCATAGTGACTTGCAGCGATCTCCATCTCCTTGGTGAGGGTAGTATCACTCATGAGCCGATTATCCACACTGAGGAAGACGCGGAAATTATTATGGAAGAAAATATTGAACGGGTGGGTGGCGAAGTCCTCAGCAGCCCCGGTTCCGACATTGCTGCTGAGACACATCTCAATCGGAATTCTCCGATCCTGAATGAAATGTGCAAGCGACCCCATCTTCTCAATTCTGGTTCCATGGAGCGACATATCGTCGATCAGACGGGTTCCGTGACCGATTCTATGTGCTCCGCACACCTGTATCGCCTGCCAGATCGATTCGAGTCCGAAGCCCTCTCCAGCGTGGATCGTGATATTGAAGTTCTGATTTCGGATATACTGGAACGCATCCAGATGCCGTTTCGGGGGGTGTCCACTCTCATCTCCTGCCAAATCGAACCCTACCACTCCTCTGGTTCGATAGGCTACGGCAAGTTTCGCCACTTCACGTGAGAGGGTGGGGTCTTGATTCCTCAGTGAACAGAGAATGAGACCAAAGGCCATTCCGGTGATCCGTCTCCCTTCGTCCATGCCATCGAGAACCGCTTCCACCACCTCTTCCATTCTCATCCCCTTCACGGTATGCAAGATGGGAGCAAATCTGATTTCGGCATACACCACATGATCTGCGGCAAGATCCTCCACCGCTTCACGAGCTACACGACGAAGTGCCTCTGGAGTCTGGAGCACCGCTACAGTGACATCGAATGTCTCAAGATAGAGGGGGAGGCTCTTCTGGACGCACCCTCTGGCGAACCATGTCGCCAGCGCTTCCGGATCGTGGCTCGGTATGGCTACGCCATGCTCATCTGCCAGTTCTATGATAGTCGAAGGACGCAACCCCCCGTCGAGATGATCGTGCAGTTCCACTTTGGGAGCCAATTTGATTAATTCTTTCGTTACCATACCCAGATAGTACTATGGTAGGGTGGCTTGGGCAACTAATTTGCACAAGTGGTCTCCTTTGCTCTTTACTCTTCTACCGGAATTGAGGATATTTACAATGAGTCTAAAATGCCGAGGAGGTATGGAGATGGATCAAGAAAAACTATTGGAATCATTACTGACGGCGGCAGATACCGCTAGGAGTGCCGCTCCGGTTACCCGGTTGTTGGATCAGGGAGCCGACGTGCACGGAACCGATTCCTTTGGTCTCACCCCCCTCATGCGGGCAGCTCTATTCAACTCAAGCGCAGAGGTGATTCGGGCGCTGGTAGCAGCTGGGGCAGATGTGACCACACGTGAACCACAGTACAAGTCGACAGCGTTGCAGCTTGCAGCAAACCACAATCCAAGCCCGAAGGTCATCGAGGCACTTGTGGAGGCCGGATCCGACATTCACGATGTGAATTACCTCGGAGAGACCGCACTCATCATGGCAGTGAACAGCGGAAACGACACTCGTGTGATCTCAGCCCTTATCAGGGCTGGCAGCGACATAAACGCACGGGATTATCAGGACCGATCAGCTCTTGACTACGCGCGCATGTCCCGTAGACCATATGTCGTGAAGATCCTGAAGGCGGCCGGCGCACACTGATCTGATGCGCCAAGCCTGTATGTTCTCTCTTCAGTCGAGCTCTCTATGAACCATCCGGGAACGTATATCGTCTTCGAGTGAGGCTATGAGCGATTTCACATCATCAACGAGCGTCTCGATTGGGAATGAAAGCGTAGAAGCAAGATCGGATCGTAGTTTCACTTCGACCTTTCCCTCTTTCAACGACCGGTTGCCCAGCGTGAGACGGACCGGAATACCGATCAGATCTGCATCGGCGAACTTGACCCCTGCAGACTCTTTTCTATCATCATAGAGCACCTCAAAACCGGCTTCGAGTAGCTGGGTGTAGATCCCTTCTGCCACCGAAGCATCCTTGACCAACGATACCAGATGCACTTGGTAGGGAGCTGTAGTCACTGGCAGCTTCAACCCAGCCTCATCGTGGTACTCTTCTGCAAGGCACGCGAGCAATCTACCGACACCAATGCCGTATGAGCCCATGATCACCGGTTTTCTCACACCTGCCTCATCCTGATACATGCACCCCATTGCCTCGGAGTAGCGAGTACCCAGTTGGAATATATTCCCCACTTCGATTCCCTTGCTCTGCTCGAGCGGGGATCCGCACTCCACGCACAGGTTCCCTGCCACGGCAGAGGCGATGTCCGCAACCTCTCCGGTGTAGTCCCGACCGAAGTTTGTGTGCAGTAGGTGATGGTCGACCTTGTTCGCTCCTGCAACCAGATTGTTCGAGTTTGCAACCGAATCGTCGACAATCACCAGTACATCGGAAGTACAGCCGATGGGACTTCCGTATCCAGGCTCCATCCCCGCAGCTTGAATCTCCTCTGCATGGGCGGGACGAATGGCATTTGCATGAGCTGCATTCTGCAACTTGTTCTCTTCGATATCCATGTCGCCACGAATCACCCCCACAATCAGCCTCTGCTGCTCCTCTCCGACTTCATCGACAAAGGTACCCATCATGAACAAGGCCTTTGCCGTCTTCTCCTTTGGAATCGAGAGGAATGCTGCAAGATCCTCGATCGAGGCGCACTTAGGCGTGTACTTCTCCTCGAGTGGCAGCATCTCTTCAGTTGCATGGTCCTTTCTGAAGACTGCAACCTGGCGATTGGCCGTGTATCCGCAACCCGAGCAGGTGATGATCGTATCCTCCCCGACGGGGGAGAGGTACATGTACTCATGTGCCACTTTGCCACCCATCATGCCGGAATCGGATCCCACTGCGATGGTCGGGAGGGCACACCGGTCGAACACTCTGAAATAGGCACTATAGTGGGCTCTGTACTGTTTCACCAGCCCCTCATGGTCTCTGTCGAAGCTATACGAGTCCTTCATGGTGAATTCACGGACTCGGATCAGGCCTGCCCGTGGTCTGGGATCATCTCGCCATTTGGTCTGCAGCTGATAGACCATCTGTGGCAGGCGCTTGTAGGAGTCGATCTCGAATCGTGCGATATCGGTTACGCACTCCTCATGGGTCATAGCGAGCACCATGTCACGACCAACCCGATCCTGGAATCGGCTCATCTCCCTGTCTATACTGTAGTAACGCCCGGTTTCCTTCCAGATATCGGCAGGATTCACCACCGGCATCTGGATCTCCTGACCACCGATTCCGTCCATCTCGTCTCGGATGATCTGTTCGATTTTCCGAATGGATCGGAGACCGAACGGAAGCAATGAGAAGATTCCTGCCCCCAACTGCTGAATGAATCCGGCTCTCACCAAATATCCGTATCCCATGCTCTCAGCTCCCGCGGGGACTTCCCTCAGTGTGCGGGAAAAGACGTGCGACATTCTCATGCAACAACTCCTTGTTTGCGGTGGTCCGCAAGCCGCATTGTACCAAAATGCCTGTAGGTGCTCAACGGTGTCTACTTCTCTTTCCCTCCGAAAATGGGTAGAGTAGAGAGGGAGGAACCCATGAACACTGAACAATTTGCAGCGCAGCGAAAGGAGGTGGCGGCTTTTATGAGCCGACTCTACCAGTGCAGACTCACCACGACCAGTGGAGGGAACATAAGTTTGAGACTCACCGACGATCTTTTCTGCATAACCCCCTCAAAACTGGATAAGGCGAATCTTACCGGTGACTTGGTAGCACTGGTGACTATGAAAGGTGAGAATCTCACCCCTGAGTTGCCGCTCAGCATAGAGGCGGAGATGCACCGGAGAGCTTTGATCACACGACCCGATATCGACGCTGTGGTGCACGCTCACCCCTGTTATGCATCGGCATTCACTGCTATGAAGAAGTCGATCAACACGAAACTGCTTGCAGAGTCGTGGTTCCTTCTCGAAGAGCCCGCATTCGCAGCGTATGCTCGTATGGGAACGATCGATCTGGCACAGGCTGTATCACAGTCGCTCGCAGAATCGAACGTCGTGCTTATGGAGAATCATGGGGTGCTCACAGTGGGTAAGACCCTCCTTGAAGCCTTCGATCTGATCGAGGTGCTCGAAAACAGTGCCAAAATGACCTTCATCACCGAGACCATGGAGGCTGCCGGCCGTGGATGGGAAAAAAGTGCATTGACTGAACAGCGGTGTGAAGAGCTTTTGCATATGAAGCATGGCCTATGAAGATAGAACTTGAAACGATTCCCGTATGGGACGGAGTGAAGAGCAACTCGGAGTGCTTTCTGTGTGACCTCATGCAGCAATCGGAGCACCATGCAGTCTCCTACTACCTCGGTAGTTCGGTCATGCACCCCGAGACTCGTGTTCGAGTACACCAGACAGGTTTCTGCCCGACACACTGGGAGTCGCTGGTCCAAGCCGGAAAGCCGCAGGCTCTAGCTTTGATCGGACACACGTATCTGCAACACACCGTGAAAGGACTCGAATCCCCGTTTCATACCATAGCTCATGCGAAGTCTCCACGAAAGACTCGGCAGGGAGTTCAGGCGGTCGATAAGCAGATTGCCGAGCATGAGAAGGGGTGTCTCATCTGTTCCGATATGCAGAGCAGACTCGATCGGTACAATTTCACCCTCATCTCACTCTGGCGGGACGACCGGGAATTCAGAGAGGAGTTCACCTCCGGAAAAGGGGTCTGTGTGCACCATATGGGGCGCCTGCTCGCCATGGCTGAAGAGGCATTGAAAGGGGCCCAGATTTCTGAGTTCTCCGCTGAACTCGTCGAGTTGGTGCAGAGAAACCTCAAGAGGCTCGAAGACGATGTATGGTGGATGACACAGAAGTACAAGGCAGAACACCGGGATGCCCCATGGAACGGATGCGAAGACGCTCACAAGCGTCTCGTTCACAAGCTCATCGGTTCAGGCCGGATCGTTTCCGACTCTTGATCCCCAGCTTGAGTTGGTGAGCATCGAGTGGAACATCGGCAAGCTCTCTCCTCTTGAACAGTTGACAGTGTTTCTCTGTCTGGAAGAAGTGGTAGTAGTCTATCGTGACCTCGTTTGCCCGATAAATGAGCATGTACTCCTTTTCGGGAAGAAGAGCCATTGCGAGGGTCAGTTCACATGAGCTCTTCATTTTCATCTCATGCAATCCTATGAGTTCTTGCTCAGTGAGATACCCTTCTCTGCAGACGATCGCCATGAGCCTGTGTGGTTCCTGTTCTCCCCGATCGTGGACCACGATATCGGGAATGAGCGCTTTCGGATCGTCAACGAGCGGAGCACAGAGATCAACGAAGAACTGTGTATGGTGTTGCGGACCAAGGGTCCCGAACAGCCCCTGTTCAAGGTGCTGTGCAAGGCGGTGGCTCACGGCTATCCGATTCTTTCTCCACTCAAAAAGAGCGCTATCCTGATCGACTAGCACCGATAGCGCCTGTATATAGGTTTCAAAGAGGCGAATCATGCCGTATCGTTCAAGTTCAGTGACGTTCATGCTCCGCATTGTACCATATCGAGCGGCTAATACAAAGCTTCGTGTTGTATGGAAGTGTTTCGCTTCTCTATCGTGTCAGGAGAACGAGACTTTCCACTCCATGCTCGCTACTTTGCTAATCGTATTATAGATTGAGCAATAGCGGGTAGCGATCTCGAAAGCCTTTTCGAATTTCGCCTCATCTTCGACTCCCGTAGCCTCGATTTCAACCGAACATGTCTCCAGCGTAGCAACCTTCTCATCACGCTTCACACCAGTTACGTTCAGGTCTACCTTCCCGTACTTGAGCTGCATTTTCTCTCCGATCGATTCGAACGTACTGTACAGACAATGAGAGAGACCACCGAGAAGCAGTTCGTATGCGACCAACTTATCTTCTGCAGCTCCAATGTCTACTGTGGCACCACTATCGGTGACCAAACGCCCTTCACTCCCATCGAAATGGGTCACTATGTGTGTCTTCGCTCCCATACGAGCCCCCTATATATCAGTTGTAGTAGTGGTAAGATACTCAATGTATGAGCGCAAGTAAAGACTTCAGCTGCCACTTGAGTCGCCCAGGACCGATTCTGCCGCACACGTACCGGCCAGAAAGCCGGTAGACCATGCAGATTGGAGGTTGTATCCACCCGTGTCACCATCGATATCCAGCACCTCTCCTGCAACGAACAGGCCAGGGACTATACGAGATTCCATCCGCTTCGGATCGATCTCCGAGAGCGCAATGCCACCTGCAGTGACCATTGCGTGTTTCAGAGCTCCCTGCAAGGATACGGTGAGCCGCTGGGCGGCAAGTATCCGAGCTACAGAGCCCAGCACCCGCTTTCCCACCTCCGCAGCCTTCACAGAGCCATCCACGTTTGCCACCTGCAGAAACCACTGAGCGAGTCTGGCTGGAATGCCGAGTCGATGCACGATAGTAGAGAGGTTCGCCGAGCCGTGTACAGTGCAGAGCTCCCGGAGGGACCGTTCAATCTCAGCAGGTTGCCTCGGGCGACCATCGTCACGAGGAAGCCAACAGAGGGTCAGATCGGTCGTTACGGCGAAGTAACGAGAGGCGTGGAGCACCACTGGTCCCGATAACCCGGTATGGGTGATCAAGAGCGGACCATGTGATTGTCTCCGCTTGCCCTCTTGGTCTGTGAATGAGAGTGAGACCGATTCGAGTGAGATCCCGCTGCACACACCGAGTGAGTTCTCTACGAATGCCACACTACTCAATCCCGGTCTCGGGGGGATCACCGTGTGACCCAGGCTTCTTGAGAGCTCGTATCCATCGCCGGTCGAGCCGGTGTTAGGATAGGAGGCTCCTCCCGTTGCGAGGATAACGGTACGGGCGGTTGCAACCGTCTGATTGCCTGAACAGAGCGTGAAGACGCCATCGTTATGATCGACCTTGGTTATCCTGCTATGGTAAATACATTGAATACCCAAAGAGTCACATTGGTCGAGCAGTGTTTGCAGGACATCCGAAGCTTGAAGCGACGCGGGAAAGACCTTGCCGTCCTCGCGGGTGATCAACGAGAGACCCATCGACTCGAATTGTCGCATAGTGACCTTGGGAGGGAGCGTGTGAACGGCATGGCGAAGAAATCTGCCATGATCGCCGAAGTGGTCGATCAGGTCGGTCGCCGAGACGTCTTGAGTTATGTTGCACTGTCCGCCACCGGTGACTAGCAACTTCCTTCCCGCTCGACCGTTTCGTTCGAACACGGCTATCTGCAGTGGTCTACCGAGCTCGCGTGCCCTCCCGGCGGAACTGAGAGCAGCGAAGAGCCCGGCAGGCCCTCCGCCTAGTATCGCACAATCGAAATAGCTCACTCGTCCTTCTTGGGTGGGTTGATGATCAGGTGCAGGTCATCGAGTTGTCCCTGATCCACAAAGGAGGGAGCATCGTCCATGGGAGAGATCGCAGCAGTGTTCTTAGGGAACGCAATGACCTCTTTTATTGAGGTCTCTCCCGCCATGATCATGACCATGCGATCTATACCGGGGGCAATTCCTCCATGGGGAGGCGGACCGTAGCGGAATGCGTTAAGCAGGAATCCGAAACGCTGTTCGGCCTCTTCGTCGGGTATGTTACAGATCCTGAATATCCGCTTCTGCAGTTCGACATCGTGGATACGAATGGAACCCGAAGCGACCTCGTTGCCATTCAGCACAAGGTCGTAGAGGTCTCCCTTCACACTGCCGGGATCCGATTCCAAGGTATCGAGATATTGGGCCTGTGGCATGCTGAACATATGGTGGGCAGCCTCCCAGTGTCCGCGCTCCTCGTTGAACTCGAAGAGAGGGAAGTCGATGATCCAGCAGAATGCAAATGTACCGGGGTCGGCAAGATCGAGGTCTTTCGCCAATTTCGTACGAACCGCACCGAGCGAGTTGCACGTCTTCTTCCAGGTGTCGGCGACAAAGAGGATCATATCTCCCTCGTTTGCCTTTGTCCTCTCCACAAGGGTGGCTTCCTGGCCTTGGAAGAACTTCGATACACCACCTTCGAGTGCTCCGTTCGCTCCGACTTTTATCCAGGCAAGACCTTTCGCTCCATATACCTTCGCGGCATCTTCGAGTGCTCCGATATACTTTCTTGAGTAGGCAACCTGCTCGTTTGCGGGTGCCACGATGGCCTTCACGCAACCGCCCGATTCCAGCACCGATTTGAATGTACCGAATGAACTCTCTTGAGCAATATCATCCATCTCAACAAGCGGAAGCCCATATCGGAGATCCGGTTTATCCACACCATAGGTGTTCATGGCATCGAACCAGCTCAGCCGAGTGAATGTCTTGGGAAGGGTCACCTGCATGACCCGTTCGAATACATAGCCAAACAACTTTTCCATGATGGAAAGGACATCGTCTCGCTTCACGAAGCTCATCTCCATATCGAGCTGGGTGAACTCGAGCTGACGATCTCCTCTGGCATCCTCGTCACGATAACAACGGGCAATCTGGAAATACTTGTCGAATCCGCTCACCATGAGAATCTGCTTGAGCAGCTGAGGACTCTGTGGAAGAGCATAGAATTTTCCGGGGTAGATGCGCGACGGCACGAGGAAGTCTCGAGCTCCCTCCGGAGTCGATCTGATCAGAGTAGGGGTCTCAATCTCGTAGAAGTCCCGGTCGCTGAGGAAGTCTCGAATGGCTCGCACGAACTCATGTCGGAGCCGTATTCTCCTCTGCATGCCAAAGGAGCGGAGATCCAGATATCGATACCTGAGACGGGTCTCTTCTTTGGCATCCGACTTCTCATCGACCAGAAATGGAACCGGGTCGCAGGCACTCAGGATAGTCAGATCGGTGACCTCCAATTCGACCTCTCCAGTCGGCATTTCGTGATTGATCATGGAATCGGGGCGGAGACGAACCACGCCCTCGACAGCGATGCAGTACTCGAGGTGGAGTCGATCCGCTCTCTCGCGCACCGAATCTGGAGCCGACTCTCCCACCACCACCTGGGTAATCCCATACCGATCTCGTAGATTGATGAAGTGTATCCCACCATGATCTCTATCACGATGAACCCACCCGTTGAGAACAACCTGTCTGCCCTCGTCCGACTTGCGTAACTGCCCGCATGTAACGGTTCTCTGCTTGTATTCCATGCGCGCAATATACCATTTCATGAAACCTGTTTCAATGAGGAATCGGTGCTGCTTGAACTCTTGGTGTCAAAACCTGTCGCACTTGACGAATTACATGCCGTGGCTCAAGATGGGGGTAGGGAGGGTGCACCCATGAAACGGGATGTGCAGCCACAGGTTATCAGCGCAAGCAGAAGAACCGATATCCCGAACCACTATGCTTCGTGGTTTCTCCAAAGGCTTTCGGAAGGGTTCGTCCTGGTGAGGAATGTACGGGATCCGCATAGAGTACGGAGAGTGGATCTTTCGGTCGATGCAGTCGCATGCATCGTGTTCTGGACCAAGAATCCTGCCCCTCTCATGGAGTATCTACCAGCCCTTGCTCCGTATCCGTACTATCTGCACTACACCATAACGGGGTACGGGACCGAGATGGAGCCACGCATTCCACCATTCAGCGAATCGATCGACCGGTTCCGACGACTCTCAGATATAATCGGTCCCGAACGAATCATATGGCGATATGACCCCATAATCATCACCAACACGTACCCAGAGAGCTATCATATGGATCTCTTCGGCCACATGGCTTCACGTCTGAAGGGGTACACCGAGCGGTGTGTCTTCAGCTTCGTGGACCAGTATCGGCACCTGGAACGGCAGTTCGACGCCCTCGGTATCCTCCCCATTGAGACCGAGTCAGTGAATCGACTCGCCTCGAACATTGCCCATGTCTCTACAGAGAGCGGAATGCGTGCAGTCACCTGTGCGGAACCATACGATCTTGTCGAATACGGGGTGGAAGCTGGAGCCTGTATCGATGCCTCCTTGATCGAACGGCTCAGTGGATATGCCATCAGCGAACGGAAAGATCGAAACCAGCGTCCTCATTGCCGGTGCGCTCCGAGTATCGATATCGGTATGTACAATACCTGCCTGAATCTGTGTAGCTACTGCTATGCGAACAACGACGAACGTCTGGTCCATGCACACTATGCGAAAGCACGGAGTACCTCGAAGCTGATAAGTGGTGATCTGGAACCGAATGATCGAGTGGAAGAGGAGCCGGTCGGTACGAAAGCCCCTCAGCTGTCGCTTTTCGGTGAGACCTGAGCTATTTTCGCGCCCCGCTGTCGTTCGAGCTCCTCAATCCGATTCTCGTTCGCTACGGCAAGCATGAGCTTGATCCGGTTCTCCTGGTTCACTCGAGTGGCTCCAGGATCGTAGTCGACAGGTACTATATTCACCTGCTCGTCCAACTCCTTCAGCCTTCTGATCATCCCCTTACCGACGATATGGTTCGGGAGACAACCGAATGGTTGAACGCAGATGATGTTCCGATAGCCGAGTTCTGCCAGGTCTCTCATCTCGGCGGTCAGCAACCACCCTTCACCCATCTTGCAACCGAGGCTTATGACCTCCTCTGCAGATTCGATCGTCTGGTGAAATGGTACTGGAGGGGTGAAGCGTTTAATTCGATCGACTTCTCGAATCATGATATCCTCGAGCAGAATCATCTCTCTCTTGAGAAGGTACATGATGGCATAGCGGATTTTACTTCCACCATAGAGTTTGATGTCCTCGAGCTGGTTCTGCAGACCGTAGAGGAGAAATCCAAGGAGACCGGGGACCATGACCTCGCACGACTGTGAGGCAAGGAAATCCTCGAGATGGTTGTTCCCCAATGGGGCGTACTTCATATAGATCTCTCCGACGATACCCACCTTCACCACTGGGCGATTGTAGTCGGTCTCGATACGGGAAAAATCGGCTACCATGTCGTGCAGATCCTTCGCCATGGCACGTTTCGTATACCCTTTCCCTCTCCGATACTGATCGGAAAGCTTGTGGATCCATGCATCGACTAGTCGTTGCGTCTCCCCATGATGTACCTCATAGGGTTTGACCTGGTTTCTCAGGAGCATGAGCGTGTCGCCACAGAGGAGTGCTGCGATTCCCTTTCTCAGCATGCGCAGGGTGATCCTGAATCCGCTGTTTTTGTTCATTCCCTTGAGATTCAGCGAGACGATCGGAATAGCGTGGTACCCGGCGTTGTCCAGCGCCTTCCGTAATAGATGAATGTAGTTGCTTGCCCGACACCCTCCACCGGTTTGTGTGATTGCGAGAGCAGTCCGTTCAAGATCGTATTCGCCACTGTCGAGTGCATCGATCATCTGGCCTATGACCAGCAGCGCTGGATAGCAGGTATCGTTGTGGACATAGGTGAGTCCTTTCCTGACAACCTGTGGCCCCTCGTTTTCGAGTAATGTGACCGAGTATCCCTCATCTTTCAACACCTGCACGAGGATTCGGAACTGTATCGAAGCCATGTTCGGTGCCAGAATTGTGTGTGTTTCACGCATCTCACGGGTGAAGGCCGGCTCAATCATGCTCATGCGAACACTCCTGTTGTGCAATTGCTGATAGAAGACTCCTGAATCGGATTCTTACCGCACCAAGGTTGGTGATCTCGTCGATCTTTATCTGTGTGTACATCTTTCCAGCCGATTCGAGAATATCTCGAGTCTCGTCACTTGTGATCGCATCGACTCCACAACCGAACGAGACGAGCTGAACCAAGTGCATGTCACTCTGCTCGGTAACCACCTTGGCAGCCGCGTAGAGCCTCGCGTGGTAGGTCCACTGATTCAGGACATGGACGGGGAAGGGTAGGACCCGATCGGAGAGGGCATCCTCGGTGAGCACTGCTACCCCGAAACCACTGAGGAGCTTGTCGATTCCATGGCTGATTTCAGGGTCCACATGATACGGCCTTCCCGCAAGCACGATAATGAGTTTGCCCTCGGCTCTTGCGGCATCTATGACCCGCTGGCCTTGTTCTCGTGTTCTCCTCATATGCTCTTCATGCGCCGCATATGCAGCATCGGAGGCCCGTACAAGCAACTTGAGATCGATCTTTCCGAAGTGACTTTCGAGCATGCGCTGCATCTTTTTCGGAAAATCCTTCCTTCGATGGATTCCGATATGCCCATGGATGAAATCGACCTGTCTCACGTGTTCCATGTTCGCGGCGATCACCTCTGGATAGTAGGCGACCACAGGACAGTTGAAGTGATTCTGACCGAGCCCCTCATCGAGGTTGTACGTCATGCAGGGGTAGAAGATGGTCTGTACTCCTGCATCGATCAACGCTTCAATGTGCCCATGCATGAGTTTTGCCGGGAAACAGACGGTATCGCTCGGAATCGAAGCTTGACCGGAGAGGTAGAGTTTCCGGTTTGAAAGTGGTGAGATTACCACCTGCTTGCCGAGCACCGAGAAGAACGCCTTCCAGAAGTAGATGAGTTCGAACGTGTTCAACCCCAGTGGAATACCGATAGCATCCTTGGGAGTGTCTTCGTTCAGATAGATGTCGAGCTGCTCGAGCTCAGCGAGTTTCCATGCGTAGAGATTCATCTCATCGTTGGAGAGCCTGTTCGTAACCGGGCGTTCACACCTATTGCCACTGATGTACCGCTTTCCGTTGCTGAATGTGTTAATGGTAAGTCTGCAGTGATTCGTGCAGAGTCTGCAGGTGGTCACTTTCACCTTGTGTTCGAATGCTGCCAGACGGTCGGCATCGATGATGGTCGATGTACCCGATCTGCAATGTTCTCTCGCATGGAGAGCCGCACCATAGGCTCCCATGAGCCCTGCGATGCTTGGTCTTACCACCTGGGTACCCAGCTCCATCTCGAATGCACGAAGAACCGCATCGTTGTGAAATGTACCACCCTGGACCACGATATGTCTTCCCAGACTCTCTGGGGACGTCGCGCGAATCACTTTGTACAAGGCATTCTTCACCACACTCACTGAGAGTCCAGCGCTGATATCCTCAACAGGGGAGCCCTCCTTCTGTGCCTGTTTCACCGATGAATTCATGAATACCGTACATCGCGATCCGAGATCGACAGGGTGGTCTGCATAGAGTCCTAGACGAGCGAACTGCTCGACAGGATAGCCGAGAGCCTGTGCGAATGTCTGGAGAAAAGAGCCGCAGCCGGATGAGCAGGCTTCGTTCAGATAGATACTGTCCACTGCCCCGTTGCGAATCTGAAAACACTTGATGTCCTGCCCTCCGATATCGATCACGAACTCGACCTCGGGCATGAAGTGCTTCGCTGCAGTGAAGTGGGCAACAGTCTCGACCAAGCCCTCGTCAATTCCGAACGCAGCACGAATGATATCCTCGCCATACCCGGTAACGGCACTTCCCTGAATGCAGATAGTGGGATGGTCCCGGTAGAGTCGCTCCAATACCGATCGGATGATCGGAACCGGATTGCCGCTGTTGCTCTGGTACGTCGAATCGACAATGGTTCCACTCTGGTCGATGGCAACCGTCTTCACCGTAGTCGATCCGGCATCGATTCCAAGAAACAGACACGATGTGCTATCCGAGATGGTTCTGATCGGGACCGTTGCCTTGGCATGCCGTTCAGAGAATGCATCATACTCTCGGCTCGTTGCGAACAGGGGCGGCATGGAGACCACCGTATCTTTGATTCTATGGGTTTTGAGTTGATCGATCGCCTCGACGATATCTATGGTGGTTGTTGCGCAGTAGGCTGCACCGAGAGCGACATAGTACAGAGAGTTCTCGGGACAGATCCCGACGGTATTCAGCGTGGTATCGAATGCAGCACGGAGTTGGCTCATGAATGTCAGCGGACCACCAAGATAGAGGATTCTCCCCTGGATCGGACGACCCTGAGCGAGGCCTGCTATCGTCTGGTTCACCACAGCCTGGAAAATGCTCGATGCAATATCGCTCTTTCGTGCCCCCTGGTTCAGGAGAGGCTGGATATCCGATTTCGCGAACACTCCACACCGAGAAGCGACAGTATAGGTCTTCTCTGCTTGGGCGGCGAGCTCGTCCATCGTATCTGCAGATATCTGCAACAACGATGCCATCTGGTCGATGAAGGCACCGGTTCCTCCTGCGCAGGAACCATTCATCCGGACTTCCATGCCCCGAGAGAGGAACAGGATCTTTGCATCCTCCCCTCCGAGCTCTATGATCACATCGGTATCTGGAACGAGGCGTTTCGCGGCGACTCTGGTTGCATAGACCTCCTGAATGAACGGGAGCGAGCTCCGGTCTGCCATACCCATGCCTGCCGAACCGCTGATCATGAGTTTTGCCGGTTCTCCATGGAGAACCTCGTGGTGAACCCGTTCGAGTAGCTTGGCCGTCTGTGCAGTGATCTGTGACAAGTGCCGTTCGTAGTGCGAATATATGATATGCTGGTTGTCATCAAGAACAACGCATTTTATGGTAGTGGAGCCAACATCCAATCCGATAACCAACTCAATGTCCCCCTCGAAGCCTTTGTTGATTCTACCCGCGAAACGTCCCTTTGCCTAGATGAGTTGAGACAGATGTGTATCATGCACTCACCTGTTCGAACTGAGCTCGATAGAGATCTGCATAGAATCCATCAAGCTGTATCAGTTCCTCGTGAGTTCCCTGCTCTATGATATCTCCATGATCCATGACCAGTATGAGATCGGCATTTCTGATCGTCGAAAGCCGATGTGCGATTATGAAGCTAGTCCGGCCCTCCATGAGGTGATCCATCGCCTCCTGAATGAGCGTCTCGGTCCGGGTGTCGACAGAGCTCGTCGCTTCATCGAGAATCAGCATGCTTGGATTGGCCAATATGGCTCGGGCGATGGTGATCAGCTGACGCTGTCCCTGGGAGATATTGGAGAACTCCTCATTCACCACCATATCGTAGCCATCGGGCAGGGTGTGGATGAAGTGGTCTATTCGTGCAGCCTTCGCAGCCGACTCGACTTCGGAATCTGTTGCATCGGGTCTGCCGTACCGGATATTCTCCCTGATCGTCCCATTGAAAAGCCATGCGTCCTGCAGAACCATACCGAAATGGGAGCGAAGATCGCTCCTTGTCAGTTCTGCGATGTTCTGACCATCGATTCGGATACTGCCTCCATCGACTTCATAGAATCTCATGAGCAGTTTTACCATGGTTGTCTTTCCCGCTCCGGTGGGACCGACTATCGCCACCTTCATCCCTACCGAGATTCGCGCACTGAAATCCTGAATCACCGGTGTGTTCACCTCGTACCCGAACCGAACGTGATCGAACTCCACATCTCCACGCAACCTGCCCAGTGTGCATGCGCTGCTCTCCTCGGACTCCTCTTCGCCATCGAGAAATTCGAACACCCGTTCTGCCGCAGCAGCGGTGGACTGCAGCATGTTCGTCACCTGAGCCACCTGGGCAATGGGTTGTGTGAAGTTTCTAATGTATTGAATGAACGCCTGGATATCACCTACTGCGATCGTGCCACGTATCGCAAGAGCCCCTCCGAGAAGAGCTATGGCGACATATCCCAGATCCCCAAGACCATGCATGACCGGCATCATCAACCCGCTGAGGAACTGCGAACGCCAGGCGGACTCGTAGAGTCTTTCGTTTGTAGCCTCAAAGGTCTCGGTCATCTGGTGTTCGGCACAGAAAGCCTTCACCACAGTGTGCCCACTGTAGACCTCCTCCACTTGACCGTTTATCTCACCAAGTGCTTTCTGCTGAGCCATGAAGTGTTTCTGACTCACTTTCACCACTCGGGAGATAAAGAGCATGGCAAGGGGGAGGATCACCAGAGCTGTCAATGTCATGAGCCAGCTTATGGAGAACATCATGATCAGAACGCCGATCATGGTGGCCGAGGCGGTGAGTACCTGGAGGAGACCCTGGTTCAGGTTCTGACTGAGCGTGTCTATGTCATTGGTCACTCTGCTGAGTATCTCTCCGTGCGTAGTGGCATCGAAGCTCTTCATCGGCATCCTGTGGATCTTATCTGCCACCCGGGTTCTGAGACTTTTCGATATCTTCTGGGTAACGGTGCTCATGATGAACCCTTGGCCGAACATGAACAGCGAGCTGATCAGGTAGAGGAATACGAGCGTGAGCAGTATGGTTTTGACCCGTGTGAAATCTATGCTCCCCTCTCCGGCGAGTCTTCCGGTGATTCCGGCGAAAATGGTCGTTGTTGCATTCCCGAGAATCTTCGGCCCAACAATGGTGAACGTGGTACCAGCCAAGGCAAAGACCAGCACCACTATGATCAAAGCGGTGTAGGGTCTAAGCTGGGTCGCCAGACGACGTGCTGCGCGGGAGAAATTCTTAGCCTTCTCTCCAGGAATTGGTATGCCAGGCCTCCCTCCCGGGCGGCCGATCGGAACCTTGTGCTGCGTTGTGCCCTGAGGTTTACTCATACTGTGCTATCTCCTCTGGTGAGAGTTGCGATTGAGCGATCTGGCGATAGACTGTGCAATCACGCATGAGTCGCTGGTGCGTCCCCATTCCTACCAGCTGCCCCTCATCGAGAACGAGAATCGTATCCGCATGGAGAATGCTGCTGATCCGTTGAGCCACAATGATCACGGTGGAGTCGGCAAGGTCGTGTTTCAATCGGGAGCGAAGAGCGAACTCTGTGCGGTAGTCCAAGGCGGAGAGGCTGTCGTCGAACAGCACTAATTTTGGTTTTGCCGCCAAGGCTCTGGCGATCGAGAGACGCTGTCGCTGCCCTCCGGAGACATTCGCCCCTCCCTGTGCGATCGTGCTCTGGAACCGATCGACTTTATCGTCTATGAAATCTTTTGCCTGAGCTGTATCCGCAGCTTGTTCAATCGCCTCGATCGATAGCTCCTCGTTGCCGAATGCGATATTGGATCTTACGGTTCCACTGAATAGACGCCCCTGTTGGGGTACGTATCCGATCTGCTTACGAAGGTCTGCCAACGCGACTGAGCGGATAT
Source organism: uncultured Spirochaetaceae bacterium (assembly GCA_964473245.1). Taxonomy (GTDB): domain Bacteria; phylum Spirochaetota; class Spirochaetia; order Sphaerochaetales; family Sphaerochaetaceae; genus CAYZJV01. Next base: position 25,278 of record CAYYOL010000018.1, read on the forward strand.
CCGTTCCATCGATTTCGATCGAGCCCTCCGTTACATCGTAGAAACGGGGGATCAGGTTCACCAGAGTCGACTTTCCACTTCCAGTGCTCCCGATGATTGCCGTGATCTTTCCAGGCTGAGCGCGAAACGAGATATCGCTTATCGCCGGAGTTTCTGCTCCGGGATAGGTGAAGCCGACATGGTTGAAGACGATTTCGCCGGCAGTCTCCTCGGGGAGGAGCACTGTGTTCTCGGGTTCCACGATACTCACGTCGGTATCGAGTATCTCTCTGATTCGTGTAGCGGAAACCGCAGCTCTGGGGAGCATGATGGTAAGCATCGTGATCATGAGGAACGACATGATGATTAGCATCGCATACTGGATGAATGCCATCATGTCTCCGGTCTGCATGGTTCCGACTTGGATATTGATTGCTCCACGCCACACGATCAGCACGGTAGTCAGATTCATGATGAGCATCATAAGCGGCATCATTGCACTCATGGCACGGTTCACAAACAGTGTGGTAGCGGTGAGGTGGTCATTCGCTTCGGCGAAACGCCGTCTCTCATGTGCTTCTGCATTGAAGGCTCGGATCACCTGTAATCCGGTGAGGGTCTCTCTCACTACGCGGTTTACCGAGTCTATGAGGATCTGCAGTTTTCTGAATCGGGGCATTGCAAGGATGAACATGGTCATAACCACGGTACTGATAGCGAGTATGGCTACTCCGATTGTCCATGACATGGAGCTGTTCGTGGTCAATACACGAAACAATCCTCCCATAGCCATAAGTGGAGCGAATATCACTACACGGAGTATCATGACGAACGACTGCTGAATCTGTTGGATATCGTTCGTGCTTCTTGTGACCAACGATGCCGTGGAGAAGCTATCCATCTCCTGTTGACCGAAGGAGACGACTTTCCTGAATACGTCGGATCTGAGCCGTTTTCCTAGGCTGGCGGCTATTCTCGAAGCGAAGAAAGCGACTGCGATCGAGGCGACCACTCCGAGTGCAGAGATGCCTATCATGCGAACCCCAGTTTCCTGTAAAAAGCGCATCTGCATCTGGTTCAGGTCTACCCCGAGCGACTCCAAGTCCGCTCGAATCTGCTGAAGAGCAGCTTGTCGCTGCATACTCTCTTGGATGGTGTCGGCCTGTGCTCCGAAGGTGATACTCGCGAGAGCCGGTACGAAGATGGTCTCCAGATCGGGCTGTTCTTCAGTGAGTCTGTAAGTCGGTTGTTCGTAGGTGGTGGTGTCAAGAGTGTATGCGCCAAGTACCACACGGCGCTCCTCTGCTTCGAGTCGGGCTATAACCGTTTCGTAGAGCGGCGCACTGAGCACTTCGGGGACAGCCGAGTCCATGCCTCCCTGCTGGATGCCGACATTCACCATACTCGCCATATAGAGAGGAAGTGTAAGGTCGGCGAACACCTTCACCAGAAGGAGAATCACCACGAATAAGAGGGCTCTCCATGAGTTTCTCAGATAGTTCAAAACCAGGGACATGGGGCTCCTTCGCTCTCTGCTGCCTTGAGTAGATTGTTTCGAATCCGGGTCGCGAACGTCGTGAATTGAGCCATCTCCTCGTCGGTAAACCCTGCGAATGTCTCCTCTTCTATACGGGTGAATCTGCTGATGGCCTCTGCGATCACCGCACTTCCTCTCTCTGTCAGGTAGATTCTCAGTATCCGTTTGTCGTTCGGGTCTCTGGATCGATGCACGAGATCGGCTTTCATGAGCCTCCCGACCATGACCGTAAGGGTGGATGGCTTTATGTAGAGCTGCGTTGCCAATTCGCTCTGACTCATCCCTCCAGCGTGTGCGACAAGGGCAAGCAGGTGATACTGACCAGGGTGTATCCCAAGTGAACCAAGCACTGCGTGGACTCGTAGGAATCGGAGTCTAGTGATCTGTGCAAAAAGCGGTATGTCGGGACACGTATGATTCTCTGTATCGACTGGCATCATAACCTCAAGTAGTTAGGTAGCTAATTAATAGCGAAAAAAAACTACCAAGTCAATAGACCTGGCAGCATCTTCGTATATCTGTTCACCGTGTATGCTGCGATATCTTCAGTGCTCCCGATACATTCGAGATCCGACTGTACCCGTTTCCGGAGCCTATCTGGTAATAGGTTCGCTGCTTATCACTTGTGACGTTCTGCATGTTGGGAAAGTCGACCGAGACCGATCCGCTTATCGTGCTCGTCTCCACCAAACCGGTGAATGTCGGTGGAAAATAGATTGTCGTAGAACCCGAGACTGTCTGAATCTCGGAATTCGGGGTGTACAATCCTTCAATAGTCGTGGAGCCAGATACCGTCTCCACAGTGACCGTCCCTGCTTGTGCAACCAGTTCGGTTACCTCAATCTTTCCGGATACACTTCCCATGGTGATCCGCGAGGCTTCGATGGAGTGTGCTCGTATCGATCCTGAGACCGACTCCACGGTCACTTCACGTTCAGCGAATAGGGAAGGGATCGAGAGAGCTCCGGAGACCGTTCCAATCTCGATGCTCTGCGCTCGAACATCTTCCTCGATCGTGATCGATCCACTGACTGCCGAAATTTCCACTTCACCGAATACTATCTGTCGGGGGACTGAGATTATCAGTTCCGTGGGAAGGATGCTGAAAAGATCGACCTCGATTGTTCGCTTTCTCTTCACTTCAACGGAGAAGCCTTCTCGGGTCTCTCTCGATGTGAACACGAATCGGTCACTCGAGGGGCCTGAGAGCCGGGCAGTCACTCGATTCTCGCTGGTGTTGGTAACGATTCTGATCGAGGGGATATCACTTTTGATCTCCATATCGGCATAGGAGCCGATGGTCCCTTCATATGAATCTGTGACCCCCGCGGCGAAGATTGGCATAAGCATCATCGCCAGCAGGCACCCGATTACGATTGACCGTCTCATTTGCTGTCTCCATGGAAACGCTGATCCCAGTCTCGCTCCTTGTCGAAGATCTCCTCTTCCATCCCCTCGACTTTCTTCTTCAGTCGTTCGAACGTAGCTCTCAGATCTTCGCGTGTTCTACCGAAACCCTCTCTGGCACGAGAGAACTCTTCTGATTCTTCGTAATGGGTTCCATAGCCGGGCTCGAGCGGCATAAACAGTGCCACGAGAGCGTAGATGATAATGCCAGGAAACACCCCGGTCACTATGATCGAGACTGCCACGATCAGTCGTAGCAGATCTACCGGGAGATCTCTCCAGTCGGCGATCCCCTGACAGACTCCGAATATCTTTCCCCTGCGGGACCTGTACAGTTTTGTGGTTGCCATATCCATCCTTCCTATTCCTTATTGTTTGTATTGTGTCTGTTGCGAAGTATGATTTCCAGATTTTCAATCCGCTTCGCCAAATCCATGATTCCCATTTCCAACTCTCGGTCGCTCATCTGACGATCCGACTCTCGTGTACTCCTGTCCTCCCGCTTTCGTTCCTTGGATCGGACACTTGTCTTGATGACCCAAGCTGCGAACAGAAAGGGAACGACAATCGCAACGATCGAAATCAATATATCTCCATGCATCATGTGTTTTCCCCCGACTCAGTTCAAATTATGATTTTCGTCTCTTTCGAAGTTGTTCAAGTTCGGCTTCGATATCATCCGAAGACTCAAGGTCGGCGAACTTGCTCTCCAAGTCCTCCTTGGGTCTGCTCATACCGGCATTCGCTTCCATGCGGTCGACCTGGTGCTCCATATGATCGAATCGGGAAAAAGCTGCAGCGTCCGTTGCCTTACGCAGAGACTCGTTCGCAGCCTGCTCCTCTCGAGCACGCGAAGCCCGCTCGACGATCGTCTGATGCTTCTGCCGAAGCGAAAGGAGCTTATCCTCGAGCTTGTTGATATCGGCCTTGCTCTGTGCGATCGTCTCATCGTAGCGCTGGGCATCTTCTGTTCTCAGCTCAAGATCGTCCTGAGCTCGTCGCTTCTCAACGAGAGCCTCTCTGGCAAGGTCGTCTCTCCCTTTCGAGATCGCCATCTCGGCACGCTCCTTCCAGCGTTTCACAAGAGCTTCGAGTTCTCTCTGCTCGCGTTCGATTCTGGTTCTCGTTGCAATCTTAGCCGCGCAGGAACTTTTGAGTTCAATGAGGGTGTCTTCCATCTCCTGCATCATCAGCTTGATCATCTTCTCTGGATCTTCGGCTTTATCGAGCAGGGAGTTGATATTTGCGTTCACTATGTCCATGAATCGTGAAAAAATTCCCATGGTGTTCTCCTCCGTTCAGTCTATGATGGAGTATCTACAATACTCTCACTCATGTATATTGCAAATATCGTGCCAACATTGGACTATCTTGCTAAATCCATTATACACGTGATTTACGCCCTATTGTACTATATGTGTCCTGGAATGTGAATCAATCTCTAGTGGTAAAATAGACCATTGCGTGGTAGAATCTGCCTATGAGTGGAGAACAGTCAGGATATTCACAAGCTCCTCTGGGGGAGTCGGAAGTTTTTCTCAATTTTCAACAGGCGCTGAGCAGAGCAGCCACCGTGAATCGGAGCGTTCTCATTGTCGGTGAGCGGGGCAGTGGTAAAGAGATCGCTGCTACGAGATTGCACTATCTCAGCCCCCGCTGGCAGAACAATCTTGTCACCGTGAACTGCGCTGCGCTTCCCCCGTCGCTTATTGAGACTGAGTTGTTCGGGTATGAAGCCGGAGCTTTCACGGGAGCCATGAAGACTCGTAAGGGTCGGTTCGAAGAGGCAGAGGGGGGTACGCTCTTTCTCGATGAGATCGGACTCATACCCTTGGAGGTTCAGGAGAAGATTCTTCGCGTGGTGGAGTATGGGACATTCGAACGAGTCGGATCTTCCAAGACCCATGAATCCGATGTACGAATAGTCGGGGCTACAAACGCCGATCTGCCAACACTCTGTGATGAGGGTAAGTTCAAGGAGGACCTGCTTGATCGACTCTCGTTCGAGGTTCTATTTCTCCCTCCTCTACGGGCGCGTAGGGAGGATATCATCCTCCTTGCCGAGTACTTTGCTGCAAAAATGGCACTCGAGTGCGGTAGAAGTGAACTGCCGGTGCTCACTGAGGCGTTGAAGCGGGAGCTCCTCTCGTATCCTTGGCCGGGAAATGTTCGGGAACTGAAGAATGTCATCGAGCGTGCTGTGTACCGGACAGGTGGTTCGGAGATTTCCGCGGTTCAGTTCAATCCGTTCAGTAATCCATTCGCCCCGATTCCCTCAGCCCCTACAGAGAGATACAAGGAGTCACCCCTGGTCCCCTCCGAGGCGCCACCCTTGGATAACTACGATCAAGCAAAACGGGAACTCGATCTATCGTTTCTCAAGCGTGCACTGGAAGTGGCGCAGGGTAACCAGAAAGAGGCAGCCAAGGCGCTCGCACTCACCTATGACCAGTTTCGCGGCCTCTACAGAAAGTACCGAGAAGAGCTGGACAATGGTGGGACGGATTGACTGCGTGTCGATCGAAACAACTGCTGAACCAGAAGGAACCATGTATCACAATAGGAGTTGTAGCCTTCGGACGAGGCTAAGATGTGAGATACAAAGATGGCCGTCACAACAAGTGTGACGGCCGGATGATGTATATCGGAAGAAGTACTATCGTCTCTCTGGTTTTATAATGACTGCTGCAAGAAGGTAGAGTGCTCCGACTGGCCAGAATCCACTCACCACGAACGTAATGATGGTAGCAAGGCGAAGTGGCCATGCAGGAATTCCGATCCAGTCTGCGAAGCCCTGGCAGACTCCGAGAAGTACGCCGTTTTGTGACCTCCTGAGGCCTCTATACCCAGGTTTTCCATCGTAGAAGCCGTCTTTATACCCTTTTTTATACTCATAGTCCCTATAACTGTCTCGGTAATGGTAGTCCACTTCAGCTCTCCTTCTTCTTGGTCTTCTTTGCCTTCATGCTCGCAAGTTCAGCCTCGATCGCCTCATCGTGTTCCATTTCTGAGAACTGTTTCTCGGTAGAATAGGTACCGCCTGAGAACCCTGCCATCTCGGCATCGGCCTCCATGCGTTCGATCTTCTCTTCGAGCTCGGAGAATTTCCGATAGGTCCCCTCAGCATTGATCTGTCTGAGCGTCTCGACGACCTTCTTCTTCTCCTTGGCATGGTATGCTCTCTGCACTAACATGCGTTGCTTGTCTCTGACCTCTTCACGCTTCGACTCCAGCTTTGCAATCTGTTCGTGCATCGAGTCTATGATCGACTGCATCTGAAGTAGTTCCTCCTCAAGGCCGGTCAAGCGACGGACAACCCTATTCTTCTCTGCAAGGGCCTCACGTGCCAGATCATCGCGATCTTTTTCCACTGCCATGCGTGCTCGATTCTCCCATCTCTCGAGAAGCTCTTTCGCTTGCTTGATTTCGTGTTCGATGACCGAGCGGTTCGCCAAGCGCTCTGCAGTGGTACTCTTTGCTTCGATGAGGGTCTCCTCCATCTCCGCGAGCATGAAGCGGATCATCTTTTCGGGATCTTCGATCTTGTCGAGTTTTGCATTCACATTTGCATTCACAATGTCTCTTAGTCTTTTGAAGGTTTTCATGATTTCTCCTTTGGTATCGGCTCCACCTGCGGTGTTCCGTAATTTTTCTTTTCACCATCTTTCTATGCAAATGGCGTGCCAACTTTTAAAAAATCCCGCTAGAATAGCCTGAATTGCAGTTTTTCTAAAATTCTTGGGTAAAAAATGATCCTGATATCCCGAGAATACCAAGGGGCAGTGGGATGGGATGGTATTTTTCACCATTGCCTGTGGGTCGTTTAACCGATAGAATGCGCATATGGGAAATCTCTATATGGTGGCAACACCAATCGGAAACTTGGAGGACATAACACTCCGTGCGCTGCAGACCCTGCGAGATGTCGATGTGATCGCTTGTGAGGATACGCGCCACACACAGCGTCTGCTGAATCACTACGATATCCATAAACGGCTCATAGCGTGTCATGCGCACAATGAGCGGTCATCTGCTGCTGGAATCGTGAAACTCCTCTCCGAGGGGAGTTCTGTCGCATTCGTTTCAGATGCCGGAACACCGGGAATAAGCGACCCTGGAGCACGGGTTGTGCAGGCTGTGAGGGCAGCAGGGTATTCCATAGTTCCCATACCGGGGGTCTCCGCTCTTGCGACGTTGGTCTCAGTAAGCGGCTTCACGGGAAAGACCTTCACCTTCGAGGGGTTCTTGAGTCCGAAATCGGGAAGACGGAAGAGTCGGCTGCAACAGTTGCTTGAGCGGAATGAGGCTTTCATCCTCTACGAATCTCCGTTTCGGATCGTGAAACTCCTTGCCGAACTTTCCGAACTTGCGCCCGATCGGAGCGTATTGATTGGAAGAGAGTTGACGAAAGCTTACGAGGAGCTTGTCGAAGGGAGAGCTCAAGAGGTGGCTCTCGACTTCTCGTCCAGAGATTCGATAAAAGGGGAGTTCGTCCTCTGTGTCTCTGCGAGTGATAAGGATAGGCAGTGATCACGCTTCGAAAACTCGGTTCGTTGGAACCGCGAACCCGGGTTCGCAAGAGCCTGCGGTTGTTGGAGGAGGCGGTACTGCTGCTTCGCCGCGGAGAGCCGGTGGATAGCCGTTATTATGCATCGGTATGTCGTATGGTGGAAGAATCGGAGGTGCCCACGATCTCTACCGAGACGCGAAAGGCGTGTGCTTGTACTATAACGCTTTTCGAATCCGGAATAGTCACCGATCTGCTTTGGTCGCTATCCGACACGGTGCATCTGCTCATGAATGATCTTGGCATGGAGCGAGCGGATTGGGATTTCATCGAAATCGCTGATGGATCTCTCGATGCACTGCAGCGAACCATCCTCCCCTTCACCGTAGTGCTCGATCGTATCCGCTCCCCATTCAACACAGGCTCCATGTTCAGAACAGCCGACTCGTTCGGAGTCTCCTCCGTCCTGCTCGTCGAACCTTCAGCGAGCCCCGAACATCCGAGAGCTCAAAGAAGCGGACGAGGATGCACGGAAACCGTTCTATGGCGCATGCTTGAAGCCGCTGCCGTACGATCCGAATTGGAACAAATGCCGGTATTCGCGTTGGAACTTGGTGGTATCGACTGTGCTGAATTCCCGTTTCCTCGTGAGGGAGCTGTGATAATCGGCTCAGAGGAGCTTGGCGTGAGCCCGGAGATGCTCGAGTTGGCAGATGCCTCCCTGGGAAGGGTCAGTATACCGTTGGCGGGTAGTAAAGGGTCGCTGAATGTTTCCGTCGCATTTGGTATACTCATGCATCAATGGTTCTCTCGGGTGTCCGAACAGGACACCTAGCGAGCCGGTACCACGTAATAAGAGAGATCTGCTATGGGATTGCTGACACCGAAACAGTTGAGCGCAGAAGAGAATTATGTGCGGATGACCGAGACCCCTGTCTCCCGGCTCATTGCTACGCTTGCTGTGCCAACCATAATCTCCATGCTCGTGACGACCTTCTACCATATGGCAGACACGGTATTCGTGAGCCGGCTCGGTACCCAAGCAAGCGGCGCAGTGGGTATTGTCTTCGCACTCATGTCCATCATACAGGCAATAGGTATGACACTGGGGCTGGGGTCGGGGAATTTTGTTGCCCGGTTGCTCGGAGCACGGGAGCATGATAAAGCGAATCAGGTGTTCTCCACCTCCTTCTTTACGGCAATCGGTGTAGGGACGATTCTTCTTGTTCTGGGGGTGAGCTTCCTCTCGCCATTCATGAGATTGCTGGGTTCCACCGAGACCATACTCCCTTATGCGAGAGATTATGGAGGCATCATCCTTTTCGGAGCCCCTTTCATGGCAGCCTCCTTCGTCATGAATACCACACTGAGAGCAGAAGGGAACGCGAGTCTGGGCATGCGCGGGATCGTTGTGGGCTCGTTGCTGAATGTGATTCTCGATCCCATTCTCATCTTCTGGGTCGGTCTCGGAATCAAGGGGGCTGCGATTGCCACCGTGTTCAGTCAATTGGTCTCATTTTCGATTCTCATCTCGTTCTTCCTTCGAAGAAGAAGTACATTGCGACTCTCTATCCACTGTTTCCGATTCGAACGATGGATCTATCACGAAGTGCTCACTACCGGTATGCCGGCATTCTATCGGCAGGGGATGGCCAGTATCTCCATGATCTTTCTGAACAATGTCGCTGCCCCGTTCGGAGACTCAGCGCTTGCGGCTATGACCATAGTCACCAGAACCATGCAGTTTCTCGGTTCGGCCCTTATCGGGTTCGGGCAGGGGTTTCAGCCGGTATCGGGCTTCAACTGGGGAGCGAATCGAATCGATCGTATGCGAGAGGCGTTCAAGTTCTCGTTGACCACTGGATTCGTCGGATTCCTCATACTCGGTTCGCTCGGATTCGCCTTCGCTCCAGCTATTATGAGGTTGTTCATAAAGACTGATCCGGCGGTAGTGGAGATTGGAGCGTTCGCTATGCGTATGCAGTGTCTGGTCATGCCGTTGCAGGCTGCAAACATCATGATCGCAATGTTGTTTCAGTCGATAGGGAAGGCGAAACAAGCCTCGCTGACGGCACTCTCAAGACAGGGGCTGTTCTTTATCCCGCTCATACTCACGCTTCCGCAATTGTTCGGTATACGGGGCATGCAGCTCAGCCAGCCTATTTCTGACATTGCTACATTTCTTCTCTCATTGGTACTGCTCCGCATGTTCTGGAGACAACTGGAGAAGCGGTGATCGTCAGTTCTGCGGGCGTGAGATATCGTAGAGATCCCTGAGTCTATCCTCAATCTCCCTGTTGAGTGTGTCGATGGGGAAGTTCCCTTTCTGGTTCCGGATGCCGGCGGGACGGTCGGTGAGGATCTGCATCCCTTCATCGATCGTCTGCACAGGATAGATGTGAAACTGCTTCTTCTCGATCGCCTCTATGATCTCGTAGGGGAGGATAAGGCTCTTGATGTTCTGTACGGGAATGATCACGCCCGGGTGGTTCTTCAAACCCAGTTTCTTGCAGACGTGGTAGAAACCGGTGATCTTCTCGTTGATGCCACCGACAGGTTGTAGCTCTCCCATCTGGTTCACCGAACCGGTGACAGCGATGTTCTGCTTGATCGGAATATCACCGATTGCACTGAGCAGTGCATAGAGTTCGCTTGAGGAGGCTGAGTCCCCATCCACTTCCGCATACGACTGCTCGAAGCAGATGCCTGAGTAGATTGAGAGCGGGAAGTTTCTTGCGTATCGTTTTCTGAGATATCCTTCGAGTATGAGCAGTCCCTTGTCATGGATCTCTCCCGAGAGGCCGGCTTCATGCTCAATATTCACGATTCCTTCGGTTCCTGGGGCAACTGTCGCACTGATCACGGTGGGAGTACCGAACGATGCGGGTCCTCGGTCGAGTATGGCGAGGCCGTTCACGACGCCGGTCTTGTATCCATCGAGTGAGATGATCATCTCCCCGGTTGCAATCTCATCGAAAATTCTGCTCTCGGTGACACTCGATACATAATCCCGCTCTCTCATCGATCGCAGTATCGCCTCTTGGTCGATCACCTCTGCTCCAGCGTAAAGTGCCCAGTAGTGTGCTTCGTGCAGCAGGTCTGAAAGGAGCGAGAGTTGTGTGGTCAATTCGTCTCTCGATTCGGCTGTAAGGGCACTGAATCTCAGCAACTCCACAATGGCGGACCGATCGACGGGCAATAGGTTCTCTTCAAGGGCAACCATCTGGATGAACCCGATGGTTCCAGCGATGTTCTCAGGACTCGCAGCCATGGTGTAATCGAATTCTGCCGAAATCTTGAAGAGTTTGAGGAAATCGGGATCGTGATCGCAGAATGATTCATAGGAGTCTTCACTTCCGACGAGAAGGACCTTCAAAGAGAGTGGTACCGGCTCGGGCCGTATCCCTGCCAGCAGCGAGTGGCTGGAGGTTGCATTCTGAATCACGAGGGCAGATGTGGTCAGAAATCTCTTGAAAGCCTCCCAAAGACCATCTGTGGTGAGCATCTCCTCTGCACTGATCACGATATACCCACCTGCAGCTTGCAGCAGAGAGCCTGCATGGATTGCAAGGAAGGGGAGGTGCCAATCGTTCTTCGTGTCTCCCGGTGAGTCGAGTGAGCCGAAGAGGTTCGCGAATGTCGGATGGGTTTCGAAGATGAGCGGTCGGCTCTGTGTGTCGGCATGGTTGACGAGGAGATTCACCCGGTAACGTTCGAAGAACGTTTCGCTGGGCAGCTTTTGTGATCCTGCCGGTCCGAACAGATAGTGGTGTTCTGCAAGGTCGGTTGCAATGGCGTGGAGGTGGTGAAGAATCAACGGGTCGGAGAATCGCTGTGTAATATCTGCAAGGAGTTCTTTGGCTGTCGATACAAGGAGCTTGGAATCTACACTTCGGCCTGCATCGAGCACGCTGGATATCCGTTGTTTGAGCAGAACGATGAACTGCTGCATGGCAAGAGAGAAGGCCTTTCCCTCCCCCGGAGAGAATGTGACGGCAATCGGTGCATCGGGGTGTCTGAAGTTGTGAATGAATGCGATGTCGCGTAGTTTCGATGTATCTTGCAGATAGGGCTCTGTTGCCAGTCTGATGGCAGTGGACCGTCCTGTTCCCGGATCTCCGCTTACAAAGATGTTGTACCCTTTTCCCGAGATGGCCAAACCCATCTCCAGTGCACGCATTGCACGGGGTTGTCCGACGATCGACGGATGCTCGGGAATCGGTCTCACCGTGTCCACTATCGAAAGATCATATATGAATCGTGCCTCATCGGCTGTAAGCTCGCGTCTAGAGAACTGCAAATCTGCCATGAGGCTCACTATAGGTGGTGGAATAATTGATGTCAACTCTCTATAATGGGCACATGAAGATTGAAGTTCTTACAGAGTATATACGTACAAAACTCAAGCTCGACGATTTCGCAAGCGTCGATGCATCGCTGAACGGCTTGCAGGTCGGGAGACCTGGGAAAGAGGTCAACCGAATCGTCTGCGGGGTGGATGCCTCGTTGGCGACCTTCAAGAAAGCCGCAGAGGAGAAGGCTGATGCACTCTTTGTCCATCATGGTCTTTTCTGGGGAAAGCCGCTGGCAATCTCCGGTATGCACTACCAGCGTATCGAGTACCTACTGAAGCATGATATTGCATTGTTTGCCGCTCATCTTCCGCTCGATGCTCACTCCACATTGGGCAACAACGCGACTATGGCCTCACGTCTAGGTCTTATCAATGTCGAGCCTTTCGGAGCATATCATGGTGTGCATATAGGGTTTCGCGGTGAACTGACCGAGGCACTGACTGCAGAGCAGATTGCAACGAAGCTCGATTTGAGTTCCGAGACCGGGCTGCACATTCTCCCCTTCGGAAAGGACCGGTTGAAACGGATCGGTATTGTTTCTGGTGGAGCTCCCTACGAGGTTCAGGAGGCGATCGAATTGGGACTCGATGCCTACATTACTGGAGAGACGGCACACGCTATGCATCCAGTATGTCAGGAGGCTCAGATCACCATGATCAGTGGCGGGCACTATGCGACCGAGGTTTTCGGCGTACAGCAGATGGCTCGGTGGTTTAACGATGAACTAGGACTGGAAGCCTCTTTCGTTGCACTTCCGACAGCACTGTAGTAGGATAGTCCCACCATGGGTATACTGAAGCGGGAGCGCTCTACACCTTTTGTCCTCACTGCGGTGATAATCCTTGCCGACCAGCTCACCAAGGCTTGGATCGTGGCAACCATTCCTCAAGGGACGGTTCGCTATTCGTTTCTGTCCGACTTCATCTGGATTTGTCATGTACGCAATTCAGCTGTGGGTTTCAGTCTGGGCGATGGGCTACCAGATCCTGTGAAACGAGTTTTGTTCATTCTCTTTCCGCTCGTGCTCATGGTACTGCTTGTCCTCTACGTACTTCGGTCACGTGAGCTGAATGCGTTTCAGCGGTGGATGATTGCCGGTATCGTCGGCGGAGGGGTCGGCAATGTGGGCGACCGTATATTCCGACCAGATTGGGTCGTGGATTGGGTGAGTGTCCGTGTATACGGATTCCTTGGTTTCGAACGATGGCCTACCTTCAATGTGGCAGATGCCTCCATAGTCGTTACAGGGATACTGCTCATGATTCACCTGCTGTTTATCGATTCCAGACGTCTGGGGACGAGCGAAGCATCCGAGGAGGTCTCACATGAATAAGAAGATAAATACTGTGTTGTTCGTACTTGGTGCGACGTTCATCAATATGATCGTCATGGGGGTGCTGTTTGTCATCTGCATGGTGCTCATTGCCCGGTTCACCGATCCTGAGAGTCCACTTATGCCACTCTGGCTTGGACTCATGTTTCTCGTTTCGATCGGAGGGAGTTTCTATCTCTACTCACTGGGCATGCGTTGGCTGACCAATAAGTACCCACTCGAAAACTATCTGGATCCGATCTTCTTCAAGAAGCGGAACCGAAAAAGAGGACCGGATCTGGAACCATGATGAGTGCACATACACAGCCTGTGGAACAACTTGTAGAATCCTCTTGGTTCCCGTTCTCAGATGAGCCGGTGATTCAGGGATTATGGTATGTTCCCCGTCTCTCGTGTCCATCGCTTCTGTTCCCAGAAGATACTCCCGACGGCAAATGGCATCTGTTCGCACACTCCTGGTTCGGTATACAGCATTATGTCTCCGATAGTGGGATCATGTGGGAACCGCAGGGGCTCGTGCAGGTTCGTGGTAAGTATCCATTCATTTTCAAAGAGCGAGGAGCTTTCCATATCGTGTATGAGCGGCATGGAAGGCCGGTTCCTTTCGTTGAGAAGTTGACCAAACGGATGAAGAAAGCTCATGTGGTCGGTTCGCATATAGAGATGCGCAGTTCGAATGATCTTTCGGTCTGGAGTGAGCCTCGGGTTCTGCTCGAGGCAAAGGAGATCCCTTCGTCAGCAGATTATTGGAAGAATCCGGTTCTCAGTCACCCGCAGTTGTTCAATGCGGAGGGAGGATACCGACTCTATGTCGGCTCTTCGAAGGTGGGGAAGAACCCGACCTCTGCTCGTTATCTCTGTAGTGCTTTTTCCGAGCAGCTCGAAGGTCCGTTCAGTGCCGAGTCGCATATGCCGTTGCTTGAATCGGTGCCGAACGATCCGTGGAGAAATCTCGCTGTCGGCAGGGTGAGTATGTACCAAGGGTCAGACATCTTCGTAGGACTTCAGACTCCCCGCTATTGGGATGCAACACGAAAACGGGAAGCCTCTGCCATCGTCCTTCTCACCAGCAGAGATGGTGTCCAGTGGCAACGGGTGGATGAGAAGCCAATTCTCGTGCCTGCCGATCGGGGATGGGCCAGTGAGCATATCGTCAGTTGCGATGTTCGATACAAAGAGGACGAGGATTGCTGGTATTGCTACTTCACCGCGACCGGTGAGCGGAGATTCGGTCTTGTACGGGAATCGATCGGTCTGCTCATCGGAAAGGTTCCTACCTTGCGAAAGCCGGTGGACACGACCGACGTGCTCTACGCAGACTCCTAACGCTCTTCGACGCCAGCTGCAATGAAATTCTTATTGGTCTTTCTCGCTGCCTTGAGTTCCCTTCTCGCGCGTTTGCGTAACTGTTTCTTCGTAAGTAGATCGACTTGCTCCACCTGACGCCCGCCAACGAACTGCATGATGGCAGATTCGGTCTCCTCGGATCCGGGTGCGGCGGGAAATGCGAGGAAGCCGTGCACTGTATTCTTACATTCCAAATACTTCACTGGTGTATCTGCAGATCTGAGCGCCTCTGCATAGAGCTTCCCGTCGTCGAGAAGAGGATCATTGTCAGCGGTGATGATCAGAGTGGCAGGGAGCCTCGAGTGATCCTTGGAAAGCAATGGGGAGAAGTTCGGATTCAGAATGTCCTTCGGTTCGCTCTGATAGCTATTGATGAAGAACTGCATCTCCTTTCCGGTGAGGGTGGGGCTCTCTTTGAACTTGTTGAACGAAGTGGTTCTCAGTCTGCCATCGGTCACTGGATAGATAAGAACCTGTCCAGCGATGTGTGGCCCTTTTCGGTCACGTGAGAGTCTGCTCACGACTGCGGCGAGATTCCCTCCGGCACTGTCGCCCATGAGAAAGATCCTTTCCGGGTCGACCTTCCAGTATCGTGCACCTTGCGCTGCCCAGATCAGTGTGTTGTAGCAATCTTCAACTGCAGTGGGAAATTTGTATTTAGGTGCCAGTCGATAATCTACAGAGAGAACTGCGGCGCTAGTAATCGATGCAATCCGGGCACAGATAAAGCTGTACAGATCCATATTGCCCCATACCCAGCCCCCTCCATGATAGAAGATGATGAGGGGTCGGAGGCTCGTGAGTTGCTTCGGGATATTGTCTCTTCTCTGGAAGAAGTATCCGGTGACCATGCCATCTTCCACCGGTATGATGAAGGTGCTTGTCTCGATCCGTTTCGCCGGTTTTTTGAACAATCTTCGGGTGAGCCAGTTGTTTGGAATGGATCGCTGATTCACCTGGGCAATCTGCTCTTCGGACATCTGCGAGCCATCGACATCTCCGACAAGCTTCTTGTACCGTTCAAGCATCTTGTACAGTTTCTTAGGGATGGTGAATACGTGTTCTGTCTTATCGTTCTGTTCCATGAGTATTCCTTATCTGCTGCATTCTAGAGGGTGAAGGCTTCTTCCAATGCTGTACGCATGATCTTGCAATCGGCGTCTCTGCCTGTCCAGTTAGAGATTCCTACAGCACCTTGATACACCAGCATGCCCAAGCCATCGACACAGGTCGCTCCAGCGCTTTCCGCCCCTTTGAGAAACTGCGTCTCAATAGGGTTGAATACGACATCGGCTGCTATCCTTGTTCCCGAACGTTTCGGTTCCCAGGTTATGTCGAACCCCCCTTCAGGGTCGAACAGACCCACGCTGGTTGCCTGGACTACGAGGTCATATTCGGCCCCTATGGTAAGCGAACCATCGAATGGGATCCGCTCCAGTGAGGTGGGAACCTTCTTGCCGATTGTATCGAGAATATCCTGTGCTCTCTTGTCGCTACGGTTCGCAACGGTGATATGTTCTGCTCCGTGTAGTGCTAACTCGGTTATGATGGCTCTGGCTGCACCGCCGGCACCAAGAACGAGAACACGCATGCCGGCTACTGACTGAATCTCCTGGATTGCTCGGAGAAATCCCTTGCCATCGGTATTGTCTCCAATGAGTGATCCGTCATCATCTTTGATTATGCAGTTCACAGCACCACTGAGTTGTGCCGACTCGGTGAGTCTGTCGAGGTGGCGAATGACTTCCACCTTGTGTGGTGCTGTAACATTGCCCCCAGCGAATCCAAGGGCTTTCATTCCCTGAATTGCAGATTCCAGATCCTCTTTCCCTACGGTACAGGTGAGATAGCGGGCAGGGAAGAGCATGGATTCGAATGTCGCCTCCATCATGAGTTGGGTAGGGTTGCCGACCACGGGATCTCCAATGCAGCAGAAAAGTGATTCGAGCGGGCCGTGCATGACAGCCTTCTTGCACAAGGTAGCATACTGTTTATTCATAGGTATCCTCGGATATTCATAAATTGGACAGTACCATTGTATAGCATTTACTAGGACCTGTCATGCCTATTTTTTATCAGGGAAAAGGAATGGATA
>CAYYOL010000019.1:0-7128 GCA_964473245.1 uncultured Spirochaetaceae bacterium
CACCAGACGAGCCGATCATATCCGAAATAACTCCCATCCTGAACAACTACCCGATGACTGTGAACCTTGAGTGCCGTCACCTCCATATCATAGAGAATCTCACCTCCCTGTTGCTCGATAGTATTGGCAAGCGATGCTGCCAGAGCACCGGTTCCCCCTTTCGGATAGTAGTAATCGTTATAAACATAGAAATACCCCAACGCAAAGAACATGGGAGTCTGCTTGAAAAAATGCTGAGCTATGAGATCATTCAACGACTGACAATCTGTCAGCTGCTCCAAGTAGCTCTCCACAGGCATTTGCATACGTCGCATGCGGAGAACTGAGATTACAAAACGGAAAAACCATGGTAGCATCGTCTTAAAAAGGTATCTCCGATCATGCTTGTAGTCGGTGAATACCGGATTATCGAAACCATAGAGAACCTCCATCTCCCGGTACACCTTGCGAATCGAAGAGAAGATAGCATCTATATCCGCATGACGATCGGGAAAATGCCGCTCCATCATCTGCCGATACCCCTCGATACTCTCTTTGCCACGCATCGGAACCATGGTGTCGGCAATACCAATGGACACGGAGCTTCTTATCAGGGAGAGATCGAGTCCGAGGTCCTTGATCAGCGGTTTGAGAATACCGGAGTTCTCGATCGATCGGGCTCCACCATCGAAGGTGTAACCGGTTACCGAGAAAGAGTTGACCAGGCCACCAGGGTGTCCCTGCTTCTCCAGAAGCACCACAGAATAGCCTGCCCTGGAAAGATATGTAGCTGCTGTGAGTCCCGAAAGTCCGGCTCCTACGATACAAACATCATAGGTCTGTTTCGACGTATTCTTCATCAATATCTCCCAGTTGCAGAGTTCGTATGATCAATTGCCGCGCCCTATCGACATCTAAAGCATGTGGTGCAGGGATCTCCTGCGTAGTGAAATTGTAGAATTTCCCAGTCACCGACTTCACCTCATCGCTCACACCTAAATAGTAGAGCGCCTGGGCAGACAACGATGGATCACGAGCAGACGGTCGAATGAACAGATGCTTGAAGGTACGATAGATTCTCCCATTGTTCTCACCCATCTGTGTGCGGACATCTCCCGGATGCATTGCATTGATCGTAACATCCGTGGAGGAAAATCTTCGTGTAAAATAATACAGAGAGAGCAACTGTGCTGTCTTAGCTGATCCGTAGCTCTTCAATCCGGTGTATCTGTGGTGTCTCCATAGCAGGTCATCCAACTGGATACCGCGCAAGGCGAACCGGTGCCCCTCGGAATTCACATAGAGTATTCGCCCATGACCTTGCCTACAGAAAGTGTCTACAAGTGCATGGGTGATCATGAAAGAGGCAAGATAATTGACCTGGAAGACCTCCTCGATCCCATCCACAGTGATATTCAGATGGGTGTTATAGACTCCGGCATTGTGGATAAGGATGTCGATCGGCCTGTCCAAGCTCCTGAGAAACTCTGCACAACTTCTGATATCCTGCAAGCGCGAAAAGTCTGCAAGAAAACAGACACAGCTCACGCCATACTCGCTTTCTATATGGTGCTTCAGACGATCAGACCGATCGGAGTTCCGGTTAATGCAGATCAGATCGGAACCTTGAGCTGCAAAGAGGCATGCAGTCTCATATCCAATTCCCGAGGTTGCACCGGTAATGACTGTCAACTTGCCAGTCGCACCCTCTTCGGTGGTCCGAGGGAGTGATCGGTTGTTCCTGAGCATTGCAGCGATATTCGACCACTGGTACTCTTTCATGTACGGGTTCTTGGACACAATCGCTCTCCCTAGCTCAACTACCCGAACTTCTTATGCATGAACCTACGGTACATCCTATTGAACCGCGGAATATTATCGAAAATATCTCCCCAGAGATCATAGTAATCCCTCTGCTCGATGATCTTACCGTGATCATCCAAAGTTATGCGACTACACCCATACACAGAAGACGATGGATATTTTTTGAACCTAAGCGTCATGATCCACTCCATGAAAAGTGTGTTGCCCTCCATCATGCTGGTGCAGATCTCCATGCTCAGGTCCTTGGAACGCTGCTCCAACCGCTGAGTCATAGCAGTGAACGACTCGATACCGTGAATCTCTTGAACCGAATCACGAAACCTGATGTCCTGATGATAGTAAGGAAGTATGCCCGACCAATCGAGTTTGCCAGAGGTGTTGTAGATATCGGTCCACAATCTCGTCAACTGCTCTTTGGAGGTGATTCTGTAGTCCATACCTCTGCCCGCCTCTTGGTGTCTGCCTAGGTGCATTGAACTCATCCATTCACAGCTTACTCCGTAAAGTGACATTTGGTAAACGAAAAGTTGTTGAAAAACAATTGACAAATACTCCGATAACGTGTGTAATGATATCAACGAGTTAGCTAATGCTAACTTATGCATCACAGCTTCTTCGAGGAGAAATAGCATATGCCTTTGACATTCATCAGGGTCGGACAGTCAGCAGCGATTAAAGCCATTCAGGGCAAGGATGAAACAAAAAAGTTTCTTGGCAGTCTCGGCTTCACTGCAGGTGAGTCGGTTACCGTGGTCGCCGAAAATGGAGGCAATCTCATACTCTCGGTGAGAAATGCACGTATCGCGCTCGATCGTTCCATGGCCCAGAGAATACAAGTCTGATCCCCTTGAGGAAAAACCATACTAGCAAATTAGGAGAATATAATGACATTAGGAGATGTTCGCCCAGGTGATACCGTATTGGTGAAGAAGGTGGGTGGAGGTGGCCCTGTCATGAGAAGAATCATGGATATGGGGATAACCAAAGGATGTACC
Organism: uncultured Spirochaetaceae bacterium; assembly: GCA_964473245.1. GTDB lineage: Bacteria > Spirochaetota > Spirochaetia > Sphaerochaetales > Sphaerochaetaceae > CAYZJV01. The sequence continues at coordinate 2,799 of CAYYOL010000019.1, forward strand.
ATCACGGTACGGAAAGTAGCTCCTCTCGGTGATCCCATCGAGGTGACCGTGCGGGGGTATGAACTCTCTTTGCGGAAGGCCGATGCAACCAACGTCACCGTTGAAGAAGCATAAAAAATTTATCATAAAATGTTAGCAACTGCTAACAAAGGAGACTTTCACCCATGGCGCATACCATTGCACTAGCTGGTAATCCGAACTCAGGTAAGACATCGATCTTCAATGAACTCACGGGAAGTACCCAATACGTAGGGAACTGGCCTGGAGTTACAGTGGAGAAAAAGGAGGGGTATGTCAAAGGTGATAAAAGACATATCATCGTAGATCTGCCCGGTATATACTCACTATCACCCTACACGCTTGAAGAGGTGGTAACTCGTGACTTCCTGATCGATGGGAAGCCCGACCTTATCATAAATGTGGTCGATGCCACGAATCTCGAACGGAATCTCTACCTCACCACCCAGCTAATAGAGACGGGCATCCCCGTCCTCGTCGCACTGAACATGTTCGATGTAATCAAGAAGAACGGAGACCTGATCGATACGAAAAAACTCTCCGGCCTTCTCGGGTGCCCCATCGTAGAGACCTCTGCCGTGACACGTGTTGGGCTTAAAGAGCTGGTGAAGACGGCAATCACCATGGTGGAACAGGCTAAAAGTGGAGGTAAACCGGCAACGTTCAGTGCACCGGTTGAGAAGACTGTCACCTCGATCATGCACCTCATCGAGGGCAAAGTACCGCCAGAGACACTCCGGTGGTTTGCAATAAAACTCTACGAACGAGACGAGAAGGTCATGCAACGGCTCACACTCAGTGAGGAGCTACACCATCAAGTTGCATCGTTGGTTGAATCCTCCGAAACAGCCATGGATGACAGTGCGGAGAGCATCATCACCAATGAGCGGTATGAATACCTCACTAATCTGACAGCGCAGTGTCACAAACGAGCCCGTCAGGCAGGGAGCCTCTCGACAAGTGATCGCATAGACAGAATCGTGACGAATCGATTCTTCGCACTTCCCATATTCTTTCTCATTATGTGGGGCATCTACTATATCGCGATTCAGACCGTGGGAGACTACTTCATCGGAGGAATCGAATGGCTATTTGGAGACCTTATCGGTGAGAATCTGGCCATTGGATTGGAGCGTATCGGCACATCTGCCTGGTTGGTCGGCCTCGTAGTCGATGGAATAATCGCTGGTGTCGGCTCTGTTCTCACCTTCGTTCCTCAGATGATGATTCTCTTCTTCTTTCTCGCGCTCATGGAAGATGTAGGCTACATGGCTCGAGTTGCGTTCATCATGGACCGAATTTTCAGAAAGTTCGGGCTCAGTGGAAAATCGTTCATCCCTATGCTCATTGGAACCGGCTGTACGGTACCGGCGATCATGGCCAGTCGTACAATCGAGAATCAACGAGACCGGAGGATGACCGTCATGCTCACTCCGTTCATACCGTGTGGAGCAAAGCTGCCTGTCTTTGCACTCCTTGTGGGAGCATTCTTTCCCCATAGCGCATGGATTGCCTCTTCGATGTACCTCCTCGGGATTATCGCAGTGATAGTATCGGGAGTCATACTGAAACAGACAAAAGCTTTCTCCGGTGATCCGGCACCTTTCGTCATGGAGCTACCTGCCTACCATATTCCCCGTTTGAAGGGAGTGGTCATCCATATGTGGGACAGAGGAAAACAATTCATAAAGAAGGCAGGAACGATCATCGCTGTAGCTTCAGCAGTAATCTGGATGTTGCAGTCCACGAGCTGGTCGTTCCAGATGGTGGAGACGCAGGAGAGTATTCTGGCTTCACTCGGACGGTTCATCGCTCCACTGTTCGCACCGCTCGGATTCGGCACATGGGAAGTCGCCGTGGCAACTATTACTGGACTCTTGGCGAAAGAGACTATCGTGGCGACCTTCGGTATCGTTCTCGGTTTGGGAAATGTCGCAGAAGGAGATCCTAATCTGCTCTCCTCTATCGGCGCATATTTCTCACCAGTAAGCGCATATGCATTCATGGTGTTCACCCTATTCGCAGCTCCGTGTGCAGCAGCGATCGGGGCCACACGTCGTGAAATGCAAAGTGCGCGATGGACTTGGGCAGCCATTGTATTCCAGACCGGAGTGGCGTATGTAGCGGCACTTGTTGTATTTCAGATTGGATCTCTGTTGTTCATGTAAGAAAGAGGAGAAAAAACTATGGCAAATTTGCTAGTCGGTATTGTCGTATTCGGTGCTCTTGGCGCAATCGTGTATTCGAGCATACGAAAGAAAAAACAATCAGGAAGCTCCTGCAGCATGGGTTGTGGCGGTTGCCCCTATGCATGTGAAGAGAGGAAGTGAATCATAGCTGGACCATGGGGCCTCGGAGAAGTGGCCAAAGAACGGAGGTGTGCCTTGTATGCACCCTCCGTTTTCGTTTATCATAGGCCGGTAAGCGAGGAGAAAGGAATGCTGGAACCACAGGATCTACAGGCGTTCGAGGAGAACTTCCCATTCTGGAAGAGACTCTCCGAGGATGAAAAACATACGCTCATAGAGGGAACCATTCGATTCACACACGGAAAGGGAGCCATAGTCCATGAAGATCGGAATAAATGCACCGGCCTTCTCATGGTGGCTACGGGACAACTACGTATCTATATCATCAGTGAAACGGGAAAGGAGATCACACTCTATCGCCTTTTCGATCGCGACGTATGTGTGTTGAGTGCCTCGTGTCTGATCCGCAATATCACCTTCGATGTCCATGTTCAGGCAGAACGGGAGACCACCATGCTCCGAATCGCCACCGACGCATATCAGCAAGTCGGTGATATGAACACCGCAGTACAGGATTTCACGAACCAACTCGTCTCCAGTCGCTTCAGCGATGTCATGTGGGTTGTTGAACAGGTCGTGTTCATGAGCTTCGACCGCAGACTTGCCATGCACCTGCTGGAAACTGCGGCGATTGCCGGTAATGACACCTTCGCGATCACCCACGATGCAATTGCGAGGGACCTCGGCACAGCTCGGGAGGTGGTCACCAGAATGTTGAGCCGCTTCCAAGAAGAACAGTTGGTTCGTCTCAGTCGCGGCGGCATTACACTGGTCGATCGCGAGGGGCTCTACGCACTAACCTAGAGCACCCCTCGACTCAATCTATTCCTAGCATGGTTCGCAACATGTTCTCGTTGCGTACCCCTACCGATTTGTTGAGAATCTTACCATCTTTGAAAGCTATCATGGTCGGTATACTCATGACCTGATACTCATAGGCCAAATTCTGCTCCGTATCTACATCTACTTTACATACCTTTGCTTTTCCTGGTTCCAAATCCTTATCGAAGGCATCGAGAATCTCACCTTGAATCCTACAGGGGCCACACCACGCAGCCCAGAAATCCACAATGACGGGAACATCGGATTTCAATACTTCCTCTTCAAATGTCTTTTCAGTTACATGTGTAATCATCTATCTACTCCTTGATTATATTATGCAATACGTGGCTGTACTGTATCTGAAGTTTGCATATCCGTCTGTGACAATATCACTGCCAGCGTCTTATCGTTCAGTAAAGGTGAACCAATGAATTTAAAACGATTACAAATACTTATTGACATAATTAGTAATAGTTACTATTATTGATTTATTACCTAATCCAAGGAGCATAACACATGGAAGATCTACAAAGAAATCCGATGCCACTGATTGGCGATCCCGCACCCTCGTTCACCGCTACCACCACACAGGGTGTCATCAACTTCCCGAAAGACTATGAAGGAAAATGGGTCATTCTGTTCAGCCATCCGGCCGATTTTACCCCAGTGTGCACCACCGAGTTCATGACATTCGCGAGCATGATCGACGAATTCAAGGAACTGAACACCGAACTGATCGGACTCTCGGTCGACTCCCTCTACGCCCATATCGCATGGCTGAGAAAGATTCAGGAACTCGAGTGGAAAGGGATGAAGAACATTGAAGTGACTTTCCCACTGATCGAAGACATCAAGATGGATGTAGCCAACAAGTTTGGCATGATTCAACCCTCCCAATCCAATACCCAGGCAGTGAGAGCTGTGTTCGTGATAGACCCCAAGGGCATGATCAGAACCATTCTCTACTACCCGCTCTCAACGGGAAGAAACTTCGACGAGATCAAGCGAATCATTCTCGCACTGCAGAAAGCAGACAAGGACAGTGTAGCTACACCCGCCGACTGGAGGCCGGGAGACGATGTTATCGTTCCCACAGCAGGATCCTGCGGTACAGCCAAGGAGCGCATGGAGACCAAGGACGACGACACCTACTGTCTGGACTGGTTTATGTGTTTCAAGCG
>CAYYOL010000019.1:7228-36743 GCA_964473245.1 uncultured Spirochaetaceae bacterium
TTTCGCAGGAGGCATGGATATCGGCGTGTCGGAAGACGATATCGACGAGCGACTCAGCCTCACCGCCCCCTACCCGCGAATCCGTTGCGCCGCAGGTATCGGACCCTGGGGGGCACAGGGCGATGAACCTATCGAGCCGATGGTCTCACGATTTGCACACCGCCTGGAGGGGAACATGGTGGATAGTATTGGAGAGATTGGCCTCGACTACCACTGGAACTATGGTACTCCCGAACGACAGAAGGAGTTGTTTCGTCGCCAGATGGCGCTCGCAGACACCCGCTCGATTCCCATCGTCATCCACTCAAGGAGCGCTGACTGGGATATGATCGAGGAGCTCAAACGGGCACCGTTACTTCGTGGCGGCATTCTCCACTGCTTCTCCAGTTCCTGGGAACTGGCAAAGACCGCCCTGGACCGAGGACTGCATATTTCATTCGCTGGACCGATCACCTATCGGAAGAATGACGAACTCAGAGCGATACTTGCTCGAATCCCCTTAGACAGATTGCTACTCGAAACGGACAGCCCCTACCTCTCTCCTGAACCCTATCGTGGAAAAATCAACACCCCCTTCACTATGCGTGAGATCTATCAGAAGGCAGCAGAGGTGACCGGAACCTCGGTGGAGGCTTTGGCTGAACAGTTGATCAAGAATTTCGATCGATTAGTGCCGATACATCGGCATGAATCACACGAATCCCCGGCTGTTGACCAACAGAACGCAAAAGAAGTAGATTAAAGGAGATACAAAACCTACCTACAAAGGAGTGAAAACCCGTATGATTTCATACAAAGATCTCGGTTTGGTTAATACCAAGGAGATGTTTGAGAAGGCCGTGAAAGGCGGATATGCTATCCCAGCATACAACTTCAACAACATGGAACAGTTACAGGCCATTATCCAGGCTTGTGTAGAGACTCGATCCCCAGTCATTCTTCAGGTCTCGAAGGGTGCGCGTGACTACGCTAACCTGAATCTCTTGAGAAACATGGCTAAAGGAGCCGGTGAGTACGCCAAGGAGCTCGGTTATGAGATTCCCATCGTCCTTCACTTGGATCACGGCGATTCTTTTGAGACATGCAAGGAGTGCATCGATAACGGTTTTTCCTCTGTTATGATCGACGGTTCACACTTCCCCTACGAAGAGAACGTGGCATTGACCAAGAAAGTGGTAGAATATGCTCACAAGTACGGCGTGACAGTAGAGGGAGAGCTGGGTGTTCTTGCAGGAATCGAAGACGATGTCGTAGCTGAAGAGTCAACCTATACGCAGCCATCTGAAGTGATCGACTTCGTGAACAAGACTGGAGTCGACTCGCTCGCTATCTCGATTGGAACCAGCCATGGAGCGAACAAGTTCAAACCAGAGCAGTGCACCAGAAATGAAGATGGCATTCTCATTCCACCACCACTTCGCTTCGATATCCTTGAAGAGATCGAGGCACAGCTTCCTGGATTCCCCATTGTTTTGCACGGCTCCTCGTCGGTACCACAGCAGTATGTGAAGATGATCAACGAGAACGGTGGCAAGCTCAAGGATTCCGTGGGAATCCCTGAAGAGCAGTTGAGCAAGGCATCAAAGTCTGCCGTCTGCAAGATCAATATCGATAGCGATGGCCGACTTGCCATGACCGCTTCCATTCGGAAGTTCATGAACGACAATCCCGGCGAGTTCGATCCGAGAAAGTACCTCGGCCCAGCCCGTGCAGAGCTGAAAGAGATGTACAAACACAAGAATAGTAATGTACTGGGATCGGCTGGCAAAGCCTAATTCAGTATAGTTCAAGAGAATCATGCAAAAGACCGGGTCCCCCTTTGACGCGTGTGGGGACCCTGTGCTATAGTTTTGCGGGTAGGAAAATTCCTGCAAAACCATCAATGCGGTTTCATTGAGACACAAGGAGAACGATTGGCTACGAAAGAATTGAGGATCAACAGACAGATTCGGGCACGAGAGGTATTCGTCATAGATGCTGAGGGAAATCAGCAAGGTGTCATGAACACCTTTGCCGCCATAGACCTTGCCGATGAGGCAGGAATGGATCTGGTGGAGGTTTCCCCAAACGCGAACCCTCCGGTGTGCAAGATACTCGATTATGGCAAGTATCGGTATGAGCAAGAGAAACGTAATCGAGAGGCTAAGAAGAACCAGACAGTTGTCAAACTGAAGGAGATTCGCATGCAGCCGAAGATTGAGCGCCATGATATGGAGTTCAAGACAAAGGCGATAGCGGAATTCCTCGGTGAGGGGAACAAGGTCAAGATTTCGGTACGGTTCCGAGGTCGTGAACTTGCCCACACAGAACTGGGAAAAGTGGTACTGGATACTATCTTGCAGATACTTACCGAAAAGGAAGTCAAATTCAACCTTGACCGACAGGCGATGATGGAGGGAAGAATGATGAGTCTCATCATAAGTCCAGCCAAGGGAACCGCAAAGAACAGTAAGCGTTAACGCGAAAACCATCCATACGGATGAGATTATACAGCAGCTCCAAGGGGATCTTGTTCCTTGTGGGCGCGAAAGAGGTACACTATGCCAAAAATGAAAACAAGAAAGTCCGCTGCAAAGCGGTACTCGGTCACCGGGTCCGGAAAAGTCCGCTATAAAAAGCAGGGTCTCCGGCACATCCTCACTAAGAAGAGCACCAAGCGGAAGCGGAATCTCCGCCATTCGGGTGTTTTGAGCGACGCGGAAGTCAAGAAGGCGAAAGTCTTGTTGCCGTACGAGTTTTAGGGGAGGATTGACGTATGCCAAGAGCTATAGACGGAACAAAACACAAGGACCGAAGAAAGAAGATCATTGAACAGGCAAAAGGGTATTGGGGACGCAGAAGCACCAACTACCGGACTGCTAAAGATGCGGTTACAAAAGCTGGGCAGTACGCCTATCGTGACCGAAGACGGAAGAAGAGAGATTTCCGCTCACTTTGGATCACCAGAATTTCAGCTGGTGTGCAATCTGAAGGACTCAACTATTCCCAGTTCATGCATGGTCTGAAACTCGCCAACATCGAAATCAACCGGAAAGCGTTGTCCAACATGGCTATCGAGGACAAAGAATCGTTCTCCAAGCTGGTTTCACAGGTGAAGGAAGTTTTAAAATAATTCTATCCGACACAAGGAGGTGTCAATATGACGACTCTTGATAAAGTGCAATTGCTGGAACAGCGGATTGTTAAGGCTACCGTACTGATTCGTAACCTCGAAAAGAAAATTGAGGAATTGAACGATGAGGTGGAAGTCCTCTCCGTTCACAATGAAGAGCTACAGAAGTATGCTGATAACTTCAGCTCAGACAGCAAGCTCATCGAAGAGAGTATCAACAACGCGCTCGAACATCTCGAGTCTATCGAAGGACTTGATGATATCGAGATTATGGACACCCTTGCTGGAGACCTCGAGACTGCCGATAATTTCACTGGCGGAACCGGGACCTCGATTGAGGAAGTCTCCCTCGACGACCTTGTACAGTAGAATTGGAACAACACCATTATTCTGCGAAACGGAACCAGAGATGGTTCCGTTTTTTTCGCAGCTATGGTAGCATTGAATCGAAATATATTGGGCCTGCGGTGTTCGTGAAGAGACAGTTCTCTTGGCTCAAACAACAACTATGGGAGACGGTATAGTCTGGTTGAATTGCTCCCGGGAGGTTCGCCCCCATTTGAGGGAACAGAATGCCAGACACCAAGTTTCCCCCTTGAACCTTAGGTTCAAGAGATTACCTCTGAACGGCACCGCGGGTCCTTTTTTACATAGGAAATCCAAATCCATGACAGACAAAGACACATTACAGGACATCGTCTTCATCACCCTACCCGATTCATTGAGGCAGGAACAAGAAGACTTCACTTTTAACCCCGATATTCCACTCCCGGTGCAACTAAGCGAAGGGCAGACATCCATCGATCCTGCTCAGGGAATACGCATCGAAATGATTGCCGCCGGTCTTATAAAGATCATTGCGCATCAGCCGGAGAATAGCCACTCGGAGTACTACCGAGCCATGCTCACTGCGTTGCAACCCGATGTAGTGAAAGAGCTTCAGCTAGCAGGGATAGCCAAGGCTAACACGGGAGAAAGCGATTTTGCCGAGGAGCTGTTTCTAGCTGCAAGCTATCTCAATGCGCATATTCCGGAAATCTTTGTGAATCTCTCAGTTCTCTATGGACAACAAGCTCGTACAGCAATGGATGCAGATCAGCATGATGCCTACGACAAGGCTATCGAGTCGCAGATAGCGGTGCTAAGAAGAGGCCTGGAACACAATCCTCTCTCAGAACTACTCCTCAGTGAATTCGGGCTATTGAACCTCTTCCTCGGAAATGACGAGATCGCCTATGATTATTTGAACGAGTATCTCAAGATCGCTCCCGAGGGTGAGAAACGAGACCTCATAGCATCTCGTGTACAGGAACTCACCGAACAGCTGGAGAACGAGCGGACACTCCACGAAGCTTTTGATGAGATGCAGTTGGGAAACGAGGAGCAGGCGCTACGACTGATCGAGAGTTTCATTGAAAACAATTTGAAATCGTGGTCCGGGTGGTTCATCAAAGGCTGGGCTCACAGACGCCTAGGTGACTACGAATCTGCACAGAAAGCCTTCATCACCTGTTTGGAACTTGGTGAACAGAATGCCGACATCTACAACGAGTTGTCGATATGCGCACTGGAGTTGGGAACCCGCGATCTGGCAAAGGATTATCTCGAAATCGCGTTGGAACTCGACTCTGAGAACGTAAAGCTACTGAGCAATCTGGCCTTCCTCTCTCTGCAGGATGAGCAGTTCAACAAAGCATATGAACTCCTTGAGCGTGCCAAGGTTGTCGATCCGGCGGATCCCGCCGTAAAACACCTCCAAGAGGAGCTCGCCAAGAGAACCGGAACGGAAACGGAGGACGATATCATCGATGGCTGAACCACAGGTCTATCACACGAATAGCGAGGCCGAGACGAAGGCTGTAGGGAAAAGACTCGGAGAGATGAGCTCTCCTGGTACGGTGATCTCCCTCCGAGGCCCACTGGGAGCAGGAAAGACTGTCATAGCGAAAGGTATCGCTGAAGCTCTTGGCATACAAGAGGCTATCGTGAGTCCTACATTCACCCTCATACAGGAGTATGCAGGATCAATGCGGCTCCACCACATGGATCTCTACCGGATAGATGGTGTTGAGGAGTTCGGTGGTATCGGTGGAGAAGAACTGCTTTACAGCGATGGCGTCACCCTCATAGAGTGGAGTGAGAAGATCGACGAGATCCTCCCAAAGGAGTGTATCAAAGTCGAAATTGTGATAGAGAGTCCGGAGTCCCGGAAGATCCGCATCGAGGGAGTCACCTTATGAACATATTGGCGCTGGAGACATCGGCAGATGTATTGCACCTAGCGGTGAGTACCGATTCCACCTTTCTCTCAGAAACGAGGACCGTGGGGCGTCGGTTCAGTGAAGAACTGGTTCCACGCATGAAAGCGATCTGTGAAGATGCTCACATCAACCTCAGAGAACTCGATCTGATAGTCTGCACCAATGGCCCAGGATCGTTCACCGGACTGAGAGTCGGCATGTCTGCAGCGAAAGGCGTCTCCCTTGCCGCAGGTGTCCCTCTCGTGAGTTTGAGTACCATGGAGATCATGTACCAACCACTTGCATTGGTGCACGAGCCGGTACTTGCGGTCATGGACGCCAAGAAACACCGCTACTACGCTGCCCTCTTCCAGAAAGGTGTCCGGTTGACGGCAGACCGGGACCTACCGATTGACGAACTGTGCCGGGAAATCGCTGGATTCTCCGATATTATCGTCACAGGACCCGACTCGCAGGTTGTGGTCGAACGACTTCGTGACCAAGTCACACAGCAAGGCTTCAAGACAAAAATACACCTTGACCACCTTCAGTATCGCAGTTATGGCGAATCGATGATACAATTAGGTAAGAAATTGCTGTTAGAGCAAGGACCAGATGATATTGGATCAGGTCCTACCTATATCCGAAAGAGCGATGCTGAGGTATCTTTGGAAGAGCGAAATAAGAAATCAATACCCAAAGAGGTTCAACTATGAGTGATAAGAAGAAAGAGACTGAGAAACAACCCGATATGATCATTGTCGGAGGAGGCCCGGGGGGCTTGTCAGCAGCCCAGTACGCAGCACGAGCTGGACTGTCAGCCCATGTATTTGAAGAGATGGCTCCAGGAGGTCAGACACTCATCGTGGACGAACTGGAGAACTACCCTGGTTTCGATGAACCGATTTCCGGCTTTGAACTGGCTGATAAGTTCACCAAGCAGGCAGAACGCTTCGGCTCGGTGGTGCACTTCGGCTCGGTCGAGAGCATCGAACGAAACTCGGATGGGTCTTTCACAGTGAAAACGAGCGAAGAGACATACCAAGTACCTGTGGTCATCATGTCCACCGGTGCAAAGCGAAGAGAATTAGGTATTCCCGGAGAGAAGGAGTATCAAGGGAAAGGGGTCTCCTACTGCGCGACCTGTGATGGTCCGTTCTTCAAAGGGAAACGCATTCTGGTCGTAGGAGGAGGCGATTCGGCTTGTGGAGAATCTCTGTTCCTCTCGAAACTCAGCGGAGATATTGTCATCATCCACCGGAAAGACAGATTCAGAGCGCAGCGGAGCATAGCCGGAATGGTCGAACATGACGAACATATCGATGTCAGATTCATGCACACCGCCAATGAGATCAAAGGAGATGGTAAAAAGGTCACCTCGGTATCGTTGCACAATGCAGAGACCGGAGAGGATTACGAAGAGCAGTTCGATGCTGTATTCATCTTCATCGGAGCCGATCCTCGTACACAACTGGTTCCCTACGCTGAGACCGACGAAAGTGGTTACCTGGTGACCAATGCAGTCATGCAGACCAACATACCCGGATTGTTCGCTGTGGGAGACGTACGTGACACTCCATTTAGACAGGTGGTCACCGCTGCCTCAGATGGTGCAATAGCCGCTCATGCAGCAGCAGAATACATCGATGAGCTGAAAGGACAGGCATACGTATAGAGAATAGTGAATTAAGTCCAATTTCCAGTAAAAACCCGCGTTTCCAGCGGGTTTTTTCGCGATATCTCTACGATGAAAGTGAAGCGAATTCCCTTGACGTCACAACTGGAACAGTGGTCTAATTGGTATATGAGAATACTTATGGTCTCCAGTGAAGCAGTTCCCTTCTCAAAATCGGGCGGATTGGCCGATGTAGCATCGTCGCTCTCAGTGGCACTTGTCGCGCTGGGTCACGATGTCCGTCTAATCCTCCCTGCCTACGGCTCCACCGACGATGCCACGTGTGTAGCACTGCCCCATCGAGCAGAACTCACTCTGGGAGAATCCAGAGAACAGATTCGGTGGAAACATACCGAGTACCAGAGGGTGCAGGTCTATCTCGTGGATCATCCTTGGTTCTCCGAACGAAAAGGTATCTACGGGAAGACCTCATTCACCCCCTACCCCGACAACCTTCTGAGATACACCCTATTCTCCCGAGCTTCACTCGAACTGTGCGATGCACTGGATTGGACTCCTGATATCGTCCATTGCCACGACTGGACTGTCGGGTTCGTACCGACACTCATGCACACGCATCCGTCCGACCGTTTCAAAAAGACGAAAACCGTGTTTACCATACACAATCTTGCCTACCAGGGAGACTTTCCTCGCATGGATCTCCTACTCACCGGACTCCCGGTAAGCGACACGCTGTTCAGCGGCAATGGTCTGACTAAACGGACAAATATGTTGAAAGCGGGACTTGAATCGGCCGACAAGCTCACTACAGTGAGTCCAACCTACGCCATGGAGGTTCAGACCGAGGAGCAAGGGTGCGGACTCGAAGACCTGTTACGACGACGAGCCGACGATCTAGTTGGAATCCTGAACGGCATCGATACCGATGAATGGAATCCAGAGACAGATAGATTGCTCGAAGCTCACTTCACCGAATTCGATCTTACGAACAAGTGGACACTCAAAGAGGAGATGCAGCGTCGTTTCAATCTTCCTGTCGATGCATCGATTCCTGTCATCTCCATGATCAGCCGTATCGCAGATCAGAAGGGATTCGTAGAGTTGTGTCAGGGTTCACCCTGTGCGCTTGAGCAGATGGTGACCGACCTTCCTGTACAGGTTCTGATCATTGGAACAGGAGACAAGGCAATCGAGGAGAAGTTGACAACGCTGGATCAGTTGCACGAGAACCTCTCGGTGAATCTGATCTTCAGCAATGAAGCGGCGCATCTTGTGGAAGCTGGTAGCGATTTCTTCCTTATGCCAAGCAGATACGAACCGTGCGGACTGAATCAAATGTATTCATTGCGGTATGGTACTATACCGATTGCAAGAAAAACCGGTGGTCTTGCCGACTCGATTATCGATGCAAGCGAGGCTGATGGCACCGGAATACTGTTCGAAGAGATGTCTGGAAGTGCGATTTATAGCGCCGTACAGCGGGCTGTGAACCTGTATACCAGCGACAAGGAGACAATTTCATCCATACGGAAGCGCGGTATGGCGGTCGATTTTTCATGGATCAACTCGGCCGAAGAGTACATGAAAGTGTATAAGAGTATACACAAGGGGTAACTTGAATGGGAAAGAATAAAACTATCGCGATCGTATTGGGAGGAGGTAAAGGGACGCGGCTGTATCCTTTGACCAAGGACCGATCAAAACCAGCCGTCCCATTCGCAGGAAAGTACCGGCTTGTCGATATTCCGATCAGCAACTGTATCAACAGTAATATTCGGCAAATCTATATTTTAACTCAGTTCAACTCTGCCTCGCTACACAACCACATAGCGAATACCTACATATTCGATACCTTTACGAATGGGTTCGTAGAGATCCTTGCTGCTGAACAGACCTACCATAACAACGACTGGTATCAGGGAACTGCCGATGCAGTTCGCAAGAACCTCAAGCACTTTGCCGATCAGAACGCCGACTACTATCTCATCCTCTCCGGCGATCAGCTGTACCGCATGGATTATCAGGAGATGCTGAGAACTCACATAGAAAGTGGAGCCGTGCTAACAATCGCGGCAAAGACAATCAGCAGAGGGCAGGCAACTGGACTCGGGATCATCGGTGCAGATGAGAAAGGGATCATCAAGAAATTCTATGAGAAGCCAGCACCCGACTACGATATCAGCGACTATCAGATTCCCGCAAAACTCCTTAAGGAGTCGTTGAACCAGAAACCATCCGAGAACAATGAGTATCTAGCTTCCATGGGTATCTATATCTTCGATGCACGTGCGATGGAGGAGATTCTCGAGACAAATCGTTCTGCCGATTTCGGCAAGGAGATCATCCCCGAAGTCATCAAGAACCAGAAGGTCGCCACCTATGTCTACGACGGATTCTGGGAGGATATCGGAACAGTCAAAGCATTCTACGATACCAATATCGACCTCGCTTCAGTTACCCCGGCATTCAACTTCTACAATGAGGAGATGCCCATCTACACACATAGACGACATCTTCCTGCAACCAAGGTGAATTTCTGCAATATCAGCAGCTCCCTCACAAGTGAGGGCTCCATTATCACCAACGCCTATATTGTGAACTCGATCATCGGTGTTCGAACCCTGATCGAAAGCGGGGCAAGCCTCGATGGAGTGTATTGTATGGGAGCCTCGTACTATGAGACTCCCGAGGAGAAGGCAGAGAACGAGAGGAAGAAGATTCCCAATATCGGCATAGGTCGTGCAACAATCATTCGCAGAGCGATCGTGGATCAGAATGCCCGAATCGGAGATGGTTGTAGAATCGGTATCGATGATATCCAACGTGAAGACGGAGATTACACGAACTATTCGGTACACGATGGAATTATCGTGATACACAAGAATGCGATCATACCGCACGGAACGATTCTCTGATCGTATCTGAGCCCTCAGGCTAGCGAGAGCTCCTCAAGTTTTCTTCTGACAGGTAAGTCAGAGGGGACGAAGGGGAGCTCATACATTTCAGCGAGGGTTGCCCATCGTGCCTCGACATGTTCGTGCAATTCGTAGCGAATCGGATCTTCGGCTTCAACCCAGTATGCGAGCAGGTGATACCGTGTATCCCTATTGGTGAAGTCGTGCTCGAAGAAGCAGGTTCCCACGTGTACGGTCAGATTGAACTCTTCGAAGAACTCACGAGCCAGAGACTCCTCGGGAGTCTCTCCCCACCGGTGTTTACCTCCCGGGAACTCCCAAAGGCCTCCTACCGACCCGCCGCTTTTTCTCTTGGCAATGAAATAGTGTCCTGCCTCAAACAGGATTCCTGCTGTGGTAATTCGTTCATGGTGTGTACTCGTATCGGACATATGCTTCACCTCTATAGTAATACGGCACCGGGAAACAAGAAGTGCAATACAGCGATACCGATCAGAACGAAACCCAGATTCCTCTTGTGCGTCTCTATCAGAGACCCGGTCTTTTTCAACATATCCACTTCATCCTCATCTGAGTGCTCCTCTTCGGTAGAGAATCGTCCCTGCCTCTTGTATACTACCAATTGGGTGGTGTGATAGACCGTGAGCATGATACACCCGACTAGAGGGAGCAGATCTCCAATGAGCACTGGTCCCGGAGGAATCGGATAGGAAAACTTCGCTACAGAGAGCAGCAAGCCCAGTACGATCAGTAGCACGGAAACGATCAAATTGGAACGAACGGTTCTCCGCAACCGAATCAGCAGGATATACTGCCCCCCATACTCATCGACCAGTAGCAACCCTGAACCTATAAGCAAGTATCCGATCGTGAGAAGATAGACCTGCAGCATGATCTAGAGCTCCTCTGCTTGTCTGCAGACATTGCCTACATGGCTAATCAAGGTCTCGGCGTCGAACCACCCCTCTGCAGTTCGTGCTAAAGCACCCGACTCCTGATGAATCAGTACTCCGCTATGAGCTGCCTCATGAGGGTCGTACCCCTGCGCAAGCAGGCTGCCAATGATTCCTGTAAGGACATCGCCACTTCCTGCAACACCCAGCGCATTGTTCATTCCATCTACAACGATTGGAATCGCTCCACCATTTCGTCCATCTACGATCCAGATTACGTGACTCTTATAGACGATGACCGCCTCGAGTGCCACAGCGACTCGTTTGAGAGAGTCGATAAAGGATTCAGGCGAACCACTTGGTCCGATCTCCTGAGCCAGAAGCGGCATGTGCAGGGTTTCGAGGAGTGCATGCAGTTCCCCTGGATGTGGAGTGAGCACGAGCGAACCATGTGCTGTACTCTGTACACGGTGTTCCGAGACCACTTTTCCGAATGCGGCAATTGCATCGGCATCGAGAACTGCAGGCAATCCACTTCGCAGGATTTCGAGAACCTGTTCTTCATGCCCCTCTCCCCACCCGGGACCAGCGGCTATCGCCTGATAACTCTTTGCAAGCAGCTGCCCCGGTATCACCTCCTGGGACTCCAATGACTGGACAATGATCGATGGGGTCTCCGATGCAGCGACCGATGCAACATCCTTAGTGCAACACAATGTCACCAGACCACATCTACTGTGAAACGCACCACGTGCTGCCAGTCGTGCAGCTCCAGTGTATCGCTCGCTTCCTGCAAGGAGAGCGAGATGTCCCCGTTTGTGCTTGTATACATCCTCTGCGAATCGTTGAATTTTCAGATCGTTTCGATCGCTCAAAGTTGCACTGGCTACCGAGTTCTTGAGTAATGCCGGTGGAAACGAGGGGTTTACCCGCAGAATGGTGCCCCACCCCAACCGGCTGACCGGATGGTAGGAGGCTGCCTTTCGCAATCCCATGGTCACTGTGGCATGAGCCATGACGCGAGGCCCGGCGACACTCATGCTGTCGCTACACCCAGATGGTATGTCGACAGCAAGGACATACGCCCCCTGTGCATGGCGGGCATTGATCATTTTGACTATTTCCGCTGTGGTTCCGCCCAGCATACCTCTCAGGCCGGTACCGGCGATCCCATCGACTATCAAGTCGGCTTCTGCAAGCATACGACTGGCATCCGTTGATATCATCCCCTCCATGTTCTCGGCATCTGCCATGGTGAATCCCAGCTTACCGCAAATAGTTCTGTGAACCGAACAGGCATTCGAGACCCGAGAGCCTACAAGGAGAATGGAGAACGACTGGTGTCCTGAGAAAAATGCTTCGCGGGCCATGACCAGAGCATCGCCCCCATTGTTCCCTCCACCTGCTACGAATACGATATGATTCATGGCAATCTGATTCTGTTGCGCATAATCGGTGAATGCTCGCCACCCTTTCACTCCAGCCTGCTCCATGAGAACGAGAGCTGGGAACGAATAATCGCTCTGTGCCTTTGCATCGATACCTTCCATTGTCTGCGTACTTACTAACATTTCCATATCTGTATACTATCCCCCCTACGACGTGCGGTCAATCGGTCGAAATCTCAGAGAGAAGACAATCGACGTGGGAGAAAACCACTCGAGAAGCAGTAGCACAAATTATCTTATTCGTGTTACTATTCTGGCAATAACGAGGTGTGTCTATGTCAGAACTAGTCCGTTTCGGCGTCTCAATGGAGCGTGAGATCGTATCATTGCTCGATGAGATCACTGAAAAACACGAACATCCGAACCGATCAGAGGCCATTCGTGCGCTGGTGAGGCAACAGATGTTGGAAGAACAGAGCCTTGAACCGGATACAGAGGTCACTGCGGTTATTTCGCTAATCTTCCACTACACTACACAACTGCTACGCGTTCCATTGAAAGATTTTTCATCGCTGAAGCTCACCACCAATCTCCAGATGCACTTAGATGAGGATATCATCTTCAAGATGCTTGTTGTCACCGGAACTTATGAGGAGGTCACAATCTGGGCTAACCGGGTCACCGGTCAGAAACATGTGGTGGGAAGAATGCACATAGCAGCTACTGAACGCCTCTTCGAACAACTCCGAACATGACAAACACGATCATCCTTTCATTGCAGCAGGTATCGCTTGGCTACGGTTCGCACACGGTGCTCTCAGATGTGAACCTTACCGTTCACACCGGAGAACGAATTCTCATTACCGGTGTGAACGGAAGCGGGAAAAGCACCCTCTTGAAACTGATTTCCGGTAATCTCATACACAGAACGGGTTCGGTGCAGATTCTCGGAACCCAGATGGTACGAGATTCGGACCGACAATACATAAGGAAGCGAATCGGAGTACTCACGCAGGTCCAGCAAGATCCCGAATTGGCGATCACCGTACAAGAGAGTGTGCTCCTCGGTCTGTGGGGAACCCGATTCTCCTGGCTCGGACGACCGAAGAGGATCGACCACGAGAAGGCGCTCGAACGGCTAGACTCTGTCGATATGGCCGACTTTGCCACACGGGATATCCGTACGCTCAGTGGTGGACAGAGACAAAAGGTAGCGTTGGCACGAGCGTTGATCCGCGACCCGCAACTGGTACTCATGGATGAACCGACCACCTATCTCGACACAGAGGCGAAACGGGATATTATAGATAGAATCGATCGACTGCAGCGGGAACTCGGGTTCACCTCGCTGGTGGTGAGTCACGAATCGCTGGACGATCGACTCTCAGATCGACACATCCATATTGAAGCAGGAACCCTTATCTGCGATCGAGGAGAAACGGCATGATGCAACTTTTCTTCGATGCCTGGTCGATTCCCGTGATACGTCATGCATTCTTCGGCATGCTCATCGCGGGGGGAACCCTTTCGCTACTCGGCGTCGTCATCGTAGCTCTCCACCTCACTGCGATTCGATTCACGCTCATGCATGTAGGGCTCCTTGGAGCTGCATTGGGAATGGCTCTCGGGTGGTCAGCGACCATGGGAGCATTCGGAGCCGTACTGATTGCCTCGCTTGTCATGGGGTATCTTGCCCGTGATACTGCAATAAGCACCAGTTCGATCACCGGCCTCTTCATGACAGGATCGCTGGCAGGGGCGTTCATCATACTTGCGGCAACAGGAGTTCCTGCCATGCATGTCTTCGATATCTTTGCAGGAAATGTACTTATGCTCACCGAGATGGACCTCTATCTCACGGCAACGGCAGGACTTCTCGTTTTGCTCGTGTTTTTCGGTGCCTATCGGGAGATTCAGTTGGTACTGATGAACCGTGACCTCGCCGCGATTCTAGGAGTTCCTGTCGAACTGGTCACCTCGGGACTCTTCGTGCTACTCGGTATTGGAATCGCCACAGCTTTGAGGCTGGTTGGAGCGTTGCTCGTCGATGCCGTTATACTGCTTCCCGGAATTGCGGCACTCAGATTCGCCCGCTCTTTCGGTGGAGCGCTGGTGTTATCATCGGTATTCGGCATGATCACGACGACTGGGGGATTCTTCATAGCGCTCATGTTCAATCTCCCCGTTGGTGCCAGTGCTGCCATGACGGCTACGGTACTCCTTGCTTTTTCACTTCTTGTTGCTCGACTGAAAAAAACGTAACACACAATTGGAGGCTGTTATGCTAAAAAAGAGACTTCTTACCCTACTCTGTCTCGTGCTGGTTTCGATACCGCTCTCTGCACAAGGTGTCGATGAGACATCTGCCGCATCACGCTACGATTCATATGCTGGAAAAACGTCCATGGGACCGGCCATAGTCGCAAGCACCAGCTGGGTAGGTGCCATCGTTGAGGCCGCTGGTGCTTCAAACGTACTCGTGCTCGCGCCGATCGAGTTGCGGCATCCACCCGAATACGACTTCTCTCCTCAGGATATCATGACAGCAAGCAGAGCCGATTTGGTCTTCTGGGCAGGGTATGAGGGGTTCATCGGTAAGCTAGTCTCTGCAGCTCAGATTCCGGATAAGAACGTCGTGCAGGTACAGACGAACAATGCTCCCGACCAGCTCGCATCTTCGGTGGAGTCAGTGGCTAAACTATTGGGAAACGAGGAGGCGTTCACCAGCTGGAAGCGATCGCTGGATGATCTCTCTTCACGACTCCTCGATGGGGCGCAACGGCAACAGACCAGTTCGACTAGAGCTGTGGTTCAGTTCCACCAACAGGCATTCGCCAGATACGCAGGCTACGATGTAGTGGCGGTTTTCGGCCCACAAGATCTGAGTCTTGGCGATGTGACAGCAATCGAGGCGTTGGATCCAGATATCATCATAGACAACTGGCACAGCCCACAGGGAGAACCGTTCAAGAGCCTGGGACGAACCTATGTGCAACTGATCAACTTCCCGGGTCCTTTCATGACACGCTCGATACTCGATGTACTGACCTACAACGCCACTCAGTTGCAGTTGATCCACTGAGCCTTGCTACGTCGCTTCGGGTGTGCTTGACAGTTCCGACACACTTGTCTACCATAGTGAAAGTCTTGGGGTGGCCGCCGTAGAGCGGCCTGAGATTACACCCGTTGAACCTGATCTGGGTAATGCCAGCGAAGGGAAGTACGTAAACTCTCAAATCATCCCCACAGACAGAAACCACTTGAGGAGGTGCTGACATGAAGAAGCACTTGTTACTGCTGGTTCTGGCTGTCTTCGCGATTCCAGTAGCGCTTTTTGCACGAGGGACGCAAGAGAAACCGGAAACAACCCAAAGAGAGATCACCGTCTATGCGTATGATTCGTTTGTATCGGAGTGGGGCCCTGGACCGCTGGTCGTTCCTGCATTCGAAGCACAGACCGGAATACAGGTAAACCTGGTATCGGCCGGGAGTGGCGGAGAACTATTGGGCCGCCTCGAACTCGAGCGACATAACCCGAAAGCCGATGTGGTGATCGGTATATCGAACGAGCTTACACACGAGAGCGTCGCTTCACAGCTATTGATCCCCTACAAGCCAGATGCCCTGGCAGAGATTCCCGAATTCCTCCACTTCGACCCCACCTACCATCTCGTTCCGTTCAACTACGGAAACTATGCATTCGTATACGATGCGAATCGGGTCGAAGATCCACCCCAATCGCTTCACGATCTTCTAGATTCGCGCTGGACTCGATCCATCATTCTCATGGATCCTCGCACATCCAGTGTCGGTATGGGCCTGCTCGAATGGACCGTAGCCGTCTATGGGGACGAGTATCTGGCGTGGTGGGAGGCGGTGAAGCCGAATGTACTGACCATAGCAGATGGGTGGTCGAGTGGCTATGGCTTGTTCACCCAAGGTGAGGCTCCTCTGGTTATCAGCTATACGACGAGCCCAGTGTATCATGTCCTGTACGAAGAGTCCGACCGTTTCAAGGCACAAATCTTCACTGAAGGAAATATGGCAGTGATCGAAGGGGCGGGAATCGTCGCTTCCACTACCGATAGAGCTGCTGCAGAACTGTTCATCGAGTTTCTCCTTACCGATGCCCAAACTGATATCGCTATCGCGAACATCATGTACCCGGTGAACAGTACCACAGAGTTGCCCGATGCATTCGAATCGGCGCCGAAACCAGAACACTCGATTATGCTCGATACTGAGACCATCGCAGAGAACAGAGAACGCTGGCTCCAAGAATGGGTTGAGGTGATGAGTCGATGAACCAGACGATGAACAGTGGTGGACGTCCAAAGAGCATACTTGAAACCTCCCGTTTCTATCGAAATTTGAGTACGCCCGCAATGGTACTTCTCACCTTTCTTTTCATCGTTCCACTCTCTATCATACTCAGTAAAGCCTTCGTCGACCAAGACGGAGGCTTTACGATTCAGCGTCTGATCGCGATGCTCGTCGATCCCTATACACAGAGAATCCTCCGCTTCACCCTCATGCAGGCGCTGGTGAGTACGGTGGTCTCGGTTGCGATCGGATTGCCCGGAGCCTATATCCTTGCCACCTATCGATTCCGCGGGAAAGGGATCATTCGTGCTATCTGCACTATTCCGTTCGTACTCCCTTCGATTCTGGTCGTACTCGGATTCGTCATATTCTACGGGAACAATGGGATGGTGAACACAGCGCTCATGCGTATATTCAATCTCTCCGAGCCGCCACTCAGGATCCTCTATACCTTCAGTGCAGTGATCCTTGCACACGCTTTCTATAATTTCCCCATAGCTCTCGGGCTCATCAGTTCGTTCTGGGAACAACTGCCAAGCCGCTACACCCATGCTGCCATGACACTCGGAGCACGAAGGTGGACCATCTTCCGCACGATCACCTTCCCGAGACTGGTTCCTGCGATTCTCAGCGCATCGACACTGATTTTCCTCTTCTGCTTCTCTAGCTTCGCGATCCTCCTCGTACTTGGAGGAGGTCCTCGGTTCACGACGCTCGAAGTGGAGATCTATCGAAGGGCACGTATGACGCTCGACATCGAGGGAGCGGCTGCGCTCAGCCTGCTCTCGATTGCGGTAACCTTGGTACTGGTTGCAATTCACCTCTGGACACAACGGATGATGGCACACCAAGAGGAGATCGAAAGGACTCCCGAGAAGAGACTGGAACGCAGCCCCTCATCCATCATGGGAAAACTGGCTGTGCTGATCTATCTCATCTTCTCGATCGTCTTCGTTCTCGGTCCACTCGTTGCGCTTGTTTACCGCTCCTTTCAGGCGCCAGTCTCCCGCTCAGGCGATCTCGCATTCTCCCTTCGGTGGTATCGACAGCTGTTCGGTCTGGAATCTGTAGCCGGATCGGCACTCGCCATTGCTGGCCCTGCACTGCTGAGAAGTCTTGCGATTGCTGCAGTCACTACCGTCACCTCTCTGATTATGGGGACCATGCTCGCTGCCCGCCTCAGAAAACATGGTGAACGTGGAAGCTCTTCCATGGAGCTGTATGCCATGCTTCCCATGGCCGTCTCCTCTGTCGTCGTCGGTCTGGGCTATTACCTCGTTTCTTCTACCCTACCAGGAGGAAACGCGCTTGCGGTCACCATGGTGGTGCTTGCCCATGTGGTCATTGCAAGCCCTTTCGTTCTCCGATCCATCGTACCCGAGTACCGGAAGATCCCTTTTACCTACACGCAGGCATCGCTCACACTGGGGGCGACCGTCTCACAGACGTTCTGGCATGTGGAACTACCACTGCTTCGCCCCGCAATGGCAACAGGGGCAGCGTTCGCCTTCGCTCTCTCCATGGGTGAGATCAATGCCACTCTCGTACTGAGCGATTCGAGCATTGTCACCGTTCCCGTGGTGATGTACCGCCTTATCGGCTCGTACAATTTCGCCGGAGCCTGTGCACTGGGCACGATTTTAATTCTCTGTTGTGCTATAGTATTCGCTAGTACGGAAATGCTACGAAGGAGACAGGATGACTGACACTGAATCGGGACTCGTATGTTCGCATGTGCGTGTACACTATCCAGAATTTACCCTTGCAGTCGATTTTTCAGTGAATCCAGGAGAACTGGTGAGTATCATCGGCCCCTCAGGCTGTGGTAAGAGTACGACACTCCAGCTTATCACGGGACTTATCCCCTGTGAGTCGGGGTCCATTAGACTCAATGGTTCAGATATCACACACATGCCCGTGTGGGAGCGGAATATCGGTATGGTCTTCCAAGACTATGCCCTCTTTCCTCACCTCAATGTCACCAAGAACATAGCCTACAGTCTCAGATTGAAAAAACTGCCGAAACGGGAACAAGCCGAACGGGTGAGGCACCTGTTGGATCTCGTCGGGCTACAGGGCTACGATCGCCGAAAGGTCTCTCAATTGAGTGGAGGGGAACGTCAGCGGGTCGCGCTCGCCCGAGCTTTGGCAGCCGAACCACAACTACTTCTGCTCGATGAGCCGTTATCTGCTCTCGATGCAAAGATGCGCAAACGACTTCGCCAACAGATCAGACACATCCATGAGGCCACTGGTATCACCACGCTGTACGTGACGCACGACCAAGAGGAGGCTCTCACGATCAGCGACAGAGTCGTGGTGATGCAGAACGGATCCATGGAGCAGTTCGCCACACCCGAAGAGATCTATAACCACCCCGCCACGCTGTTCGCTGCCCAGTTCACCGGAGATGGAACGTTACTTCCTCATGCCCTCATTCCTAAGACCCTCGTTTCCATGGACAAGGGACCAGAGACGGTAGTGTTCAGAAGTAGTGGCGAGACACGACAGGTGTTCTTTCGTCCAGAGCGGGTGATCGTCCATGATAATCGATCACTTGCATTCCCCGAGTTCCTTCCCCACCTTCGGTTTCCGGAATCTCGCATTCTGAATTGTGAATACCAGGGAGGACGATACCTTCTCACCTGCGAATGGAATGGTCATGAAATCCTTGCCTATGCGAGATTTAAGCCCAAGCATTCCCGGGTAATGCTGGGTGTTCGAGTCTCAGATCTCGTCGAATATGTCGAGGGTGTGGTAGCCCGATAGAAAAATATTTTGAAAAAAATGAAGCATTTGTCCTCTCTTGTTGGTTATATTCCATATAGGAGAGTTCGGTAGTGACATACACAAGGCATACCATATATAGTACAACGACCATGAGAAGAACTGTCAGTCAGGTGCCGATACGCATAGTGCTCGCCGTGATCTTTGCACTGGCAATGCTCGGCTCACCGCTCTCGGCAGGCAAACCGGTGTCTTCAGGTTTCAAGGTAGAAACAGATCTCTCGTGGTACGGAAGCATACCCAGTACCATGCACGATGACGCTCTTCCCCTCAGAAGCCATCTTTCGGTCGGCTCGACCATCGCACCCTTGGTGCACGGGTTTGGCCCCTCTGTCGAGCTATCCATGGGAGTGACTGGGTTCTACACCACCCGATCGATGCTATATGGGACAACGCTCTGGCGTCCATTCGTCGCCCTCGGTCCAACGATAGATTTCACCTTCCACTTCGATGACCGTTTCGCCGTGACAGCCGGCACTTCACTGTTTCTCACCATGTACACGCAACTAGTGGAGTTTGCTCCGCTTTGGAGAGTTCGGGCAGCAGGGGTCTATGAAATGTCCGACTCGAGTCGAAACAGATTCGCACTGACCATTCCCCTTACCATAGATTTTAGAGAAGACTATCTATCTGTTACCGCTGGCGTCGGCTTCCAATGGAGATTCGACTCGAATCCGTCGGGAGGTGATGCATGAAGAAGCTCCTCCTTGCCCTCGCAATTCTTCTCCTGATCGTAGCACTGAGCTCGTGTGAACTCTTTCTGGAAAAACCACCCAGACCGACGATCCATGCCCTGTTCATCGGGTTGGATTACTCCACTACCAAGGGTGTAGTCATCGATGGCGTTACGTATGGTCTTGGATATTTGAGTGGAACGATTGGCGATGTATTCGAGGTGGCAGTTGCTTTGGAGCAGTTGACAGGCGCCTCCTATTTCAACCTGGATCATGAAGTTGTATTGATGACCGAAGAGGCAGATCATACTCCTGCACTGGGGAGACTTCCCACCCGCAGTAATGTGCTCGCGGAACTGGACCGATACAAGCCCGGTGGGGATCGGGAGGTAGAGCAACAGGATATCTTCTTCCTCTACTATGCTGGACACGGAGAAGCAGATGGATATCCGCTCCTCTTATCTTCTGAAAACTCCAATCTAGCAACGTCTATTAGCGAAGCAGAACTGAACGATTCGGTAGGAGCTATTGCTGGTACAAAGGTTATCATTCTTGATACCTGCTACAGCGGTCAGATTGTCGAATCGTATCCGAGAACTGCGAGCGACCGGGAATCGGTTAGCTACCATGCAAACCTCTTCGCTCTCACCGCCTCATCGGAAAACCAAGAATCTCGAGAGGACCTTTTTTCTTCCATTGGACATAACCATGGCTACTTCTCGCTCTATTTCCTCGATGCGATTGGGTGGAACCACATCTCCGACACCCCTTCGGAGGCAACACTGGATGGAAGAGAGATCGTTGTTCCAGGAGATATGAGAGCGAAAGAGGATATTCCCAGCTATAAGAACGAAACGATCCTTCTTGGAGATATCTACCGACACATCATCAACAAATTCAGGTATGCAGAACAGTGGCTCAGTCTGCAGACACCGCAGACCAGCGGTGGCCCCAAAGACCTCGTTCTCTTCAGCGATCGCTGGTAGTCACTTCCTGCTGATCTTCATGTTCTTCACGGCATCGATCTCATCTCTGAGTATCGCAGCTTGTTCGAACTCGAGATTCTTGGCATGCTCGAGCATCTCCCGCTCTAGATCGCGTATGTATTTCTTCCTGTCCGCGGCGATCAGAAGATTGTACTTGCTCTTGAGAACATCGATATCTCCCTTCTGGATCTCCTGTTTCTCCACCTTCTCACGGGAGATAAGATCCTGAATCGACTTGATGATAGTCGTCGGTGTGATACCATGTTCCTCATTGTACTGCTGCTGAATCGCCCTGCGCCTCCCAGTCTCCTCGATCGCCAGTTTCATGGCATCGCTTTCCCGATCGGCATACATAATGACTCTACCGTCCACATTCCTCGCAGCTCTTCCGATCGTCTGAATCAGTGAGGTCGCAGAACGGAGGAAGCCGATCTTGTCTGCATCGAGAATCGCAATGAGAGAGACCTCCGGAAGGTCCAGCCCCTCTCTGAGCAGGTTGATCCCAACTAGGACATCATAGGATCCCATGCGGAGATCACGAAGCAGTTCGACTCTCTCGATTGTCTCTATTTCAGAGTGCAGGTACCGTACCTTGAGACCAAGATTTGCAAGATAGTCGGTCAAATCCTCTGCCATCCGCTTTGTCAGCGTGGTAACGAGAACTCGCTCCCTCTTCTCGATCGTCTTGCGGATCTCACCGTACAGATCTTCCATCTGCCCTTCGGTGGGACGAATCTCTACAACGGGATCGAGAAGGCCGGTAGGACGGATGATCTGTTCGACAACCTGTGACGATTCAGCAATCTCCCGAGCACCTGGAGTAGCGGATACATAGACTCTTTGACCGCAGGTCCGATCGAATTCGCTGTAGGTGAGCGGTCTGTTGTCGAGAGCGGAAGGGAGACGGAATCCGAAATTCACCAGGTTCAACTTTCGACTCCGATCACCCTCGTACATCGCTCCTATCTGGGGAATCGTCACATGCGACTCATCGATGAACGTGAGAAATCCCGGAGGAAAGTAGTTCAGCAACACAGGAGGAGCTTCACCCGCCTCCCGATTTCCGAGCGGACGTGAGTAGTTCTCGATGCCCGAACAATACCCCAACTCTTGCAACATCTCGAGATCGTACTCTACCCGCGTCTTGATTCGCTCAGCCTCAAGCATCTTCCCTTGCCGAATGAAATGGTTGTACTGCTCCTCAAGCTCCTGCTGGATTCGCCCTATGGCTGCCTGCACTTGCTCGGGAGGCATAACAAACTGTTTAGCTGGATACAGACTGAACGAAGAGACCGTCTCGAGCACCTCACCTGATACCGGATCGAACCACTCGATTCGCTCGATCTCATCCCAGTTGATTCTGATACGAACGGCAGTCTCTAGGTACGAGGGACAGATCTCAATGACATCGCCCCGTACTCTGAATGAACCTCGTTCGAGAATCATGTCATTTCGATCATACTGCATACGGATCATATGCTCGAGATCGCTCTTGTGGTCGAATTGCTCCCCGACCGAGAAGTGTTTGACCATGTCACGAAGAGAGATCGGATTGCCAAGACCGAAAATGCAACTCACCGTTGCTACGATAATGACATCGCGACGCTCCATGAGTGCAAAAGAAGCGAACAATCGAAGACGATCGATCTCGTCGTTGATATCGGCATCTTTTTCGATATAGAGATCCTTACCAGGGACATACGCCTCAGGTTGATAATAGTCGTATGTAGAGACGAAATAGCCTACGGCATTGTGAGGAAAGAACGACTTGAACTCTCGGAACAGCTGAGCAGCGAGCGTCTTGTTGTGGCTCAGCACCAACGTGGGGCGCTGCACCTTCTCTATGATCTTAGCCATGGTGAAGGTCTTCCCCGAACCGGTGACACCCTTCAAAGTCTGTCTCTCGAAGCCAGACTCGACTCCAGCAGAGAGCAACTCGATGGCATCTGCCTGATCGCCAGATGGACCATATTCCGCTACCACCTGAAACTTTTTGGAACTCATTGCACCGTCCATTCCATCCCCTCCGGACGCTCAACCAACTCGATCTTCAACCGCTTCTCTTCTCCTTTGCGCAATACCACGACCTCTACACTGTCACCGGGGTGCGTATCTACCAAGGCACTATAGAGATCGGCATACTCTTGTATCGATTCCCCATCGACCGAGATGATGATATCTCCACCAAGGAAGATGATGGATCGACCATACTGCACCCGCTCGGTTCCACCTTTCAGCCCACCCTTCTCGGCTTTCCCGCCAGGTCGAACCTGACTTACCAGAAGACCACTCGAAACAGGGAGATCTGCATACTCCACAATATAGGGCTCAAGCTGTACCAGTGTGACATCCAACCAGCCTCGCACCACTTTTCCGTATTGAATAAGATCTGGAATCACACTTATTGCCGTATCCACCGGAATAGCGAATCCGATACCCTGAGAACCCCCGGTAGTGGAGTGGATCGTGGTAGCGATTCCTACCATCTCTCCCCGACTATTCAACAATGGTCCTCCAGAGTTTCCCGGGTTGATCGCAGCATCGGTCTGGATCATACCATTGATCACGGTATTCATCTCGGTGCGAACCGGCCGACCTAGTCCGGATACCGTACCGATGGTCATCGTGCGATCATAGCCAAACGGATTCCCGATGGCCACGACCTTCTGACCGACCTTGAGTTCTCGTGCTGTGCCGAACGTGATCGGGTCGAGTATCATCTGAGGTGGCAGCTCCATCTTGAGCACCGCAAGATCGTTTTCGTTATCAATGCCCACTAAAGAGGCTTCGTGATTCGAGCCATCGTACAGACTGATAGTCAAGTGCGTGGCATCCTTGACCACATGTGCATTTGTGAGAATATAGCCATCTTCACTTATCACGATACCCGAACCGGTTCCCTGGACAGGGAGGACTTCAAGGAAGGTATTCAGACCGAGCGTTACAGTGGTTATGTGGACCACACTCTTGTTGGCCAATTCGTAGATTGCGATATTTCGCATCTCTTCTGCACTGTAGGTGTAATTTGACATATCCCCGAGAAATACCGAGACACCGGCATCACCATAGAAGATCTCGTGGACCTCCACTCCTGCAAGCCGGAGAAGACCGAGCTCGCCATCGCGATTCAGGACCTCTGCAAGGACCTTGCGTTGTTGCTCATGCAGATCCTTCTGTCGAAGTACACGCGTCCATGCAATGATGCCCACAGCAAGGATGACAATCAGTACTCCTATGAGGACACTACGGATCATGTTCCATATTGTGCGCCTGCTCTTCTGTGTACTATGCTCCAAGGTGCTCCTCCAACCAGATGATATACCAAGGACTAGTGTACTCTATCTCTTTCTCTCTGTACATATTCTCGTGCTTCCCACTTCGTTCGGCGATCAGGAGTACAGCGAGACCTTCCACGATCCACGACGGAAGAGATAGAGTGACCATAGAGCGACAATGGTGTTACTCAACAACATACCAAGCCATATCCCCTGTGAACCGAGACCGAAGAGAAGGGGAAGCACTGAACACAGCGGTACACGAAGAGCCCAGAGTCGCACCAAGTTCATGGTCATGACAGGACGGGTCTCGCCACCTCCCTGAAAGGCTCCGAGAACGATGGTGTAGAATGCGAAGAACACCACCGAAGGAGCTGTGTACCAGAACATCCTAACCCCGTGATGCACGACTTCGGTATCGTTGACAAAGAAGAGAATCACATGTCGTCCGAATATGAGTACGAGGGTCATGCCCACACTGATAAAAACTCCACTGATCAACATACCCCGTTTCGCTATCGACGCTGCCCCATCTGGATCGCCCTCGCCGAGCTTCTTTCCCACGAGTATCGCCACTCCCTGACTGATCCCGTATGCTGGCATATGGAACACAGATTGAATCCGGTTACCGATACCGAATGCCGCGATGACTGCCGGACCGAAAGAGTTCACCATCCCTTGAACTACCGCGAAACCAAGCGAGGAGATCGATTGACCGATAGAGGCGGGAAGACCGATTCTTGTCAGAAGCGAGAGTGTGGCCTTATGAGGACGCATTAACTGCAACCGAACCCGAACCCGCTTGTAACCACTGAAGAGGAGTATCATGGAGATGCTACAGCTGATCGACCGGGCCAGAAGCGTCGCCCAGGCCGCCCCGGCAACCTCGAGCGGAGGAATCGGACCGAACCCGAAGATGAAGATCGGATCGAGGATGATATTTAGCAGTACCGCTGTCCCCTGTACATACAGTGGGGTCAATGAATCCCCTACACCTTGAAGTGTCGTACGTAGCACGAAATCTCCAAAGAGAAGTGGCATGGTGAAGAAGGTGATCACCATATACTGCATGGTATAGTCGAAGGTGATGCCTGCAGGCACCCGCATAATAGTCAAAAGAGGTCGCGCAAGCACGACTCCAGTGGTCATGACAACGAGAGACATGATCAGGTTCACCAGAAACACCTGCGAAGCGAGAAAATCGAGCCGCTCCCGGTTCTTGTTGTTCGCCCCATACGCTTGGCTTATCATGGTGGTCCCTGCTATGGAGAAGGCCGTACCGAACACGATGATGAAATTGCTCACATTCTGGGTGATCGATGGTGCACTCAGTGCCTCCTTGCCCAGCTTCCCGAGGAAGAAGGTATCTGCCATGGTGTACAGGGTCTGCAGTAGGTTCGAGGCCATGATAGGAAGCGAGATTCGCATAAGCTGTCCCGAAAGAGATGAGCGCTCCAGTGATTTCATACCGAGCATCATACTCCTCCCTTGTGATTGTGTCACGTCTTCTCCCACGGTATCTTTTCGCAAACGACGCTCTATGGTAGAATCGCACAATCACGTAGGCCCCCTTTGAAAGGGGCAGAGGAATGGTATATGGATACGAAAGAGCTGGAGAAGAGAGAGGAACGGAGTCTTAATTTCCTAGAACGAATCATTGAGGACGACTTGGCAAACGGACGAGTGCCCGACAATACCATCGTCACACGATTCCCCCCCGAACCGAACGGGTATCTTCATCTTGGGCACGTGAAATCCATCTGTCTGAATTTTGGACTAGCCGAGAAATATGGGGGTCGGTGTCACCTTCGCCTAGATGATACGAATCCCGAAAAAGAGGATCTTGAGTACATAGAATCGATTCAACATGACATCGCATGGCTCGGATTCGATTGGGGAGACTACCTCTACCATGCAAGTGACTATTATGACCAGCTCCACGCGATTGCTGTAAACCTGATAGAAGAGGGAAAAGCCTATGTCGATTCACTCAGTGCCGAACAGGTGAAGGAGTATCGTGGTACCCTCACGAGGCCGGGACGCAACAGCCCCGACAGAGATCGTTCGATCGAGGAGAATCTCAGACTGTTCAAAGAGATGCGTGAAGGTAAACACCCAGAGGGGACCTACGTACTCAGGGCAAAACTCGACATGGCGAGCCCGAACATCAATATGCGGGATCCTGCGCTCTACCGGATCAAGTTCGCGTCGCATCCGAGAACGGGAGACAAGTGGTGTATCTACCCCATGTACGACTACACCCACCCGATAAGCGATGCTATAGAAGGGATCACCCACTCGATCTGTACCCTCGAATTTGAAGATCATAGACCAGTGTACGACTGGGCCACATCGATCGACGGTATCGCACACACTCCGCACCAGTACGAATTCGCCCGACTGAACGTGAATTATACCATTATGAGCAAGAGGAAACTCCTGCGCCTAGTGAAAGAGGGGTATGTCTCGGGTTGGGACGATCCCCGCATGCCCACCATCACCGGCATTCGACGCAGAGGGTACAGCCCCGAATCGTTGCGAGATTTCGTTGCCCGTGTCGGGGTAGCTAAGGTTGAGAGTGTTGTGGATTATAATCTCCTC
The DNA here is from genome assembly GCA_964473245.1 of uncultured Spirochaetaceae bacterium. Lineage (GTDB taxonomy): Bacteria > Spirochaetota > Spirochaetia > Sphaerochaetales > Sphaerochaetaceae > CAYZJV01. The sequence continues at coordinate 34,059 of CAYYOL010000019.1, forward strand.
GAGTTCTGTGTACGAGAAGACCTGAACAAGAGAGCTCTCCGCTACATGGGGGTACTTCACCCGCTAAAGGTCGTGATCACCAACTATCCCGAAGGCGAAGAGGAGTGGTTCGAAGCTGACAACAACCCAGAGGATTCCGATGCTGGAACACGAAGCATTCCGTTCTCACGGGAGATCTATATCGAACGTGAAGATTTCATGGAGGAGCCGATCAAAGGATACCACCGCCTCTACCCGGGCAATGAGATCCGTCTGAAGCATGCCTACTATATCACGTGTACCGACGTCATAAAGGATGCATCGGGCGCAGTGACCGAGGTTCATGTGACCTACGACCCAGAGTCCCGTGGCGGCACGACCCCGGATGGGAGAAAGGTACGGGGAACGAGTCACTGGGTGAGCGCATCACACGCGATCGATGCCGAAGTCCGACTCTACGACAAACTGTTCCTCACCGAGAGCCCAGGAGAGAGAACCGGCAACTACCTCGATGATCTGAACCCGGAATCGCTGGTGGTGCTGGAACATTGCAAATTGGAACCAGCTCTTCGTGACGTTCAGTTTGGACAGTATGTGCAGTTCATTCGAAACGGCTATTTCATGGCAGATTCGAAGGATCACTGCCCAGATCATCCTGTGTTCAATCGAACGGTCACGCTGAAGGATTCGTGGAGCAAGAAGGCGAAGAAACAGAAATAGTCTGACCACTGGAGTATATAGCTCTCTCCTAGGGAGGTGTCGATTGACGGCCTCCTCGGTTCTGCTATACTTAAGATTATGTCCCGCTATTTTTTCGATACACACATGCATGCCATGAGTCTCACCCATCCGAACTTCATCTCGTTCGTGGAAGCGGTGTCTCACAATATCGCCGAGTTCGTCACCAGCGGGGCACTTTCGCCCGGATATCTGCTCACTCCCTCAAATTGGGGGCAGCAAGGGCTGGTAACGCTCCTGAATATGTTCAGCGTCTTCGAACGTCCGATTGGTGAGATATTCGCCCTCATCGAGGAGGACCTGTCCGGTGCGTATCGACACCATGAGCGTACGGTAAAGGGAAGAACACCAGAGAATCTCATGTATCCTGAAAGCCCCTATGTGCGAGATGGGAAGATCCATTTCCGATCACACGTGTACGACCGGTTTGCATTGGTTCCTCTGGTTATGGACTTCTCCCGCGATGCGAGCGATGAAGAGAGTTCCTCGTACTACATAAGTGAACATCAGGAAAAATTGCAGACATATGTGCAGGACACCCTCGACGGAATTCGGTGGTATCAGGAGGTCAGACCCGAGGGAACGCTCGAGTTCTTCCCTTTCATAGGTATCAATCCGGAAGCGCATTCTGCAAGTTTCATAGAGGAGTTGCTGCATACCCACATTCGCCTGGACAGAACGGTCGACTGGAATCCGAAACGGACCAAAGAACCGAAGCGTTTCCGCGGGGTCAAGCTCTACCCCCCTCTCGGGACGAACCCCTGGCCGAAGGAGCAGAGCGGACGAGACAAGATCGACATGATCTATCGCTTCTGTGCCGACCATGCAATTCCCATTATCACCCACTGCGACGATCAGGGGTTCAGAGGAGTCACGGCAAAACTCGCCCAACAATACACGAAACCGAGTGCGTGGGAGCCGGTTCTGGAGCGGTATCCCAATCTGAGAGTCGATTTCGCACATTATGGAAGGCAGTACAATCCATCGAAACGGTCACCTATACAGACCTTGCTCGAAAGTTCCTGGACTCACGACCCCTGGTTTCTTGAGATCATGGAGTTGATGCACCGCTACGACCATGTGTATGCAGATTTTTCGTTCAGCGGAACGGATCCCTCGTTCTATACAGAATTACACCGCTATATCGAGGACCTCGATGATCCTGACCGAGCTGAACGTATCATCGCCCGCTCGTTATTCGGCTCCGACTTCACCGTGAATCTCGCAAAAGTGGAGTCTTATACCAACTATCTGAGGATATTCGAACAATCACCCTTCTCCGATGCTGCCGTAGATGCATTCGTTTCGACCAATCCCATGCGATTTCTCGGTCTCGAGACATGAGTGTCTCAATTTCCCGGATCGCTCGAATTCCAGAGGTCTCCACTTCTGTAGCCGACAATGGTCTGGGCGTGATCGATCATGTAGTCCCCCATATCATCTTCATCGAAGACAGCGACATCATACTCGTCCATCCACTGATCATAGACCACACTCATATCGACCGCAGTACTCAGGCAGTAGCCTGAAGCAAGCAAATGCTGCACGATTCGCACACTTTCCATGCTATCGACCACGATCAGGCCTCGTGCATTGTCTCTGAACAGGTTGGCACCCGGTGCACGTCCTCGATAGCGCGCAGCCTCTCGATACGCCTCCTCCGTAGGCCACCGGTACGAAAAATCGAGAGCAACGTCATTCTCCATTTCTGTGGGCATAGTACTCCATGTAGCACCTCCTATGCGGTCCAGGAAGGAGATAGTGGCGGCAATGTTAGATCCCTCGCCTCCCGGTACCACCATGTGGTGGTAGACGAAATCGGGACTCATGATTTTGCTCCAATAGTCTTGATCGGGTGCATACTCGCTATCGTTCCAGGTGGCTTGTGAGAGATCCCACCCATACTTTCTCGCCATGTTGTAGGTATGTATGTAGTAGACAGTGGAAAACGAGGCACAGGAACCTTTC
>CAYYOL010000019.1:36843-38483 GCA_964473245.1 uncultured Spirochaetaceae bacterium
ACTATGTTCTGCAACAGTTTTTCAGCTATGGGATTTTCGTGGTTTCCCACTCCTACCGAGACGAGACAGGCGTTTCGATCAGGATGTTCCACCTTGAATCGTGCCACCACTGTGGGGTCGTAGCTACTGCAGATGTCATTGAGGTAGTAGTATACTTGGGGCTTCAATTCGATGATGGTCTCGAAGGGTAACCAGTAGTATCCATCATCTACGTTCTCCCAAGTTCCAACTCCATGCGAGTTGGCGATCTTGAACGCTCCTTCTGAACTGATTTCAGAAAAGTCGGATATGATTCGCACCACATCGGTGTGTTGAGGGAGTGTCCAGTTGTTGTGAGTCGAAAGTTCATCGATCCCATCGGGCTTTTCGAGTACCACAATGTGAAAACCGATGTAGTATTCTCCAGGTAGCAGCTCTTCTCCAGAAAGGGATACGAGCGAGGCCTCTTTGATCTGCTCCTTTATGGTATTCAGATCGGGAAAGAGATCACTTGTTTGTACGCCGAAGGTCTCTCCAGGATCCAAGGTAATCTCCTTGGTTTCGATGGAATGGAAATGTATGTCGTCCTCGTCCACGAGCGGGTCGGCAGATGCGTAGAGATCGATCTGGATCCTTCCCGTAAACTGAGTATCCCCTCGATTGTGTATCGTCGGAATGGCGAACGTGATCTCTCCATTTTCCATTAGATCGTTATCGAACACCAAGACGATTTCTTCGCTGAACATGGCTCCCCCCGCCGCGATTTTTCCCACATAGGTGGGACCTGCGACAAGGTCGAATCCGGTGAGAGCATCAACTGTTCCCAAGTAGTGCAAGTCCCCCGTGACCAACCGATGCCTGACCCACACGGAATCTCCCACTCGTAGCTCTTGTACGTTCTGCACAGTATCTTCGCAGGGGGACCAATGGACCCCACCATCGAGAGAGTATTCGTATGTATCGGAGACATGATAGATTCTCTTCTCAGGTATCACCAAGTACGGTGATCCGGGAAGTGCTCTGGGAAGCACATAGTCGACTCTTGCTGTGCGCACGCGCTTTCCGTTACCGTCCAATGCGACGACACGCAGGCGGGTACTCGCATCTATTCGAATGGGGCGGAAGTATCGAGTGCTCTGTTCTGTAGGCGTGGTTCCATCTGTCGTATAGTGGATAGCATGAGCATTGTCACTCCGTATGGAGACCTCCATCGGCTGAAAATAGGTCCCTTCTTCGTGAGAGAACTCCAATGATCCAACGGGGAGGACAGCGTAATTGTCACACCCGATTGCCAGCGACAGAAGACAGAAAATGCACACTGTCACCAGATAGTTAACACCATACCGCATGATCACCTCTTCAGTCAGACAGCAATCCCCGATGAGTACTGTTTTATTGAGTAGCATGAAAAAGGTATCATATGAGAGGCTGCCCTTCAACGGGCAGCCTCCAATTATCTAGTCTTCTTTTTTCTCATCAACCTGGCGGAAGAAGGTTTCTCGATCTCCTCCACGTTCACGAGTCGGTTTGAATCGATCGTATCCGTACGGTTTCGGAGCACCTCGCGAACCACTACGCTCGCGTTGACTGTCTCTTCCATAACCTCGGTCATCATCGAAACGGCGTGGCTGACGATCTTCTCTGGGGCGATCACTTCTCGG
>CAYYOL010000020.1:0-37927 GCA_964473245.1 uncultured Spirochaetaceae bacterium
ACGTTGGGCTCAGGGGAGACGAGATGCAGACGATAGGGTATGATTTGAGGCAATCGAAACTGTCGGAGAAGGAGTTGTGCAGTATGAAGATAGCATTCAGTCACGTAAATCTGGTAAGCAGAGATTGGAGAGCCTTGGCCGACTTCTACATACACGTATTCGACTGTATCGAAAAACCGCCAGCTCGAGATCTGAAAGGTCCATGGGTCGATAGACTTACCGGGCTGAAAGATACACATATTCAGGGAATCCACCTCACCCTTCCCGGATCGAATGGACAGACACTGGAGATATTCTCCTACCAGAAGAGCCGCCAGAACCAGACAAAGGAGATCAACCTCGAAGGATTCGGACACATCGCCTTTGCAGTCGAGAACGTACAGGTATGTGTAGAACGATTGCTTGCACAGGGAGGATCGCTCGTAGGGGAGGTGATAGATACCGACATAGAGGGAGTCGGCCACATATCGGTCGTCTACGCACGAGATCCAGAGGGGAACATCATAGAGTTGCAGAGGTGGTCGTGATCCAGTCAACTACGCCGGACAGGAGAAATCTGCTGAATGGAACTGTCGCCTCGGAGCACTAGCTCGACTTGCCAATCAACAAGCTCAAGATTGCACTGGTGCGCAAGCTCATACGCACCGACCCCTGAGACATCGAGATCCTCTGGAGTGTGAGCATCACTATTGACGATCACCTGTAGATCGTACTGGGAAGCAAGTTCCCAGAACTGTCTTACCGGGTACTGCCACCGCATACCCTCTGCTGTATCGATCATCGGCTTTCTGCACCCATACCCATTGATCTCGAGTGGAATCTGCAAATCTGCAGCACAGGAAAGAATAGCATGAGAACAACTGATCGCCTCTTGATCCCAACGAGTATAGAAGACACCGAAAAGATCGGGGTGAACACCGAACCGATAGAGACCCGATTTGAGAGCATCGATATAGAGGTCTGTATAGATATGCAACCAGGAACTGGTGGCAGGAAGCTTCTTTACGAATGTGTCTGTAAGCTTGGAATCTGAAAGATAGTGTACCCCGAAAGCCAGATAATCGGCGAAACCACTGTCTAACAACCGCTCGCGATACCACGAAACGTACCGAGGGTGGTGATCACACTCGAAGCCGCATACGATCTGAAGATCCTCTACGCCCCTCTGTAGAGCTCTGCACTCATCCATATATGCATCGAGCCGGTTGAAAGCCATCCTGGATCGGTGCCACCGCTCATCGGGTACCGGGCAGTGTTCGCTTATGCCGAGCAGTGAAAGACCCAGACTTCTCGCTGAATCCACATAGTCGACAATCTCACCTGTCGCATGACCGCAATACCATGAATGGGTATGAAGATTCACCCGTTTCGCTACATGAAGTGACCTTGTTGTGTGTGCCATGGTGCTAGTATGGCAAATTTATCTAATAAGAGCCAGAGACCTACTAAGAGATCCGCTTTTTCTCAAGATAACTCTGAATAATCCGATTTGCGGTAACGAACCCTACTACATGATCAGAATCGGTGACAATGAGAATATTCGTTCCGAGTGCCTTCATCACTTGAAGAGCATCGTACAGGTTCGACCCGGCTGGAATCGTGATATCCGAACGCTTGACCAGAGTAGCGATCGGATCCTGCTGGTTCGGTTTGGTCTCATGAATTTCCACATACCCGATTGTTCCCACTACCTTGTCGTCATCGATTACCGGAAGGAGCCCGAGCCCATACTTATGCATGGTATCCCACACCTGCTGGACCGAGTCGGATGAGCTGCAGAAGATGATCTCACGCTTCATGACCTCGCCGACTTTGAGAGTCTTGAAGGTGGGAATCCGTTTATCGAACTGGATCTGAATTCCTCTTCTGCTCAGTTTCTTTGTGTACATGGTCTCCTTGTAGAGGAGCTTTGAGACGAAATAGCTCAGTACACCACTTAGTAGCAGAGGAAGCATGATTGCGTAGTCCCGAGTCATCTCGAATACCATGATGATGGCTGTGAGCACACCGCCTGTCACGCCGGAAACGATGGCAGCCATGCCGACGATTGCGTAGGCAGAGATCGGTCCGGTGATATCACCAAAGAGTGCATTCACGATTATGCCAACCGATGCACCGAGCGCAGCGCCGAGAAAAAGCGAAGGGGCGAATATTCCTCCCGAACCCCCAGCAGCGAGCGTAATAGAGTTCGCCAGTAGTTTTAAGACTATGAGAGAGAGTGTGACTGCAAGAAAGGTGATTTGGTTGTCAAGAACGAGATCGAGAAAATCGTATCCAGAACCGAACACATGGTAGCTTCCAAAGACTCGAAGCGAGAGATATCCCATAGAACCAACAAGCAGACCTCCGACAATCGATTTGATGATTGGAGGCACCGCGATCTTTTCAAAGAAATCTTCCATCCCATAGACTGTTTTTATGAATAGAACTGAAAGAAGCCCGGCAAGGACTCCGAGCCCAGCATAGAATATGAGTTCATATGGGGACTCGAGGGCATACTCGGGAACCATGAATGCCGGATAGGCTCCGGTGAACTGAGAGGCGATTGTCGTTGCGATGATCGAGGAGACAACCAGCGGCATGATGGTCATGATGCTGTACTCGGGAAGAATCAATTCAAGAGCAAACATCACTCCACCGATAGGCGCGTTGAATGTGGCACTGATACCACCAGACACCCCGGCACCAACGAGAATGATGGTCTCTCGGCTGGAGAGTTTCATCCATTGCCCGAAAGTTGAACCGAAACTCGCCCCGACTTGAACGATTGGCCCCTCTTTTCCGACCGAACCTCCTGCCCCTATGGTGATTGCCGAGGCTAGCGTCTTCACGAGTGCAACGATCGGTCTGATTCTCCCCTGATTCTCTGCAACAGCAACCATGACCTCGGGAACCCCATGGCCTTTTGCCTCAGGTGCCCATGTACTGGTGATCACCTGCGCAAGGGTGATTCCTATCGCGGGAACCAGGATGACGAAGATACCCCAAGAGGAGATCACGCCCCATCTGTTCGATTCGAACGAAAGTTTCCCCGAGAAGAGAAGGTTGTGGAAAAATTCGATGAGGTATTTGAATCCAACGGCACCGAGACCGGAGACCATGCCCACGAGGATGCATAGTAGGCTTACAAAGATGGTTCGTCGAATCTGTGACTCTTGGTCTGATAGGACCTGATGATATACATGTGTCTCCAAACCGGCTCTAGGTCTACGCATGAGACGCTCCTGCTTCCAATAAGGTATGATGACATTCTAGCTGGGGAACAGGGGAAATCCTAGCCCTGAAAACAGTGACCCCCCCCAAGAGGCTTCGTTAGAGCAGTCCCTGTTGCTCCAGATAGCGCTCTGCAACAGCTGCCGCCGACTGACCCTCAACCGCTATTCTACTGTTCAGTAGTTGCAGTGTCTCCATATCGAGCCCGGTGAACACCGGTTCAAGAATAGCTGCTATCTCCGGATAGGTATCCAGCACCTCCTTTCTGATAATTGGCGCTGGGGCATACACCGGTTGAACATTGAGCGTATCCTCAAGAACGATTAAGCCAAGGGCTGCGAGCTGACCATCGGTTCCGTAAGCCATCGCTGCATTCACCTGCTCTCTCCCCGAAGCGGCTGCCTGCTCGGTGAGTGTGGTGTTTCCTCCAGCGAAAACCAGTAACTGGTCATCAGTGAGCGAGAAACCATAACTCGATTCGAAACTGGGAAGTGCTGCCTCACTTGAGACGAACTCCTCGCTCGCTGCGAGTTTGAAATGGTTCCCTGCATTGATATAACCGGCAAGGTCTTCCAGTGTACGCAACTGAGCCGAATCGGATAGATCGGCGCGAATGGCGATCGCCCAGGTATTGTTCGCAGGTGCAGGAGTGAGCCAGACTATATCGTTCGCAGCAAGATCGAGCTCTGAGGCCTTCTCGTACCCGGCTTGGAACTGCTTCCAAAGATCGGCCTCGGATTCACCGGGGAAGAAGTAGAACGCATTACCGGTATACTCGGGGTAGATATCGATCTCTCCGTTGGTGATGGCCGAGCGGACGATGGGTGTCGATCCGGTCTGTGTTCTATCAACAACCGAGAATCCATGCTCCCTGAGTATGCGAACTATCATCGACCCAAGCAGAGCTCCCTCGGTATCGATCTTCGATCCGACGGTTATCTCCTTCATCTCTGACGTCTCCGTTCTCCCTCCTGCGAAGACCCCTCCGATTACACATACTATCAGTACGACTATGATTACAGATTTCTGAGTTTTTGCTCGCATACCTAACCTCCTATGCAGCTTGTATCGACCTGTGTGTCGAAACACCCTGCACCTGTGCAGGTGTGTCTCTCAAATATAGGGCGCTGGAGGCCTGAAGACAAGGTTTTCCTTGATTACCGGTCCATCCTCTGGTATCTTCACCTATCGGTTACCGATCAACCGAGCCTGGAGGGCGGTGAAATGCATGCACAGGGCACACCGAATCGAAACAGTATCAAGATCGAAATCACCATCCTGCTCGTGTATGGGTTGAGCATGATGCTCCCCTTTCTCGGCACCCGGGAAAATCGCGTATCTGCTGAACAGGCTCTCGGTCTCACGACCATCGGATTCGCCGCAATCGGCATATTGCTCATCGCCCCAGCACTGGTGATCCTTTCGATTCGGTTCACCGATGAGAGGATACGTCGTAGATATCGCACACTCTCCGGAACCGTCGGTCTCATCTCGACTGTGATCGTACTTGCCCATTTCGGAGCCCCGTTAGTCTCGGAACTCGGCCCGTATGCCAGATTCAGTCCCAGTGGAGGGTTCTATCTCTATGTCACCGCAAGTGTTCTCGTGTTCCTTTTACATCCAAAACTCAACCGATTCGACTACCTGAGTATCGCCGTCGTGATCCTCTGCATCCTAGGCTACTGGCTCGGTGGATACTTCACGCAGTTGGGGATGGTCCAAGAGGCACGCAGCTTCGGATCTCGACTCGGTCGAGAAGTGGTAGATCATCTGAGGATAACCGGAATCAGTATCGGCATAAGTACGCTGCTGGGTTTTCCCCTTGCACTTGCAAGCTATCAACATCCCTCGATCAGAAAAAGCGTGTTCCCCGTACTGAACATCCTTCAGACCATCCCCGCCATTGCGCTGTTCGGACTACTCATAGCACCATTGGCAGCACTCTCACGAGCAGTTCCCCAGCTGCGGCAGCTCGGCATACAGGGAATTGGTAACACACCTGCCATCATAGCACTGAGCCTCTACGCCCTCTATCCCATCATCAGATACAGCTTCACCGCATTCTCTGAGATCGACGACCAGGTCATTCAGGCAGGAAGCGGTATAGGGATGAATCGGCGCCAAGTCTGGACCATGGTCCGCCTGCCACTTGCCGCACCGGGGATACTCCATGGTATCCGGGTTGCGCTGGTACAGACCATAGGCAATGCGACTCTTGCAAAGTTGATCGGTGGGGGAGGACTTGGTGTGTTGGTATTCGAAGGGCTGGGGCAAGCCTCGGTCGATATGGTGTTGCTGGGAATGCTCCTGATAATAGGACTGACCGTTGCTGCCGATGCCGTTGCGCATCTCTGCATAACCATACTCACCCCAGTGCCATTGCGAAAAGAAAAGGAGACAGCATGAATACAACACAGCGGCATCCGGTCATCACCGAAACACATACGGTGCTGCGAACAGATCGGCTGTCTGTCTTATATGGTGATACAGTCGCCCTGAACGAGTGTTCCATTGAGATTCCTGCTCAACGAGTCACGGTTCTGATCGGACCGAGTGGTTGTGGTAAATCGACCACACTCCGTTGTTTCAATGGTCTGGTGAAGCCCACCTCGGGGACCATTCACTATGAAGATGCATCGTTGCGGGGCGATAATGAGACCTTGCTGAGAAGGAGCATGGGATATGCCATACAGTCTGTGGGGCTCATGCCGCATATGACCGTGGAGGAGAATGTCGATCTCGTGCCGAGGCTGCTTGGATGGGATAGTTCAGAACGGGATTCCCGTGTCACGGCCCTGTTGCAGCTTGTTCGACTCGACCCAGATACCTACAGAAAGAAGTATCCATCCCAACTCTCGGGCGGGGAGGCACAACGGGTAGGGGTCGCCAGAGCTCTCGGCGCAGACCCTCCGGTTCTTCTCATGGATGAGCCCTTCGGGGCGGTGGATCCTTTGACTCGTGAAGAGTTGCAGGACGAGTTCATTCGGATACAGCGGAGATTGAAAAAGACCGTGATCTTCGTCACCCATGATCTGGACGAAGCGGTTCGACTTGCAGATTACCTGGTGATCATGAAAGATGGGGAGATTGTGCAGGCGCAAACCCCCGAGACCATCCTTGTAGCACCGGCGAATGAATTCGTTGAACGATTTCTCGGTCCCGATCGAGCTCTGAAACGGCTTACCCTATTCACTGCCGACCGGTGTATGGATGAGCCGCTGTACGGCGATTCAGACGATGCAGAGGCTCAGCTTGGAGCCTGTTCAGACCGTTGTTTCTGGCAGGTCGATAGCAACGGATCTCCAATTCGGGGGTTCTCAATCTCTCAAGGAGTGCTCATCGGTCGTGCAATAACCGATGAATCGCACACGGTGCAGACCTACGCCTCGGTTAAGGAGTGTATGTCTGTCATTCTCAACTTGGGTCTCCCTGCGGTAGCAGTGGTGGACGAATCGGGAAGGCTCTGTGGAGAGGTGCGTTTTGAGACCATTCAACGTATCAGCAACGGTTAGGAGAGATCGCGCTCGCTCTGTAGTGATACTCGTACTACTGATGAGCGTGCTTACACTCTATGTGGTCTCAGAACAGGTGCAGCAGAGTGTTCTGAGCCTCCTGTACCCCTCTGTCACCCAATACACCCATAGCAGACGGACCGTGCTCGAGATGACGAAGGCTCATATCCTGCTCACCCTTGCAGCAACAGCACTCTCTTCGGTCGTGGGTATCACGATAGGTATGCTCACAACACGGAGAGCGGGTAGCGAGTTTCTCGAACCGGTCCTCAAGCTGAATGCCTTCATACAGACATTCCCTCCCTCAGCGGTGATCATCCTTGCATTTCCCGTGCTCGGATTCGGTTGGAAACCAGCGCTGCTTGCGCTCTTTCTCTACTCACTGTTCCCCGTTCTCGGCAACACCATCGTAGGATTCCAGTCGGTCGATCCCGGAGTGAAGGATGCTGCCAAAGGGATGGGGATGACCGCAATGCAGCAACTGATGATAGCCGAGTTTCCACAGGCATTGCCCATGATCGTCACCGGTATTCGACACAGCTATATTCTGAATCTGGGAACGGCTGCTATCGCATCGGTCATTGGAGGTGATGGGTTGGGAACGATCATCATCAGTGGTCTCACGCTCAGGAACTCAGCACTGGTACTCTCAGGAACGATCGTGATCAGTCTCCTCGCCCTTATCGGCGAACAGTTGACGACACTCATACGATCGAAACGCTGATCAGGTAGCGTAGCTGTGGATACTCGGGAGGAGAATGTTCACGCCAACGAAAGTGAAGAGAACCGAGACGAATCCGAGAATCGCGAACCATGCAGCCGCCTTTCCACGCCAGTTTCTCCTAAGTCGTAGGTGGAGATAGACTGCGTAGATGATCCAGGTGATCAGAGACCACGTCTCCTTCGGGTCCCACGCCCAGTAGCGGGACCATGCCTTCTGTGCCCAGATAGCTCCACTGATGATCACAATGGAGAGCATGAGTATACCGAACACGATAACCCGATAACTGAGTACATCGCTGATTTCCGGGTCTTTGAGGATTCGGCGGTCTCCCGACCGCTTTGAGTCGATAAGGTAGATCACCGCAATACCACAGGCAAGGGCGAATGCACCATAGGAGAGAATCGCTGTTCCGACATGAAATGTAAGCCAGTGACTCTGCAGTGCAGGCATCAGTGGTCGTACTGCTCTGCTCTGCAATGAAGCATATCCCATGACCAGTATGCCAAGTGGCATGACGAACGCGCCGATTGCCGAAAATTTGTAGATTCTATGCAGTATAAGGAAGCTCAGCACTATGCCCCAGCCGAAACTCAGCGCGAACTCGTACTGATTGCTGAACGGAAGCCTCCCAGCTCCAATCGAGCGTGCAATCATGGCTCCCGAATGGAATACAAAGCCGACAATGGTCGCGATGATGGCGAATCGTTCGACCCGTTTGGTGATTCCAGCAACGTATATGAGAAATAGGATCGAAGCGGCAATGTACACGACAAATGTGATGGTGAAGGCGATATTCTCAATATTCTGATAGAGTTCCATGGTTACTCCTCTCTGGTGCGGTTATTGGCAATTCTCTGTAGAGCTGTACGAACCGAATTCGCGAATACCCACCCATTCTTTCTGCTCGCTGTTACGACAGTTCCACCTGAGAACGATATGAATCTTGGGTAACAGTAGAAGCTCATGAACATGCCGAGCAGGATGATGATGAAGCCGGTCAGAACGATCGGGTATGATGGATCGGTGCGCACCAGAAGACCGGTGTAGGCAACCGAGTGGGTGAATGTAATGGAGAGATTCTCGTGAATTATCGGGTCCCCCGGTTCTATGATGTACGATCCGATCGGGTTTCCGAACTCATAGAGAATCACAGCATAGTAGGGGTTCCGCTCCCGGTTGGAGAGTGAAAGCGGTTGCTGATCGTGCCCGATTGCCATCTCTGGATAGTATCCGTAGAGATAGACAGTCAGGTGTGAAGGTTGATGGAAATAGGTCCTACCGCTTCTGAGTAGACCATCGACTACCACCTCCTCAGTTTCCCTGTCGACGATCTGCAAGTTCCCCGTCCAACCGAAACTCGCCTGGTAGAATTTCACTCCATTGTGCGCTAGTGGTCTATTCACCCAGAGGGTCTCTTCTCTCTCTGAGCCATCATCGTTCAGAAGCGTCACTTCACTCACATACTGCTTCACTGCTCCGCCTTCTTCAAATGTCATATAGAAGTCGTCGAGGCGTATGACAAACCCCTCTTCGGCGAAGGAGACTTCGTTTCCCGGGAGCATCGAGACTACTTGCTCGGTAGCCATCATATTCCCGATAAGTCCCCCTACGAAGAGAACGAGGAGGCCTATGTGTGTGATCGTAGCACCGAATACACCCCAACGGAACTTTCCAGCTTTGAACTTTTCAGGTTCAGCACCTCGCACAATAGAGAAGTGGCCCTTCCTGCAGTAGGTCTCAATATCGGCAAGTGAGACCGATTCGATCTGCGACTCTGAACTGGAAAATGGGGGGAAGTAGTCGTGCCGAGCCTGTTTCATCTGCCCCTTCAGTGAAAGGAGCGAACATGAACCGAGGTTCAATGCGAACAGGGAGACAAGCACCATGAACAGTGGAGACGAGTATGAACTGTCGAGGGAGAGTGCAAGGATAATCGGTGCGATGTTCGGATATGTCTCACGATACCACTCAGGAGCACTATGCTGGGGAATCAGGGTCCCGATCACAATGTATATCGCCAGGAGAAGCAGAATGACTATCGCAACTCTGAGTGAGGCTATCGTGTGCACGATTCTTGATACAGTTCTATTCATGATCTCCCCATGATACAAAGAGGCCGGAAGACTGCTCCTCCGGCTCTCATAGGTATGTTGAGCAGGATTACGGATTTCAATAGCCTATTTCCGGCGGTGGTCCAGTAATCAACTCCCAGTTTGCCTTGCTGTCTGTTGGCCGCAGATCATTCTCACTCAAGAAGATTCTCTCATTTCCGTGACAGGAGTCGCAACTCTCGTTCTGGAATGTCGAACGTTGTATATTGTGCGTTGGCGAATATTTCCAGTTCGTTCTCTCATCGTAGTTTGGTAACAATCCATCACCAGCCTCGATGAATGAATCGGCGGTGGTGGGTATATGCCTCAGCGGTGTGTACTTGTACGGGCGCTCCTCGGTCGGCTCGGGGTTCAGCCCGATTCTGAACAGTACTCGCATTTCAGAGTGACTTGCGAGACTGGCACGATCATCGGAGATGGTTGCATGGCATTCGAAGCAGTTCTGATTCGCCTGCGCGTGACACACCTGACAGGAGAGTGAGTCTCCATGAATGTTGTGCATAGCAATTTCCGACTCTCCGGAGGCGGCATCTTCGTGACAATCCACACAAGATGGCAATACCGGCTTGTCCCACATCGATGCGTATGCCTCTCCAGTTCCGTGGAAATTACTCACATCGTGGCAATCCACACAGGTCATGCCCATCTCATAGTGGACATCTCGAGCGAATCCGACCGTACCCATGAATTCACCGGCATTTCGGGCTCCGTGACAACCGAAACAGGTCTGATCCATTGGAGGGGAGCTGAAGAACGTGTGCTTATCGATGAGTCCTCCCGCATATCCGCTCGGTCTACTCACGTGGCACTCGCCGCAGGTGGCGTGACAGTTCATACAGTTGAGATTGAAGATCTCTCCGAGCCCTTCGTGCGGATTGTCGAGTGCATTCGGATCCCCACTGAATTCGATGAGTGAGTTCGCGAACCCGCGAACCGTGTAGTGCAACGAGTCCTGGTAGGTACTGGTTGCTTCATAGTGGCATTCGGCACAGATACCACTGGTATCGGCCGACGGCGAAGAGACAACGCCAAGGTGTGCATATTCGAAGCGGTCTTCAGATCCGTCTCCACCATGGCACGTGACACACCCCAACTCTCCGTGGGCGGTGTCGAGAAAGTCCAATGATACTTGGTATTTTTGTAACGCCGAAAACTCCGGCGCAGCAGGGCCTCATCCCCCTGCTTCAGAAGTCACCACCACAGGCGATGCCAACTTGTTGATAGGATTTGTCTTTGTGTGACAGGCTATGCACTTCTGACTGTCCTGATACTCCATATCGACAGGATCGGTGAATCTGGCAGTGACTACTCGGGGTTCTGCATCCTGATCGGTCGGAGCAGCCTCTTTCCTCCCAGCTCCAGTAGCAAGCACAATGATACCGGCAACGACCGCCAGCAGTATCATGCGTCCAAAGGGGCGTTTTCTCTTCTCTCCCATATCAACCTCCAGTGAATCAAGGCTTCATCACGTAGTCATTATAGCATTATCGATAAAATAAGAACAACTGAAATATTCCTTCATTTCCCAACGAAACGAGGGTAGCGGAACAATCACTATTGGTCCATTACCGAGAGAGTGCAGGAAACGTATGGGGAGATACCCCGCCCCTTGGGGCGGCAGCGGAGGCGAAGCCTCTAGGGTCCGCCTCTTGCCCTTGGGTAACGATACCCATTTATTTCCGGTTGCTCGGGCAGGCGAATGATCGTTCTCATGTAACCAGAGCCCATCGACATCCGATAAGGAATGCCGTCATATCGACGGCATTCCAACAAAAGTACGTGTAGAGAACTATTGTACAAGTGGCAGATCAGCGGGTTTCCACCCGTTGTTTACACCACCTTGGAGCGAATAGGCATCGTAACCGAGAGTTCTGAGTACGCCCACGGTCTGTCCTGCAGTCTGACCTGAGTAGCACACCACGACAATGCGACCACTCTTCGGAAGGGTGTCGAGCAGGTTGCCAAATTGTGCCCAGGGCGAGTGTGAAGAGAACTCGATATGTCCTGCATCGAAATCATCCTGGCTCCGGATATCGACTACGGTGAACGCTCTCGGGTTCGTCTGGAGGGTATCGTAGAGGTCCTGAGGACTGATCAATTTGTTACCGTCGTTGGCGACCGATGTGAAGTATGCCTTAGCAGCATCCCACAACACCTTGTCTTCATCGCTTCGAGGAGAGCTGGCGTTGTTTCGGCTGGACAATGGATTCGATCCAGTCGAGTCTGCAACGAGCTCGGCTGCCTTCCAACCGTTCATGCCGCTCGTCAGTGATTTTACGTTGTTGAATCCAGCAAGGCGGAGTGCCGCGATTGCCTGTCCAGCGGTCTGCCCCGAGTAACAGGTGACCACAACCTGGCGATTCTGCGGGATTTTTTCCATGACATCGCCAAGACCTGCCCAGGTACTGTGGTAAGAGCCTTCGATATGCCCCTTTTCAAAATCGGCTTCTGAGCGGATATCGATGATCAACGTGGCTGCCGGGTTGTCCTCAAGCATCATGTTGAGATCGTTTGCTGAGATGAGATTGTTGTTCGTAGCGACCTGCGTGAAGTAGTCCTTCGCCGCTGCGAGCAGAATCGCTTCTGTATCGATTGCCGGAGCTGCTGGGGCAGGTGCCGGGGCAGCTGCAGGCTGTGCAGTAGCTGCTGGGGGTGCTGGGGCGGCACTTTGTGTCTCTTGCTTGCCGCAACCGGTAAGCACCAAGCTTGCTGCGAGTAGTACAAGAAGCAAGGTTAGGTAGATTCTTTTTTTCATACTGTTCTCCTCTGAATGTGTGACTGGTATATAAATAAGCGTATCATATATATCGATTATTGAATAGATGTTTGTTTATCGATACATATGATTCGATATGCATATGATACTGCATTCCTCGTGTGCTTTCTAGTCGAAACGTGCAGAACTGAGTATATTGAAGCAAGCAATAAAAGGGGGTCTCGATGATTCAACACGTACAGGATACGGTAATACTCAACAATGGTGTGCCCATGCCCGGGCTAGGTCTTGGAGTATTCAAGGTTGGAGATGGTGCTCCGGTCGAAGCTGCTGTGAAGTCGGCTCTTCGAGCAGGGTATCGGAGTATAGATACGGCAGCCGTGTATGGAAACGAAGTAGGAGTAGGGCGTGGCCTTGCTGAAAGTGGCCTGAGCCGGGAAGAGGTGTTCATCACATCGAAGGTCTGGAATGCAGATCAGGGATACGCTTCCACATTCAAGGCATTCGATGCATCGTTGGCACGTCTCGGTACCGATTATCTGGATCTCTATCTGATCCATTGGCCGGTGGCAGGCAAATATCTCGATACCTGGAAGGCGCTCACTGAACTCTACCGGGATGGAAGAGTTCGTGCGATAGGAGTGAGTAACTTTCACGTTCATCACTTGAAAGAGGTTCTCGATTCGAGCAACGTCGTTCCAGCAGTGAACCAGATCGAGCTGCATCCGCTGTTGAATCAGAAGGAGATTAGAGATTTCTGTCAGGTGAACAATATCATCGTCGAGGCTTGGAGTCCGCTCATGAAGGGGAACCTGGACATGCCGCTGTTGGCAGAGCTGGCTGGCAAATATCAGAAGACTCCAGCTCAGATCGTGATTCGCTGGCACATTCAACACGGGGTGGTGGTCATTCCGAAATCGGTACACGATCACAGGATTCGAGAGAATGCGCAGATCTTCGATTTTTCGCTCTCATCTAGCGAGATGGATGCTATTGATGCGCTGCACGAGGGAAGACGGTTCGGGCCCGATCCAGATAACTTCGATTTCTGAACCCGTTCTTTGTAACATATGAGGTCTGCTAGTCAGCGGGCCTCATGTTATGCTTCAGGTTCTGAGGAACCCTGTTCATGTCGGTCCCGCCATCGTTTCAGGAACACCTCGTAGGCATAGATGTGACCCTGAATCTCGGCGTTCTTCAGCTCACCTCTTCCGACCCAGTCCTGTCCTTGAAAGATCAACAGATGCTCAAGCTCCTGTTTCACATCTTCAATCGAGAAATTCTCTAAACCCGAACGGACTTCAAGATGAGTCAACATGAGCTCATACTCTGTTTCTAGGATCATACTCTCAGTGGACATGCATTGGTGCTCCTCAGTGGACATGCTCAGCGGCTTCTCGTGGTGAGTTTCTTGAATACTCCCATGAGTTGGCGCTCTACGAGTTCGTCGTTCAAGCTCTTGATATCGTTGAAAGCCCTATCCATGTAGGATTGAGCAAGCTGTTTCGATTTCTCCAATCCCCCCACTGCGATCACCTGATCGACACCACGAGCGGCCTGCCGCTTGGAAATCCTAGGGAGGCTGGTGAGCTGGTGAAGGAGCTGATCCTCAGGAGGGAGACTCCGTTCAATATCCAGAGCCTCAAGAAGTGGGAGGGTGGGAACGCCACAGAGCAGGTCTTTCCCCGGCTCCTTGCCGAGCGATCGTCTATCTCCCTCATAGTCGAGCATGTCGTCCTGAATCTGGAACGCCATACCCATGCAGTAGCCGATACGATGCATAGTGTACTGAGTCGTTCTCGGAGCTTCTGTGATTGCAGCACCTGCGTAAGCGCTGAGTGCAAAGAGCGATGCCGTCTTTCCTGCGATTCTCCGCAGATATGTGGAGATCGAGATTGCATAGTCACCTAAGCCGGCATCCTGCTCGATCTCACTCTGGCAGAGACGACTGAAAGCATTTGACACTGCCGATGCCTCCAAGTCTCCCTCTTTACCGCTCACTAGAGCCATGGCTCGTGAGAGTAGGTAGTCCCCTGCAAGAACAGCCTGCTTCGCACCCACTTTGGCATTGAGCGTGGATACCCCTCTTCGCATGGTTGCGTTGTCTATAATGTCGTCATGGACAAGGCTGGCCAGATGGATCATCTCCAAGACACTCGCGATGCGCAGGGCATCTTCATGCTTTTCCGGGTTCCCCAGACGAGATCCGATGAGTACGAGAGCTGGTCGCAACAACTTGCCGCTCGTCTGAATCTGAGCGGCAAGGAGCTGTCGGACAAAATGGTGGGAGCGATCAATTGTCTCCCGTATCAACGAACCAACCGTCTCGAGCTCGCTCGCAATCTCCGGTTCGTCTTTCCAGAATTCATTCATAGTTATACAGACGCATCCTTCTGCTTCTGGATACGGCGTTCCATCTGTTTTCGAGTGAACTCCGGTTCATCCATGAAGAAATAGAGTTTCTTTGCAATGGGGATCTTGTTCCACACTTTCTTGAGGTAAGGCATGACCCAGTAGTCGAGACCGAAGGCTCGGCCGGCTCCGCCCAGCATGACAATGGAGACAGCCATGTACCAGAGGATCTCCTTTCCAGCCAATGCCCCGATAAGGAACATGACCGACAGTCCCAATGATACGATTGCTGCAGGGAACGTGAACAGTCCAGCGATCAACGCTAGTCCGATTGCTACTTCGGCCAATACGATCACCACCTGGAAGAAATAGGGAGCCATGGCTACGAAGGTCTCATTGATCCAGTTGTAGATACCAAGGGGCTCACTGAGTAGCGGTGGAGCGAACTGCTGTGCAGCATCGCCAGCTGCCGCCACACTTGCACTACCTACAGCATCTGCAGCTGGTTCTACCCATGTGCTTGCAGAACTGACGGCTTCAGTGGCTGGAGCGACATACGATGCGGATCCAACCGAGACACCACCAACAGCCTCAACTGCCGGTTCGGCAGACGCAGCGACTGAAGAGGAAGCCGTCGCAGCAGCTCCCGTTGCAGCGGAAACCCCATCGGAACCAGGAGCCGGGCCCCAGTAGACCTTGCTTCCTGTAGTATCGGTGAGCCAGCCTTTGGTGATCTTCCCGATACCCTCGATGAGCCACATGACGCCAAGGTACATGCGGAGGAACACAATCCAGTAGGAGGGGACCCGATACGAGGCGAGACCTCCGATGAGTGAACGACGATCCTTGATCGTGAGTATTTCGTGTTTGAAGTAGTTCCAGACACCGTTAACACCACAGACACCAAACTGATAGTACATGTTCACCATGTGTTTGATCGCCATCGCGAAGAAACCGGACATGTTCACACCAGCTGTGTGCGAAACTGCATACCGACCTCCGATCGAGACCATGAAACCGTGGAAGTTCGATTTGAACGGTTCAACCTCTTTGGTCTTGAGACCGAACTCTCTCCTGATGGTCTGTGTGATCATCTCTGCAGCCTTTGCAGCTGTCTGCTCGGCAGCCTCGACAATCTGTCCAATCGGTTTTCCATCCTCCATGAACCAGATAGCGTCTCCGGCAAGATAGACATTCTCGTGATCGGGAGATCGCATGAACTCGTCTACCTTCTTCCGCTGTACTTTTCCATCTGCCAGCGGGAGTCTGTGACAGAACGTCGTTCCCCGAACACCACAGGTCCAGATCAGTGTCTTTGTGTTGTATCGAGTACCATCTTTGGTTTCGAATCCATCGGCATCCGCCTTGACGATCAGACTGTTCGTCCGAATTTCGACACCCTTCTTCTCCATGTAGTCGACAGCCTTTTTCTTGGGCTTTTCAGGTAGCATGTTGAGAATGCTGCCCAATGCTTCTGCATTGATCAGACGAACCTCGTCGTGGTCCACTCCATGCTCCTTGCAGAGAATAGGAAGCCACTCGATAAGCTCTCCAACAAGCTCGACACCGGTGAAACCACCACCGGCAACGACGAACGTGAGCATCTCTTTTCTAAGCTTCTCATCTTTCTCGTATGCTGCGGCTCGGACAGTCTCTTGAATGTGGTGCTTGATTCTGAGTGCGTCGCTCAAACTCCAGAGGAAGAACGCATGTTCCTTGATTCCTGGAATATTGAAGTCGGTAGGTTCCGCCCCAGTGGAGATGATCAGCTGATCGTATGGGTAGTTTGCAGCTGTCCCTTCGAGTATCTGTTTCTCGAAGTCGATCTCCTTGATCTCGTCGCGAATCACATTCACCATCTTGCCGGCAAAGATACGGTCGAATGAAATCTTGACCGAATCCTCCTGCACTCTGTTTCCTGCTACCTCGTGTAGCTCGGTCATGAGGATATGGTGTCGATGTCTATCGATCAGTGTAATTTCTACCTTGTCCTTCATTTTTCTGAAGGCTTTATGCAAATGCTTTGCAGCGTGTACCCCTGCGTAGCCTCCACCAAGAATCACAATCCTTTTCTTGTCCATGTGTTCTCACTCCTTATCATTCGGTTTCTACCACAAAATATGCTGTTCCGGTGAACTCCGAACTCGACGGTTCTCTCTTGAGTTCGATAGTGACAGGTTGTTGTTTTTCGCATTATGCGATATATCACTTATATAGTAGTATCATGAAACATACCATTAATGCAATTCAGTTCTTTTTTATCGGAATTCTTTTTCTCACTTTCTTCACTGTATCCTGCGCAAAATCGGAGGATGCTGCTTCTGTGGAACCTCAAGCTCGTTCAGAAGTTATGCTCGGTACCGTCTCTCGTATCACTATTTATGACAATCCATCGGATGCTGCGTTCTCGGACGCCTTTGCTCGTATTGCCGATATCGAAGCGCGCATGAGTATACATATCGATACCAGCGAGATTGCAGCAGTGAATGCGGCAGCTGGAGCTGGGCCGGTAGCGGTTTCGGAGGATACCTTTCTCGTCATTCAGCGAGCAATCGAGGCAGCCGAAGCGAGTCATGGGGCATTCGATCCTACCGTGGGACCGCTTGTCGCGGCATGGGACATCGGCGGAGATAATCCACGACGCCCACCACAGGAGGAGATCGATCGACTTCTCCCTCTCATCGGATACCGTCGTGTTGTGCTCGATGCCGATGCACAGACCGTCGAACTCTTGGATCCAGGTATGAAGCTCGACCTTGGTGGCATAGCCAAGGGGTATGCTGCAGATGAGGTGGCCAAGATCCTACTGAGTCACGATGTTCGCAAAGCCATCATAAACCTAGGTGGAAATGTGCTCACCATCGGTACTCGAGTGGATGGTACTCCATGGAGAATCGGAATTCAGAATCCGGAAGAGGAGCGAGGTGGTCATGTGATGATTGTGGGACTTGAAGATAGAACCCTCGTCACAAGCGGTCCGTATGAACGGTTTTTGGAACTCGATGGAGTCATCTATCACCACATTCTCGATACCGTCACAGGCTATCCGGTACAGACCGATATCACCAGTGCCAGCATCATTACAGAAGAGTCCCTGTTTGCCGATGCACTCTCTACAGCGGTCTATTCTCTCGGTCTTGAAGAGGGATTTGCTCTCATAGAATCTTTACCCGGAGTGGAGGCTGTATTCATGGATACAGGATACAACCTCTATCTCACAGAGGGTATGCGAGATGGCTCTTTCTCCTACCAGATAACCAATCAAGCGTACACGGTGACCGACCTGCACTGATCATATGAGCACGGGAAGTACGTGCAAAGACCCTGCCAAAAAGAGCCCCCAAAGGACCACGACATGCACTCCCTGTCTAGCCAGGTCTATTGCCGATGCCATGGCAGGAGCGCTCTCGGATCGCTGTCTATCTCCTGCACTCTGCTCGGAGACGGTGTGCAACAGCTTATCGATAGCCAAGATGAACGGTCGTTTCGGAGCAATGCCCCTCCACTTGGTGGTTATGGCATCGAAGTAGAAGAATTGCAGAGATATCAGGCGACCGAGTCTTCCTGGAAACTGAGGCTTTCCAGTGACCATGTAGTGAGACAGGTAGAGAAGGGCAATCAGTGCAAGAGCCTTCCTTGCCCCGAGGAGAAGAGCTCCGAGTGTCACAGAGAAGGATCCGATGGTGAATAGCAGAAGGCCATTTGGTTGCAGAAGGTGAGCACTTGAGACCGAAAACAGTAGAATGAGGTTTGGGAGAACACGGAATTTTCTTCCACTGGTTACCGAAAGCACTATCACATAGATAGTCTGTAAGACGATACCGATCAGATTGTTCTGCAGTAGTATCGCCGGAAGTGAGATTATTCCCATGAATAGTTTCACGTTGGTAGCTCTCATGCGAGATGCTCCTGCTGTGCATGCTCTGCATACCACGAAGAGCGGCTGACAAACCGTTCGGCGAAGAGCCCGAGGACGATCGAGGTGGCGAACCCCACCATGAGAAATGGAGGTGCGATGAAT
The DNA here is from genome assembly GCA_964473245.1 of uncultured Spirochaetaceae bacterium. Classification (GTDB taxonomy): domain Bacteria; phylum Spirochaetota; class Spirochaetia; order Sphaerochaetales; family Sphaerochaetaceae; genus CAYZJV01. The sequence goes on from CAYYOL010000020.1 coordinate 18,650, forward strand.
CGCGCAGCGTCGCCGAATAGGATCACCCTGCTCAATTGTAGCTGTGTTATGTTGCTTGCCATTGCTCCTGCAATGCTGATACCCACCAGAGATACATATCTTCTTCCATACCGGTAGAGCAAGAACATGATGAAGGCACTCGAGACGGTTCCGCCAAATGAGAACAGGATGATGTACGAGAAGATCGTTCCGGTGACCAGTCCTTGACCAAGAATCTTCAGTAGTGCCAAGAGCAGATACTCTCGTTCATGTAATAGTCCAAGTCCGATGATGAGCGGGAGATTCGCCAAGCCTATGCGCATGAACGGGACCGGTTTCGGGATAAGATATTCCACTGTACTGAGAAAGAGTGCTAACGCTGCAAGAAGTGCTACAAACTCGACTCGTATCACCGTGGAGCGTAATCTGGAATCAGAATGCCGTGTCATCGACACCTCCCGTTTCCTGGGCAACAGCTCCCTCGATGAGGACGAACACATTGTTTGGTAGGCAGATGATCCAGTCTCCGACACGAGAGACCCAGCCTGCGGAGATACAGACTTTATTTCTGCAATCGGAGTCGTGCACGTGAACCTTGCCATCCTTGATTTCGATCGAGGTCTCTCCTACCGGACCGTTGAATGTCGCAAATGCATCCACCCCTAGATCGTAGATAAACTCTCCACCATCGGTTCTTACATGAACCTGAGGCTCTCCGGAGAAATCTGTAAATCTTCCCAGGCTGAAAGCTATAATCGCTATCGACACGATGAAAATTGCGATATCTCCCAACCGGATCTGCTTCATGCGCGCATCGTATCAGGTTCGTTCTCGGTTGTCAAAGCGTGGATCGGAAGAGTGGGATGTTATTCCTCGGTCTCCCGGAGGGAGGCAATGCAGTTTTCTTGTAATGAGGACTTGCACAAGATTCCTTCAACTAATATACTGTATTTCGATATCGATATATCAGGAGTGATTTATGAAAAAGAGAACTGTACTATTGGTTCTGGCCTTAGCCATGACCGTCCTGTTCGTAGTAGGTTGCGGAAAGGACTCATCAACAGCAGCCCAGGCACCTGCTACCACCACACCGGCTACCCCGGCTCCGGCAGCACCGGCACCAGCACCAGCTCCAGCAGCTGAAGTGGCGCGCGGACAAGTTGACGTTGCCGATCTCGAAGACGGTGTATATTTCGCAATGGAAGATGAATTCGCTTCATCTGGGTGGAAATATGCAGTGACCGTGGTAATCGAAGATGGCAAAATTGCCGATGTCGACTGGAATGGTGTGCATGTGAATGCCGGCGCATCAAAGAAGAGTGTCGACAAAGCTGGTCGCTACAACATGGTCCGCTTCGGTGGAGCACAGGCAGAGTGGTACGAGCAGGCAGAGCGGACGGAAGCCTATCTTCTGGAGACTCAGGACCCCTATGCTATCACCTACACCGATGATCAAGGACATACCGACGACATTGCTGGCGTTTCCATTCATGTCGTGGAGATGTACGATCTCGTTGAAAAAGCTCTTGCAGCAGGTCCAGTTGGCGTTGGTCCCTACACCGACGGTGCCTATTTCGCCATCGCTGACAGCTACCCATCCTCTGGGTGGAAAGAGTATGTCTCCCTTACCGTCCTGAATGGACGTATCGCTGCAGTCAACTGGAGTGCCGTGAACAGAGAGGGTCTGGATAAGAAGACTCAGGATAAAGCCGGCAACTATCAGATGGTCGCTCGCGGTGGAGCTCAGGCAGAGTGGTATGTACAGGCAGAGCGTGCAGAGGCTCACCTGATGGATCTTCAGGATCCTTCCGCATTCACCTACGACGATGGAGGATACACCGACGATGTTGCTGGTGTCTCGATTCACGTAGATGCTCTTGCCGACCTAGCTGGTGAAGCGTTGGCAGCAGGACCCGTAGAGCTCGGTTCCTATGCAGACGGTGGTTACTACGCAAGCGAAGATGCGTTTGCCTCATCCGGTTGGAAAGGCTTCGTGTCGCTTTTCGTGAGAGATGGAAATATCGTCAATGTGTACTGGAGTGCAGTAAACGAGAATGGCGATGACAAGAAGGCCTTCGATATGGCTGGAAACTACCAGATGGTTGCACGAGGCGGCGCAATCGATGAGTGGTATGTGCAGGCAGCACGTACGGAAGCCCATCTGCTGGAGACTCAGGATCCATCTGCAATCTCTTACAAGGACGACAATGGTCATACTGACGACATTGCTGGAGTCACCATTCACGTGAACGACTTCTACGCACTTGTTGAGAAGGCGCTGGCCGCTGGTCCAAGAAGCTGATCATGCAATTCGGGCTCGAGGGATCACCCTCGCGCTCGTCTTGAATCCCGTATCTTTTGAGCGGCCATAGCACGGATATCTGCATCTGCTAATGAGGTGTGCATCCAAGAGCCGACCAATTCGGAAGAGACTTTACTGGCTGTCGCGATAGCCCATGCGACAGCCATTTTTACGTAGTAATCATGGGTTGAAATAGTCTCAAGAAGGCGCAGATTCTCCTCTATGCGCGATTCATACATATAATGATTGAGCAGGAGGACGATGGCAAATCGTGCTTGGTAGGGGTGATCGTCGTGTAGGTGGCGTAGAATAAGCGAGAGATACAGCTCGGTCTCCCTACGCGCCTGTTTCAGTGTGCTACAGAGACTGTCGCAGATCGCCCAGTTATCGAGATAGGGGAGAAACTCCTCCAAGAGAGAGATTCTGTGCTCCTCGTCGCATTTCTGATAGGCTATGGTAAGCGCTCTGAGCAGACGCTCCTCATAGTACCGATCCCGTTCTATCGGACCTAGGTCCGCATAGTTCCAGTCAGGATCCCGTACCAGCTCCTTCGCCATCGCTCGGATAGGTCCCATCCGTACACCGAGAACAGGTTTTCCAGTTTTGATGATCCGTTCAGAGAATATGCGGTATGAGTCCTCTGACATGGACTCGAGTCTCTCCGTCAAGTCTGTTTGCATGGCTGCTACTCGCTGAACAACGGGGTGCTGAGGTACCGATCTCCACTATCAGGAAGGACTACGACAATGGTCTTTCCTGCATACTCCTGCCGTTTTGCAAACTGTATCGCAGCAGCGATAGCCGCACCAGATGAAATTCCTGCGAAGATCCCTTCCACCTCGGCAAGCTCCTTTCCCATGGTGAACGCATCCTCGTTTTCTATAGTCACCACCTCATCGTAGACTGCGGTATTCAGCGTATTCGGGATGAACCCAGCTCCAATACCTTGGATTCGGTGTGGTCCCGGAACTCCGGAACTTAAGACAGGCGAACCGCTCGGTTCGACCGCTACGACTCTCAAGTTCGGGTTCTTCCGCTTGAGATACCCCCCTGCGCCACTTATCGTGCCGCCTGTTCCCACGCCGGCAACGAACAGGTCAATGACCCCATCGGTAGCCTCCCAGATTTCTGGGCCAGTGGTGCTCTCGTGAGCATGCGGATTCGCTGGATTCGAGAATTGGCTCGGGATAAAAGCTCCAGGGGTGTTCGATGCAATCTCCTCAGCCTTGGCCATGGCACCTTTCATCCCTTTCGAGCCCTCTGTGAGCACGACCTCCGCCCCAAAGGCACGAAGCAGGTTTTGTCGCTCCACACTCATCGTATCTGGCATGGTCAAGACGACACGGTAGCCGCGGGCTGCACCCATCATCGCGAGACCGATACCTGTATTACCGCTGGTCGGCTCTACGATGGTGGAGCTCGCTGAGAGCCGTCCCTCCCGTTCTGCAGTCTCGATCATGGTCTTCGCCACCCGATCTTTGACACTGCCTGCAGGATTGAACGACTCGAGCTTCGCAAGTAAACGGGCTTTCAGTTCGTACCGTTCAGTAAGCCGGGGGAGTGCCACCAATGGGGTATTCCCCACCAACTCGGTAATATTGTTGTAGATCATGGTCATGGGCACTCCTCCCGAATGAATTAGGTATGTGGTATACGCACTACTCGACTATATCGTGTAGCTCCACATCGAAAATCAGTAATGTGTTTGGTGGGATGTCCTGTGTTCCCTCTTCCTGGTAACCGATGCTGGGGTGGACATAGAAGCGGAAATGGCTACCTACCGGCATGAGCTGCACACCTTCGGCAAATCCCGGTACGAGTCTTGCCAGCTCAAAGACTGCAGTAGAACCACGGCTATATGAGCTGTCGCCTACAGAGCCATCGAGGAATGTGAGCATGTAGTCCAGCTCCACCGTGTCATTCTCTGTCGGTCGCTCACCGTCACCGAGTGAGACCACCATGTACTGGAGTCCGCTATCGGTGGTGATCACACCCTCTTCTTGTGCATTCTCTGCAAGAAACGTCTCTGCGTCAGATAGGTTCTGAGCAGCGTACTCTTCCACCATCTGGCTATAGTCTGCCATCAGCTTCTCCTGATATGCGATAAAGAGTGCATCGATCTGTTCATCTGTGTAGTTCAAGGGAACTCCGCTGAATGCATCTGCAATACCATCATGGTAGCTGTCGAGTACGACGAGGATTCCCTGACTCTGGAGATTGTACTGCACTACATATCCGTATCCGTAGCTGAACATCTCGAGAAAGGTGTCCATGTCGCCGACCGGATCGATGGAAATGTCCTCCATCTCCTCTTCGGTGATTGCTCCATCGAGGTAACTTTGGTACTGCATGAACAGTGTGTTGATCTGATCTTCGGTGATCTTCGGTTCGACATAGTTGAAGAAGTCGGTGGACCCTGCAATGAAATGGCGTTGATCAAGAGAGATGTCCTGGTTCACAATGCCATCGCCAAGCAAATGGCCATAGACATAACTGAACTTGCTCTCAAGTTCCGGATCGTCGGCGGTGATGTCCATGGACGTGTCGATCACCACGGTATCCATCGTATCTTCAGATTCGATCTGCTGTTCCACCGGTTCGGTAATCACGGCACTCTCCACCGTTTCAGGCGGTGCAGCGACCTCTTCGGAGACCTCGGCGCTTGTGCCGGTACACGAGACAATGACGATGCTGGCAAGCAGCAAAATGGTCAGTAACGATAACTTCTTCATGAATACATACTCCTTATCATCTATCAAATATCACCTTATCATCGGGGATAGTCAACCACCTGTTTTGTACACCAGGGTAAAGATTTGGTGAAGACCTTTCAAGTTTTCCCGTCTGGTCAGAAACTCAGCGAGGAGACGAGTGGGATATCGAGTGACCGGACAAGCGATCGAACTTCTCGCTTTGTCTCGACCATGATCCGCTCGATCACACTTTTGACCATTGCTACAGTGTTGTCCTCTCTCTGTGGAATCTGGACTGAGGTGCTGTCCTGGCTATATGCCGCTCGCTCGGCCTTCGTGGCACGAAACTCATCGAAATTCCAGAGGGAGACATCGTACGATGACTCGAGCTCCTCCTCATGATCCGGTGGAAGTTGCGGGAAGAAGTCGATCCCGGTCATCTCTTCCACATCGTTCACTGAGACTGCGAATTCGGTCAGATCAGCGCGAGAACCCTCGTTAGGTAGAATGAATCCGATAGCCTTCAATTCTGGTTCCACATAGTCGAGCACCACTTTGTAGTAATAATTGGGAATGGAGACTTCATTGTCTCCAATCGTTTCGTATGGGCCATCGGTGAGAACGGGTCCTGTGACCACATAGACTGACCCCTCGGTGGCTGCGAAATTTCTCACCACCGCCTCGAGACTTGCCCAGATCCCACGGTTGAACGATGGCTCCTGTGGACTCATGTTGCTCATGTAGAATGAATCACTCATGGCCTGTTCTGACCAGGGGAGATCCGCTGCAGGAATGAGGTGTCCACGATCGTAGCCCGATCCTCGATAATCGTCGAGGCTGGCAGAACCTGTCCTTATGGAAGGATCCGCCCTGAAGTTGTCCGCCCGTTCATGAATGCCATACACCTCGTCTCGAGTCAGTTCATAGGCTACCCATGTAGCTTGCTCGTGTTCTTCGTCGTAGACTAGTGAAAAACCGGTATGCACAATCAACTCATCACCATCTTCGAGCAGTGGAATCTCAAGGGCGGCGACCACCCCGGTCTGTCCGCCATCGCCATAATACTCTTCTACCGATGGTGTGACGAACCAAAGTACCGCATAGGCAACTACAAGCAGCGCGAGAAGTATGAGAATTCTGTTCCGTTTTGTGTGCCGTCTTCTACTCTTGGAACCGGTCGATTTCCTGTTCGATGATCGTCGTGCCATGTGAACCTACCTTGTGTTGTGAGATAATCCTTGTAAGGGTAAACCACGGGATTGCTCTCCTGTTACACTTTTGGTCCCATACAGGATGATTAGGCAACAGAGAATGAGGATGGTGAGGTCTAACCAGAGTACAGGACTTTGCTGGATGAACCATGGATCGCTTGCAAGCGAAGAGCCAGTGTAGTTGATTACCATAACAAGGAAGATGTTGTTCGCTACATGCGCACCGAAGACTGCTTCACTTCCTCCGTGTCTCCTGTTTATCTCCATGAACAATGCTCCGGTGAGGAAATAGTAGAAGAGCACGGGGTATACGACATCGGCTGTCTGAACCTCGGCATTCGCAAGATGTGCAATGGTGAACACGACTCCGGAGACTCCTGCGATGACCCATCCCTTGCGGACTCGACCGGAGAACATTCTCCAGAGGAGTGTACGGAACAACAACTCTTCGGCTATGCATTGCAGTGGAGTGAATATGAGTGCAATTGCCATGAGTGTGAGTCGATCCCAGATGAAATCGGTCCTGTTGATCATGATCGCTTCGGGTTCCAGAAGTGCCGTCACCACAGTGCCGATAGCGATCCCGACAAGCCATACGATTGCCCCGTAACGGAAAAGAGACCATCTGAATCGGGGGGCGTCAGTTACGAAACGGCCGAGGGGAACCCTGAGTACATACCGTGTACAGAGCCAGATGACCGAAAAGAGGACCAGGAAATTCATGTGTTGTCCGAGATAGATGAGCCATGATGCGCTACTGTATGCTCGGTTGCGAGTCAGCTCGAAAAAGAGCATAGTCACCGCTCCACCGACGAATGTCCATACGATTTCTATAAAGAGAAAGCACGCTACCCATTGAAAAATGGAGAGCCGCAAACCAAACGACGAGTCGGTATCGATTCGGTAACATACTCGAGTGTTTGTCGACGGTTCCTGATCCTTCATGGCTTTGAGTATACCATCAAAGGTGGTATACTTGTCACCATGACGTTAACCAGTGCCGCCGAGATACGTGCTGCTGTATTCGAGCAACTCGACCAGAACGACTGCATCTGTGTCTTCCCGACCGAAACAGCGGTGAAGTTTTGGACCGAGACTTATGTGAGAAGTGGGAGCAGGGGAGTGCTCCGCCTCGATCGCGTCATGGCTTGGGACCGTTTCAGGGCATTGTTTCTTCCAGTTCGCACTGAACAGCCTGTCAACACGGCAATACGCCGTCTGTTTTCATTGCACCTGCTCTCCAAGGGCGAATACTCGAGTACGTTGCAATGGTTTCGGTATCCGGATCATCCCGAATCCACAGCAAATCTCGCCGGCGCGATTGGACGACTGCTCCCGTTGCTTGAGGAGTTGGAGACGCTTCGCGCCGATCGGAGTTCTGCCTACCATCGTCTACCGAAACCGTTTCTCGATGACTGTGCGCGCATACGGGCGGCGTATCTAGCGTTCCTTCGTGAGAGGGGCCTGTACGAGCCGCGATATCTCCGCCCTGAACTCGAGAATTTTCGAGAGCACAGCGGATTTTCAACGAAAGACCGGTTCTGTATCTGGTTTCCCGAGGTCTGTCGCGGGTGGGATGAATTCTCCTCCATGTACCCCTTCCCAGATAGCATTGAGACCTATAGTATCGATGGATCGCATATCGCTTCACCGCTTGCGTGGTATCCGAACGAGCTCATGGAACTTCGGGATCGACTCGAGATGGTCGAACAGTTACTCGATGGAGGGACTCCGACGCACGACATCATGATCACCGTCGGTGATCTTGGCAGATGGCGGGCGCATCTCGAACACGAGGCACGATTACGAGATATCCCCCTCTCCATCGTACAGGGAAGGTCTCCTCTCCACTATGCTCCAGGTGCGTTTCTCGAGTCTTTGCTCGATCTGTACACACACGATTTTTCCCTTCAGTCCATGAAATCCTTCCTGCTCGATCCACGCTATCCGTTCCAGGATCGGTCTCTACAGATTGAGCTCATTCAGCGAGGTCTACAGTTCCCTTCGATCATGACCGGAGACAAAGATAGCGAGGACCGGTGGTTCTTCGCGCTCTCTCGATCTGCGAGGGAATCGGATCGAAAGCTACTGGAGTGGTATGGGAAACTGAAACAGCTGGTAATGGCTGTTGCACGGGCAGCAGAAAGCGATACACTGAGAAAGGCGATCTACGCCTGCAAGGAGTTCCTTCTCGGCCCCGAGTGTTGGCCCTGCACCCGAAACGAAGATATGCTTGCCGGTCAGGTGTGGGCCTTCTGTCTGGATCAGTTGCAGGAGTTGGACAGAAGCATTGAGCTTACGGGACTCACCAAGACTCCAAGACTCTTTTCCTTCTATCTGCAATTACTTGATAGCAAAGAGTATATCCCGCAAGGGAGACCTCCGGGAATCACTGTCTATCAATACACCGTCTCAGCGGGAGTCTGCTGTAGGCACCATCTGTTACTTGGCTGTACCGAAGAGGCGATCAGGGCCAATCCAGAGGGGCTTCCTCTCATGCCGGAGTCGGTGTGGACCGATGATCGAGAAAGCGACTCGACTGTCGATGTGCTTGACCTGTATCGAATGGGGGGAGATTTCGTCTATCTTTCCGCCTCTCAACAGGCGTTTGGCGGATCGAGCAGTATCGCACCGGCATGGTTCGTGAATCAGGGTGCGGTCGTTGAAGCATCCTATGAGCAAAGCAGTCCGGACTCTCGAGAACTGGGAGCCTGGGCAGCCTCGGACCCACGGCTTTGGCGTGCGACACATCGACATGCATCGTGGTTTGAACGGGCAAGGATGAGTGCCTTCGTCCATCCCAGACTCGATTTCGCCGAGGAGGCTCCCACCCTTCCGCTCATCGATGAATTTCGGCAGGAGGATGGTACGGTTCGTATCTCGAGCACACAGCTCGATACGTTCTCCTCGTGTCCCATGAAGTGGATTGCAGCGTATCTGTTCACCATCGATCGGGTCGAATACGAGGTTCAGCAGATCGATCATAGAGTTCTTGGTACCTGCATGCACACAATCTATGAGGAGTTCTTCCAGGAGATCATGAAACTATCTCCTGTATTCCGATCCGACCTGGACAAGACCTATACGGAGGTGCTCAGGGCAATCGTGGACCGGGAGTTCGCACGATTTGCCCGATTGCCCCAGGCTCCCACGCCAACCACCATGCGATATATCATTGAACGGTATGCCACCGACATGCTCGCCATCATAGGAGCCGAGGCGAAACTTTTCGATGGCTATGCGAGTGTCGGTTTCGAAGCTAAGCAGCACAATGTCTATACCGAACTCGGGTACACGCTTGAAGGCCGGATAGATAGAATTCTCCAATATGTAGATGAGCACGGTACGAAAAGGTATGCGGTTGTTGACTACAAAAAGTCGATCTCGGACCGAAAGAAGGATTACGATCCCGAGCATGGGTCGGTACCTTCGAACCAGCTTCCGATCTATGCGAAACTGATCAGAGAGCGTTCCGGGGCAGCCGAAGATTCAGAGGTGACCACTGCTGCGTACTACAATATCGGCGAAGGGCGGTATATGGTCATCTGGGGCGATGGTGAACAGGACAAGCGTGATGCCCTTGTAGAGATTGCCGAGAAACGGATCGAGGCGATGCTCTCGAACCTGAAGGAGGGACGGGTCGGTGTCACCTCCGATAGTCGTTCCTGTATCCACTGCGATTACCGGCAGATCTGTCGTAGGAGGTATTCACTCGTATGATAACTTCAGCCACATTCGATACGATAGTGAAGGATCTCGATTCCAGGCAGCGTGAAGCGGTATTCAGAGATACAAACTGTGTGGTGACCGCAGGAGCGGGATCTGGGAAGACCACGGTGCTCTCATACCGATTTCTCCGTCTCGTTGCTCTCGGGCAGGCACATGTCGATGAGATTCTCACACTCACGTTCAGTCGAGCGGCGGCAGCGGAGATGTTCGAACGTATTCGGATGAAGCTGCACGAGTATCAGGACGATCCCGATATCCGACTTGAGATAAGCCGTTTCCCCGATGCCACCATCACCACGATCGATGCGTTCTGCAACCGAATCGTCGCATCTGACCCGACACGCTATGGTATTGGACCCGATTATGTGACAGATGAAGAGGCAAACAAAGAGATGGCTGCCGAATGTGTCTATCGGCTACTGAGTGAGATGGAAGGCCACACAGGGCTCGACTTTCTCGCTTCGCTCTATGGTCCGGACGAGTTGGTGCACGACTTTCTGGTACGACTTGCTGAGCAGGAGTTTCATCCTGCAAGTACATTCAATGCCTTCGACCAGGCGAATGCAGTGGGAGAGCTGGTAAGGCAAGCCTATGATGCGAACCTCGCTCTTCTGCTTTCGTGTGCTCGGCAGTTGGTGGAGATGACCGGATCGGGCAAGACATTCGAGAAGAATCAGATGCAGGCACGAGTGCTGATCGAGAAGGAACACCTGCTTGTCACCTGTAGCGACCCGGAAGAGAGCCTCTCCTGCATTGAGGCCTTCAAAGTGAGAAAATGTACTGGGAAACAGGCTCATGTCGAGCTGTGCAACGAGGTTATAGCGGAAATTCGTGAGATTTATCCGATTGTGGAGAAGTCGTGTGCAGCTCTCAGAGACGCTTTTCAACTGGAGCCCATGTATGCAGTGCTCTCACGATTCCGAGATATCTATCTTGCTACCAAGCGGGAGCGTGGGGTGCTCACATTCAACGACATAGCCCATATGGCACGCGATATTTTGATTCACAACCCAGTGGTCCGGAATCACTATAAACGAAAATTTCGTTACGTCATGGTAGATGAGTTCCAGGACACGAATCAGCTGCAGAAGGATCTGGTCTACCTTGTTTCGGAGCGCCTCGACCGGCTAGCCGAGGCAGTTCCCTCGGCAACAGATCTCACTTCGGACAAGCTCTTCTTCGTGGGCGATGAAAAACAGTCGATCTACCGATTTCGTGGGGCGGATGTGACTGTGTTCAAAGAGATCGGACAAGAGATGGAGAAGGCCACCGGAGAGCCATCGATCCGTCTTGAACACAACTATCGGAGTGAACCAGAGCTCATAACTGTATTCAATACCACCTTTGAGTCCATCATGGGCAGTCCCTCGCATCCGTTTGAGGCGCGATTCGAATCTCTGAAAGCACGATCTGCGAATGAGCTGGTGCAGCCAAACGTATCGTTTTACTTCAAGGAGCGGAAAGATCGAGATCCCGCGGAGACGGCAGATGAAGATAACTCCGGAGATGATGCAGGAGAGACCATCGATGCAGTGGACGATGTCCAAGCCGAAGCCTATGCGATTTCTCAGTTGATAGACACCATGGTGAAGTCGGATGACTACCTCATAGCCGATCAGCAAGAGGGTACCCGTCGACCTTCCTACAGCGATATCGCCATATTGTTCCGGACAAGTTCGAACCAACTCCACTACGAAAAAGCTCTTCGTCTTGCCGGAATTCCCTATGTGTTGTCTGCAGTGCAATCGCTCTTTCTCGAAGCTCCCGCGAACGATTTGTACAGTATGCTCCAGTTGCTTATCTTCGGCCAGGATCGATTGGCTTTCACCGCCGTTCTCAGGAGTCCGCTGTGCCGGATGTCGGACGATGCCATCGTGCAGATTCTCCGTACCATGGAGCGCGAGCAACTGCAGGTGTTCTCTCCCCTCCCCGAAGGGGTGTGCCACCCCGAGGATGCAGAGAAGTATCTTTTCTGCTGCAACCTCTATCGGGAGTTGTTGGAGATGGCTCAAAGTGAGTCGATAGCAACCCTGCTTATGCACATCTGGTATGCTGGAGGGTATCGATACTACTTGCTCAGTGATCCGCTCTATCATGTCTATCTCGAGCACTTTGACTTCCTCTGTGAGCTTGCCATGCAATACGATGAACAGGAGAAGGGACTGCCGGCATTTCTCGATTTTGTGCGACCGCGACTCGGACAGAACCAGAAGCTCGAAGGAGTCGAACCATTGAGAGATGGGATCAATGGGGTACAGATCATGACTGTGCACAAGTCGAAGGGGCTCGAATTTCCGATTGTCATACTGGCGAATATGGGCAGTGGCCCGGGAAACAACCGAACACCCTTGTGGCACACTGTGAATGTGGCAGGGATGCGACTCATTGTTCCCCGACATATGCGTCGATATAAAAAGACCGTGAACCTTTTCTACGATTCAGAGAAGGATCTCCTTGCAGCCAAGGAGAGTGCTGAGATGAGGCGGCTGTTGTATGTCGCACTTACGCGAGCTAAGACCCACTTGGTCCTTTCGGGGTGCGAGAATGCGAAGAATATGACAGAGAAGGCAGTAGAGAAGAATTTTCTCGCCCTCTTTCTATCCAATACACGCCTGCTTGAGGATACTGCTACTTGCGGGCACCTTTGGAGCGTGCACAGTATCGAAGATGCTCCCATTGAGGTTCTCCGTGCATCGGTTCCAAGGAAGCGGATCCGTAATCGTCTTGCAGCCATGCTTCCGCTCTATGCCGACCCCGCCCCGCCTAGAATCGTCTCTTCCGATAGCGTTTCGGTGACTTCACTTGTATCAGAGATATCCGATGGTACCACTGAGGGGCTACACCCGAAACGATTGCCCGAGATTCCTGCCGATCCTCTGATTGCCGAACAGGAGCTTGCTTCGTCCTTCGGCACGTGGGTCCATGCTCTGATCGAACGGGCCCTCCCAAGTGCAACTGGACAACAGAGCGGTTGCACACTCTCTTCTGAAGATGCTCGACTGACCATGCCGAAAGAGTTTACACGAGCAGATTTGAGTGGGAGGGATCTTGAGACGCTGGAACAGTCGACACGCTTGCTTGCTCGGAACTTCTTCGAGTCGGCACTGTTTCATCAACTCCTGCTCGAGCGTCCCGTTTCAATCGAGAGTGAAATCCGATTCTCTCTGCGGGAAGAGCAGGTAGATGACATGGGCAAACCTCTGCTCGTGAACGGTTCGATCGATCTTCTTATCCGATATGAGACCTGTGTGAAAATCGTGGATTTCAAGACCGATGCATTCCGACTCGAACAGGAACATGAAATGCAACTCTCGTGGTACCGGGAGGCTGCAAAACGGTTGTACGGATTGCCTGTATGGTCCACGGTCTGCTACCTGCGATCAGTGGGAAGTGAGCGTTGGGTAGGGTAAGCCCTTGGCAGCAGCTATGAGCGATTCGATAGCCTGTGCGACCGCCTCTCGACTTGTCCCATAGTTGAACCGAACAAACTGTCCATAGTGTGATCCGAACCAGGTTCCATCGTTCATGGCAACCGATGCGCGTTGACCGAAGAATCGTGAGAGCAGACCTCCAGCGGGGCTCTGTAGTCGATCGTAGAGCTGTGGATGGTTCAGAGCGTCTGCTTCGACCCTGTCATAGATTTCCGAGCAATCGATCAATCCGATGAACGATGCCTCGGGAGTGACAAAATGCATATTAGAAGCACTCTGTTCAAGGTTTCGGGTAATCAAATCGATATTCGAAGCAAGATGATCTTGCAGCGATGCAAGCCACTCATATCCCCCCTCATAAGCTCCAAGTGCGGTTACGGTCGCGAGAATATCGGGTGAAAGATGGAGCGCTTTGAACCGGTGCTGCAGCCGCTTGGTGAGGTCTCCGTTCGCACAGACTACAGTGGAGAAGTGTTCCCCCGCGATATTGAATGTCTTCGATGGAGCCATGCAGGTGGCGCAGGTTATTCCGTACTCTCGTGCGAGCAGGTCGAACGGGATATGGGTGTGCCCCGGGAGCGTGAGGTCTGCGTGAATCTCATCGCTGATTACCGTGATTCTGTGTTCAGCAGCAATCTCGGCTACTGCGGTGAGTTCTTCCTTAGTGAAGACGCGACCAGTTGGATTATGAGGTGAGCAGAACAGGAGTATCCCAGTTTTCTCCTGCTGCGCCAGTTCAGCCAGTAGGGGTAGGTCGAGCGTGAAGTGGTGTCGTTCTCTGTCGTATCGCATGGGCCATTCGCATATGGTACGACCGAGGTCGCGAATGATGTGCACGAACGGTTGGTAGGCTGGCATGGGGAGGATAATAGTATCTCCGACAGAGCTCTCGAGTTCTACCAGAGCCGCTATCGAGGCGAGCATGCCTGGTGAGACGATCACATCCTGCGGATTCACGCTCCATGCGTGTCTCCGCTCTGCCCATGTTGCGAAGGTCGACTGGACCTGTGAGAAGGCTGGATAACCGAGAACGCCGTGACTGACCTGCGCAGAGAGTGCCTCGATCACAGAGGGTGGAGCTGTGAAATCCATATCGGCAACCCAGAAGGGACCTGCATCGGGATTTCCGCAAATGCTGCGTATGGCATCCTGGTTCCATTTGACCGAAAGGGTTCCGGAACGGTCAACTGCTGTGGTGAAATCAAACATCTTCCTACGACTCCTCTCCAATGAATGTCTTTGGTGGGATGTACCAGCTATAGCCACGCAGTGGACGTGGCGAACGTTCAATCGCATGTTCCGGACATCGATGATAGCAGGCGAAACACTGCTCGCACCGATGCTGGAACTGTGGTCTTGCCGATGCTATGACAATATTTTCGACTGGGCATACGTGTGCACAGATGCCACACCCGGTGCAGGCATCTGTGACCACGAACTGCTTGTCCTTTGCTCCTCTTGCACGGAGCAACCGTTCCCATATGGTCTGATACAGTCGTGAAAACGGTAGACGGGTCGCCACTTGCATCTGTTGTTCACCCAGTTGCTGGATAACTGTGGTTAAACGGCGGGCGATTTTGGCATGTGCCCGCCTCTTCTGGTGTTCGCTTGGCATGCGGAAGAGGGGAATATAGGTATCTACCATCGAGATCCCAGTCACGTAGCTTGCCGCATACCCGGCATCGGCCAGGAGGCGGTCTGTCATACTCGCTCCGTAGATTGGCATGCCACCATGGGTGAATACAATGAATAGATAGTCGAGATCCAGATCTGCACTTCCCAGTGTCTCGAGAATGAATCGTCGTACAGTCTCGGGAGGTCCGAAGAAATAGATCGGGAAGACCAGTCCGAGGACCCGGGTCTCCTCCAGTGGTTCTGGTCGCTGAGCGAGCTCCTCCATGGAGCCTACATGGTCGAACGGAAGACTCCGAGCGATATCCAGTGCGACTGTCTTTGAGTTTCCAGTTCCACTGAACCAACAGAGTGTCGATCTCATTGGTTGAACTCCTTGAGCTCGATCCGTTGCAGCTCACGGCAGACCGAGTCGGTATCTTCATCGGTAAAGTCGAGATTGGTGACGAGCCTGATGGTCTCGCCCTCCCCTGAACAGAGTATACCATGTGAGGCGAATGTCTGCACAACTCGGTGGGCTGGGACTCCAGGGACTGAGAAGAATATGATATTCGTCTCGACGTCGGCCACTTCAATATGGGCCCATTCGATAGTCTCCAGGGTTTCGGCTATACGCTTGGCTCTGGCATGGTCATCTGCAAGTCTGTGCATATGATGCTCCAATGCATATATCCCAGCTGCAGCAAGCACTCCTGTCTGCCTCATGCCGCCACCGAGCATTTTCCGAATCGCCCGGGCTTGTGCAATGAATTGTTTCGATCCACAGAGTACACTTCCAACCGGTGCACCGAGACCTTTGGAGAGGCAGCAGGTTACGGTATCTGCCTCGTGAGCAATAGTGGAGGCTGCAACGCCGGTGGCAACCGCAGCATTCCAGAGACGTGCCCCATCCATATGAACCACGAGGTGGTGCCGGTGTGCCAGGCTACCTATCTTCTGGAGAGTCTCGAGTGGATAGCAGATTCCTCCGATCGTATTCTCGACCTCGATCATTGCCGTACGTGCCAGATCGTAGGATAGCGGCTTGATACGTGGTTCCAACAGTTCTGCGGTAAGGATGCCGCGTGGAGCATCGATGCCAATCGGCAACACTCCGGCAATCGCTGCGACAGCTCCCACTTCGTGCTGGACTATGTGACTGTTCGCATGCGTCAGTACCTCGCTTCCTCTCCCTGCTTGAACGAAGAGTGGAATGAGGTTTCCCATGGACCCAGAGCTGACAAACAGTGCAGCCTCTTTTCCGAGTATATCGGCTGAGATCTCCTCCAAGCGATTTACAGTAGGGTCTTCGTGATAGACATCGTCTCCGACTTCGGCATGTGCCATGGCTTTTCTCATGGGATCGGTCGGTTTGGTGATCGTGTCGCTTCTCAGGTCGTATTGTCTCATAGTGAGTCCTCTCTGTTATGTTCCGATAGGGTGGCGAGGAGGGTGAAGAACGTGGGGAATGTCACTTCAACCGCATCGATTCCGGTGATATGTATAGGGTGGTCGGAGCCCAAGGATGCTATGGCCATGGCCATGATGATGCGATGATCGTCGTATCCGTTGCACTGCCCCCCTGGAAGGTTTCCCGTACCATGGATGATCAGAGCATCTGCTCTCTCCTCGACGTCGGCTCCACAGGCAAGTAGGTTCTCTCGCATGACCGCGATTCTATCGGTCTCTTTTATTCGCGCCTGTGGCACATTGCCGAGCGTGGTAGTCCCTTGCGCATAGCAGGCCGTGACGGCTAGGATCGGAAGGGCATCGGGAATAGCGTTCAAGTCGAATGTTCCTGCATGGAGGTTCCCCCGACCAGGGCCGCAGACTGTCACGGTGAACGTGTCTCTCCACCGGACTGTGCACCCCATGCGTTGTACAATGGACAGGATCTCCTTGTCTCCTTGCGGATCGTTCGGATCGAGACCCTGTAGCGTGACACACCCACCCGCGATTGCCGCTGCACAGATGAAGAACGATGCAGACGAGTAGTCTCCCTGGACCGTCGTCTCGAAGGGCTTGTATCGCTGTCTGCCGTAGATGGTGAACGTGCTCATATGACTATCGGTCTGGTAGGCTATGTGCTGCATGTCTAGCCAGGATCGGGTCATATGTACATAGGGGCGTTCGTTCAGCAATGGGACTGCTATCTGGGTATCCTGTTCAGCCAGTGGGCAACCGAGCAGCAGTGAGGAGAGATATTGGCTCGAGTGACAGATGATGGAGGTCGAGCCTCCTGTCAATGGTCCGGTGATGGTAAACGGCGGGTATCCAGCTCTCCTGTGCTTTCCGGGGTATGTCACGGTTGCACCAAGATCGACAAGAGCCTGCAACAACGGATCCACCGGTCGGCTCTGCAGTTGTGCATCTCCGGTGAATGTTACAGCACTACCGGTAGTTGCAGCCAATCCCATGGCGAGGTAGAGCGTGGTTCCCGAATTCCCGCAATCGACAGATACCGCTTGAGGAAAGGATTCTGGAGCATGAAGGATGACTGAGCCATGCTCATCGAATCGAATATCTGCTCCAAAAGCTCGGCAGACTGCAATACAGGAGCGGGTATCCTGCGAGTCGAGCGGGTTGCGGATGATACTCGTTCCACCTGCGAAAGTGGCCAGCAGCAGCGCTCTGATGGTCTGCGATTTCGATGCAGGAACGGCTATGGTCCCCGATACATGCGTAGGCTCGAGAAGTATGTCCATGTGGGGACTATACCGCAAATGCTGTTCGAGTGTCGATACAGAGGGTAGTACGAAAAAGCTCCCGGCAGGTGCCGGGAGCCAGTTGTAGTGTTCAAGTTGATCTACTTGAGGTAGATATCCTTGGTCGGGTGGTAGTCCATGGTATTTGCATGCCAACCGCCCCACTTGTTGGTGTCGATCATGTTGTTCGTGGTGTAGTAGTAGATCGGCATGACAGCCTGGTCTTCATTGACAAGGATGTCTTCTGCAGTCATGAGCACTTCGAGACGATCGGCGCCGCTCATTGCAGCAGCTTCACGAATCAGCAGGTCATAGACTTCGTTCGAATACTTACCACCGTTCATACCGGCACCAGTGATGAACATGTCGAGGAATGTGTTCGGATCCTGATAGTCACCGACCCATCCTGCACGTGCGACCTGGAAGTCACCAGCGTTTCTGCTGGAGAGGTAGGTTGCCCACTCCTGATTCTCGAGTTCGATGTCGATATTCAGGTTGTTCTTCCACTCCTGCTGCAAGTACTCGGCGACGGCTTTATGTCGTTCGTCGGTGTTGTAGAGGATCGTGGTCTCAGGCCAGCCGACACCATTCGGATAACCAGCTTCTGCGAGCAATGCTCTTGCCTGAGCGACATCCAAGACCGGTTCGCCAAGGCTTGGGTATCCAGCCATTTCGGGAACGATTCCCAATGCGGGAATCTCTCCGCCACGGGTTACCTGATCGACCAGTGCCTGGCGATCGAATGCGAGTGAGAGCGCTCTTCTGACACGAGCATCGTCAAATGGCGAATTTTCGGTCTGGAAGACATAGTAGTAGGTAGCCAGCTGTGGTGCGCGGTGGTAGTCACGGCGCAGTGAAGCAGCTTCAACCTGATCTGGTGGAACGTTTGTGGACCAGTCGATCTCGCCGTTCAGATACATGTTATGAGCTGTGTTGTTGTCGTCGATCGGGTAGAAAATGACCTCATCCAACTGTACGGCATCGGCATCCCAGTACATGGGGTTGGGTACAGCCTTGATATGAGACTGGGGAGCCCACTCTGAAAGGACATAGGGACCGTTACCAACAAAGTTTTCCGGTCTGGTCCAGGCATCGCCATGCTCTTCGATGGCATGGAGGGGCACCACTGCGAACGAGTAGTGAGCCAATGCTCCGATTGCATAGGGAAGTGGTCCGATCAGATCCATCTGGAAGGTCTTATCATCCAGTGCACGAATTCCGACAGCCTCGGGTCCTGCGTTACCGCTGTTGTATTCATCGGCACCTACGAGGAACATAGCTGGGAACCAAGCATAGGGACTTGCTGTTTCAGGAGCGAGTGCACGGAGCCAGGAATCCACGAAGCTCTGGGCTGTGATAGGAACACCGTCGCTCCATACTGCATCACGAAGTGTGAATGTGTACTGAGTGCCGTCTTCGCTCACGGTCCAGCTTTCCGCCAATCCAGGAATACCTTCTGCAGTCTCTGGATCGTAGATGATCAAGCCTTCGAAAATGGTCTCATAGATTCTGTGTTCTGGAACACCCTGAATCTGGTGAGGATCGAGGCTTTCTGGTTCAGCGCCGTTTCCAATACGGAAAACAACTTTGTCCTCTGCTGGTGCTGGAGCCGGAGCG
>CAYYOL010000021.1:0-37470 GCA_964473245.1 uncultured Spirochaetaceae bacterium
AGGAGTATAGACATGAAGATTGGATTTATCGGATTAGGAATCATGGGAAAGCCCATGGCAAAGAATCTTTTGAAAGCAGGACATGATGTTGTCGTCTTCGATATCATGAAGGCGAATGTTGATGAATTGGTTTCCGCTGGAGCGAAGGCAGGTTCCTCATCTGCAGACGTTGCATCACAGGTCCCTCTGGTGATCACCATGCTCCCGAACAGCCCCCATGTGAAAACCGTTGTCATGGGTGAAAACGGAGTGCTAGAAGGTGCCAAAGAGGGGTTGAAGCTCGTTGACATGAGCTCGATTGCACCATTGGCCAGTCAGGAGATTGCCAAAGCTTGCGCCGAAAGGGGAGTGCAGATGCTCGATGCTCCAGTCTCGGGTGGAGAACCCAAGGCCATCGATGGAACTCTGGCAATCATGGTCGGTGGCGATAAGTCCCTATTCGAAGAGGTTAAGGATATTCTGCTCATAATGGGTGCTTCAGCTGTCCATTGTGGTGAGATTGGAGCTGGAAATACCACTAAGTTGGCAAATCAGATCATTGTAGGACTCAACATTGCAGCTGTCTCGGAAGCCTTTACCCTTGTCAAGAAAGCTGGCGTGGATCCTGAGCTCGTATTCGATGCGATCAAGGGTGGACTTGCAGGTTCGACTGTCATGAATGCGAAGGCTCCCATGATGATCGAGAGTAATTTCAAACCGGGATTCAAGATCGATCTTCACATCAAGGATCTAGCCAATGCACTCGATACCGGTCATGGAGTCGGCTCTCCTCTTCCTTTGACTGCTCTGGTGCGAGAGATGATGGAGACACTCCATGCCGATGGGCACGGCCAGGATGATCACAGCGGTCTCGCTCAGTACTATGCCAAGGTTTCCGGAACCAAGATCGGCAAATAATCTACTACGGAGGAATGATCATGAACACCGATTTCATCAAAGGAATTATCCCACCAATAGTCACACCGGTTACTCCGGACGAGAAGGTCGATGAGACTGCATTACGCCGCCATATCGATTTCATGATCGACCGGGGAATATCGGGCATCTTGGCGTTTGGGTCCAACGGTGAATTCTACATGTTCGATGAGTCGGAAATGGAGGCGGTGCTACGGATCATTCTCGATCAGGTACGTGGTAGAGTTCCTGTCTACATGGGTGTTGGTGCTATTCGTACCAGCACCTGTGTCAAGCTCGTTCAGATGGGAGCACGCCTTGGTGCAGATGGTATTTCCATATTGCAGCCTATGTTCCTGAAACCGAGCGAAGATGAATTGAAAACCCATTTTCGTACCATTGCACAAGCTGTCTCCGATCTTCCTGTGCTCTTGTACAATAACCCCGGTCGCACTGGATACGGGATCAGTCAGGACACAGTAGAGGAGTTGGCTCACACCGTGAATAACCTAGTGGGTATGAAGGATTCAAGTGGAGACCTTACCCAGACTATGGAATTCATCAGGCGAAATCGTGATGTTGGATTTCGGGTGATGTGTGGTAAGGATACGCTCATCTATGCTGGGCTCACTGTTGGAACTGTGGGAGCGGTATGTACCACGGCGAATTTTCTCCCTGAGTTAGTGTGTTCCATTTACGATTTTTATGTTTCGGGCGATCATGCCGGCTCACTCGCAGCCCAATATCGTTTGAATCCTATCAGGCAGCAGATGGACAGATCGAGTTTTCCCGTTGCAACGAAGGATTACGGGAATCTTTTGGATTTGCAGCTTGGAAATCCCATTTTGCCGAGCAAACCATCCACTGCAAAGCAGATTGAAGGCTTGAGGAATCAGTTGATCTCTGCAGGATATCTCGACTCGAGTCGGTAGGTGCTATCGTAACCAGACCTTACCTAATATTTCGGCAGGAATCGATGCTCTCTGTTACCTATGCAGAGAGCGACTTGCTGAAATACCGTTGATTAGTCACTGAACATGAAAAAGAAACACTAGAAGTCATGTTCAGGTGTAAATAATGGATAAATTAATTGCATTCACCTCTTTTCGCGTGTATTGTGTGAATACAACACAGAAAGGGGGATGCGTATGCCCGAAAAAAAACGTTCACTAAAACAGGTGGCAATCATCACACTGATTGTGCTGGTGGCTCTCACCATGACTTCATGTGCTTCGATGTTAGCTGGTATGTTCGGCTTGGAGGTCGATCCACCAGTCTCTCAGGATTCTTCCCTCTTGTTCGTAGAGCTGATCGCCTTCACATGGGATGAAGAGGGAACAAGAAGTGACAGTCTGATAGAAGTAAACTATCGTCGTGGCTTCTACCCGATAGTCGTTGATCAGGCGGGAAATGAGGTATTCTTCAACCATATTGAAGGACTTACTTCCGCTGGACTCATCTATCACAGCGCAAACATTCCCGCTGGAACGTACACGCTCAAAGGCTTCCGCTACCTGTGGATGACGCATCACAATTTCATGAATTCACCAATCAAGGATCTGAAGTTCGACGGACAGAGATCGGATGAATTCATAGAAATACAAGAACTGGCATTGCCAGAGCCCGTCCAGATCACTATTAAGCCAGGAGCAGTTGCCTCTCTCGGTTCATACAAATTGTATTATGAACTGCAGGAGTACGCGTATATCAAGAATGACGATCTGCAACGAAAAGACGATGAATACAAGCTGAACAGCTTTAGGTATGAGGACATCAAACCGAACGATACCCACTTGCTTGTCATGATGCAGGATTGGACCTACAAACCTTGGAAACTGTGGAACGAGCGGAATCCTCTCGCTAAGTAATAAGAATCATTTGCCAGAACGGTACCGACGCTTCGAATAGAAGAAGAGTACTGAAACTGAGATGATGATCATCCCGATGACGCTGTAGATGTCGGGAGAGTCATTTGCCATCACGATCCAACTCAACCCTGCACCTAATGCAGGGTTGAGGAATTTTAGCATATTCAGATCGGAAACACGCACCTCAGGTTTCTGGATGAGACCATACCAGATGGAAAAACCTGTTGCAGATATGAAACTGAGATAGAGGAGACTGAGATAGAACGATGTGGGAAGGTTGAAATCCATGACTCCCTCAACAGGGATGGAGATGAGAAAGAGCGTCGTTCCTCCAATGAAAATCTGCGCTGCATTCAGTTTCATTGGATCATACGGGACACGATTCTTCTTCAATACTACCTGAAGCAATGACTCACTGATAGCCGCTATGAGTAGTAACGCAATGCCCAACACCTGCATCTTCCCTGTATCGGTCAAGGGGTTTCTGCTCAGACTGATCAGTACAATACCGCCAATCGCTGCGATAAGGCTCACGATTTTCTTCCCGGTGAGGGGTTCGTTTCCAAGAAACAGGTGTGCCGTAATGGCAGAGAAAAGGGGAATAGCTCCAACAATAATTGCTGCAATCGAGGCGGGGACCTGATCTATGCCATAGTAGTAGAGTGCATAGAACAGTGAAGTCTGCAATACGGATGTTTTCAGTACTAAAGGCCAATGATCCTTGGTATGGCGAACGATTCCTTTGAAGTCTCGGATCACGAGAGCTAGAAGAACTCCTGCCAAGGCGAATCTGATACCCGCGAAAGCGAGCGGGGTCGCATATTCTAGTCCGCTTTTTACACCGATGAATGCAGATGACCACAGCACGATGGGAATGAATGCGATAGGATGGATACTTTTCATTCGAATAACTATATGACTCTTTCAAAGATTATACAATAATCTCCTTGCCTCCCTATGACCGTTCTCTGCTGGGTACCCCATAAGGTGTCTATAAGCACATTCTATGTCAAAATAATTGACAAAAATTCTTGCACATGTTGGATATGAAAGGTACGCTGTAGAGGCAAATGGGCATACTATGAGAAAAAAGAGATTCAGGCTGAAACAGTGTCTGAAGGGGAGGGTCTATGAGGAGAGGAATTTTTCGGGTAGGAGCATTCGCACTTCTGGTGCTTATCGCTTTTGTAGTCACAGGATGTGCGACCACAGTATCGATGAGGTATATGGTTCCTGCAGAAATCAATCTAGCTTCATACAAGAACCTGGCGATTGTCACGGCAGAGCCGTACAGGTTCACCGCAACTACGAGTCCTGACTCCATAATTCGAGATATGAGTGGAACTGCTCCCTATAAAGTGGCATCAGGTTTCTCCTATGGCGTAGAACGGCAAATCGCTCAACATTTGACAACACGTGTTGTCAACGACATGTCCCGTACCGATTATTTCAACCTGCTGACCCCACCAGCCTCTGACGATGTAGGAACCAACCTCAGTCGCTTCAAAGAGCGGGGATACGATGGCTTGCTTTCACTTCATATCACCGATCTGAAAGTTGAAGAGTATATGTATGGACAAGAAGATACTGTCACCATTCCCCCTGCAGTAGAGGGAGGAGAGCCGACAGTTGTGAAGGAGTTGCGACACTATATCATGCAAAAGGTTTCGATATCGGTCGATTTTGTTGTGAGGGACACTGAGAGTGGAAATACCGTAGTCCTGAAGACCTTCTCGAACGGACAAGAGCGAAGCTATCGTATCGAACCAGACTCCAAGGGTGCGAAAGAGGCTCCGAATCTCTATGCGTGGTTGACCCCGATGGTGGAGGAGTTCTCTCGGTCATTCGCTCAGATGGTAGCTCCTCGCTGGGTTACCAAGTCTGTCGCTCTTATGGATAACAAGCCCGAGAACCCCAGAGTAGAATCTGCGTTCCTTGAGGCGAAGGAGGGGAGTCTACAGGTAGCTCTCGATGGATTCTTGAATGAATGGAAAGCGTCCAAGCATGTCCCATCCGGCTACAATGCAGCACTCATTCTCGAATCGTTCGGTCGTATCGAAGAGGCTCTCGAACTGATAGATGAGGTGTGGCGCCATAGTGGGAACAGGACAGTGGAGAATCGAAAGTTGGAGATGAAGGCAGCTTGGGATGCCCACCAGAAGGCACAACAGCAGATGTGATTTTTCTGGTTACATCACTCACTCTGGGAGCTCCTTGTGTGAATATTTTAGTGCAAGATGGTATCAATCGTGATACGATTATCTTGTAAAGATAGATATTCGTTGGGCTCCTTCTCTACGGTCGGAGTCGAAGGGAGGAAACATGAAGAAATTACTGGTGGTGGCGCTGCTGTTCCTGCTGACTGTAGGATCCATTGCTGCTTTCAATCAGACAGCGTATGTTGGTTTCGAATCCAACGTATATGATCTGTTCGACGTTCGCGATCCAGAGAACCTGGATGTATCCTTGATTCCTTATGCGAACTACTTATATGGGGACTGGGCCTCTCCTGGATTGTACGGGCATATGCAGCTAGGCGCTCCGTATGAGATTGGAGCCGACTTCAATACCCTGTTTCCTGAGCTGTATTCAGAGCTGTACTACAGAATAGGAATTCCCAATTACGATTCGATTATCAATGTAGGATTGGAGACAAGGTTTTTCAAGAATACATTTTACGACACTACAATCATGGACAATACGCTAAGGGCGTATTGGTATCCGTTCGACAAGGCGACCGAGACGTGGACTGCAGATCCTTACTACCCATACTATGACGGGTTTAGAATTGGGTTCGGACTCGATGCCGGAGCTGAGCTTTCCAATCTCCTTGAGGATGCCGATATCCGGACACGTGCACATGGAGCCCTAGTCGGAAGAATCGTCGGTGGTGCCGAGCTTTATGATCGAATCTGGATGCAAGTCAATCTTGTTGCACAACTGCCGAATGTATCCTACTGGGTAGATTCCGAGGAGATGAGTCTTGCGGCTAGTGGATATGGTTCCATCTCCTTGAGCTATGTCGGAGACCGGTTCATGTTGCATGGAGGCTTGAGCCCCGAACTCTATTTGAATAATCTGTACCTAGCCGACGAAGGGTTCCTCTCTGGGGCATCTTACGACTATAGGTTCTGGGTATTTGGAGATGCTGAGATTGAGTTCGTAGACAATCTGAGACTATACGTAGGAGGACAGGTTGGTTTCAGCAGAGGTGATAATAATTCAGCGAGTGCCCATGTAGGCGTGACATACTTCATATTGTAAACCCAGTCTCTGGTAATGCAACAGGAGGAGCGTGTCTCCTCCTGTTGTGTGTTCACGAGTCGAACGTTGTATGTTCCCAGTGACTCTCCATCTCCTTGCTGGTGGTGTCTAACGAAGTGTGTACGGAGTCCATAATGGATTTCAGCTGTCTCTTTCTTGTGCTGCTCGGTGCCGTGTTCAGTACCTGGGAGAGTCGCAATGGTGTTCCGATATGGACCATTGAATCCTTCCCTCGGGGAGAGTACCGGGTGTTGATATTACCTCCTTCCATTCGATTCACTACATCGAGCAGGTTGAGTGCGTATTCACAAGCCCTGCCAGCTGTGCAGGGAGGAGCTATGTAGCTCGGATCGATATATTCGAGTACATCCACTACCTGCGCATGTCTGAGGTATACGTGGGCCTCTAGGGCATACATGTCGGCAACACTACGTCCCAACGGAGGCAATGAGCTGGGATCGTACTGTTCTGGATGTACCGCCTCTACTCCGAGATACCGTAATCTGAATACCCGATCGAGCAATGAGCCTTCGCTTTCGATTCCCGCGAGTGTCTCTGCCTTGGTCAACGCTACCTCGCACACAGCGACTATTCGTTCCCGCAGAGTCGGTTCGTGTGCAAGTGGTTCTCTAGAGGGAGTATACACTGTCTCGAGCAGATCGACAGTCAATGTGGTTGCCAAACCCAAGAGTTCGAGTATGGGCCTCTTGTCCCTGCCTTCGAGTGACAAGCCTGTCTGCTGTTCCCAGCGACGAAGTAGTGATCGAATGCACTGTTCAGGATCTTCGGCATGTCGGTAGCCGATGGCAATCGGTACGACCGTGACATCCTTCGCGCTTTCAGCCCCCCAGACAGCTAAAGAACCGATTCCAGGAGCGACAGTGCTGCACCGATACATATGGTAGGTGACTTGCGCCTCGGGAGCCAGTGCGATCGGAAATGTGCCCTCACGCATCTCTTTTCGGAGAATAGTGAGCCCTTGACGGTTGCTTCCTCTGTTTTGAACCGGTACACAGCCGATCTTGGGAAAGAGCCAGGCAGCCATCTTTCCGGCCCACTCGAGTACATCGCTCCCATAGAGAAACCGAGCATGGGCTATGATTCTCTCGTGTCTTAGCTTGTTTCTGTTCCGTTTTCGGATCAATCGATGCAGTTTCCGATTCAGCGCATACATCATGACAGGAGCATCCTCCTTCGCTGCATGACGAAACGCGATGATCAGACGGTGGTCATTCCGGTAGAACTGTTCCAGTTCCTCGATAAGAGTACTCTCATTGTGTAGGCTAACGTTGCGTACTCCTTCAAAGAGCCTGAGATACCAGCCTCCAACGAGGATCATGAAACGACGTGTCCCAGCAGAATAGCGGGGAGCAACGAATCCCCTCCCTTCGGACGCACGGGGAATATGCATGATACGTTCGGAGCGCTTAGCCATGCATCTGCTCCCGCTGCTCCATCATCCGTTCATAATAAGCACTGTCTATCGGGTAGTGTCGAAGGATGATGATTCCGAGGATGTACCAGAGAAGAGGAATGGGGCCACAGAGGAGCTTTATACCGATCGAGGCGAGCTCACTGGTCTCATTTGGCGTGTAGGCGAAGAGTGCGAGAATCCATCCATTCAGCGCTAGCGCGACTGCTTGTCCAATTTTACTGGAGAACGTCCAGAGACTGGAAAACACACCCTCTCTTCTTATGTTTCCATGATGAATGGCATCGTGTTCAACTACGTCTGGAAGAATTGCATGGGGCATCACATAGTGCGTTGAGAGACCTACTCCGGCAAGTGCCATGACCACAATTGCTGCAACGGGTCCAATAGTCTCTCCCAGAAGTGAGAAAACCATGACTCCACACCCCATGATCGCCATACCGATCATATAGCAGGCACGTTTACCGATACGTTTTGAAATATGCACCCAGAACGGTATGAACAGAAGGCTGGTAGACAACAGGAAGACAAGAGCCAACTGGAACAGCCCTTCATTCCCGAAGATATAGGCGAAGTAGTATACAAGAGCTCCCTGTACCATAGAGGTTCCTGTGATGAACAATGTCCATGGGATGAGGGCAGTGAGGAAAACACGATTGTGGATGGCTTCGGTATAGGTCTTCATGAACCCCGTCTCCGGTTGTGGATCAAGATGTTCGGGTTCCCGTACTGCCCATATGGTGATCAGTGTAGTAAGCAGCATGACTGCTCCCATGAAGTAGCCCATAACCGCCCACCCGACAGCGACATCGGTGAACATTCCGATCAGTGGCATGACCGCCCCAGCTCCCACGAAGGTCCCTACAACAGCAAAACTCATACGATACCCGGTGAGTATAGTCCGTTGATTATAGTTGTCGGTGAGCTCCGGTAGGAGTGCTGCATAGGGGATGTTGACCAGGGTATAGGCGGTGTTGAGCAAGCAGTAGAGGACTGTGAGGTAGAAGAAGAGTTGTATTTGCCCCTCCATGATAGGTCTGGTGAACATAAGACCCATGGAGAAAAAGGCTACAAACGAACCAACGAACATGTAGGGTCTGCGACGACCCCAGCGTGATCTCGTTCTATCGGAGATGTACCCGGTGATCGGATCGGTCACAGCATCCCATATCTTCCCGATCATGAGCACCGTTCCAGCTAGCGCAGCCGATAGATGCACGATATCCGTCAAATAATAGAGGAGATAGAATCCAATGACCGTAAAAAAGAGGTTTCCCCCAAGATCACCAATTCCGAAGCCCAACTTAACCCGTTTCGTCACTGAATTGTTGATGGTCTTCACCGCCTTTCGTAGTTTTTTGGTAGTGTACGGCTAAATTTTCCAGAGCGCAAGGGAGGAAACTCACGAGATGAAATGACGAGATGGATTGATTATTTCTTCGTAGAGCCATACTGTGGTACGCGAGGTTTTATGAAGATTCCACTTTATACGCTTGTACGAAAACTGCGTGATATACTTACTAGGAAACAGAAGCAGAAAAGTCTGCTCCTGCTCGTTCTGTTTGTTCTCATGTCCCTCTTCCAGGTTGTGGGGGTGGCTGCCGTGTTCCCCTTCGTCAACCTCGTAATGGATCCGAGCCTGCTCGAAACGAATCGATTGCTCGGTTCGCTCTATCATGGCCTGGGTTTCACCTCGTTACAGAACTTCATCGTCTTCCTTGGCATTGCCATCTTCCTGCTGATCGTTGCTTCGAATGCTATCTCAGCAGTCACGATATGGGCAAAGACAAAATTCGTGATGGGACTGAATCACAGTCTCTCCTGCTCATTGCTCTCCACCTACCTAGGTAAGCCATACTCCTATTTTCTCAATGAGAACACCAGTACATTGGGAAAGAATCTACTCGCAGAGGTCTATCAGCTCACGAACAATCTACTCATTCCGCTGTTTGAACTGGTGGTGAATGCACTGGTCATCATAGCCATGATAACGGTGTTGTTCTTCGCAGACTTTATCACCACCCTCATTGCTCTCGTTCTTCTAGGAGGCAGTTATGCGGCAATCAACTACCGAGTGAAGAGGAAGGTGAAGCGAGGAGGGTTACGCCGTCTGGAAGCAAATCGAGGCCGATACAAAACAACCGGCGAAGCACTCTCGGGAGTGAAGATCACTAAGGTGTTCGGACGTGAACGTCATTTCATTGGAACCTATGCTGGGCACTCGAGACAATTCACGAGAATGGAGACCTATGTGAGAACCGTGGGAGAGATTCCCCGCTATGTTCTGGAGGCTATCGCCTTCGGAGGGATCATTGTCATGGTCGTAGTCCTTACACTCATGACTGGCGATGCGAGCGAAGTGATTCCTCTGGTCAGTCTCTTTGCTTTTGCAGGCTATCGCCTGTTACCGGCAATGCAGCGAGTATTTCACGATCTCACCAGTATCTATTTCAACCAAGCGATACTTGATACGCTGTATGAAGATCTCTCGGTCTCCAGCCGTTCAGACGAGTTCGATAGCCTAGGCGAGACACCGATGCCATTCGAGCGCGAGATTCGGATGGATGGTGTACGATTCGCATATCCGGGGACAGAAGAACCTGCTCTGGATGGTATAGATCTCACTATTGAAAAGCAGATGACGATCGGATTCGTCGGAACTACTGGGTCGGGAAAAACTACTCTTGTCGATATCCTTCTTGGCCTGTTGGAACCGCAAGGGGGCGCTCTGCTGATCGATGGAGAGCGAGTCGGTGCTCATAATGTGCGCAATTGGCAACGAAACATCGGGTACGTTCCACAGGATATCTTCCTATCCGATGATACGGTTGCACGAAATATCGCTTTCGGTATTCCCGACACCGAGATCGACATGCAGCGAGTTCGCAATGCTGCCGAGATTGCCGCTCTCCATGAGTTCGTGATTGAACAGTTGCCTTTCGCATACGATACCGTCATTGGTGAACGGGGTATCAGACTCAGTGGCGGCCAGCGACAGCGTATCGGTCTCGCTCGTGCACTCTACGACAACCCAGCAGTCCTTGTACTCGATGAAGCGACAAGCGCCTTGGACGGAAACACTGAACAGGCCGTCATGTCGGCCATCGCCAATGCCTCACAGGATAGGACGTTAATCATGATTGCACATAGACTCACCACCGTGAAGGATTGCGATACCATATACATCATCGATGGGGGAAGAATAGTGGATCGGGGATCATTCTCCTCCTTGGTGGAACGGAACACCAGCTTTCGTACTATGGCTCGTCTGGATTGAGTGTCAGACGAGGCGAGTAGACAGATACCCGAGAGTAGTCATGCTCCTGAGCAAGTGGAGGTGCCTCATTGATACACTATTCTCCTGTTGGGGAGTGGAAGAGACCATTCCCGCATGGCTCGACCATGCAGTCTCGATACCTGTCTCTGGTCGATTCGTTTGAAATACCGTATGTTTGTATATACATACTTTATTTAGGAGGGGACCATGTATACAGCGAACGAAGCCCGTTACGAACAGATGCAGTACAAAAAATGTGGAACAAGTGGGCTGAAGCTACCAGCAGTGTCTCTGGGACTTTGGCATAATTACGGCGATGACGCTTCACTTTTGAATGCTCGAAAGATGATTCATACTGCGTTCGATCTCGGTATTACACACTTCGACCTGGCAAACAACTACGGACCGCCACCAGGATCCGCAGAACTGAATTTCGGAAAGATTCTCAAGCAGGATCTGGCTTCCTACCGAGATGAACTGATCATCTCATCGAAAGCAGGATACCTCATGTGGCCAGGTCCTTATGGTGAGTGGGGCAGTCGAAAGTATCTTCTTGCCAGTCTGGACCAGAGCCTGAAACGGATGGGACTCGACTATGTGGATATATTCTACTCTCACCGGTTCGATCCGAATACCCCGCTCGAAGAGACTATGAGTGCACTCGAGACCGCCTACAAGCAGGGAAAAGCGTTGTATGTGGGATTGTCGTCGTACTCGGCAGAGAAGACCCGAGAGGCGTACGAAATCCTCAAGGCTCGAAATGTACCAGTTCTGATCCATCAGCCCTCGTATTCTATGCTGAATCGTTGGGTGGAAGAGTCGTTGCTTGATACACTCGATGAATTGGGAATCGGTACCATCTGTTTCTCACCACTTGCCCAGGGCATGCTCTCGGACAAGTATCTGAAAGGTGTTCCAGAAGGTAGCAGAGCGACTCAGAACAAGTCTCTTTCTACGAAGATGCTCTCGAAGGAGAATCTTGAACGAATCGCAAAGCTCAACGAGATTGCTTCTCGGCGAGGACAGAGCCTTGCACAGATGGCTCTTGCCTGGGTTTTGCGGCGGAAAGAGGTCACATCGGTGCTGATCGGCGCAAGCAGCTCCGAACAGATCATAGAGAACGTAGGTGCACTTGATAACCTCTCATTCTCGGACGAAGAGTTGAAAGAGATCGATCGGTACGCTCAGGACGGGAACATCAATCTCTGGGCTCGTTCGAGCGACGACGGGAAATAGTATCTGTCAGGGTGAATTGAGGCTGGAACGCTGCGTAGTGGCCCCAGAGCTCCTGGGGCATCAGCTCTGCGAGGCGGAGCATGATCTCGTCCGCTAGTTGCTGACGTCCTGCGGCATCCAGCCTACCGCCCTGTTGCACAATCTCGAATGGCTCCCCTACACGAATGGTCAAAGGAGTTCTGCGCAGACGCTTGAGGTTGTGCCCGAGCTGGTTGAATCCCCAGATGGCTATCGGCACCATGGGAACCTGCTTCTTGTGGGCAATGAATGCGACTCCCGCCTTCCCCTCCTGCAACGCATCATCTCTGCTTCGAGTCCCTTCTGGAGCTATAGCTAGAATCTCGTTGCGGTCGAGCACCGCAAAGCACTGCTGCATAGTCTCCCGCCCCATGTTCTCCCTGTCTACGGGGATCAGATTCCATAAATTCATGATGAAACGAGTGAAGGCATGGTCCCACAGCTCTTTCTTCGCCATTGCGATCATCTGTCTCGGTTGGAGAAAAACATACATGAGCGGACCATCGAGTGCCGATGTATGGTTTGCCAGAATGATGAATGGACCATCGGTGGGAACCTTCGAGAACTCATTTCGATCCATCTTGAACAACATACGGAATATGGTGCGCATGAGCGCATTGACCAATCTCTTTTTCATCGTCATGCGAGTACTATATCAGAGCTCGATTCGTGCGCATAGTCGTTTACTACACACCTCGTCACATGACCAGCATGAATGAGAGTGGGATGGTCAGGATGCCGAGAATGGTTGATAGAATGACTATCGAATTCGCATATTCGCTGGATACTCCGTACCGGATAGGAAGAATAGAGGTGAATACGGCAGAGGGGAGCGCACTAGCAACTATCACTACGGTTCTGTGCAATCCTGTTAGGCCGAAGAGCGTGGCTCCAAGATATCCGAACAGAAACCCTCCACAGATTCGCATGACGATTCCAGCAAGCACATGTCTATTGACTGTGATTTTTGAAGTGGACAACGATACACCGAGGGCGAATGCGGCAAGTGGCGGTCCAGCGTCTCCACCGAACTCACACGTAGTCAGCACTACTTCGGGTATCACAATCCCGAAGAATCTGACAAGAAAGCCGAGTATCAGAGCCCAGAGGATCGGAGACTTGATCATGGTGGATATCGACTTTGCGTGCAATCCACCGGTAATTATCAGTAGACCGAGGGTGAAGATGTAGACCGTCTGTACCTGATCGAAAATCACGATGATGTTCATGGCAGAGACTCCTCCCCATAATTTCATGAGAGGAAATCCTAGGAACCCTGAGTTCATGAAGATGTTGGCCGGCATGAATCCTCTGGCATCGATTTTCGCAAATCGGGCGTAGAGATAACTACTCAGAGTATTCAATACCACAACAAGGGATGTGACGCCTGCAATGCTGACAATCATATCCCCTTTCAAGTCACTGAAGTACAGGGAATGGAAGATGAGCAGGGGCATGAAGAAGTCTGAGACAATTTTGATAAGCGTATGTACGTCTATCCTATAGATCTTATCGATTAGGAATCCAGCCAGGGTGAGTAAGAGAATCGGCAGTAGCTGAATGAATGATTGCAGAAAGTAGTTCAATGCATGGACCTCTGAAATGTATCAATTGGATTCGATTGTAGCAGAGTTAGTGATATATGGGAATTCATCCTCGGCTAAGTAGGAAATCATGGTATAGTGGATGACGGAGGGTCTTTTGGCATGTACATAATTGGAATCAACGGAAGTCCGAGAGAGAACGGAAATACAGCGGAGATTCTACGCTCCCTGCTAGAAGGCGTTGCATCGCCTCATGTGGAGACTGAGTATTTTCACCTCCCTTCCTACCATATTGAGGGGTGTATCGGGTGTGAACGGTGTAGAAGAGATAAGACCTGTACACAATTTAAAGACGATATGCATCTACTCTATGATCGGATCGACCGGGCAGATGGTCTCATTCTCGGATCCCCTACATACAACTACGGCATGACACCCTGGATGAAGGCATTCATCGATCGCCTCTATCCATTCTTCGACTTCACGGAGCCCAGGCCGGGACCCTATCGATCGCGGTTGGCAGATCGGGGCAAGCGAGCACTGGTATTCGCAGTATGTGAACAGATCGACGAGAAAGAGGTCGGTTATACGATCGTCAATATGCGGGATGCCATTGCAGCTCTAGGATATTCGATTCACGACACGCTTGCATTTTCAAACCACTTTCTTTCAAATTCGGTACGCAAGGATGCAACGAGCAGAAAGCGGGCGTATACTGCAGGTCGCGATTTCATGCACGCCTTCTCATCTGACTTGCAGGGTGAAGAGGGAGTTTGAGGGGGAGGTGCTGCATGGAACAGGAGAAGCGCTGCATAGGCATATTCACAGCATCACTCGATGACGGATACCAGTCGACCGTGTGGCATGCAATCGAACGGGTCGCGAAAGATCGTGGATATGGGACCATCTCATTCCTTGGCTCCCGACTGGGGTCTCCGATCGCATCGGAGGCCTCCTCGAATCTTGCGTACCATTTGGCAAACGACCAGAATATCGATGGTCTGATAATCATCTCGTCCTCGTTGGCGACCTTCTTCTCCTCGGTCGATCTGAAGGATTTCTTTGCACGGTGGGCAACCCTTCCGAGAGTTTCGATCGGGATGAAGATCCCGGGGATGTCTGATGTCGTGGTAGAGGGATCGGGAGGGGTTTCACAACTCGTAGAGCATCTGATCAATGAGCATGGAAGAAGACACTTTGCCATGATCGGCGGCCCGGAGAGTCATGACGAAGCCATTGCACGCCTACAATCGTGCAAAGCGACACTCCGCACCCATGGGATTCCAATGGATGAACGACTGGTGAAAACCGGTACGTTTACGCAGGACTCAGGGACACGGGCGGTGAAGGAGTTGTTGGAAACGGGAATACCGTTCGATGCCCTCGTATGCATGAATGATCGGATGGCACAAGGTGCTCTCGATGAACTTGCCAGGTGCGCAATCAATGTTCCCGATGATGTTTCATTGATCGGGTTCGATGGGATCGAATCATCTCGATACACCACACCACCACTTACAACCGTGGTACAACCCATGCACGAATTGGGAGAACGAGCAGTGGAGATCCTCGACCGCATGATGCAAGGCGGGGCAGAGGAACATATGATCCTCTCCTGTGAGCCTGTGATTCGCGAGTCGTGCGGTTGTGCTCCACGCTTCAGTTACACTCCCGATCTCGAGGAGATTCCTCGCTATGCGACCACTTCGGAGAGACAGGCTATTTTCGATCTCATGGTTCTGGTTCGTAAAGGGGCATACGAAAAAGTAATCATGCGTCTGAACAGGGCGATCGATGCGACTTCTGCAGAGAGCGGAGCCTTGGATCGGTGGAATGATTACCTGTCGGTGATCGAGAACCATTGTGCAAAGACCGAGCCTCGGTCGAGACAGCTTTCGACTATCATGGGTGCTGCACGGGCTCTGACCGGAGAGAAGTTCGGTCGTTTACAGGCTGCAAAGCGGATCTCGGTAGAGACCTCGTTCGAGACACTACGACAGGTGAGCGCCATGCTTGCAGGAGCGTTCGAACTGAAGGATATGTTTCACAATCTCCGCAAGAGTCTTGGTCTATTCGGAATCAGAAAAGGGTATCTTGTGGTATTCAACGGGAAGCAGGGGAAAGCCCAGCTGCTCATGAACATACAAGATCGAGAGAGTCCCTCGGTGGAGTTCGACTACAACGAGCTCTTACCTCGTCATATTCCGGAGGAGTGGAGAGAGGGGCAATGGATTCTCATGCCGCTTGTGCATGTAGACGAACCGCTTGGGTACCTGCTAGTACCGATCGGAACGGTGATCCCGGCATTGTACGATGTGCTCCAGGAGCAGATTTCCAGCAGCCTCAAAGGGACGCTCCTTCTTGAGCAGGTTCGTTCTCACGAGCGGACACTTGCAGAGCAGGTCGAATTGAGGACGAAGGATCTTATCAGAACGAACAGAGATCTATCCAGTGAAATCAAGCGACGTTTGGAATTGGAGCACGAAGTGATGGAGATTTCGAGCAAGACCATGGAGAGAATCGGGCAGGATCTGCATGACGACCTCTGTCAACATCTGTTGGGGATATCGTTACTTGCCACTTCGGTCAAGAAGACCGTGACCGACAACCATCCGGTGAGACCAGAGACTCTCGAGCAGATCAGTAGACTGTTGACCGAATCGATCGCAAAGATCAAGACGATCTCGCGCGGTTTGCTTCCATTGGAGATGGAGTCGCACACCTTCGCAGAGAAACTGGAAGCTTTGGTGGGAGATACGAAACGGTACGCTCGCGTACAAGTTGATCTGGAAGCCGATCCACAGTTTGAGATAGAGGATCCCGATCGATCACTGCATATGTTCAGAATAATTCAGGAGGCGTTGACCAACGCGGTAAAACATGCGAAAGCGAAGAGGGTGGAGATAACCTTGAAATTTGAGACAGATCGGGAGGGGAACTCCATTCGCGTGGCAACTATTCGTGATGACGGTGTCGGCCTTCCTGCAAAGATTCGGGAAGGCGGGCTTGGTTTGCGGATCATGCGAAATCGTGCCAGCATGGCTCAGGTCGAACTGGACATCAAGAGTTCTCCCGAAGGAACAACAGTTCGCGTGATTGCTGGAAGGAGTGAACATGAATCGATTGACTAAATTCGTGGTCGTGGACGATCACCCTCTATTCAGACAGGGGCTCGTGAGTGTCATAGAGAACAATGCAGACTTTCGCGTTGTCGGTGAAGCCACCGGAATATCGGACGCGATCAATCTGGTGAACGATACCGAGCCCGATATCATCCTTGTTGACATATCGCTGCATGAGGAGAATGGGCTGGAGTTGGTGAAGACGTTGAAATCGATTCATCCAGATGTGAAGGCTCTCGTGGTCTCTATGTACGATGAGATAATCTATGCAGCGAGTGCGCTGAAAGCCGGTGCTCGAGGGTATGTCATGAAACAGGAGGCCGCCTCGACGCTCATGGAAGCGATAGAGGTCGTGTTGAAGGGGAAGATATACCTCTCTCATGATATGCGTGAGCGATTGCTCGATTCCATGGTGTTTCAGGACAGCAAGCAGGAGATGAATCCCGTGGAACAGTTGAGTGTTAGGGAGATGGAGGTTCTCCGATTACTCGGTCATGGGTACGGCGTGTCCGAGATCGCCGAGACTCTGAATCTCTCTTCCAAGACAATCAATGTGTACCGAGATAACATCAAACATAAACTCTCGATCCCCGATGCCCGTGAATTGCGTAAGTTCGCCATTAAGTGGGTACGGATCAATGAAGGCTGACTTTCCGAAACCTAGGACATAACACCTATACAAAATCTAGACATATGCCTACTTTCGGTCCCGAGTGACCGGTAGTAGCATTGAGACACGCGGGGAGAACTCGACAGTTCCGCCGCACGAAACGAATTCAGATGCCTTATGGCACATACATGAAGGAGGAAAGTGTATGAAACGGAAACTGGGTATTATGGTTTGTCTGTTGCTGATCGTCAGCCTCAGCCTACCGCTGTTCTCCGCAGGACAGCAGGAGGAGGGATCGAAGGTCATCAATCTCTGGAGTTTCACCGATGAAGTTCCAAACATGCTCGAGAAGTACAAGGAGTTGAATCCCGACTTCGATTACGAAATCAACACGACCATCATCGCAACGACCGATGGTGCGTATCAGCCAGCTCTGGACCAGGCACTCATGAGTGGTGGATCGAACGCTCCCGATATCTATGCTGCGGAGGCCGCATTCGTGCTGAAGTACACACAAGGTGATGCTTCTTCATTTGCAGCACCGTACAAGAGTTTGGGTATCGATGTAGATGCAAAGCTGAAAGAAGCGGATATCGCACAGTACACCGTTGATATCGGGACAAACACCAATGGTGAGCTCGTCGGTCTTGGGTATCAGGCAACCGGTGGTGCGCTGATCTATCGTCGCTCTATTGCCAAGGATGTGTGGGGAACCGATGATCCTGCAGTGATCGGATCGAAGGTTGGACCAGGCTGGGACAAATTCTTTGCAGCAGCTGAACAGCTCCGGGCAAAAGGATACGGAATCCTCTCTGGTGATGGCGATCTCTGGCATGCAATCGAAGGCGCATCCGAAAAGGGATGGATCGTCGATGGTAAGCTCTTCATCGACCCCGATCGTGAAGCATTCCTCGACATGGCCAAGATGATGAAAGACAAAGACTACATGAACGACACCCGTGACTGGACCGATTCATGGTTTGCCGACATGAAGGATGCTGGTGAGAAGCCGATATTTGGATTCTTCGGCCCTGCATGGTTGATCAACTATGTCATGGCTGGAAACTCAGGTGGAACCAAGCCTGGTGAAGGCACCTACGGGGACTGGGCAGTCTGTGAACCTCCCGAAGGATTCTTCTGGGGCGGAACATGGGTTCTTGCCAACAAGGATAGCAAGCACAAGGAAGTTATCGGCGATATCATCGAGTGGATCACACTCGACAGTTCCGAGACAGGACTACAGTACTACTGGGCAAATGGAACCTTGTCAGGCCCTGGTGGAACCAAGGATACCGTTGCTAGTGGCACCGTCATGGAGAAGTCGGACGGAACACTCGATTTCCTCGGCGGACAGAATATGTTCGATGTATTCGTACCTGCAGGACAGTTCGCAACTGGTCGCAACAAGCACCAGTACGACGAAACAATCAATATGTACTGGAGAGATCAGGTTCGTGAGTATACTGCTGGAAACAAGTCTCGAGCACAGACAATCGCAGACTTCAAGCAGGTCGTGAAGGATAACTTGGATATCGATGCACACTGATCATTGATTACCGAATGTGGGCGGACTGGTTCCGCCCACATGTGTATGTGATGCACTGCAAGGGTAGACAACTCTGTATGGCAGATTCATGATGGAGAGCACAACAAACCTGTGGAGGTAACGGAACATGCAGCGCAAGACCATTAGCTATGCAAAATATGGGTATTTCTTCTCCATACCTTTCGTGCTGGCTTTTCTCATCTTTAATCTCTATCCGCTCATCTACACCACGGTAATCGGCTTCACCGATTTACGTGGGCTTATGAGGACGGATATAAACATCCTAGAAAATCCATTGGACAACTTCCGAGCCGTGTTGTCGAGCCCGTTGTTCCAACGGTCGCTTTCGAACACAGCTATCATCTGGATTTTTAACTTCATTCCTCAGATAGTCATTGCCTTGTTGCTGACCGCTTGGTTCACGAATCGACATCTGAAGATCAGAGCGCAGGGCATATTCAAGGTGCTCATCTACATGCCGAACATCATAACAGCAGCAACCATTGCTCTTCTGTTCTATTCTCTATTCGGGTATCCGAAAGGACCGGTGAATGATCTGCTTCTCGGTCTAGGGTTCATCGACCAGCCACTGAATTTCCACTTACAGCGATGGACAGCAAGGGGAGTCGTTGCATTCATTCAGTTCTGGATGTGGTACGGCCATAGTATGATTATTCTCATCGCTGGTGTGCTCGGTATCAATCCGACTTTGTTCGAAGCTGCAGAGATCGACGGTGCCTCTGCTACACAGATCTTCTTCCGTATCACACTACCACGGTTGAAGACCATTGTGCTCTACACACTCGTCACCAGCGCGATTGGTGGCCTACAGATGTTCGATATTCCACGACTGTTCCTCCTAGGAGGACCGGATAACGCCACTATTACAGCAACGGTGTATATCTACAACCAAGCATTCAGTGGTAGCTACTTGTACAACCGAGCCGCCGCAGCAAGTCTTATTCTGTTCGTCATCATTGCCATACTATCTGCAATCCTTTTCTATGTCATGCGTGACCGAGATCTCGTTCGACAAAGGAAACGAGAGCGTCAGATGCGCCGTGATGCGCGAGCTAGAGCTCGGGAGGTGGCAGTATGAACGAGAGTATGAGCAAGTCGAGACAAGTATACAAAGTCATCATCTATATCGTGTGTACGTTCCTTGCAATCCTGAGCATCTTTCCTTTCTGGATCATGTTTATGAATGCAACTCGGAGTACATTCCAGATACAGCAGAATTCGATCGGTCTGGTGCCTTCCACGTTTCTCATGAGCAACTACAAGATTCTCATGGGTAAGACCTTTAACCCAATCACCGGGTTTATCAACTCCATGCTGATCTCTTCCGGTGCGACATTGGGAGCGGTCTACTTCTCCTCATTGACCGCCTATGCACTCGTTGCCTATAGCTGGAAGCTGAGACAACCCTTTTTCACCTTTATCATGGCAGTGCTCATGATCCCCACTCAGGTGAACGCCATCGGATTCTATCAGTTTATGTACAGAATCGATTGGACCAACAGTCTGTGGCCTCTGATATTGCCTGCCATTGCCACGCCCGCTGTGGTGTTCTTTATGCGGCAGTATCTTCTTGCCACCCTCTCGTTGGACATTGTCGATTCCGCGAGGATAGACGGTGCGAAGGAGCTCTACACATTCAACAGGATAATCCTTCCGATCATGAAGCCGGCAATCGCGACACAGGCGATTTTCCAGTTCGTGTTCCACTGGAACCAGTTGTTCCTTCCTCTGATTCTTCTGACGAACAACAGTAAATACACCATGCCCATTATGGTGAGTCTGCTCAGGGGGGATATCTATAAAACAGAATATGGTTCTGTCTATCTTGGCCTCTCCATGACGGTGTTACCGCTGTTCATCGTCTACTTCTTGTTATCGAAATACATCATCGCTGGAGTCGCACTTGGTGCGCTGAAAGAGTAGGGGGTACTCAATGAATTCCGATCGGCAACGAGCATTGGACTTGCTGCGTGACATGACTTTAGATGAGAAGATAGCTCAACTTGTTGCCGCGTGGTTGATCATTTCGGATGACGGTTCATTCGCAGTGAAGGAGATTGTGTTCACGAACAAGAAGCCGGTACACGATCGTGAGGTCGTGTTAGGATACGGTATTGGACAATTGACTCGTCCATTTGGCACACGGTCTCAGAATCCACGATCTGTAGCGAAAGGGGTAAACGAGATACAGCGTTATCTCATTGGGCGAACCCGATTGGGGATTCCTGCCATGCTCCATGAAGAGTGCCTGACAGGAGCCATGGTTCCCGGAGCCACGGTCTTCCCCTCAAGTCTTAATGCAGGAGCTACATGGGATACAAGCCTGATGCATAAGGTCGCTGCAGTGATTGGTGACGAAATGCGCTCTCTTGGCGTGCACCAAGGGTTGGCTCCAGTACTCGATGTGGCTCGTGATGCACGCTGGGGCAGGCTCGAGGAGACCTATGGTGAGGATCCCTATCTTGCCGGGAGCATGGGGCTCTCCTATGTATTAGGACTGCAAGGGCCACAACGCATGCCATTGGCGACGTTGAAGCATTTTATCGGACACTCATTCAGCGAGGGGGGGAGAAACCACGCTCCGGTACACGTTGGCATGCGAGAGTTATTGAATGTGTTCGGCCTCCCGTTCGAGATGGTGATCAGAGGGGGGAGTCCTGGGGCGGTCATGCCTGCCTATCACGATATCGATGGTGATCCCTGTTCCGGTTCTCGCCAATTACTGTATGACTTGCTGAAAAAGCAGTGGGGGTTCGACGGACTTGTTGTAGCCGACTATGAGGCTCCGATTCAGCTATTCAAGGATCATCATATCGCATCCGATCCTGCTGAAGCTGCGGCTATGGCCGTGCATGCCGGTATGGATCTGGAGCTTCCGAGTAGCTCCTGCTTCAAGGATGGTCTGCATGAGGCCGTCGATCGGGGGCTTATAGATATTGCAGAGATTGACAATGCTGTGCTTCGTATGCTTCAGGAAAAATTCCGTCAAGGTATCTTCGATCACCCATTCATTGAGGTGGATGCGATCGAGTTGAACTCGCATGCACATCATGAACTCGCAGTCGAGGCTGCGCAGAAGTCGTTGGTGTTGCTTAAAAATGATGGAACGCTTCCTCTGGATCGTTCGAAGCGGATTGCTGTCGTGGGACCACTGGCCAGCCACCCAAATGCCATGTACAACGGGTACTCTCCGCCGATTCATCTACGGGGAACTGAAGGCGATATGGATATCGTGCCCAAGTTATCTTTGACGATTGAGCAGGCAATGAGGCAGTTTGCGAAAGGTAGTAGCATTACCTACAGCGAAGGGTGCGTTCTGTTTGAGGAGTCGTTTGGTCAAGCGATATTCTTCCCTGGAGATGTGAAGGAGCAAGACGAAAATCTCCAGGGTGTGAGTATGGACACCGATAGAATCGGTGCTGCTGTGAAGGCGGCTAATAAAGCAGATGCAGTGGTAGCGGTCGTCGGTGATATGGCTGGACTTTTCCAACAGGGAACTGTCGGTGAAGGTTCCGATACCACGACTCTGCAACTACCTGGTGTGCAGCAGCAGATGCTTGATGCGCTACTCGATACAGGGAAGCCGGTGGTGGTTGTGCTCGTCAGTGGTCGTCCCTATGTGCTCGGCAGAGCAGATGAGGAGGCTGCTGCCATACTGGCAGCCTGGCTCCCCGGAGAGGGTGGAGGAGAGGCCATTGCAGGTACGCTGTATGGTAAGTATGCACCAGGTGGAAGAACACCAGTCTCATTTCCGCTGAGTGCAGGAGCTATGCCCTATTTTTACAACCATGTGAAGAAGGCATCTGGATTGCCACGACAGCGAGAGTTTGGTGCACGATACCCGTTCGGTTTCGGACTATCCTATACGCAATTCTCCTACCATGATATCACACTTGAGAGTGACAGTATTCCGTCGAACGGAGAGATGAATCTCTCTGTCACGGTGAAGAACACGGGAAGTATGGCCGGTGACGATGTGGTTCAGTTGTACATTCGCGATCATTGCGCATCGATCGTACGACCCATTCTCGAACTGAAAGGGTTTGCCCGTGTTTCACTCGAACCAAAGAAACGGGCACGAATTCATTTCACCATTCCTGTCGATGTCTGCTCTTTTGTATTGGACATGAATACACGGGTGGTGGAACCGGGTACATTTTCATTGAGTATTGGCCGTTCCTCCGAAGATCTTATCTGGACGCAAGAAGTGGTGGTGACCGGCAATACGCGAGTTCTCGATGGTGCCTGGAAAACACAAACAGTTACCAGTATAGAGCCGATATAACACCATACCGACTCATAACCTCCTTCTGCCGCTTGGGACTCGTTCCTGGGCGGCAGTTCTTCGTAGGGGACTTGCAATGCATCTTGACAAAAGTATTGCACAACATTATGTTGTGAACAATATAAAAATGCGTAAAGCATACACATGACTAGGAGATACCATGAAAAAGACAGTATACGAATTTACCGCCAAGAAGAATAACGGAGAAGAGCTCGCCTTTTCCGATTTTCGGAACAGACCTATTCTGATCGTGAACACAGCAAGCAAATGTGGATTCACTGGACAATACGCCGGTCTAGAGTCCTTGCATAAAGAGTACGGCCCCCAGGGGCTGGTAGTCATTGGATTCCCCTGTGACCAGTTCGCCCATCAGGAACCTGGCAACGATGAAGAGATTGCACAATTCTGTTCATTGAACTATGGCGTCACCTTCCAACTCATGAAGAAGATAGAAGTGAACGGTAGGGGGACACATCCACTCTACGATTGGTTGAAAAAACAGGCTCCCGGAGCACTCGGGTCTTCGGTGAAGTGGAATTTTACAAAATTCCTCGTATCCTCCGATGGGGCAACGGTAAAACGGTTTGCTCCCACCGTTGAACCAGAAGACCTGAAAGGGGATATCGAACAGGAGTTGTAATGGCACACGAATCTTTGTTGATTGAGAACCAGATCTGTTTCCGCATCTACTCACTGGAACGGGCAATACAGCAAGCCTATAAACCGCTGCTTGATGATCTCGGTATCACCTACCCACAGTACTTGGTGCTCCTTGTGTTGTGGGAGAAAAAGGAGGTGACGGTGGGACAGCTCTGCGAAGTACTCGGTCTCGATACAGGAACAATTTCTCCCCTAGTGAAGCGGATGGAGAAGAAAGGACTTGTTACTAGGAACCGCCTCCCTAGCGATGAGAGAACGGTGCTGATCTCACTGAGTGGTGAGGGGGTGAAGTTGGAGGAGAAGGCACGTTCGATTCCGAGAGGTCTTGGTAAGTGTCTATTCGGTAATCTGAAAGAAGAGCAGGTCGAGAAGGCATATGCGCACCTTCGTTCTGTGCTTGACGACACACTGAAGGCTGTTCGGAACTCATGTATTCCTAAAGAGTGAAGGGTAGCAGGGAAAATAGGTTTTCCACACAGCTACCTTGTGATATGCTTTGAGCGAATTTGTGCTGACAAAAAGGAGATGCTAAATGAAGATCATCAGAATGTTCGGGGTGTTTACTATGGTGTTGGTTCTCATGGGAGGAGCCCTCTGGGCCTCTGAGAGTGAGATTGCCGGGAATGTCAGATTTATCGGGAGTACGGCGCCTCCAGACAATTGGGTCAATGAAGCAAAGGTTGAAGCCGGATACACGGTGAGAATGCCACTTTTTCAGGGAGAAGGTCCGCTGTTCAGCCAGAATAACCTGAAACTCAAGGGAGTCCTCGGCGTGACCCCCATTACAGGGTCTCTCAC
This sequence comes from uncultured Spirochaetaceae bacterium, assembly GCA_964473245.1. GTDB lineage: Bacteria > Spirochaetota > Spirochaetia > Sphaerochaetales > Sphaerochaetaceae > CAYZJV01. The sequence goes on from CAYYOL010000021.1 coordinate 24,576, forward strand.
ATTCGAGGCGGTTCTCACGCCGATAGCCGTCATGGAACTCTCGGTTGGAGGCGTGATGGGAACCGGTTGGAATTTCGATCTCATGGAAATTGAAGGTCTGAGACGAAACGATGGAGCTGAAACAGAGGAAGACTCGTTAGGTGGTATGTACTATAAAGGGAAGGCCGGAGTGGCATTGCAGTTCGATACGGCAGCCATCTGGCCAGGCGATTGGACCAGTGTGGTCATGCGAACCTATCATGAGGTGAACTATCAGGGATATCTGACTGGAAATACGCCTTCAGGTGGCTGGGAATTCGAGACTGGAGGCCTGCACAAAGATGGACTAAACTATAAAGGTGAGTATCTGATCGGATACCAAATGCCGCTCATCATCGATACGGTTGCTCTTATGCTCGAGACCTACGTAGACAACATTGATAACGACCTTGAGGTGGAAATGCTCATGGATGTCGGTCTGGTCATGAATTTTGGGTTGACCGATCGACTGAATCTCACTGTTATTCCACAGTTGACTACGAAGGGTACAGATGCCGATAGAGCATTCGAAAAGGTCGACTTACAGTTCAAGCGAGTCGCAGCAATGGTCAATTACGCGCTCTGATTGTACTCCGATCTTGTTATGCTACGGCTGTCGGCGAGTATCGTTTCCTTCTGGCAGCCGTTGTGTCGTTTCTTGGCAGGAACACTCCTCCCATTGTACAGAATGGATTTATATCCTATACTGAATGGCGTGACTTGAAACGGTATAACCTATTCGATTCAAAAAAAATACACACGACACACCAACGTATTTGAGACCTGGTCTAAGGAGGCCGAAGTGGAAAACAGTACCCCCGATTTTTCTTGGATTATCAAAAAGCATGATGAACGACATATGGACTCGGCTCGCGAGATGTTCCCCATAGAAGTGGCTCGCACTGCACGCCGATTCCACAGACAGATACCTGGGTATCAGATGAGTCCACTTGTTGCATTATCCAATCTTGCGACAATGTTCGGAGTCGGTGGAATTTGGGTAAAGGACGAAGCCTCTAGACTGGAATTGAACAGCTTCAAGGTCCTCGGCGGCTCGTTCGCACTCTATAGATTCATCCAGAATCGGCTCAATATCGATGACAGCAAGATGAATTACGAATATTTGATCTCGAAAGAGGTGAAGGATCTGCTTGGTGATATCACCTTTGCAAGCGCCACAGACGGAAACCATGGGAGAGGCATTGCATGGGCGGCTCAGAAATTGGGACATCCTTGTGTCATATATGTGCACAAGGAGACAAGTAAACGGAGAATAGATGCAATCCGTAGCTACGGCGCAACGGTGAAGATCATCGACGGAAACTACGACGATGCCGTTCGACAGATCGTAGTAGATGCCGAAAAGCACGGCTGGGAGATCATTAGCGATACGAGCTGGGAAGGGTATCGACAAGTACCTACCTGGATCATGCAGGGCTATTCGACCATGATGGCAGAGATTCAGGAGCAGTTGAGCTGTCAGGGAATCCCACGGCCAACTCATGTGTTTGTGCAGGCAGGAGTCGGGGCTCTCGCAGCTGCGGTCACCGGCTTTTACCATAGTCTATGCAAGGACAAGGCTCCGAAATGCATTATCGTTGAACCGGACAAAGCCGCCTGTATCTTTGAGAGTGCCCGGAAGGATGATGGAGAACCCCACTCTGTTGGGGGTGCTCTGGATACTATCATGGCAGGTCTTGCTTGTGGGCAGCCTAGCGAAATCGCCTGGAATGTGCTCAAGGATACTGGAGATGCATTCATTCAAGTTCCCGATTACATTGCTGCGCGTGGAATGCGTGTCTATGCGACACCACTGAAAGGAGATCCCTTCATTGTAAGTGGCGAAAGTGGGGCTGTGACTTTGGGTGCGCTCATTTCCATACTCAAAGAACGTGGAGCAGAAGAGCTCCGAGACTTTTTGCAGATAGATGATAGTAGTCAGATACTGTTGATCAACACAGAAGGGAATACCGATCCAGTGTTGTTCAGACAAGTCATCTGGGAAGGGAGCAATCCGGTTCCACAGGAGTACTGGATCGATCGTGAAGAGTAGAATATAAATCGTAAGATCAGCCAAAGGGGTGTTGCGAAAGTCAAAAGACTAGAGCTTCACCCCTTTTTTCGGGAATATGCGGGTAGGAAGGTAACCTTTCCCATGGTAGGATGCTTTTCAGTTGTGAAACTAATGGTGTGCCTGTAGACTTGGTGAAGTGAGGAGATCGGGATCATGAGAAGAGTTGGAATTTTGGTTGTGTTACTGAGCACCGTATTGCTATTCGTAGGGTGTGGAAAACAATCCGTAGCATTCGATTCACAGAATGAGACTGCGATTTTTCTTCGCGAAGTCAGTAAGGGTAGAACGCTCGAGCAGCCGCAGGATCCCCAATTAGATGGACACATCTTCCTGGGTTGGTACACAGATATCGAAGGTGGCGAAAAATGGGATTTCTCAAAACCGGTCGATCGGGATATGAATCTATATGCGCGATGGCAACCTATTTCACTTTCGATCACCTTCCATCTCGATCCAGCAGGACAGCACATCGTGAAACAGGATGTCTATTACGGTAGCGAGGCGGAGGTCCCACAACTAGCCGAAGTCACCGGTCATCGATTCGCGGGGTGGGCGACCGACTTGGACGGAGACGATCCTTGGCATCCAATGAATCGAGTATATGAGGATTCTGTGATCTATGCCCAATGGGAGGCGATTCAGTATCCGCTTTTCTACCATGTAGATGAAGAGGTTCCATATGCAGGCGACCGATCGGAGGAGTATGGGTATGGAGAATCGGTATCGGTCTCTTCTGGCCCAGAGCGGGATGGTTTTGTATTCACAGGATGGAACACACTGGAAGATGGTACTGGCACTACCTACCTTCCTCAGGAGCGGTTCGAGATGCCTGCGGAACCAGTACATCTTTTTCCACAATGGAGTCTGCCTGTGCAGACACTCGCTGCTGGAAGCACCCACTCACTGATGCTTCTGGATGATGGAACACTTTTAGCCGTTGGATACAATGCGCAAGGACAGCTAGGTGATGGTTCTCGCACGAGCAAAACATCTCCTGTAACAGTCCATGAGTCGGTACGAAGTGTATCAGCCGGTGCTGGATACTCATATTTTATCGACAACGATGGGCAGTTGTGGGGTATGGGAGACAACTACTTCGGACAGCTTGGCGATTCCCAACGGTTGCAACCGAAAGTGAATCCAGTTGTGATCATGGACAAGGTTGTCGATGTCTCAGCAGGGAATGGACATGCATTGGTTCTTCGTGAGGATGGTTCACTCTGGGCTATGGGCAACAATGAAGATGGCCAACTGGGTGATGGGACCGATACGAATCGCTTTGCACCAGTGAGAATTGCTGACAATGTGCAGGCTGTGAGTGCAGGCGCGTATCACTCATTGTTTATTCGAACAGATGGCACATTGTGGGCAATGGGGTGGAATGCCGATGGACAATTAGGAGATGGAACGACTCAATCGAGACGAAGACCGGTGCATATAACAGATGATGTCGTGCAGGTCTCAGCGGGGAACAAACATTCATTGTTCATGAAGTCGGATGGGACGGTCTGGGCTATGGGAGATGACACGGGAGGTCAGCTCGCAACCGGTGAGCCGAAGGCTCATGCAACTTTCGTGCAAGTAGCAACAGGTGCTACGACTATAGAGACAGGAGACGATCATAGTCTCTATATCGATACCGATGGTGTTCTCTGGGGAACAGGAAGCAATACGGCAGGACAATTGGATCGGGCCCTTCCCGGCATGATAACAGAATGGAGGCCGTTGCGAGAATCCGTATCGATGGTCTCTGCTGGGAGAGATTTTACGTTGTTCATTCAGTCAGATCTTCTTGGTGCCACCGGTTCGAATGAGTATGGACAGATTGCCAGTTGGGGTGAGTGAGGTCATACATGCACATAACCGACTTCTTCGGTTCCTTTATCAGTATTCTTGGTTCAGTGGGACTGGTGATCCTTCTGAGATACTTGTTCAATCGTTCGATCAGGAAGGCGTCCAGTAATAGCTTCCCCTATCACAGACAATTGATAACCTTTGTAGTGATCCTACTGGGGATGTTTCTTGGTATTGGCCTGCTGCCAATCGAACATGAGGTCAAAGTACAGATTCTCAGTGTGCTCGGAGTCTTGTTCAGTGCTATCATCGCACTCTCTTCAACGACACTCGTGGGAAACGCAATGGCAGGAATCATGCTGAGACTCATGCACGAGTTCAGAGCTGGAGATTTCATCGAAGTCGAGCAGATGGTCGGCCGAGTGACCGATTTCGGCATTTTTCACACTGAGATGCAGACGATCACCCGAGATATCGTGAGTCTTCCAAACCTCCTGCTGGTGCAGAAGGCGGTGAAAGTTACGCGAAGAGGGGGCACGTTCATACATGTGTCGGTCTCCATTGGGTATGAGGTCTCGCATAGTATTGTTGAGGAGGCCCTTAAAGAGGCGGCACAATCGATCAAGCTGGAGGAGCCTTTCGTTTTCGTAGAGCAACTGCTCGATCATGCAGTTCAATACCGTGTGTATGGATTATTAGAAGAGTTTTCGGAACGTCTCAGCAAGACGAGCGATCTCCACAAGGCCGTATTGGATGTTCTGCACGAAAAGAGCATCGAGATTGCTTCTCCTGCTATTTCCGATCGAAGAGAGTTTTCGGCAGATCATCGATACATCCCTACGACAAAATCTGTGAAGAAGCAGAATACCGGGGAAATGAAGGATATCGAGGAGATGGCTTTCGATAAGGCGGAAGAGGCTGAATCGCTTGAGGTGCTCCGTGAAGAGGAGCAGAAACTGATCGGGTCACTGGAATCGATGAAAGAGTCTGCAGATGCCGAAGACAAGAAACAGGTAAAGAAACAACGTGAGAGGATCCAAGTACAAATCGATCGAATTCACGAAGAAATCGAACGACGAGAGAACGAAAAATGATTAACTATCTTCAATCCTGCGGTTTCAGATAATCATCAAGATACCGTTTCACTTGTTTCTGCAAGTCCTCGGTAATATCTGAAGCTTCGAAGAACCGTTTTGCAATGCTAGGGCTCATGAGATAGGCAATATCTATATCGAGACCTTCGGCAATTCGCTTGAGGTTCTTCACCTTGGGAAACCGTTTGTAGGTCTCGATTCCACCGATATATCCTGTAGGCATATTACACCTACGTCCAAGTTCTTCCTGGGTAAGACCTCGGGCTTGACGAAATTTTCGAATATTGTCAATTATTTCCCGCTCATACTCATCGCGCTTCATTCTGATTACTGTATCCCAGCACAGGATATTAGCGAATCACCTAAATAGGGATATTTTTGTATCCAAATGGATATAATCCTTTGATATGCATACGCCATACCATGCTCTTTTCATACCAGACTGGATTCGGTATGCTTTGCTGTCATGAACATTAGGAAGATGAGCGAACAGGATTGGCCTCTGGTTTCGCAGATATTCGAAGATGGATTGCAAACAGGGGTTGCGACATTTCAGCGAGAGGTTCCCAGCTATGAGCAGTGGAATGCAACACACCTTACAACCTGTAGGCTGGTTATAGAATCTGATCAGGGTACGGTGATAGGGTGGGCGGCACTCTCTCCGGTGAGCAGTAGAGTTGCTTATCGTGGTGTTGCTGAAGTATCTATCTACATTGCTTCACCTTTCCGAGGGAAGTCTCTAGGGAAGCAATTGCTCGATGCCCTTGTCGCAGAATCCGAACAGGTAGGATACTGGACACTACAATCGGTGATTCTTGTCTCTAATGTAGCGAGTATAGCACTACATGAATCGTGTGGATTTCGCGTGGTCGGACGGAGAGAGCGGATTGGCCAGTTACCAGATGGGACTTGGTCGGATACGCTTCTTTTGGAGAGAAGAAGCAGATCTCCCGCTTTCCTTGACTGATCAGGTGGTCATACCCCTTCCGGCAATCGCATACCTATCAACAACATGATCGCCCTCTATGAGATAGAGCGTATCAAAGAGATTTACGACTGGACAGATATGATTCGGTATGACGCGGAACGTGTCACCAATCGATACTGCTTGCGAAAATGCCGGGTCGATGATGACGGTATGCTCATCGTATACACTCGTTACTGTGGTTTGCACCGGTTCGAGGATAACCCCTTTTCCCGGGGAGTAGCAGATTCCCGACTCTCTACTCTGCATGGTGAGAGCCTTCGCTCCTGCATCGCCGATCGTTCTAGATGCAGTAGGTTTCGAAGTGACACTTACAAGAACAGTCGCTGCACACGAATCGTATGATCCAAGGATCGCAGCCTGTCCGGCATCCATGAACACATAGGTTCCTGGTCGTATTTCATGTATGCCTTCAAGAATCGGAACATCCTTTACATTGGCACTGAGTATACTGGGAGTGGAGCCAATACTGACACGTTTGCAGGGCATGTTCGCCATTCGAGCCCTTTCAGCATAGAAGAGCGTCTGCTTTTGTGTGTCGGTAAAAATCACTGCAGCCTGTTCAAGACTCTGTGCGCTGTAGGAGTGTCCCTCATGACTGAAAATGCCTTCGAATACAATGTTCGGTTTCGCCCTGATCGAATCAAGCAATGAATCGAAGAGTGCTGTACTGGTCACCCCGCTCCTTCCCTCTCCTGTCTCCACTTCGATCAGCACGTGGGCGGGTACTTCCGAGGAGAATATGTGGGCGATCTGCTGGATCGCTTCGATCGAATCCACACCGAAAGAGATGCGCTTTCCTTCGGCACAGAGCCGTTGTATGCGTGACAGCTTGTGCACACCGACGACTTCGTTCGCAATGAAGATATCATCGAGCCCAGCGTGAGCCATCACTTCGGCTTCGCTTGTCTTGGCCACAGTGATTCCGGAGGCTCCGATTTCCACTTGTAACTGTGCTATTTCGGGACACTTATGCGTTTTCGTGTGTGGTCGGAGTGCTACATGCCAACGATCGGCAAGATGTTGCATCTCTGTGAGATTCCTCATCATGATCGTTCGGTCGATCAGCAGTGCTGGAGTATCGATTTGTGAAATATGCATGTGCATCCTCCTCATGTTTCATATATAATCTGTGTGATGAACACACAAGTCAAGGAGATTATATGAAACTGGTCTGTACATCCTGCGGAGCTCACTATCCAATCGATAGTGCTCGGTATATCTGCGACTGCAAAGGTCTGTTCCAACTGGAGTATGAGAAGAAGCCTCTCGATTTCATGGCACTCAAAAGAGTCCCCGAGCGGTCTATCTGGCGGTATCGGGATGCATTGCCCCCGATCGCTTTCCAGTCTGTCGCAGAGACCTCCATGGGAGAAGGTGGAACACCGTTGATATCACTGGGATCGCATGTGCAGGGTAAAGCCGATTTCCTCATGCCCACGTTGTCGTTCAAAGATCGTGGAGGAGTGGTTTTGGCTGCAGCAATGCATGAGCTGCATATTCGATCCTGTGTCATAGATAGCAGCGGAAACGCAGCCACTTCATTGGCCGCCTATTGTGCTAGAACCGACATAGCATGTGATGTGTTCGTGCCGGCTCATACCAGTGAGAAGAAAATTGAGCAGATTCATGCACATGGTGCCACAGTACATCGAGTAGCGGGTTCACGAGAAGATACTGCTAGTGCTGCTAGAGAGTATGTTAAGCGAACAGTATCCTTCTATGCGAGTCATATCTATAATCCACTCTTTATCGAGGGGACCAAGACCTATATCCATGAGTTATTCGAGCAGTGCGGAGCTCTCCTTCCCGATGTTCTGATCTCGCCTGTGGGAAATGGGACGTTACTGCTTGGTATAGCGCTTGCCCTCAAAGAGTTATTCAGTTGGGGTTATATCTCTGGATTCCCACGGGTTCTTGCGATACAAGCAGCGAATTGTGCCCCCTTGGCAGATGCCTATGAGCGGGGAGCTCTCGACATTCAAGAGCTAGTGACTACGCCTACGCTGGCAGAGGGGATTGCAAGTGCCAAGCCAGCTCGTGCACGGGAGATTCTATCTGAGATGAGATCGTTAAACGGTACATTCATAACGGTCACCGAGGAGAGCATTCTCGAGGCACGAGATGAACTGGCACGGCGTGGTCTCTATGTGGAACTCACCAGTGCGGCAAACTGGGCTGGCTACCGTGCTGCATTAGCTGCTGGACTCATAGCCGCAGACGATCGTACCGTGATTCCGCTTTGTGGTGCAGGCTTGAAGAGTGCACATTGACCGAACGTATAGCTGATTCGTTTGGAGCCCTTTCGGTTGCCAATGACGCAGAGGGTACCAAGTCGGTGATACATTGGTCCAAATTCGTCCCTTAAGGAGGCCTGTCAGCATGGATAAGAGTGTTGTGGTTGTGACGGAAAAAATACGAATCGGTATCAGCTCGTGTTGTATGGGCTCTCCAGTTCGGTACAATGGGAAGGGGATCGATGTGTTGCACCACTTGGGAAGGGAGAAAAACGATTTTATCTGGTGCCCCGTGTGTCCCGAGTGTATGGCTGGTCTCGGTGTTCCCAGAGATCCCGTGCATCTCAGTGGGGGAAATGGAAAGGATGTCTGGGAGCATGCTGCTTCGGTCAGAACTCGCGGAGGAGAGGAGATAACCGATGCCATGAAGATCGGTTGCCAAGTCTCGCTCGACACGCTTGAGCGATGCAAAACTGTTGCGTTTGTCTATATGGATGGGAGTCCTTCGTGTGGAGTCTATCGGACCACGTTGAAGAATCAACGGAGAGGGAATCCTCCCGGGCTGTTCGGGTCTCTCTTACTAGACAAGGGGTATTTCCTCATTCCGTCATCCGATCTGCAAAGTCCATTGAAATGGTGGGATTGGCGGCGGAGACTGCTTGCTTTCTCATGGTTCAGCACTGTCGAGCTAGACTCGATGAAGGATCTGTATACCGTCTGGTATCGCTTGAAGTTTCTTTGTCAGGAGTTGGACAATACGTGGGCACGAGCGATGGGCAAGCGCCTGGCGGAGATCAATCTTAAGCAGTCACCAGATTTCCTAGTGCAGTTCAGAGCTGAGTTGATCGAGATTCTGAGAAAGCCTTCTTCTACCAGAAAAATCACGAACAGCCTTTGGAAACATTATTCGCACTATCGTAAGGCCCGAGGTAAGGAGGTCGATGGCATAGCGAGTCCAGAGTTCAAGCGGAATATGACCACGATTGCATCGGAGCTTATCCGAATGGAGAGAACAGCTTTCGACGAAGGGTATCTTTTTGGAGCCTCTCCGGTGATATTCCGTGAGGAGAGGAGGGTGAAGGCTCGAGAGGAAGTAGATAGTGAACAGTGAGATGGTGAGCGGGCTATTTACCGAATTGGTATTGACGAAAATACCTCAATAGTGTAGGTTTTCACCTGTCAGTTCGCGGCAGTGGTGGAATTTGGTAGACACGCTAGCTTGAGGTGCTAGTGGGCGAGAGCTTGTGCTGGTTCAAGTCCAGTCTGCCGCATGACATAAACCCCTCATCATGATGAAACATGGTGAGGGGTTCATCATATCTATTGATCATTTACAAGGAGGAAGTCTGCTCGCTTCTCCTCCTTGGAAACACTCTTGATTCGAATCTTGACTGCATCTCCCACACGATAGACTGTTCCTGTCTTCCTTCCAGTGAGCGTATATTCGTCCTTGTCGAAATCGTACCTATCTCCCTTGAGTTCTGAAACATGTACCAACCCCTCGATCACATAATGGGACAGTTCGACAAACATACCGAAGCTCGCCATACCGGAGATGATTCCATCGTAGGTCTCGCCAACCTTGGTTGATAGAAACTCCATGGATTTGAGTTTGATGAACTCTCGTTCAGCCTGGGTAGCCCGAATCTCACGTTTTGAACAGTGTTCACAGGTTGCATTAAGCTGTTTTACCATCGCATCTGTTTCCGATCGGGAAAGTCTCTTCCGTTCTCTCTTCTGGGAATCGTAGAATTTGAGCAAACGATGCACAACAAGATCAGGATATCGACGAATCGGAGAAGTAAAGTGGGTATAAGCATCGAACGCCAACCCGAAGTGCCCAGAGTTCTTTGTGCTGTAATAGGCTTTCGTCATCGACCGAAGCGCTACCTTCTCGACGTAGTACTTATAATCGAGATTCTCTATGACATCGAGTATCTTTCGATAATCATCCGACTCCAACTCCTTTCCCAAGGAATACTTCAATCCGAGTTTTTCAAGTAGCTCAAGAAAGCTTCGTATGGATTGTTCATCCGGTTTCTCGTGGACTCTGTAGACGAACGGTTTCTCGTACTTCTTCGTAGCTTGGGAGGTGATATGGTGAGCTACCACACGATTCGCAGCGAGCATGAACTCCTCAATGAGCCGGTTGGCTTCAATTCTCTCCCGTGGACGAATGGCATAGGGTACTCCCTGAGCATCGAGCGAGATCGCCGGTTCTGATATATCGAAATCGATCGAACCCATCTCTTCACGTGCCTTTCTGAGAATGAGAGAGAGCATGACCATGAGATGTATAGTCTTTGCATGTTTGTGACCTTTCCCTTCGATGATCTCCTCGACCTCCTCGTAGGAAAAACGGGCAGAACTTCGGATGACTGTCTCCCTGATCCGATACTCCTGAATGTTTCCACGAGAATCGATTTCCATGATCACCGAGTAGGCAAGGCGATTCGTTCTGGGTTTAAGGCTGCACAGATCGTTGGAAAGTCGCTCAGGAAGCATGGGAATCACGTTGTTGACGAAGTAGACTGAGGTCCCTCGCTCATAGGCCTCTTTGTCTATGGTAGAGCCCTCTGTGACATAATGGGAGACATCTGCAATATGAACTCCCAACTCGAAGCGACCATTCTCCAATTGGACGAGGGAGATAGCATCATCGAAATCCCTCGCTGTTGCCGGGTCGATTGTGAAACAGGGAGTACCACGAAAGTCTTCGCGTCTCTTCAACTCGGTCTGCAAGTCGAATGTGGATAAGTTTGCAGTCTCCTTCATGACCTGTTTCGAGAAGGGAATCGTCAGGTCGTTGTTACGAGCAACCATGAGGAGGTCCATTCCCTTGTTTCCGGGCTTTCCTAGGATATCGACGATTGTTCCGGAAAAGGTATGATCATCCTCATGCCACTGAGATCGTTTCACGACAACGAGATCTCCATTCTTTGGAATCTTTCTCGCCTTCTTACCAGGAATCGATCTCTTCTGAACGGATATCGGGCTGGCATATCGTTCATCACTCGGTATGACCGAGCCACCATCGGGACCATACGTATAGACACCGATTATCTCCTGCGCGTGGAAATCGAGGATTTTAACGATCTTCCCTTTCGGGTTTTTCTTGGGAGTCTTCTTGATGACATCGACCAGAACCAGGTCTCCATCCATCGCATTCATCAGATTCTCGACCGGAATGAAGATGTCCATTCCATTCTTGACTGTGACAAAACCAAACCCTTTCGCATGAACAGAGAGATTCCCTTTGATTGGTTTTTTCTGTGACTTCTTTGCGGGACGGGGTTTCTTTGCGGTTTTGTTGCTCCCCTGTGACTCCTTTGTCTTTGGCACTCTGATACACTCCTTGTCTCATGGTACCATAGGCTCCCCGTATAACGCTATGGGAGAATGTGTCTCGGGGCCCTCCTTTTTCCTGTTCATCCAGAGTCCACACCCTATCGGTGTACTGGTGGCTGAGCACGTTCACCTGTCGGGTAATCGTGACACTACTAGACGGTCTCTCCTTCAACATAGAGTCCATCGAGTCGAACATGGATAGGGGTGGAATGGCGATCGATGATTCGTTTGGCCAACACTGCTCCGGCTTCAGCTCCAAGTTCGAACACATCGAACCGGATCGTGTTGATTCTCCGATTCATCAACTCCAGAGCAGGGGAGTCATCGTATCCAGTGAGGGAGAAGTCTTCTGGAAATTGGAAGCCGCAACCGAGACCACCAAGATAGATCTGGATTGCAACGAAATCGTTGAAGCAGATGATTGCATTGTATCCTTGCTTCTTGAGGTCTCGAGTGAAATCAGTTGAGATATCTGTAAGTGAGTGGAAGGTGAACACGTCACGGTCGATATCGAACGGAATACCAAAACGATTGCATGCATGCAGAACTGCTAGTCGTCGTTCTTCGTTGATATAGGCAACTGGCAGAAACCCGATATAGCAGGGTTTAAGATCGTTTCTTCCACGGAGTAGGTTCTGAGAGACGATCTTCTCAACGAGGAGCCCCATGGCCTGTGTGCTGTCGTAGATTACACTGTCATGCTGTTCGGCAAAACGGTTGATCAAGAGTAGTGGAATGCCCCGTTGACTTATCGTGCGCACGAGATCAGGTTTCGGTGTAGTGAAAGCGAAGATACAACCATCGATATCTCCCAGCTTCTTGTTTCTGAAACCCTTGTCGTCATGCTGGTTTATTCGGACGATGATGTTTGCTTTGACCTCCCCGAACCCATGGTTGATGCCTTTGACAAATTCAGAGACATCGTAGAACAGATTGATATCCTTCGATCGTGTCTCAGGGAGAAAGAGTGCAATATTCAAAATTGCTCTGCTCTCTTGTTTTTTAATCGTTCGCTTCTGGTATCCGAGCCGTCTAGCGGTATCGAGTACCTGTTTACGAACCTCATCACCCACCAATACCGAATTGTTCATAACTCTCGAGACTGTACTTGATGAGATACCGCACTCGGCTGCGATATCTTGGATGGTTATAGATTTTTTCTTGCTATTCTTGCTCATGGTCGACCTGTAACGTATTTTGTCTCATGATCGATCAATATTCATGAGATTCGTCGTATTGTCATCGTATTCCTACCCATTGCATGCAAACTGTTACTCTTTGCATGCAAACAGTATACACTATAATTTACTACTGTCAACGGAAATATTCCCCTCTGAAGTGCTTG
>CAYYOL010000022.1:0-37347 GCA_964473245.1 uncultured Spirochaetaceae bacterium
TTTGTGCGTATATTTCTATAGGATTTTACATCAGTATCCAAAATTAAGATGAAAATACATCATACAGGAGGAATTTATGACTATCAGACCGATGGGAGACAGAGTGCTTGTCAAAATGGAAGAGATTCAGGAGAAGACTGCCGGAGGTATTTTCATTCCCCAGACCGCTCAGGAAAAGACCCAGATTGCCGATGTGGTAGCAGTAGGCGACGATGAGACCATCACGGTCAAGAAAGGCGACAAGGTCATGTACGACAAGTATGCCGGAACTTCCGTGAAGGCTGATGGACAAGAGTATCTGATCCTGCACATGTCGGACATTCTTGCTGTCATCAACTGACAAAGACCGTACCATGTTAAAAAAGGCTGCCGTTCTTGGCAGCCTTTTTCATGCCCATCGTTTTCGGGCTACTGAAAGAGGAACGCCTCGATCTTTCCAGGAACCCCTGCTGTAGTGGTCTCAGGATTGAACGACTCGGGAAGAGCACGAAGCATCCACTGGCCATACTGTTTATTCACCACTCTACTATCGAGGATGAGCACGATGCCTCGATCGACTGTGTTCCGTAACAGGCGACCATACCCCTGCTTGAGTTTCATCGTGGCTTCTGGGAGGGCAAGCTGGAAGAATCCACTTCCTCCCTGCCCATCCAGCGCCTCCTGACGAGCTCTAAACACAGGATCGGTGGGCACTCTGAATGGCAACTTCACAATGACCACGAGACGGAGCGTATCACCCGGAGCATCGACCCCCTCCCAGAAGGAATCGGTCGCAAACAGCACACTGTCGGTCTCTTCAACGAATCGATGAAGCAACCGGCTCCTATCTTCATCGCCTTGCTTCATGAGCGTGATACCAGCTTTTGCCATATCAGCTGCGAGCGATTCCGCAGTTTTTCTCAGCATGGCATATGAGGTGAACAACACCAAGGCTCCCCCGCCAGATGCGAGTACGGCATCACGAATCGTATCATTGCAGTAACTGAAGAATGCTTGAGGATCCCGTTCAGAGAATACTGGAGCATCGTTCGGAGTGAGGAGCAGCAATCTGCTCTTGAAATCGAAGGGCGAATGGTGAACCGCTGTGTAAAAGGGCCTCTCTCCCGGTACAGGAAGACCCACACGAGAGCCCCAATAGGCAAAATCGTCACGAAGATCGAGCGTTGCACTTGTACATACCACGGTCTCCAGCTGGCTAAACAACGACTCCTGGAGCGGCTGTGCCACCGAGAGCGGAGATATATGTGTGGCGACCCCTTTCGTTCCCTTTCCATGATCCAAGAGTTCGAGCCAATACACATCGGTCGTCCAGGCAGAGAAATCGACGAATCGGCGTAAGGCTTCTGCTGATGCGAGAATCCTCCGCACATGCACTAAGAACTCCCGTTGGCGGTGTTCAAGTTCCTCGGGTACCGTTGCCTGAGCGGCGAACCGTTTCACGAGGTCATCCAGCCTCTGCGTATGAGTCAGCACTGTTTGCGAGAGTCGAACGAAATCGCCTAACTGTTCCTGCATAGGTACGGTGACCAGTAGATTGAATGTCCGTGCCTGCTGCATCAATCCCACCAAATATGTATCAAGGTACCCAATGGACTCGCTAATCAGCGTAATCTCGCCCAGCATGGAATCGATCAGATTCGTATCTGCGATGTAAGGAGCCAGCTCTTCGATCAGAGCCTTCGAATTTCTCCGTTTGCGAGACAATCGACCAATGGATCGCAGCATGTCGTGCCCACTGTATGTCTCAGTGAAAAAATCGGTAGCATTCTTCTCAATATTATGAGCCTCATCGATCACCAACCGTTGAAATGCAGGCAGCACTGCCTCTTCATCGTAGGCAAGCTGGTCGATCATTCGACTTCTCGCATCGGTAAACAGCAGATGATGGTTCCCTATGAGTATTTTCGACTCAGAAGCCCGTTTTCTCGACTTCATGAAGAAGCAGTCTCGGGCATAGGTACACCGGTAGCCTAGACAGAGATCCGAATCGCTACAGACGTCGGCCCAGAGTCCCCCTTTGAGAGGTCCCGGAAACTCGGCTCTGAGTCCGGTTTCGGTTTCCCCACTCCAGGAAACCAGTGCTCCGATATCACTCAATGGATCTCTGGCAAGCAGTGGAGCATCATCGGAAAGTTCTTCGAGCCGGTGCAGGCAGAGGTAGTTGCTCCTGCCCATGACCAGCGCAACTGGACACTCCTTGCCGAGCATGGAGAAGAGTTGAACCAGATCCTTGTCAAAGAGTTGCTTTTGCAGATTGATGGTGGATGTAGCGACCACCGTCCGCTCTTTCGGATGGGCCAGGGCCCAGAGAAGAGCAGGAACGAGATATGCGAACGATTTGCCTATTCCCGTACCAGCCTCTACTGCTACAATTGCGCTCTCACGATACGACTGCATGACCAATAGAGCCATTTCAAGCTGTCCATCCCGATACTCATAGTCGGGGAACCGCTGTGAAAGGATCCCATCGGCATCGAAAATCTGATAAATTTCACTATTCTCCAAGCTTGTATTCCTGTACCTTCCGGTGCAATGTCTTTCGCGCAACACCGAGCATATCTGCAGCTTTTGACTTGTTCCCTCCACAACTGGCGATTGTGGCAAGAATGAGGGCTTTCTCAGCCTGTTCCATGGTCGTTCCGACCGGAATCACCACCCGCTCCTCCGAACTGGCGTTCTTTACCACAGCGGGAAGATCGTCGAGATCGATAATCGAATCTCCGGCAAACACCACGGCGCTCTCCACACAGTTTCCCAGTTCCCTGATATTCCCCGGCCAATCATAGGCAAGCATCGCAGCTTTTGCTCGTTGCGAAAAGCCTTCGACACGACGTTTGTTCCTTTCATTGTACATCTCGAGAAAATGGGACATGAGGAGGGGAATATCCTCTTTCCGTTCTCTGAGAGGGGGAACTTCCAGATGAATGACATTCAACCGATAGTAGAGATCTTCGCGGAACCGTCCAGCATCGACCTCGGCCCTCAGATCACGATTAGTCGCAGCTACCAGTCGTACATCCACCGTGAGCGTCTTTTCACTTCCCAACCGTTCAAATTGCCGCTCTTGCAGAACCCGAAGGAGCTTCACCTGGGTCGACTGACTTATCTCTCCGATCTCATCGAGAAACAGTGTTCCACCATGTGCAAGCTCGAATCGTCCTTTTCTAGCCGAAACGGCCCCACTGAAGGCGCCCTTCTCGTGACCAAAGAGTTCATCTTCGAGTAACGTCTCTGCAAAAGAGGCACAACTTACTTTGATGAACGGTCCCGATGCTCGACTGGAGAGGTGGTGCATGGCATCGGCGACCAACTCCTTTCCAACACCACTCTCTCCTGTGACAAGCACACTCGCGGTAGCATCGGCTACCTGCTTCACGGTATCCATGAGTCGAACCATCCGCTCGCTCTTTCCAATGATTTTATTGTACCCGCTCTGCCGTTTCAGTTCAGCAAGCTCTCTTTTCAATGCAGCGTTCTGATCACGAAGATCCAAATTGCTGAAGGCTCGCTTTATCAGGATAAAGAGTCTGTCGAGATTCAGTGGCTTAGTGAGAAAATCGACTGCTCCGTTGCGCATAGCCTCGACAGCAGCCTCTATGGTTCCATGTCCGGTGAGAATTACGACCGGCATCATCGGATACGATGAAGAGACCCGTTTCAGCAGTTCCTGCCCAGACATACCAGGCATACGCAAGTCGGTGATAAGAAGATCGATCGCATGAGCGGTTACCAGATTCCAAGCCTCCTTACCATCGGAAGCCAAAAGTACCGAGTAACCTTCATCTTCGAGTGCTATCTGCAGCCCATTTCGGATATTCTTTTCGTCATCCGCTACGAGTATCGTTCTGTTCATGATGAGTGAGCCGCCTCCAGAGCCAGTCGTTCACTTGTCGGAACGGGCAAGGTCACCGTGAACGTGGTTCCCTCTCCCTTTTTAGACGACACCGAGATCTCACCCTGGTGCTCTTTAATGACTTTGAACACCATGGTCAAACCCAAGCCAGAACCAGAGTCCTTCGTGGTGAAATAGGGTTCGAAGATCTTAGCCATGGTCGTCTCATCCATGCCATTTCCAGTATCTGCGATACTTAACACGACATTGTTTCCACTGAGTTTAGTCGAGACTATGAGTCTTCCCCCATTGATCTCCATCGCATTCATAGCATTCTTGATAATATTCAACAATGCTTGCTTGAGTAGATTCTCATCTATCCTCAACTTCGGGAGAAACTCTTCGAGGTTTCTGGTGATCGTTATGCCATGTTCAGACAACTCGTAACTGACAAAATTCAATACATCTTCTACTACCGAGTTCACGTTTTCGAGTCGAAGATGTACATCCATGGGGCGAACGGCAAATAGAAAGTCGACCACAATCCCATTCAGTCGCTCTATCTCCTCATCAATTACATCCAAGTACCGAGTGGCATCTTCAAGTGTGAGGCTCGTTCTCCGTTGAAAGGCTTTCCTGAGTAGTTGCAGATGAATTCCGATCGAGGCGAGCGGATTCTTGATCTCATGAGCCACACCAGCGGCAACGGTAGTCAGCGATGCTAGACTCTCCGATCTGTGCAATCGAGCCTCTCGTCGTTTCTCCTCCGAGATATCTTGTACGATGAACAAGGCTCGCTTTCCATTGTCCTGATGGAATACAGGGTCCAACCCACTAGTGAACGATGAAGCTTGGATGATCAGTGTACGTACAAACTCTCCCCGCTGGAAGTGAAACTCCTCCTCCAACACTTCGTCGTCTGTTATCCGTTCCAGTGCAGCAAGCATGAACCGTGCTACATCCTGGTCTGCAAGAACGTACTTGATACTCGTTCCTTCGGTGAGCTGCCGGGATATCGGTAACAGATGCTTTACTTCGTCGTTGCAGGTAAGCACCCTCCCCTGTCCATTGGTCACCACCACGCCAAGATCGATCTTTTGCAACACCGCACCGAGCAGCTCGTTTTCGCTCGCCTGATAGCGAACGAGGGTTCGTATTTCGTTGGAACTGAGTTTTTCGATCTTGTCAAAAGCCCGGCGAATGAAATTGTTCATATCACTTCCTGCAATCTATAGTAAAGCGACTCGATCAGTAGTTTTCTGTTCTGATTGAATATATAACCGATCATCGCCTTCTCCGATGCTATATGTAACATTCCGGCAGCAGTAGCTCTCGCACAACGCCCCGTCATGAATGCCTGTCGAACAAGGGTCTGGAACTGATTCAAAAAATACTCAAGGCGTACAGGCTCGTCAAGTTCACCGACTATCCGATCGAGTGCTTCGCGAGATAATGGGGCTCCACTCAATATACTCTCTGCATACTGGTGTGCACTCGATTTAATCTCCTCACAGGGAATCTGTGCGTGCATGAGCAGGAACTCCTCGAGTGTAGTTCCACTTCCTTTTTCAATATCGAAATAATCGGCAAGTAGTCGTGCTTCGGCATCTGAGGAGAGCGGTCTAATCGGATACCGTTGCAGTCTGGAGAGAATCGTCGGCAAGAGCCGAGCCGGATGTTCACTGAGAACAATAATATAGGTGTGCCGAGGAGGTTCTTCAAGCAACTTGAGCAGGCTATTACGGGCACCTTCGGTACTCTCTTCCACACCTTCGAGGATAATGCAACGTACTTGGCCATCGAGCCCCGTCTGCATAGTCCACTCGTGCAAGGATCGCACTTGATTGATCGACAACGGAGTCGAACGTCTGTATTGAACAGCAAGTGGCTTGAGTGCAGATTCCAACCGGTCAACATGCGATGCAAATTCCTGTTCAGGTGCCGATTCCAATGCTGAAAGCTGCTCACTGACCACTGCAGCCGATTCGAAGATTCCCGAATTCTTGCTATCTCGTGCATCGAGCAGTGCTCCATGGTATTGTAGCAACATGAGCCGAACAGTACGAATCAGCAGCTTTCGACTCCGCTCGTTCGGGCGATTCTTTGCAATCGACAGCGCCGCAGCTATCCGTGTACCGTGATCGCGGTTACCAACCAGGACGACATTCGACATGTCGTACAGATCGAAACGTCTACAGGATCCACAGCGACAGCCAAACTTACCCTCCTCGGAACACGAGAGAACTCGAGCTGTCTCCAGCGTAATGGTGAGCCTTCCCGAGTATCGTTGACCGGAGAATAGCACCGACTGAGGAAAGACCTCGGCTTTCAACTGTTGAGAGAGCAACGAGGCGATATCCTGCTGATATGGTAGAATCTGTTCGAACATCTAGACCAATCCCTTCACGAGTTCCAGACCAACGGGGGTCAGTGGTTTTATGAGTTTTGTAGTGATTATACTCGGCTCTATGTAGATCGATAGATCGACCACACTCTGCAATTCAAGCAAATAGATTAAGAACGCAACCACCAAGAAAGCCTCTACGATTCCCAGAGCGAGACCGAGGAGACGATCGAGCCAATCGAGCCCCAGCGCATCGAGTGTGTTGCCAAGGAGAGAGCCGACCAACATCATGGCTAGGTAACCGATAATGAAGAGAATCACGAACGCGATAAGTGTAGAAATCATAAGAGGAAGATCGAACGTATCGATGATCACAGCCGAAGCGAGTCGTGTAAAGAGCAGAGCAACAACGAAACCTACCAGAAACCCAGCTCTTGCCGAGAATTCCATTGCAAAACCACGTACGGCTCCGACCACCGCCGACATGAATGCCAACAACAGAATGATGAGATCCACAATGTTGAAGACGTAGGGACCTAGGGCAAAACTCCAGTCAGCCATCTGCTTTATCTCCTTTTTTCGACTCGAGAGCCAATCTCATGGTAGCTTGTGCAAGCGAGAGTGCTGAACTGTCAAATCGCAGAGCTCTCGCAGCTTCAACCATTTCTCTTCGTCTACTATCGTGCAAAACGAGATTTTTCACAACCGAAACAAAAGAATCTTTCGTTACCGAATCTTGATCGAGCACCACTGCGGCTCCCGCAGCCTGCATGCGTTTCGCATTCTCCACCTGATCTCCCCGTGAGGCATGCAGACCGAGTGGAATCAGAATCATGGGGACCTCCATCTCCAGAAAATCGGCAAGAGCTGTCGCGCCAGATCGGGATATCACCACAGTAGCTGCATCGAGCACATCATCAAGGCCCGATTCAATGAAGGGAGTCGCTCGATACCCTTCACGAACGATCTCCTTGAACGTCCGTTCGCCTGTTTGGTGGAGCACCGAACCAATTTCCAGAAGCTCATTCAGCGAATCCCATACCAAGGTATTTATCTGCAGAGCTCCCTGACTTCCACCCAACACCACAATAAGTGGACGATCGCTCGGCAAATCGAAACGATTGAATGCTCGCTCTCGCATAGCCAGTTCTCTATGCATACGTGTAGGAACACCGGTCACCAGAAATCGATCTTGCATGCGTAACGGAAAATGTTCTGCCACTGCAAGAAATGGAATGCATATCGTTTGGGCGAAGCGGGAATTGATCTTCGTTGCAAGTCCGGGAAGCGCATCTGATTCGTGGGTTATGACGGGAATGTTGAGTAGATAGGCTGCAATGACCGGAGGCACTGAGACGAACCCTCCTTTGCTGAACAACACATGGGGACGTTCCTCCCTGAGAATCCACCAGGCCTGGACACATCCGATCACAACGGAAAACAGATCCGGAATGGTTCTCAAAGAGGCATAGCGACGCAGTTTTCCCGAGCATATAGCGCGATGCCGAAAACCGGCACGCTCGATCCATCGTCGTTCCATAGGAGAACGACTGCCTATCCAGAGCCGTTCATATGGCTCGTTCGCCTCCGCTGCAATGAGTTTCAGTTGTGCATCCACAGCAAAACCGGGAAACACATGTCCCCCCGTTCCACCTCCCGTAAAACAGACTTTCAATCGAACACCCTCTCCTGAGACTTCACAGACAGTCTACTGGAGGCAATATACACACGCAATCATTATTGGTATACTTTCATGAGTAAATTTCGATAGTAGAGGATGATTCATGGCAAAAAGCCTAATACAGAAGTTGTTTGGAACCAAACAGGAACGCGACATGAAACGACTCATGCCGATCGTGCACCAGGTAAACGCCAAAGCAGATTGGGCACGTGGATTGTCCGACGACGATTTCCCTCGTGTCACCGCCGACTTGAAAGCTCGGCTCGAGAAAGGAGAGTCACTGGGAGACCTCCTTCCTGAAGCCTTCGCCCTTGCCCGTGAGGCGGCACACCGGACCCTCGGGGAGCGGCACTACGATGAGCAAATCATGGGAGCCATCGTACTGCATCAGGGAACCATTCTCGAAATGAAAACCGGAGAAGGAAAGACTCTCACCTGTGTTCCCGCCGCATATCTTAATGCACTCGAAGGAAAAGGTGTCCACATTGTTACGGTTAACGACTACCTGGCCAGTCGAGACTGTGAATGGATGGGGCCGATTTATAGGTTTCTCGGACTGAGCGTAGGCTCCATTGTGAGCGACATGGATAATGAAGCACGGCGAGCGGCATATGCTTCCGACATAACCTATGGTACGAACAATGAGTTTGGCTTTGACTATCTCAGAGACAACATGAAGTGGGATGCCCGGGACAAGATTCAACCACAACATCACTATGCGATTATCGACGAAGTCGACAGCATTCTCATAGATGAAGCACGAACTCCGCTTATCATCAGTGGGCAAGCAGCAGACGATACGCTTAAGATCAAATCCGCCTCCCGGATCGTCCCGAATCTTACCGAATGCACCAAAGACCCGGAAACTGGGGAGTATCCTGAAGATGCCGAAGGTGATTTCCAAGTCGACGAGAAACAGAAGCGGGTAACATTCACCAACCAAGGTCTCACCCATATCGAGAAGCTGCTTCAGATGAACAAGGTGATTTCGGAATCACTGTATGATGGAGAGAACTTCGAATTTGTCCACTACATGACACAAGCAGTGAAAGCACACACACTATTCCATCGCGACGTCGATTATGTCGTTGCAGATGGAAAAGTGGAAATTGTGGATGAATTCACCGGACGCATTCTCCACGGTCGACGATACAGCGATGGTCTGCATCAGGCGATCGAGGCTAAAGAGGGGATCCGGATCGAGGTCCAGAACAAGACACTGGCCACCATCACTTTTCAGAACTTCTTTAGAATGTACGACAAGATCTCTGGTATGACCGGTACTGCCGATACCGAAGCACCGGAGTTCCAAAAGATATACAATCTCGATGTCGTGGTCATCCCGACTCATCTTCCGATTGCAAGGAAGGATATGCAGGATCTCGTATTCTTGAACGAAGAGTACAAATTCGCTGCAATCTGCAGGGAGATTGAAGAGGTACACGCGAAGGGACAACCGGTTCTTGTCGGAACGGTCTCCATCGAAAAATCGGAACAACTATCTGCACTACTGAAGCGACGGGGAATCAGACACGAAGTACTCAATGCCAAGAATCATGCTCGAGAGGCACTGATTATCGAAGATGCCGGAGCCAAGGGCGCAGTGACCATTGCCACGAACATGGCAGGACGGGGAACTGATATCAAGCTTGGTGGATCGCTCGATGCTCGAATTCGAGCTGTCTGTGGATCAGATCCGAGTCCGGAGGAGTACGAACAGGCCAAACAGAGGGTCTACCCCGAATGGAAAGCTGCCTACGATGAAGTGAAGCAGGTAGGAGGACTCTATATTCTCGGAACCGAACGACACGAATCGAGACGGATAGACAATCAGCTTAGGGGAAGAGCCGGACGACAGGGAGACCCTGGAGCATCCCGCTTCTTTCTCAGCCTCGACGATACGCTCATGCGTCTGTTTGCTAAGGATTCTGTCCGTTCCATGCTGGGAAAGATCGGCATGGGCGCCGATCCGATCGAGCATAGTCTAGTAAGCCGAGCAATCGAGAAGGCCCAGACGCGTGTTGAGGAGCAAAACTTCGAAATCAGAAAGCATCTTCTTGAATATGACGATGTGTTAAATGAACAGAGAAATTTCCTCTACCAGCAACGGGACTCGATTCTCATGGCTGAGGATCTACTCGAGCGGGCACTCAACACCTGTGAGGAGATAGTGGTGGATATCGTGGATGCTCTCGAGATCATCGAACATGATCGAGAAGCCACGGTTACCAAACTCAAGGAGATGCTTGAAGAGCGGTTCCACTTTGTTCCAGAGCTCGAAGAGCTGGAAACGATACAACCTCTGAAACAGGATGTGATCAGGGATTCGGTGTTCGCTGCACTGAAGAACCATGTCGACGAGAAAATCAAGTTGACAGGAGAGAAACCGTTTAACGATTTTCTCAGGTTCCAATACCTGCGCCAGATCGATATGCGTTGGCAAGACCACCTGGATCAACTTGAGGCTCTCCGTGAGGCGGTCTATCTCAGAGCATATGCGCAGAAGAACCCTCTACTCGAGTATAAGCTCGAAGGGTTCGATATTTTCGACAGACTTATCACCGAAATCCGATCCTATATTGCTGTGTTAACCGTTCGGGTACAGATACAGAGTTCCGATCAGCGTTCTCAGATGCATCGCACCACCCCAGGACGTATCGTTGAATCTCACGGGCAGGTCTCTCAGTTCGGCGCTCCTCCTTCGCAAGGGAGACAACAGGGTGCACAACCGGGACAAGCTCCGGTGCAGATTCGAAGGACTGGACAGAAGGTCGGGCGAAACGAACCATGTCCATGCGGTAGCGGAAAGAAATTCAAACACTGCCATGGAAGAAATGCCTAGGAAACTCACTAGTTGAACTTTATTAGAAGAAGTTTGCCGGATTTAACGCTGTACCATCCTGTTCTATGGAGAAGTACAGTGCAGTCTTTCCTATGGAGCCCGTGCTTCCCATGGAACCCAGCGCCCCTCCTTGCCGGATATGATCTCCAACCTTGACCAGGATTTCATCGAGGTGAGCATAGGTGGTCTTGTAGCCATTATCGTGAGACATGACCACAAAACGCCCTCTACCATCTGGTACGTTCCCCGTATCTACTACCACTCCGGTCGACGATGCCCGTATCTGTGAGCCTGGAGCACCTTCGATCCATATCCCTTGCAGGACAACGATCTCCTCAGATGTTCCATAGACGACGGTCTGACCGAAGAGTCCAGTAATTCTCCCCTCTGCAGGACGTACGAAACGATCGTAGAATGAGAACGAACCGTCATCGTCCACTCGGGCACTTGGAATGAATAGTTTTTGTCCCGGGAATATCACTTCCGAAGAGAGTCCGTTGATCTCCTGCAAAGTCTTCCATCCTAAACTCGGGTTGAACCTGTTCGTGATAATCGAAAGTGAGTCTCCAGATTGTACGGTATAGAGTTGTCCGTCCCGATCGGGAATTCGCAGTACTGTTCCCGGACGAACCGATGAGAGGTTCCGAACGGCGTTCACACTGAGTATGGTTTCTCGCGAAACTCCATAGACTTCGCTCAAGGAGTCTAGTGTTTCTCCCTCCTGTACTTCGTGTTCGACATACCAGACACTCCTTGATTCCCGCTCCTGAGAGGGAACACGAACCGGTGTGGGAGTCTCAATGGTCGTTACCGGACTCCGGGAGAGGGCACTTGCCGATTCTGCAGGCTGAGAGGTCTGAGTCTCCGGAGTCTCTTGAGAAGCTGGTGAATCCTGAACTATGGGCTCGACTACAAGTGAAGTACCAGAAGCGCGTTCCGGTCCTTCAGATGAGGAGAAATAGAGAAGCCATAACACAACCACTCCGACACAGAGAAGTATCCCGATAATCACCACCGATACGATGATGCGTAGACTCTTCGAATCCATGCGATCACCATTCCGACGTCGACTGACGCCCGACCTTCCCATGTCGTCATAACTGTTTTTGTCTCTGTAGCCCATACAACCTACCTGCTCTCGACATTACTGCAGTTCCATACTACTATATTTACACCATGGTATCCAGAGAAAAAGGTGTAATACCTCGTATCCTGCCACTAGTCACAGCAATGGTTGCCGTGGTTATCATCATTCGCGTTTTCTGGCTCATCGCAATCCCCTCAGATTCAGAACCCTCATACACGAATCCTACGGTTGCGCAGCAGGTGGTTCGCGGCTCGATCGTGGATCGCCACGGGACATTGATCGCAGTGGAAGTACCCTACTATTCGTGTGCTCTTATCCTGCCGGAGATTGAGGATCTCAACGCTACCGCCGAGGTACTCGGTCCGATCATCGACCGAAGCAGTGAAACCATCGTAAGCCAGGCTCGACAACGGGTCTCCTACTACCTTGCGAAGAGAAGGCTCAACGACACAGAGTATGAACAGATTTCGCACATGATCTCGACTGGCCAGTTGAACGGTGTCCGTCTGGAGAAACGGTATGGTCGAAACTACCCACAGCACTACCATGGTGCACAGGTCATAGGGTTCACGAATACCGAAAATCGAGGTATCGAAGGTCTTGAGCTTGCACTGGAACCGTATCTGCTACCCTACCCGGAGTTGCACCAACAGGTCACGAGAGGGTCCGATGTGCAACTCACTATCGACATGAATCTTCAGTATCTGCTCGATGAGCAGGTTGTTGCCATAGATGCCGAACACTTTCCCGACAGTGTCGTCGGAATCATCATGGGAGCCGATACTGGAGAGATCCTCGCTGTCTCTACCTTCCCCTGGTATAATCCGAACGCGTACCAGCTCTCTGAGCCGGAGCAACGGCAGAACAAGGTCGTCACCAGTCGATACGAGCCGGGATCTGTCTTCAAGGTGTTCAGTCTTGCATCGGAACTTCAGGCGGGAGAGGCTCATTTCGACGAGCCTTTTCACTGTGATGGTAGCTATACCTTCACTACGCCAAATGGCGCATCCACAACGATCCAGTGTGTATCGGCCCACGGCACAGTAACCCCGGAACAGATGCTCCAATACTCGTGCAACGGAGCAGTAGCACATTGGGCCCTGCAGACCGACGACACTGCATTCAGAGACACACTCGAAGCATTTGGATTCACCACTGCCTGGAACACCGGCATGCCTGGTGCGATTTCTGGCTTGCTCAGTCCAGTGGAAACATGGTCGGGGCGAAGCAAGGCGACGATCTCCTTCGGCCAAGAATTAGCTATCACGCCACTACAGATTGCCACTGCAGCTACAGCTATCGCAACCGGTGGAGACCTTATGACCCCCTATATCGTCCAATCCATACAAGAACACGATGGTTCATACCGCGAAGTGAATGAGCCAACCATATCCCGAGAGAGCATAATCAGTACTGAGGTGAGCAATCGTGTTCTCGAAGGTATGGAACTGGCAACTCGGCAGGGAGGGACAGCAACACGTGTAGCAGTGCCCGGTGTCAGGGTTGGAGCGAAAACCGGAACGGCACAGATTGCCGACCCAGAGACTGGAGCCTACGGTCCTGATACGTTCCTTGCCAGCACCTTGGCTATCGTTCCTGTCGACGATCCAAAATTCATCATCTACATAGGGGTGGAGAATCCAAAAGGCGCAACTATCTGGGGAAGTAACATAGCTGCTCCAGCAATTGGATCGATTATCGCCGACATGGTTCGTCAGGGAAGAATTCGCTCGGATATCATGGAGACGGTCACCCTTGATCAGGCTCTGTCACCGGAAGACCTCCTGTGAACTGATTCACCCAGAGATTCTGGAAGTCGAGAGAGAACCCCCGCAAGAGCCCCAGCATAGAGGAAGCCGATGCCTTATGAATATCTTTGGGAACACGCTGTCCATCGGTAAAAAATAGAATCGGCATGCTCCGCTCATGACTCACGCTCAATATATTTCCAATCGTTTCAGTCTCATCCATCTTGGTCACAATAAGACTCTGTACATCGAACGACATATACTGATCAATTGCCTTCCGTACATCTTCGGTCTTCATTGCTCCGGATAGTGCCAGAAAGAAACCACTCTCTTCCCTGTTTGGTACAGAGAGAAGTGTCTTCATCTTCACGGCGAGGTCGGTATCCCGAGGACTCTTTCCGATCGTATCGACCAGAAGCAAGTCGTTCTCAGTTGACTCCTGCAAGGTGCGATAGAACTCCTCTTCATTGGTTACTCGATCTACGGGAATCTGAAGTGATGATCCAAAAGCAGCTAACTGTTCATAGGCACCGGCTCGGAACGAGTCGATGGTGATCATGCGTACACGCTTGCGGAATTCGGGTTCCTTCTGCAACCCGTACAGCGCTGCAATCTTCGCTATGGTAGTTGTCTTTCCTATGCCAGTTGGCCCAAGCAGAACGAATATTCGTGGTGGGCTCAACTGTGTCGCATGATCTATATCAACCAGGGAGACGATCCGATCCACTAACATGAGCTCGAACTCCTCCATGGAGGGAGCGTCCGAGCCATAATCGTGGAGGGATTCACGAAGGAGTTCTTCGATTTCTCCGGAGAATGTGGAGGAGAAATCGTTTTGCCGCAGCAACTCCATTGCATGCCCGATCAGCATCTCATGAGCAATCTGCAACTCCGTTTCGCTCGAATCCTGCTGCTCCTCTGCGACTTCTACGGAGATCTGTTCGTTAGGCTCCTCAGTTGGAGTCGATTCAACTTCCTTCGGTGCTTCCTGTTGTGGATCCTTTTGTGGCTCCTGTTTTACCTCTGCAGAAGGAGTCTCCACAGTGACTGTATCTGCAAGATAGCAAGTCAGCTCGACATGCGTGCGCCTTCCGAGCCAGAGGAAGCCTCCGCGCCCTTGTACATCGCGTCTGCTGTGGATACGGAGAGCCGGACCGTACTGTTCACGGGCCTTGCGTACCGCCTCCTCGAAATCCTTGGCTACTATCGTGATGTACTTCATCTATACAAATCTCCTCAGCTAGTCACAGGATGTACCTGCTCAGATCCTCATTCTCCAGTATATCGGAAAGCCTCTCATTCACATAATCTTCATCTACATTGAAACTCTGGCCAGCCAACTCGTCAGCTCTGAAGGAAATATCCTCTAATAGACGCTCCATTATCGTATAGAGCCTTCTCGCCCCGATATTCTCTGTCGTAGAATTCACCGTGTAAGCTATCTGACTCACTCTTCTCAGTGCATCGTCACTGAAGACCAGATTGACATCTTCGGTGTGCATGAGTGCGATATATTGCTTGATGATGGCATTCTCAGGCTCCTGCAAGATACGAAGAAAATCGGTATCGGTCAGTTCTTTCAGCTCTACTCGGAGGGGAAATCTCCCCTGCAACTCGGGAATGAGATCGCTTGGTTTCGACACATGAAACGCACCTGCAGCGATAAACAGGATATGGGTAGTATCAATCATGCCCCACTTGGTGCTGACCTTGCTCCCCTCTACAATCGGGAGGATATCCCGCTGGACCCCTTCGCGAGAGACATCGGGCCCATGCTGTCCCCCCTTGTTTCCGGCGACTTTGTCGATCTCATCGATGAAGATAATCCCCATCTGCTCCACTCGTTCCTTCGCTATTTCGACTACCTGCTCCTGATCCACGCTCCGCTCGGTCTCCTCTTCGGTAAGGAGTTCACGAGCACGCTTGATGGAGACTCTACGCTTTTTGCCGCGTCCTCCGAAGATACTCCCGAGACTCTGAATCGTACTCTCAAGATCCTCCAGATTCCCTCCAGCAAGGAGCTCCACGCCCTGTGTGGCAGGCTTTCCAGTGACTGTTATCTCCACTTCGCGATCTTCGAATCGACCTTCGGCGAGAAACTGCCTGAACTTTTCGCGTGTCTCCTTCGTAGCATGAGCCAGTGAGTTCGAACTCTCTTTTCCTTCAGTTCGTTTCGGAGCGGACTCGGCAGGAAGCAGCAGATCGAGCAGTCGCTCTTCAACCCGCTTCTCCACCAACTCACGTTGCTTTTCAGCCAACTCCTTCTTGGTCATCTGAACCGCAGTTCCCATGAGATCCCGCACCATCGATTCGACATCTCTGCCGACATACCCGACCTCGGTGTACTTAGTTGCTTCGACCTTCACAAATGGGGTATTGGCGAGTTTGGCGATTCGTCGCGCAATCTCGGTCTTTCCTACTCCAGTAGGTCCCATCATAATGATGTTCTTTGGTGAAACCTCATCTCGCATAGTGTCCGGCAGCCGCTTTCTCCGGGCACGATTCCGTAGTGCAATGGCTACGGTTCGTTTCGCATCATGCTGCCCGATAATGAATTTATCCAGTTCTCGTACAATTTCAGCAGGGGTCATATCGTCCAAGTTCATTTCTGCTCCTCTAGATGCTCAACCAGTATCGATCCATTGGTGTATATACAGATATCGCTGGCTATTTCCAGCGATTTCCTCGCAATCTCGACTGCACTGAGTTCAGTCCCATCCAGGTAAGCCCTCGCTGCAGCCAGTGCAAAGTTTCCTCCCGACCCGATGGCGATAACATCGTGTTCCGGTTCGATCACATCGCCAACACCCGAAATCAGAAACGTCTTCTGCCTGTCTGCCACAAGGAGCATCGCCTCGAGTCTCCGTAGATTTCTGTCCAGACGCCACTCCTTCGCCATCTCAACCGCTGCTCGGGTAAGGTCCCCGTGATACTGTTTCAACTTCTTCTCAATGATCTCATAGAGTGTGAAAGCATCGGCGGTAGCTCCTGCGAAACCGGAAAGGACTGTACCGTCCATCATCCTGCGAACTTTTCTCGCATTACCTTTGAGAATTGCATCTCCAGCTGTGACTTGCCCATCTCCGGCAATGGCTACCTGACCGCCTCTTCGTACCGCTATGATGGTAGTTCCTCTAATTTCCATGTTTTTTCCTTCCATGGGGATGACTTTTTTCATACACCGCTCTCAGACGTTCCTGTGATACATGCGTGTAAATCTGTGTGGTGGAAATGGACGCATGTCCGAGCAGTTGTTGAACTATCCGTATCCCCGATTCGTTATCAAGCATATGTGTGGCAAAACTGTGTCTGAGCATATGCGGTGTGAACCGCGTTTGTAGACCAAGTTTCAACCGGTACTTCTCAAAGATACTATGGACACTCGAGGCCGACAACCGTCTCCCTCGATTTCCCACGAGCAATGCATGGGAATCTTCTTCTCCACTAGTCCCTTTCTCTAGTAAAAATTGCTGACGCTGCTCGAGATACCGGACTACCAGTGCTCTAGTTGGCACATTTATGAAGACATATCGCTGTCTATTTCCCTTTCCACGTACCAGCATACGCTCCTGATCTAATTCGAGATCCTCAACATTGGCATTGAGCAATTCAGACAATCTGCAACCTGTTGCATAGAATAGATGGAACATAACCGAGTTTCTCAGGTCAGTAAACGTAGAGACCGGTACACTGAGAATCGACACAATCTGGCGACGTGATAGCACGGAAGGGAGTCTCCGATAGCGAGGGCTCCCCTCTATTCTGGAAAATGGGTTCATGGAGATGACACCCTGTCTCATCGCATACCGGTAGAAGCCACGCAAGGTCGAGAGCATGCGATTTACTGTGGGACTTTTCATGTTACGATTACCCAGTAGCTCGGCGATGAATCTACGAGCATCCATTGCAGTCACTTCGAAGATATCTAGATCGCGCTTCTGCAGAAAGGAGAGAAACTGTGTAAGGTCGTGTCGGTAGCAAATGACCGTGAACTCGGACAATCGCCGTATGTCCTGAATGTAGCCCAGATAGGATTCAACCTGTACCGAGTTTGTCGCTTCCATAATTCACTATACCACGTCGTACACCGCTCTTACAACGAGACCGGCATCGAGAAACCTAATCTATATGCTCCATACCGGTATTCGTATCCTTTTCGGACTCTACTTGTACGGAGAAACTGCACAGGCCTACTGGACTTTGCCTGAGGAATATCCGGGTGCATCACGTCGCCCAAGCTGGTGATGATTCGAGCCCCATCCTCGGCTAACCGAAAGGTGCCGGAACCAACACCCTCGGCGATTCCAATTCGGTGCACCAACACATCGCGCCCCTGTCTGAGCGCATGGTCTGCGGTTATCAATGCCCCCGATCGTTCTGGAGCCTGAATCACGAGTGTGACCGGGACTATTCCCGATATCACTCTATTCCTCAACGGAAAATGCCATCGGAGAGGAGAGGAGATTGGATGGAACTCGCTCAGAATCGCTCCATCCGCGTCGAGCACATCAGTAAGATTCTGCCCTCCTTGTTTCACCGCATAATCCAACCCACCTCCGATCACCGCCCATGGTACTCCACCTGCCGAAATGACCCCTTTTTGCACTGCACTGTCTATGCCTCGTGCGAATCCCGATATTACCGAGATTCCAGCATCTGCGCACTGAAGACCAAATGCATATGCTGCCAATCGACCGAGCTCGGTGGCATTCCGCGTACCGACTACAGCAATCGATGGACTACAACTGGCCAGTGATCCTAGATAGGTCAGGAGAAATGGAGGATCGGAGATTTCTCGAAGAAGAGGAGGATACAGCGGATCGAGAATTGTGACGAATCGATTCCCGGAAACAGATGCCCAAACGAGCCCTGCTTCATAGTACCGGGGGTCTACCAGTGGATCGGGCACCATGTTGATACGAATCCCGAGGTATTCACCTAGCGTTGCTGCATCAAGATTGAGTATCTCATCTGTCGACAACGCACTGTTAGCAAGGACAATTCGTTGACTCGTGGAGAGTCTGGGAATCGAGTAGATTGCGAAGATTTTCTCAAATGGTATCATGCCTCATTAACGTCGGCACCATTCGATCTGCTTCAGGTTTTATCGGGTTCCCCCTCTGGGTGGAACCGACGATACGATTGGAGCAGGTCCTCTGTTTCGGTATGCGTGTAGATCTCTGTGGTTCGGATATCACTGTGTCCAAGCAACTCCTGTACGGTTCGAAGGTCTGCACCTCCACGAAGGAGGTGCGAAGCAAACGAGTGGCGAAGTGTATGCACTTTCGCATCTACTTGTGCAATGGCACAGTACTCCTTGAACCGTTTCCACACAAGGGCACGTGTGAGTGGCTTTCCCCGTCGTCCAAGAAATAGTGTCTGCTCGGTATGATGATTGGAAACCAGCTGGGGGCGAGCTTTCGCAAGATAGTATGCGAGAGCCTCCTGAGCAATATCACCGATTGGTACAAGCCGCTCTTTGTCTCCCTTTCCAATGACCCTGATCAAGCTTCGTTCCTGCTGAATGTTCGAAAGTTTCAACGAACATACCTCCGAAACTCGCAATCCACACGAGTACACCAACTCGAAGAGAGCTTTGTCGCGTACAGCTAAGGGATCGCCTGTGGAGGTATCGATCGCATCGAGAATCGAATCCACAGCATTGTAGGATACGCTCTTTGGAAGAGTCGCAGGGATTTTCGGCATATCTATCAGAGCAACCGGATCGTCGTCTCTGATCTCAGAATCGTTAAGATACCGGTGGAATGAACGGAGTGCGCTCAGGAGTTTCGATTGCGTGCGTTGAGATAGCTGTTTTACCGACGTTCGATCGATGATATAGGCAACCAAGGTCTCAACTTGGGCATCTTCCACAGAGATGGCACGAGACCTCAGAAAGGAGAGATATCGGGCGATTTCGGTAGCATAGACAGAAACCGTCGCGTTCGAGACGCGACGTTCTATCAGCAGATAATCGGTGTAATCGACAAGCAGTTCACTATCGGCTGGATGCATACCGATTAGGAGTCCTCCTCCTCTCCACGCTGATACCGAAGCACTGCAGGGAAGCTATAATCATTCGACTGTTGCCTATTTCCCAGCTGATGCTGCAAATCCTGCCACCGATTCACGGTGATCACATCGTCTTCGCTCTCTACCTGAGCTCGACGTGCGGCGACCTGCTCTTTCTGGTCTCCCTGCTTCTGTGGGAGCGCTGGCCCCTCGGCTTTCCGTCTTCTGTAGTCGAGGACCTCAAGCTGTTCATCCAAATCTTCATCCTGTCGTTCGAACCCAGTTGCAACGACGGTAACCTTGATCTTCTCGCCCAATTCGGGGTTATACGCCTGACCGGCGATAATGAGTGCATCTTCGGCACAATTCTCTGTAATCAGTTCAACGACATCCTGGTACTCCTGCAAAGTGAGACCATCGCCACCAGAGAGGTTTACCAGAACAGACTTCGCGCCATCTATACTGGCACTCTCGAGAAGTGGGTTGTTTATGGCTGCACGAGCGGCATCGACCGCTCGGGTCGACCCCTCGCCCACGCCGATTCCCATGAGAGCATCGCCCTTTCCTTTCATGACGGTCTTCACATCGGCAAAGTCGATATTGATCTCTCCCGGTTCGGTGATCAGTTCACTGATTCCCTGAACGCCCTGACGGAGCACGTCGTCGGCCAAGAGGAATGCCTTCTTTATCGGAGTATTGTTCTCCACAACCTTCAATAAGTACTGGTTCGGAATGAGGATGAGTGTATCGACCTGTTTTCTTAGTTTCTCAATACCGGCAAGTGCCAACTGGAGCTTCTTCTTCCCCTCGAATGCAAAGGGGGTGGTGACTACGGCCACGGTCAAGGAGTTCACTTCGCGTGAGATTTCGGCTACCACCGCTGCGGCTCCTGTTCCTGTTCCACCGCCCATTCCGGCTGTTATGAAGACCATATCGGTCCCAGCAAGCAGTTTTTTTATCTCTTCTCTGCTCTCCTGAGCAGCCTGCTCGCCAACATCGGGAACGCCTCCGGCTCCCAGACCACCAGTGAGCTCCCTCCCGAGAGGCATGCGAATCTGTGCATTCGATCGTTGGAGTGCTTGGATATCGGTGTTCATCGCAACGAACGTGACCTTCTTAAGACCACTGGCTATCATGCGGTTGATCGCATTCCCTCCAGCTCCTCCAATACCTACAACCTTAATATCGGTAGGTGGGGTCTGTTCGTTCTGCAGCAAATCTTCTAGCATATCAAAATCCATTGATTCCATCCTCCAGCGACTCATCTCGCATTTCTGTTAAAATAGTGTGCGAAAGAAACCTTTCACTTTCTTGCCGAACGATCCGGAGCGCTTCGTATGATCCACCTTGGCTCCACCGGAAGCGTACTGGTCTCTCACTCTTCGAGCCTCAGTCATAACCAATCCCAGGGTCGTAGTGTAGCGGGGGTTGATATACGACCTATCTAACCCATGCAGTGCTTCGGGAAATCCAATCCGTGCAGGTAGCCGGAATATCTCAGATGCAAGCTCCGTTGCGCCCGAAAGGAGCGCGCCTCCTCCGACGAGGACGACACCCCCACCGAACGAACCACGAACCTGTTTTTTCTCCAGTTCCACCTGGAGAAGACTGAAAATCTCTGCCATTCTGGGCTCGATGATCTTGCTCAGCTCTTTTTTGGGCATCTTGATCGAGGGCAACCCCCCAATCTGTGGAATCAGCACCGTTTCATCGTCGGAGACCGATGGAATATGACAGTTCCCATACTCGCATTTGACCTGCTCCGCTATAGTCTTCGGTTTATTCAGCAAATAGGCGATATCACTGGTCACATGTGATCCACCAAGGTTCACCCCACCGGTGAACACAGGCGCACCATTTGCGTATACTATCATGTTTGTGACTCCACCACCCACATTGATCAGAATCGTCCCCATCTCCTTCTCTTCGACACTGAGAACAGCCTCTGAATCGGCAAGTTGTTGAGCTACAAGACGTTGCACTTGAAATCCGGCACGTTGAATACACTTGCGCTCATTCTGACAGACAGAAGAGGATCCGGTAACGACGAGGACCCGACTCTCTAACCTGTGTCCCAGCATATCGATCGGATCCTTGATCCCATCTCGCCCATCGACACGAAAATCCTGCACGAGTGTGTGCAGGATCTCCCTATCAAGGGGCAGCTCGAAGGCTCGAGCAACTTCTAGGGAACGGAAGATATCCTCTCGCTTGATCTCCTGATCCTTGGCATTGATCCCCACCACACCTTGTGAGGGAATTCCTTCGATGTGATCTCCCCCGACTCCGATAACGATCTGTTGAATGTCGGCACCGGCCTGTAACTCGGCTTCTGAAATTACAGATGAGATGGTTCTGATAGTCTGTTCGATATTGACGATGGCACCGCCACGAACACCTTCGCTCGGCCGTTCGCACAGACTATCGACCATGACGGTTCCGTCTCCACTCACCGTGCCGATCACGGCGCGCACCCAGGAGCTACCGATATCCAGTCCCATCATGATTTTATCTGTGCCCACCGTATTACCTCCGAATCAAAAGCGACGTACCAATGACTGTGCGTATAAATCATACCGCAACTGCCCCATTAGAGCAATATTGCGTCTCTGATTCTGTTCACGCTCCAGTTTAATCAATCGTACTGCATCATGCAACCGTGATTCGGAAACCGGTTCACGAATTGACAGTACACTGTTGTATGCCGGCATGGTGAGCATCATATGCCCGAATGGAACCTGCATGTCACCCTCATAGCGGATACGACCGATGATCCGATACCTGCCATCTTCGTCCATGCCCATCTCGCGTGCTAGAGCAATTGCCTGCTGCATCCCCTGGTCGATACCATACTGCTCAAGATGGGCTGCATACGTTTCGGAGACTTCAACTACAAACACCCGATTTCCGTATGCTCTGAAGTCCTTGAGATCAATCGGTACCAATTTCCCGGCCTCTTCGAAATAGATCGAATCAATCAGATCTTCTGCAGTGACGGCCGCAACGAATGTCCCCGGCTCAGCAATCTCCAGTTCGACCGAAATCGTGGAAAACAGCCTTCTGCGGACCTGTACATCGGAGACAACCGGAATCTTTTCGAGCTCATGTGCCAAAATCCTCGGCGCTCTTCCCATGAGCGATTGCCCCGGCATTTCTGCAAGGAGGTCTCGAGCCTGCTCGGGAACTTGCGAGAACCCTCCACGGACGGTCACCGAGACATCATCGATATCGAACAGCGGAATGAATCTCAACGCATAGTATCCTATGGACAAAACGAGTATGAGCAGCACAAGTAGCACGGCTTGTATCGGCATCCGTTTCTTTCGCCTCGACCTGTGCTGCACATCATCGGCCAACTCTTGCCATTGCACTTCTCGATAGTTGCTTCGGTAGGTGTCGTAGTCATGTCCAGTGAAATAGGCATTATCCATGACTTCGCATCTCCTTGTCACCAGCTGTCATGCATCGGTACAGCAGACCGCACTCACCAAGAACCATAAAGAGATTAGTACCTCCCTGGCTGAAGAATGGAAGCGGAATACCGGTGGGCGGAAGAAGACTGGTGACCACCGCTATATGGACAAGCGCCTGCCACACGATCATGAACGTCACACCGAACGAAACATATGCGAGGAACCGATTGCCCCGTGCTCCGTGCCGATACGCAGTACTGAAACCCAGAACAGCAAATACGGTGAAAAGCACCATGAAGACGAATACACCCACAAGACCAAGCTCCTCGGCAAGCGAAGCGAAAATGAAATCACTCTGTACTTCCGGGATACTCCCCAGTTTATAGGTGCCATTACCAAGACCTTTCCCCAAGATCCCTCCACTCGTGATTGCACGAAGAGAGTTCTGTACTTGCCAGTTGAGACCTGTCGGATCGATTGCAGGAAAGAGAAAACTTACTACGCGCCGGATTCGGTACGGCTCGATAAAAAGAAATACAATTGCAGGAACACCGATACCGAACGCGAACATACCGATATAGTGTAAGGAGACTCCCCCTGCAATCAGCATGGCGAGCGCTACGAGCAGAAATACCAGCGTTGTGGAATAGTCTCTCTGGAGCACGATTAAAAGAGCAGACAGAGCGACGATTCCAATGGCAAGCACTACTGCATAGAAAGAGCTTCTTTTCCTCTCGTACGTAGTAGATAGCACCGAAGCGAGGTAGAGAATCACAGAGACCTTAAGGAGTTCCGAGGGTTGAAATGACGGAAGCGGTCCGAACTGAATCCACCTGCGTGCTCCAAGTCTCGATACGCCGAATCGGGTGGTGAGCGTAACGATCATGAGCACTATCGACAGAGAGAGGAACAGAGGAACTGCTCTTCGAATCCACTGCATGGGGACAAACTGAATCACCGAGAACAACACGAATCCCAGGATCGCGAAAAGAGTCTGACGCATGAAATAATATGAAGTGGGCAACCCATGCTTCAGAGCCTCATCGTACGAGGCGGAGTAGAGGGTGATCAGACCGTAACCGACAAGAGCGACAACGATGCAGATGAAAAGGAATGGGGCGAGGGGTGCCGTATCGACATCTCGCTCGCTTACACGCTTCTCTTTCACCGAGAACTGGTAGTTGTCAGTATACGGGTACGCTCTCATTGCTGTCATTATCCGGAGGAGCAAAGGACTATCGGTATTTCACCATGAACAGAATGCCCGCACATGCGGTCAGCAAGACACTCGCTATCTGAAACCGAGTCACGATTCTACTCTCTGGAACCCCCTTCTTCTCAAAATGATGATGAAGCGGTGCCATCGCGAACACCCGCTTATCGAATACTCGTATGGAAACTATTTGGATGAACGACGAAGCACACTCGACGATGAATACACCAGAGGCCACGATTAGGGTCAACTCGACCTTCATGAGCAGTGCACTCACCGCCAACAAGGCTCCGATAGCATGACTACCGGTATCTCCCATGAACACTTGAGCCTTCGGTCCGTTGTACCAGATGAAAGCAAGCAATCCGCCGATACTCGCTGCTGCGACCACCAGCAGATCGAGCCCCCCTTCACGTATGGGAATCTGGATCAGCTCTGCATGAACTCCGGTTCCGAAGATTGCTGCGAGTAATGCCAGCAGAAGCATCGGACTGAGTGCAACACCGGTTGCCAATCCATCGAGCCCATCGGAAATATTGACTGCATTCACGAACATCACTACATAGAAGAGAAACGCAATAGGATACCACATACCGATATTCCAGGAGATGGTGGGATTCCATGGGTGTGCGACTTGTGTCGAGATGAGTCCCGAGTTCTGACTGAACAACCAAAGAACTAGCGCAGCTACAAGTACCTGCATGGCGAGTTTTCGCGAAGTGCGGAGCCCTATGGACTCTTTTTTTGCGAGTTTCACGATATCGTCAAACAATCCTAACATGGCGAATGCCCACATCGCTACGAGTGGTATATAGGTATATGGTCTCGATAGAGAGCCAAAGACAACCACAGCCACGGTACTACCAATCAGGAAGAATAACCCTCCAGCTGTAGGTGTTCCCCGTTTATGTTTATGGTTTTCAGGTACGTCGGGATTGATGGGTTGGCTTAACCCATAGGCGCGCATATACCGAATATAGAAATGACCGAGTAGCAAAGAGACACCCCAGGATGTGAGCAGAGCAGCTAATGCTTTCAGTATCATTGGTGTATGCATGCCTAACCTCATGCTATCGAAGAGATGACAGGAACGAGTCGTTCCATCGCCATAGCCCTGGATCCTTTCACGAGCACGAGATCACCCTTGCGGGCATCCTCGAGCATCCGTTTCTGCAATTCGTCGTAGTCTTCGGTGAAAAACACGTTACGATCTAAACCGAGACTGCGCATTTCGTTCCACGCACTCTCCATTTCCTTACCAAACAAATAGATATCATCTATTGAGCATGCGAGTAGTTTACGAGCTACCTGACGGTGAGCTTGAACGGTCTCCTCTCCTAGTTCCTTCATGGAACCGAGAACTGCCCGCTTTCTTCCGTGCCAGGGCAAGGTGCCCATATAGTCAAGGATCGTTGCTGTGGAGTCGACGCTCGAATTGTAGTAATCCTCAATTACGGTCACTGCTCCATCGACGATTCTGCTCCGTCCCGGTACCGTGATGAACCGATTGAAACCTTCAGCGATATCTTCTGCTCGAACTTCGAATCTCTGGGCAACCGAAATTGCAGCCAAGGCATTCATGAGATTATGTTTTCCGACTGCTCGTACATACACCGGTATGCCACGGTAGGTGATCTTCCACCCCTGCAAGCCGAGCGATTCGACTTGATCGACACCACTGGTGCTGACCATGCCGAAGGGGATCGGATCTACCTGACGAATTTTGCCAATATAGCGTGACCATGCACTATTCTCCACAAGGAACGGAGCATCTATCTCTTTGTGGAACAATTTGCTCTTCTCTTTTGCAATTACCTGCACTGAACCCATCTTCCCCACGTGCGAAATACCAATGTTCGTGATGACTGCAGCTTCTGGACTCCAGATATCGAGCATACGATCCATTTCCCCTACATGGTCGACACCCATCTCGAACACGCCGAACTCGGTCTCTTTGTCTATTTCGAACACACTGATCGGCAAGCCGATCTCCGAATTGTAGTTCCCGGGAGTTTTCGCAGTCTTTCCCATGGTGGATAGAATGGCTGCAATCATCTCTTTGGTAGTGGTCTTGCCACAACTTCCTGTGACTCCGATCCGTCGTACTCCGGGGTGCTCGGAAACATGAACTTGTGCCATTCGCTGCAACGCAGTGAGTGGATCCTCCACGACTATCAGAATTCCGGGCTGTCCCTCGACTTTTGCCTTGATTCGATGTGTATGCTTTGCTCCGATGAGCGCAGCGGTGGCTCCACGCTTGAACGCTTCTGCCACATAGTCATGACCATCGTGTTCCGCTCCAGGCAAAGCCACGAACAGAGCCCCGGGACCGGCTGTTCGTGAATCTATGGTGATCATGTTCACCTTT
Organism: uncultured Spirochaetaceae bacterium; assembly: GCA_964473245.1. Taxonomy (GTDB): domain Bacteria; phylum Spirochaetota; class Spirochaetia; order Sphaerochaetales; family Sphaerochaetaceae; genus CAYZJV01. The sequence goes on from CAYYOL010000022.1 coordinate 26,541, forward strand.
GCCGCACGCACCGGACCTACCAGAGTTCCCCCTGCCATATGCGCCACTTTCTTGATATCCAAGCTCTTCATACGGCTACTCCTCCACCACGACGATCTTTGCCTGATCGAAAACTATCTTCTCGAGGGAAAGACCCTGTAATACCGATTGCCGAATGGTGATTTCGGGCAATCGAGCCTCTGCCATTCGAGACTCAACCAGACGAGTCTGCTCTTCAGTCTGCGTCATGTTTGTAGCGATATACCGCATCTGCACCTCAAGCTCCCGATTACGAGCAGCTTGTGATACAGGAACGGCCAACGCTGCGAAGATGGTGATGATCATCCCGATGGCAACAACCCTCTCCTTGATTGAGAGATGAACGCTTCTTACGATTCCTCTATCATCTTCGCTCATGCTTCACCTCCCAGCTTCTCAGCAACCCGGAACTTCGCACTTCGCGATGGAGGATTGGCTTTGCACTCCTCTTCTGTTGGAACGATCGGCTTCTTGGTGATAATCGCGATATCCGGCTTTCCGTTGCATGTGCAACGCATTGCCTCGGGTGGACAGACACACCCATCTGCCTTCCTTCTGAACAGGTACTTTACCGGTCGATCTTCAAGCGAGTGAAAGCTGATGACTCCGACTCTCCCTTTTGGTCGAAGCAGATCGATCGCTCGCTCAACGGCGGGGACGATTCTATTCAACTCATCGTTCACTGCAATGCGCAGTGCCTGAAATGTCCTGGTCGCTGGATGGATTCGGCCGTATCGATACGAGGAGGGAACAGATCCACGGATGATGCCAGCAAGAGCATCTGACTGCGATATGGGACCATGTTGTCGTTCAGAACAGATTGCTCTGGCAATTCTTCTCGAGTAGCGTTCCTCTCCAAACTGATAGATGATGTCTGCCAATGCCTTTTCGGAATAGGTGTTGATGATCTCGAAAGCCGAAATCGGAGCGGAGGGGTCGAGCCTCATATCGAGGGTCTCCTCCTTACCGAAACTGAAACCCCGAGTCGACTCCTCATAGTGGTATACCGAGATTCCCAGATCGAACAACACAAGTGCCGGAGCCTCTCCCGCATAGTCTCTGAGGAACTCGTCAAACCACGTATTCACTGCGGAGAACCGCTCACCGAACGGTGCCATACGGTGTATCGCCTTCTTGAGAATCGTTGGATCTCGATCGAGACCTATGACACGAAGATTGGGATATCGAGAGAGAAAGGAGAACGTATGCCCTCCTTCACCGAGCGTGCAGTCGATCATCAGCGGGTGTTCCCCGTGAGGAACAAGCATCTCAAGTACTTCGTTCGCGAGGACAGACTGATGAACATACTCCATATCAATGTCCTCCATCTTGCAAGAGGAGGCTCAAACTTTGTGAAGCAGCAGAGAACGAAGGCTCGCTCTCATTGAGGAATGTATCGTAGGCCGAAACGCTCCAGAGTTCGAGATAGGTACTGATTCCCAGAAGTACCGACTCCTCTTTCACCGCTAGGCCGACTCCTTCTCGTAAAGATGGTGGAACAAGGAGTCTTCCAGATTTGTCTATTTCACACTCCATGGCAGGAGCGATGATTCTCCGTTGAAGCAATCGAAGATTGGCATCGAACATGGCACCAGGACCGTCCATGATCTTTGCTCGGATGTTCTCGAAAAATGGTGGAAGCATAAGCCAAAGGCAGGGCTCGACGGCACGGGTGATGACGAGAGTGCTACGGTCGCCAAGAGCGGACCTGAGCTTTGCTGGAATGAGAATACGGCCTTTTTCATCAATTGTGTTTCGGTACTCTCCCGTCAACATGTTCCCACCATCCTCTACAAAAATGGTAAAATCTGGGAATATTTACCACTCTTTACCACAAACTATACCCTTTCTCCCACCGGGGAACAACCTACAAGTCGGGAACAAGTGGCCTCCTTTCTCTTGCAATAGCGTAGTTTACTAAACAGATGTCGTCTAATGACCTGTTTATTTTTACATATTTATGCTTAAGTGTTATTTATGCAGAGAGAATTCTACCTGTTGCGCAAACAGGCAAAAAGCGGTTACTGTACTACTTAGGAGAAGAAATCATGACCGGCTACGAAACGAATGTAACAACGTATTATGGCAGAAAATCGAAGAGCGGTGGATATGAATGGGTAGTCTGCATCTCGAGTGAAGGATGTTTCATTACCGACCCGATCGAGGATTGGGAAAAGGACAACGACTACTACGACGAGGCTCAATCGAACTCGGGAATCTACGACACACTAGAAGTTGAAGAGGCTGAGAAGATTCTCGCCAAATGGGGGCGATCGCTCCTGTAGCCTCTATTCGACTCCTATCCGTTGTAACGATTTCTTGTGCTGTTCAGGTTGAACATATTGTAATCGATATCAGGAAATACGATATTTCGCTTTTCGGCCTTCACCAGCCACTCGGTATTCACTGCGTTCTTGCACATGTTCTCATATACAACATTGAAGTTTCCCAAGTGATTCCGCATGCGTTTCTCCGCATACATTGCCGATGTTCCGTTATGAATGATGAATGGCCAATCTGAAGCCATGGCTAAAAGTACCTCTCGCGCTGCCTGATTCAGAAACCGTTGCTTCAACGAACTCTGACCGGGGAACCTGATGGCAAGCTCCTCCATACGTTCGATCGCCTTGAGAATATGCCGATACATCCACACATTCTTCCCGTCTGTCCAGACATCCGAGTAGCCACCCTCGCCCCAACTGGACAGAGACGGTTGCAGAACCTGTGACTCGGGATACTTAGCCAGATAATCGAGTTGTGTCTCGAAGGCGATATCTCCACGCTTGGCAGCACCTCTGAGAACAGCCTCAAGCCAATCGATTCCTTCGAACCACCAGTGCCCGAACAGTTCTGTGTCAAATGCAAGCGTGTAGAATGGATCCCGATCGAGCGAAGGAGCTAGCCGTTCGCCCTTCTGAGCAACGGTATACAGGAAATTCTCAGCGTGTTCCTGCACCCGCTTTTTAGCAATATCCGGTCGGTAGAACTGTTTATCATTTCCCTTCCCGGTGATGGCATAATATTTGAATCCGGTGAACACTCTCACTTCGGGCTCGTGTATGAACGGACGAATGTAGTCCAATGGCAAATCATATCCGATATCTCTGTAGAATTCTCGATAGACGGGATCGGTAGGATACCCTTCTGCATTTGACCATACCAGATTCGTCAGATGGAAGTCTCTGGCGAATCCAAACACCCCATTGGGACACGATACCGGAGCATAGTTACCCCGTTGCACCGGCTCCTCGGAAAGGACAAGTGCCTGTGCAGCAAGTTGGAAGAACTCTATCTCCTCATTTTGCAAATACTCTTCCAAACCAGGAAAATATCCACACTCAGGGAGCCAGAATCCTTTCGGCCGTTTCTTGAAGTGATTGATATGAGACTGGACGGCGAGTTCAACCTGAGCCCCAATAGCAGATGGATATTCACTGAACAACGGCATATAGGCATGTGTTGCCGCGGTTGTGATCAGCTCAAGATGTCCAGACTCCTCGAGATCTCTGAATCCCGAGAGTATATTGCACTGATATGTTTCGAAATAGTCTTCAAGGTTCTTATTGATGGTCTCTAGGTACATGAGAGCCAGTCTTTGGCACTCTGAATCCTCGAATTCACACCGAGCCACCTCTTTCTGTCCCAGTTCTTGGTGCAACCGAAGATAATCGGTGAACCGACCTTGCAGTATCGGGTCGCTCAACATGGTGCACAGAGTAGGAGAGAGCGACATAGTGATTGCAAAGGGAACCTGCTCCTGTCTCAACCTCTTCAGCATACGCAAGAGTGGAAGATAGGTCTCGCTGATCGCCTCGAACAACCAATCCTCTTCAAGAAACCGAGGATATTCCGGGTGCCGGACATAGGGCATGTGAGCGTTCAGCACCAAGCCGATAGTGTTTCTCGCCATGCTCAACCTCCCACCTGTTCATCTATACGTTCAACCACTTCACGCAATAGTGGATTCTCCACCATCACGCCACCTTTCGATACCAGCGATGAGAACAACAGAGAAAATCTTGCATCGTCCTCTGCCAGTTTTGGTGCATGATCGAGCCAATAGCTCTTCGGAGTAGAGACGGTGTCGGATTGGCACAACAGACCAACACCATCCTCCGGATCACGATAGTACAGTGATACACTGTATACACGCCCCCGCTCTGGGAGGTTTATATTCCAGCTCGAATCGCTAATCTGAATGTCGATATCGTAACTCTCCTCGGGTAACCGTTGATCGGGAGACATATGCATGGTGACTCTGAGAAAAAAGGAGAATGAGTCGAATGCCTGATCCAACTTATGGAGATCCTGTGGACAGATGCTCCAAAACGCATGTGCCCAGTACGGGTTCTTCAATAGTAGATGAATGCGAGTTTCACTGTAGCCTTCAGGAAGAGGTTCCACTCCAGGAAGCGCACCAGTGAAGATATCCACCGCATGCTCGACCAGTGTATTCATAAACCGTTTTTGATTTGATGGTGAGTAGGAGTTTCCTTCTCCGGAAAGGCTGTCCTCACTCTCTTCATACACCTCTTCGAGGGCCTCAAGAAGGTCCTCTCGATCCATCATATCAGCATCTTCAATCCCCTGCTTATGAGCGATGTAACGCAACTCTCCAAGAGACAAGGCCTCAATGTTAGGTGTGATCATGAAAAACGCTCCCCAGTATGCTATAATGCAGCCTGTTGTAACACATGCTGTTCAATCGTAGAGAAATCGGAAAAAATAGTCAACACAACCATTTCCACACCTCGCATCCTATTACCAAGTCTTACCTAATATGGTAGTATTCGCGCATGAAACAAAACCAGAACAAAATTACTGACCTGATTCTTCATGGACACTTCTATCAACCTCCACGAGAGAATCCATTGGTCGATATCATACCAAAACAACCATCGGCAAAACCGTATCCCGACTGGAACGAACGAATCTACGACGACTGTTATCGTGCGAACGCGTTCAGCCGATATCTCGATGGGTACGGACATATCAGGGATATCGTGAACAACTATGAGTTCATCTCGTTCAACTTCGGGCCAACGCTCATGCAGTGGCTAAAACGATACCATGTCGAAACCTATCGCAAGATTCTGGAAGCAGATCGATTGAGTGAACAACGGTTGGGACATGGCAATGCAATCGCCCAAGCCTATAATCACACAATCCTTCCCCTCGACAGTGAGCAAAATGCACGAACACAGATCCTCTGGGGAATCGCCGATTTTGAACATCGGTTCAATCGCCGACCGGAGGGAATCTGGCTTCCTGAGACAGCAATCAGTCCTATGGTGATCGATCTGTTGGCCGAAGCCGGAATCTCCTTCGTCGTGTTGTCGCCATGGCAATGTGCATCGGTCGAACAGAAGGATGGATCGTATCGATCGGTGAGCGGGACCGAAGTCCCCTATGACACGCCGTACCTGATCTCCGGAACGAAAGGTGGTACGATAGCGGCATTCTTCTACCATCCGGAACTTGCATCTTCTATCAGCTTTGGGCACATGCTCCGAGATGCCGATGCCATGTACAAGACACTGGATGAAATCCGTGAATACAATCAACCTACCCTCCTGCACACGGCAACCGATGGAGAAATCTATGGGCACCACGAACCATTCGGCGATATGGCTCTTGCAGCACTGGTAAGGAAGGTGAACGACAACCAAGACTTCCGTTTGACGAACTATGCGACGTATCTTGAAGAACACCCTGCCGTGCTGAAAGCTGAGCTTCATGCCGGAGAAGATAATAGAGGCACCAGTTGGAGCTGCGCGCATGGAGTTTCTCGCTGGTACAAGGATTGTGGATGCCACACCGGAGGCGAGGATGGTTGGAACCAGCAATGGAGGGGCCCGTTGCGGGAGGCCTTCACCGAGCTTGGCAATCAAGTCGACGAACTCTTTTCAGAGCATATACACCGTCTGTTCAACCAGAAAGTAGACCCGTACGAGCTGTTGCTTGATTATAATACAGTCCTCTCCAAGGTGGAGGATATCGGCAATTTCATCGATCGATGGGAAGCTCGAGCGGACGTCCAAGTCGAGGACAAGCGTGCTGTGGCCGAACTGCTGGAAGGCCAACGGTACAAACACTACATGTTCACCTCGTGCGGATGGTTCTTCAGCGATCTTTCCGGTATCGAGCCTAGACAGAACATCCACTATGCCGTACGGACGATTGACCTGTACCAGCGATTTTCCGACACTGATCTTCTCAAGAGCATACTTCCACTGCTTAAGCAGGCGAGGAGCAACAGACGACACGAAGGATCCGGCAGTGCATTGGCAAAATCGTATGTGAGTGAAGTCGGCGGAGAAGCGGAGGCTGCAGCCTTTTTTCTCATGAATCAGAACTTTGCCAGGGTTGAGGACCACAAGGACAGCTATGGCATGTTCAGACTCGAAGCATACCGAATAGAAGATGAGCAGACATACTCGTGTGAAGTGCTTGATACTTCTACAATGAAACGGAGCTCCATAACTATGGAAGTAGAGACCAGTGGAGAGAATGGCTACGAGGTTCGCATGGTTGTCAGAGATATGGCGACTGAAGCGTTCGGCACACATGTGTTTTCGAGCAAGCACATCCCTCCTCGCATGCTGGATGAAGTCTATGCATGGATAGATCATTCATTGAGCAGAGTGACCGATGAAGAACTTGAGCTTATCGCCACAGATATCCGCCACTATTCCCTTCTAGCGAAGAATGGACGTTCGGCACCATCAGAGACGCTGTATGTAGAGAATATGGGCACATGTTTACGGGCCTTACGCTCACTTTTCACCACACCCAACACCCTTCCTTGGGAGCAAAAACGGGAGAGCATCTCCTATCTGCTCGAGTTCATCAAACAGAAAGGACGACAACACGAACATGATATCGTAAAACAGATTTTTTCAAGCGAGGTCTCTCGGGTTGCCATACTGATTCATGAGCAGGGGTTCAACTACGAACGGAGTTCCTATCTGTTGGAAGTACTGAATGTAGCGCGAGAGCAAGGTATCCAACCGATAATCACCCAGGCACAAGAGGCTTTGCACCCATATATCAAGGGTGAACAGAGAGACCTATTCAATACACCTCTTACCAAAAGTGTACTCGAATCTCTCCGTATTGCTCTGAATTTCTCAGTCGATTGACACCGGTAAAGTGTGTGAGAAAATATCAGATAACGAGAGAACGGGCATGTGCCAATGCCCGTTCGTCGTCATGACGTCCGCTGAGCATTCTGGCAATCTCTGCTATTCTCTGGGCTTCGGTGACAGGATGTATCTTCGTATAGGTGCGACCCTGCTCCGTCTCCTTATGCACGACCAGATGATGCTCAGCCTTCGCTGCAATGGAAGCAAGGTGGGTTATAGCAATGACCTGCCTAGACTGAGCAAGCTCCGCCATCTGCTGACCGACTGCGATTGCAACCGAGCCACCGATTCCTGCGTCGACTTCGTCGAATACCAGGGTCTCCACATCGTCTGCCTCTGCGAGCACAGTCTTCACAGCGAGCATGACTCGAGATAACTCACCACCGCTTGCAATCTCTTTCATAGACCTCTTAGGTTCACCTAGGTTTGCGGAGAACCAGAAATCCACTTGGTCGGCTCCATGGATGGTTCGTTGCTTCTCAGTCACCTCTATGGAAAAGACGACATGCGGCATGCCGAGATGCACGAGCCGGGCCGTAATCTCTTTCTGGAGACGTTCGGCTGCAGCAATCCGCTTTTTTCGCAGCCGTTGAGCGGACTCTTGTACGAGTTCGTCCTGTCGTCGAATCTCCTTTCTCAGGATCTCCAACCGCTCATCGCTCTGTTCGCTCCCTGTGAGTTTCTCCTTGACTTCGTTGTGAAACCGAATAACGGCATCGAGCGATGGTCCATACTTTTTCTTCAGTCGTTGCAGAAGTGCCAATCGGGCTTGCAGTTCATCGAGTCTTGCCTGGCTGAAACTCATTTGTGAGAGTCGATCGCGAAGCGACTCTGCGATATCCTGTGTCTCGAAGTAGATTGTCTCGAGACGCGCCGCTATCTCCTCCAGTGACGCATCTGCCTTTGCAGCACGCCTACTTGCCTGCATTGCCGAGGCCAGTTCGTGCACTGCCCCCTCACCCACAGCTCCTTTTAATGTGTCGTGTACCAATTCGAGATTCTCCTGGATAGTCTCGTATTGACTCAACACAGAGACCTCCTCCTCCAGAAGATCGTCTTCGCTTGGTTGCACCTGTGCTCTATCGAGTTCCTCAGCTACGAAAGCAAGATAATCGGCCTCTTTACCCGCCTGCTCCAGGGCATGTTCGATCGAACTCGCCTCATGCTCCAGCGCTTCAAGTTGCTTCAGTTGCACAGCGTACGTCTCCAGTTCCGGAGTGCACTCTCCATAACTGTCAAGTACTTTACGTTGTCGGTCGCTGTGGAGTAACGATTGATGCTCATGCTGTCCATGCATATCGAACAGTGCGTCAGAGATGGTGGCCAGGTCGCTACGTGTCATGGGAGTGGATTGTACATAGATGGCCCCTCGACCACGCTGTCTGACCACTCTCCTGATCAACACGGCTCCATCGTCAGGCTCTACTCCATGATCACGAAGCCATGAAAGCATCATATGATTCGAATCGAGGCTTACCAGAGCAGCAATGCTCGCCTCCTGTGCTCCGGTACGTACCATATTCCCATCTGCTTTCTCTCCCATGAGGAGTCCAAGAGCACCGAGGATGATCGATTTCCCGGCTCCAGTCTCCCCAGTGAGCACATTGAACCCTGCGGTGAAGTCGATATGGATATCCTCGATCAGAGCCAGATTCCGAATATCGATATGTTCAAGCATGCATACCTCCAGACCAGTTCAGCTTATCACGAATCACCTCATAGTAGTTTCTCATGGGTGACATGATGAGGAGAGCCTTTGAACGAGATTTCTCCACAGTTACACGGTCTCCCTCTTGGAGCGGGAACATGACCTGACCATCCACAGTAAGACTGAGTTGAGTCTTCTGCCCCTCTCTCACTACAACTTCTACAACGTCCTCACCTGCAACGACCAGTGGCCGATTGGAGAGGGTGAATGGGCAGACTGGATTGATGATAAGTGCATCGAGAGTGACATCCAGAATAGGGCCTCCAGCAGCGAGGCTGTACCCAGTCGAACCGGTTGGAGTCGCGACGATTATTCCATCACTGCGAATCTTTCCTGCATTCGTTCCATTGATGAGTAGATCGAGCGATACCATTTTTGAGATACCGGTCGCTGCGATCGTCATCTCATTGAGTCCGTGAGCCTGGAAAACTCGTTCGGTGTTCCGAGTCACCGATACACGAACCATCAGACGCCTCGACACGGCGGCTTTTCCTGCTCTATAGAGTTCGAACGCTTCCAACCACTCATCCTTACAGACTTCGGTGATGAAACCGAACGTGCCTAGATTCACTGCAAGCATGGGAATTCCATACGGATGTAGCAACCGTGCACAGGAGAGAACGGTGCCATCTCCTCCGAGACAAATTGCTAGGTCGGTATCCGGTTGTAACGTGATCTGCTCTTCTGCATCAACCGTGAAGATAGGATCATGTGCAACCCCTTGTTCGTCGAGATAGCGGCTCATCTCTTTCACAAAGCTCTCTGCATCGTCTTTCTTTTTGTTTGCGAGAATGGCTACTCTTCGGATGTGTTTCGTGTGTACCTGCATGATGCTACCCTCCTAGGGGAGATGCGAAATCACTTTCTCGATCTGGGTGATTTGCTGATTGGTTAAAAATGGATAGAGTGGGAATCTGACAGCGCGCGTGGCAACGGGTATCGCATGAGGGAATTGATCGAACGATTCGAGAGCATCGGCGATAACCGTCTCGGGAAACGCAAAGTCGGTTGCGACTTCATACCGAAGGGCAAACTGTTGCACAGTTGAAGGTTTACTATCCAGTACGACGGGGAACCCGAATCCATTGATCTCAAAATCGATGTCCTGGATTCCGAACAGTGTGTGTCGAGTCTTCATGAGTGCATATCGGTAGGAGTTGAAGATCGCTCTCCGTTTCTCCAGATTCCGTGCCAGATGTGACAATTGTACCGTTCCGAGTGCGGCATTCATACCAGGTAGGGCGATTGCACGGTAGAACGGTTCCAATGCAGTCTCCAGTTGCTGAGCAATCTCCGGTTCTCGAGTCATGACTGCGGCTCCACCTGCAGTGGAAACAAGGCAAGACTCATCGAATGCAGCGATTACCACAGTACCAATGTCACCAGCTTTCTGCTCCCCATAGACACTACCGAAACTCTCTGTGATATCCTCGATGATGGGAATGCTCATTTCAGACCACGGTTCACTGGGAGGGATCGATCCATACGGCTCATAGAGGATGACGGCAGAGAGTCTATCTGCACCATAACCCGTAACCGTATCGTGGGATAGATTTCCTGTTTCGGGATCTATGTCGAACACGACCATCTCTGCTCCAAGACTTTCAATGAGGTTTCGGTAGAATCCAGGCGATAAGGCCGACACCCCGACTGAGCAATCGGGACCGATGCCCAGTCCCATGAGAGCAATGCGTAGTGCGTGGACGCGGTCTCTAATCGCAACCACGTATCCGGACTGTCCCATAGTCTGCTGTAGAAGGGTCACGAATGCTGCTGTATGGTCTCCAGGACCGATCTGTTCATCGGCCATGGTCTGCAATACAGCATCCATGTCCTTTCTTCGCAATGTGGGCTTCTCAAGTCTAATGATCATAATGACAGGATATGAAAGAAGCGGAGCTTGCGCAAGTAGATTCTCCGTATTCCACAGAGAAGC
>CAYYOL010000023.1:0-36488 GCA_964473245.1 uncultured Spirochaetaceae bacterium
TCAGGACTGATGAACTCTTTTTTCATACCCCACCCTACCGGTTCACTCTGAAACCGTCAATATCTTCACACCCGATTCGGTGATCGCAATGGTGTGTTCGAAGTGGGCGGACGGTTTTCCATCGGCAGTCACTACAGTCCAGCCATCCTCGAGATTACGAATGTTCTTGGTTCCCAGATTGATCATCGGCTCTATAGCCAGCACCATACCGACACGGAGTCGCGGATTCGGTGATCGTGCACTCACATAGTTGGGAACCTGCGGCTCCTCATGTAGGGCCAGTCCGACACCATGGCCACAATAATCCCTGACTACCCCGAAACCATTATCGTTTGCCAACTTGTAGATAGGGGCAGAGATATCATGGACTCGAGCATTGGGACGACTGGCACCTATGATACCGACCTTGAGACACTCACGTGTCACTTGCACGAGTTTCTCATTCTCAGGAGTGGAGGAACCACCGGCTATGAATGTCCGTGCGGCATCGCTATAGTAGCCATCGAGATTGATTCCCAAATCTATACTCACCAGATCACCCTTCTGTATTACCCGTTTGCCGGGAATACCGTGGATCACCTCTTCGTTCACCGATATGCAAGCAGATGCAGGAAATCCCATATAGTTGAGAAACGCAGGGTTTCCCTTATTCTCCACGATGAATGCATAACAGTAGGAATCGATCTCCTTTGTGGTCATGCCGGGTTCAATGAACGTTTCAAGCGAGTCGTGCAGTCTGGCAAGCAAGCGACACGACTTCTCGATACCTAGTAGTTGTTCAGGACTCTTCAGAGTAATCATGCATCTCCTTCCGCATGGAATCCAAGATTCCATTGATGAACTTGTAGTTCACCTCTCTGCTGTACTCTTGTGAGAGTCGTACAGCCTCAGTAATCACCACATTCGTATGGATATCCTGAACGTACAACAGTGAGAATACGCTGATTCTAAGGATATTGCGATCTATACAATCGATCTTCTCCAACGGACGATTGATACTGAACCGACTGATCCATCCATCGATCTCTTCAAGGTGCTCGAGCGTACCAGCTAGCAAGAACCGAGCGAATAGGGTCGTTTCAGGATCCAGTTGCTTTTTCTCATCATCTGAGAGAGTGGGAAAATCGACAGGGCCCATGCCCGGAGTCAGTTCTCCATTGAAATCCAATGCATAGAGGGTGGAGAGCGCAAGCTCTCTACCCATATGGCGACTCTTCAATTGATTGAGCCCTCCTGTGTGTATAAGACCGAAATGGAAGCCTCTTCACGTAGTTTTTGCACCAGCTGATCGATAGCTCTAAGATAGGCTATCTGCTGATTACGCTGCGTGAGAGTCTGACGGATATACTGACGAACCGTCACATTGGACTCGGGATTGATCGGATCGTCGATATCCAACATCTTTGGATCCGTATGTGTGGTGATCTTCACGATATGATAGCCACCGGTCGATTCGAGCACCCCAGAGGGGCGTCCGAGAGGAAGCTCGAACACGGTATCAAAGAAATCGGGACCAAGATAGGCACGCATCTCTTCATCATCGTAGGCGAGCCAACCGATATCGCCACCTTTCCCGACCGACTCTGTATCTTTCGAATAGCGGGGAACCAGTTCCTCGAACGTATAGGTATTGTACCGAAGCCATCGTGCCAACTGATCCATCTGCCGCTTAACGTCGGCACGATCCTCCTCGGAGAACGGCATGAAAATATGGCTCAATCTCACCAGTTCCGGATTTATGAATGAAGAGCGGTTAGCACGATAGAACTCCTGTATCTGTTGAGCGGTAGGCTCCTCGAAGTTTTCGATCACCGAACGCATCGTGCCCTGTACATAGCGATCCACTATGGTCGACTCTTTGATACTCTTTCTGAATTGTGCCAGACCCATTCCATAATTGTTGCGAATGACGGTCTCAAACTGTGCATCAGTGATCTCTCTTCCGATCTGTTGTTCTACGAAGGCTTTCTGCTGACGAATCATCTGATCCACCTGCGCATCGGTGATACTGAAACCATCTCGTTCAGCGCCTTGAAGCACCAGTTCATCATTGATCATAACATCGAGAACATCGACAGGATTGACCTGGGCAGCTGCAGCAGAACCACCGGAAGCCGTTGCCTCCGCTCGGTACTGAGCGACCCGTTGGTCCAGCTCCTGGACAGTAATGACTTTATTTCTTATGAGATTCACCGTTGCCGCAGGCTGACTGATCATATCCGCTGCTGAAAGCATAACCATGCTTGACACTACACATATTAATACGAGAACTGACTTCTTCATCATGAACCTTACACTCCTGGTTACGAGATTACCAATCGTTTTCCTACTGCTTTCGCATAGTCACGATTGGCAAGAACATCGGAAAAAGTGAGATACATCCCCTGACTCTCCATGATGCGCATGAGCGCTTGAAGTGTCTTTCCTTGGCGAATCCCCCGTTTGCTGATAAACGCAAAACACCTTTTCCCGGAAATAGTACCACACTGCTTAAGGAAATCGCCGACCTTGATTGGGACTTTTCCTCCCCAGAACGAGACAGCAGTCGAACCTACGGCAATATAGTCGTAGAACGAGACTATCTTACCGACATCACGGAACATATCGACAAGATCGACATCGTGACCCTGCGCTTGAATCCCCTCTGCCAAACCGGCTGAGAGGTCCTTGCAAACCGAGGAGGATCCAATGTCTCCATAGAGAATACAAACTTTCATCTACATCCCATGATATACGGCAACGACCGCAGAGTAAACATGCGGTCGGTACCTTTTGTAACTAGACAGTCCTTGGTAGAATGCATTATTCAGCGGAGGTGTTCCACCACTCTTCGGTCTGCTGCACCTGCTCCACCTCTACAGAATCGAGAAGCGAGTCGCTAGATGGCGATTTATTCACCACTGCAAGCAAGATCGCGAGTACGAGAAAAGAGCCACCGAGAATCGCAGTGAATTTTGTGAGAACCTTTCCAGTCTGTCCTCCAAAGGAAGAATCACTTCCTCCACCAAATATTCCTCCCAAGCCAGATCCGCCTTCGGATTGAATAGCCACCATGAAGATAAGCAGCAGACTGGCGATAACGAAAAGAACCAGTAGAATAATGCCAATAACACCCATTTGTGAACTCCAGTTTACTTATTATAACGTACAATCGGGGCGAACTGTTCTACGGAGAGAGAAGCTCCGCCCACAAGTGCACCATCAATATGCTCCATGGCCATGAGGTCCTTCACATTCGATGGTTTCACTGAACCACCATACTGTATAATCAACGATTCTGCAACACTTTTACCGTAGAGTTTCTCAATCTCTCCACGAATGAATGCATGTGCATCGTTTGCATCGTCCGGAGTTGCGGTTTTTCCCGTTCCGATAGCCCAAACCGGTTCATAGGCAACGATGATATGCTCCATCGCTTCTGCCGAAACACCTTTGAGCCCCTCGACGATCTGTCGCTCCAGCACTGCTTCCAGCTTGCCCTGTTCCCGTTCTTCGAGTGTCTCGCCGACACAAAGAATCACATCGAGCCCCTTATCAAGTGCCAAAGTCACCTTCCTATTGATGAATGCATCGGTCTCACCGTAGATCGCTCTACGCTCTGAGTGACCGAGAATGACAACCGAAACACCGGCATCTTTCAACATGTCCGGAGCGACCTCACCCGTAAAGGCACCAGAGATCTGGTCCGACATGTTCTGAGCACCAACTTCGATCGCCGAATCCTTCAGCGCCTCTACTACCGAGGCAATAGTAACATACGGAGGAGCTACGACCACACGTACCGTTGCATCCTTCACCGCTTCAGCTAACTCTGCGGCAAAAGCCGCACCTTCGGTCGGCCCCATATTCATCTTCCAATTTCCAGCTATACAAACATTTCTCATACTCATTTCTCCAATGCCTTGATTCCGGGCAACACTCGTCCCTCGAGGAACTCGAGCGAAGCGCCTCCTCCGGTCGATACATGATCGATCCTATCAGCGAAACCGAATTTGTTCACCGCAGCAACACTATCACCACCACCTACGACAGTCGTACCCTCACAGGAAGCGACCATTTCGGCAACAGCCTTCGTCCCTTCGGCGAACGCTTCGAACTCGAACACACCCATGGGACCGTTCCACACGATCGACCGAGCAGACTTCAACTCCTGCTCAACCTTTGCAAGGGTCTTCGGACCGACATCCATACCGATCAATCCATCAGGAATATCGACAGCATCGACCGGGACAACCGTCGCGTCTTCTTTGAATTCCGCTGCACAGAGGTGGTCAAGGGGAAGAGTCACCCTGACACCCTTCTTTTTCGCGTTTTCCAAGAACGAACGCGCAACATCCATGTAGTCCTCTTCAAGCAGAGACTTACCGATCGTATGTCCTTGCACCTTAAGGAATGTATAAGCCATGCCACCTGCAATGACGATTGCGTCGCATGTCTTGGATAGCGATTCAAGCACGCTGATCTTAGAAGATACTTTAGAGCCACCGATCACCGCAACGAAGGGCTTCTCAGGACTCTCGAGCAGTGGAGCGAAGAACTTCACCTCTTTCTCGATCAAAAATCCGGCAGCAGCTGGGAGGAAATGGGCCACACCCTCTGTCGAGGCATGTGCACGGTGAGCAGTTCCGAAAGCGTCATTCACATAGACATCGCCATACGTGGCAAGAGTCTTTGCAAACTGTGCATCGTTTGTCTCCTCCTCTTTGTAGAATCGGACATTCTCGAGCAACAGTACGTCACCAGCCTTGAGCGAGGAGACCTCTTTCTCTACAGCCTCCCCAATGACATCGGATGCCAATTTGACAGGACGACCGAGCAACTGCTCAAAACGTTTACCGACCGGAGCCATGCTGAATGATGGGTCCTTCTTCCCCTTCGGACGACCGAAGTGGCTCATGACCACCAGGGAGGCGCCTTCCTGTTCGAGGATATATTGAACGGTCGGCAACGCACTCTTAATCCTGGTATCGTCGGTCACGACACCGTCTTTCAAGGGAACATTGAAATCAACACGAATGAGTACCCGCTTTCCTCGCAGGTCCATATCTGTAATGGTTTGTAATTTCATGATAACTCCTTATGAATGGCTGATGCGCACCGGGTGGCGCGCATCAGACTCATAATGCATGGGAATGTCGGCTATGCCATCAACTTCTTGGCAAGGTCGACAACTCGGTTCGAATAACCCATCTCGTTGTCGTACCAGGACATCACCTTGAAGAATTTTGGACCCATCTTCATAGTGAGATCTGCATCGAAAATCGATGAGTGGGGATTGCCCTTGACGTCACTGGATACGATAGGATCTTCGGTGTATTCGAGAATGCCCTTCATAGGACCATCTGCTGCTGCCTTGATTGCTGCGTTCAGCTCTTCCACAGTACAATCCTTTTCCAGCAATACGGTAAGGTCTACAATAGATCCTGTGGGTACTGGAACACGCATTGCTCCACCGTTGAGTTTTCCTTCGAGTGAAGGAATAACATGTGCTACAGCACGTGCTGCACCGGTAGTGGTAGGAATGATCGAGAGAGCTGCGGATCTGGCTCTGCGAAGATCCTTGTGCGGCATATCGAGAGTGACCTGGTCGTTGGTGTACGCGTGTACTGTGGTCATGAGACCGCGCTCGATGCCAAAGCTGTCGTTGAGGACCTTAGCGACCGGAGCGAGACAGTTCGTGGTACAGGATGCATTCGAGAATGCAAGATTGTTCAGATCGAGGTCGTCGTCATTCACGCCACAGACAATGGTCTGGTCAATCTTATCCTTTGCAGGAACGGTAAGGATGACTCTCTTTGCACCGGCTTTGATATGATCCTTGTATCCGCCCTTCGGACCCTCTGCTACCGAGAATACGCCGGTGGACTCGATTGCGATGTCGACACCGAGATCCTTCCAAGGAAGCTCAGCAGGATTGCGAACAGCGAAGATCTTGATCTCCTTGCCATCTACAACAATCGCGTCGTCCTTAGCCTCGACGCTCTTCGGGTAGACACCATAGGTTGAGTCGTACTTGAGTAGATGTGCCAGAGTCTTGGGGTCTGTTAAATCATTGATTGCGACAATCTCGATGTCCTTGTCTTCGAAAGCGATCTTGAAAACATTGCGCCCGATGCGCCCGAAGCCATTGATTGCGATTTTCATGTAATATCCCTCCATATGTAGGTATGTATCGATATCAATATAACGGTAATAGGCCCGGAACGTCAACGAATCAGGTTCGTTTCATGACTATTTTCACTCGATTAATCTTGTGTCCCTCAATCTCTTGAACTACGAAGTCTATTCCTTCGAAGGTGACTTTCTCCTGATTCACCGGTATCCGTCCGAATTGTTCAAAGACGAATCCTCCGAGTGTTTCGAAATCATCCTCGGGAAGTGAGAGATCCAATCGCTCATTGACCTCGTCTATGGCCGTTCTCGCATCGCACAGATAAATTCCTTCTCCCATCTCGATGATATCGTCATCTTCATCGTCATCAAACTCATCCTGAATATCACCCACGATCACTTCGAGGATATCCTCCATGCTCACGATTCCGCTGACACCACCGTACTCGTCTATTGCGACTGCTATATGGACCCGCCTCTTCTTGAACTCACGTAACAGTTCGTCGAGCCGCTTAGTCTCAGGAACGAAATAGGGTTTTCTCATGCTCTTACGAATATCGAAATCTTTCTCGTCTAGACGGCTCAACAGATCCTTCACGTACAGAATGCCGATTACATTGTCTATGGTATCCGTATACACAGGATAGCGGGAGAACCCCTGGTCGGCGATCACAGCCTTCAATTCCTCGAACGTGATAGTATCTAGAACGAACTCCACATCGATACGGGGTACCATAACCTCCTTGACCGTGGTCTCGGCAAGCTCCTCAATGCCCTCCATCATGCTCTTTCGCTCTTCGACTCCTTGGGTATCCTGTTCTGGAGGTTGGGAATCATCTCCAGACAACCATTGTTTCAGTCGTTCTCCTAGTTTCACGCGTTCGACTCCTTCATGACCATTTTCACTAATTCCTCCTGTTTTTGCAACATCGGTTCATCCGCATCGTTCGTTTCATGATCCCATCCAAGCAGATGCAGCACGCCATGGACCAGAAGACGGGTCAGCTCCTCTTCGGCCGATACGGAAAATGTTTCACAATTGCGCTCCATCGCATCGAGTGATATCACCAGGTCACCAAGCAGTCGTTCACCTTCTATGCCATCAAGTGTGAGTGGAAACGGTTCCTCAGAATCTGACTGCACAAAAGAGAGAATATCCGTACTCTCCTGCTTTCCACGGTAGGTAAAATTCAACTTTTCCATCCTCTCGTCACTGACGAATGAACAGGAGAGCTCACACGATCGTTCACCAAGGATCGTGCATGTGTTGGCGATTACCGATTGAACTTGTTCGAAAGGAGCTCGAGACTCCATGCTATCTGACTCGTAAGAGATATCGACGGTTATCATGTCTGGTCCTTTTTTGGTTCATCCTCAGGATACTCGATTCTAGTATGGAACTTACCTGTGAGAATTTGCACGAACACTCGTGCGATCGTCTCCAGATCGGTAAGCGAGATCCTAGAGGCACCAAGCTGTTTTCGTTCGATCTTGCCCATGATGATCTGATTCACCAGCTTCTCATATTTCTGAGCCGATGGCTTCTTCACTGTTCTACTTGCAGCCTCGACGCTATCGGCGAGCATCACGATCGCAGCCTCAGGTGATTGAGGAATCTGATTCGCATAGGCATAGTCCTGACGCTTGACTTGTCGCCTGTCTTTCTCATTCTGTGCGGCAAGCTGAGCCTCTTTCAGGAATATCGCTATCACATCATTCCCATGATGTTGACTTATGATATCTAGGACCTCTTGTGGCAATCGAGCCTCTCTGCCCTTCTCGACACCAATTTTTACATGGCTTTTTATGATGGCGACAGAGAGACTTGCTTTCAGCTCATCGTGCTTGTTCCCCCCGTGCTGATTCTCGATGAAATACTCGGGGTGCTCCTGTTTTCCAATATCATGATAGAGCCCGGCTACTCGAGAGAGCAATGGATCTGCCTGTATCTCTTTCGCAGCGGCATAAGCCATCTCACTAACGATAAGACTATGATTGTAGGTTCCAACTGCTGTTTGCGACAAGCGCACCAGCGCAGGAGAATCGCTATAGGCGAGCTCTCTCAGCCTGAACGGAGTTGGCAGATTGAATGCCACTTCGACCAAAGGCAGAAGGAATGTCACGAGAATATAGGTTCCCGAGATATTCACAGAGATTGCGAAGATCGATGCAAGGATCTGAGAGAATCCATATCCGTTGAGCAGATTGTTGAACAACACCACGAACGCTGATGCAACGATACCGAAGAACCATTGGAAAACCATGTCGATTCTCCGAGAGACATACTTGATGAAGTATATGCCAAAGAACGATACCGCAATGACAAAGAACACCGTACTTTGGGTGGATCTTGGCAGAAGCATCGCGTATGAGCCGAGCAATACTGCAGCGATCATACCTGCTCGCTTGCGATTAGTGACGAGTGCCATGAAAATAGGAAGAAAGAAGACCGGCAGGAACTGGTCAAGGGATATGAACGATCTTCCAGCAGAGTTCAGAATGACCACATAAGTCGAGATCTGAGTGATCAGTACGCCAACGAGGAAGATAAACAGGAACTGATATCGCCGTTTCGAATGGTAGAAAACAAGGTAGAGCGCGTACATGGCGCTCAAAGTCAAGATAACGACGAAAAAAGCACGTCCAATCAGCTGTGATGGTGCATAGTGGACTGCTGCAAGTTGCATTGCCTGAAGGGTCTTGATATCGTCCTGAGTAATGACGAAATCTCGCTTGATAATGTACTCTCCCTCCTCGACCCTCACGACCACTGGAGGAACTTCGAGCGCTGCCTCTTCACGAGCCAAAGCTGTAGCAACGGGGTCGTATTGGACATTCGGTCGGATCAAGGATCTCAAGGTATCGAATACAATCGGTAATAGTCTATCTTCCAACCCCTGTCCGACAACGATCAAATCGGCATGCATGCGATTGGCGATGTTTCCCGTATGCAGCATGTCCTGAGTCTCTACGATCTGTTCAATATCGGTAGCCCCGATAATCTCTCGTCGTTCGACTTGTATCTCGCGATATCCTTGACTTCGCATGGCGATAATGTCTTCTTCATCGAAGATACCTTGCGAGATATACTCTTCCAGTAGTTCCCGGACAAGAAGCCCGACTTTATGCAGATTCTCCTCGGAGAGATTCTGCAATGACTGCTCCAGATTCGGCGAGATAGGAACTCTCACTGCCTGAATTCCAGATAAAAGCGACTCGGCATCGGAAAGCATCTCTCGTGAAGAGACAAGAGAGATTCTGAATCGGGGAATGATAGCCTGCGTTGCTACCTGCTGTCTTCTCCGGGTTTCCCCTTCATCAACATAATGGAACGTTTCGGTTGCTTTCACATCGGTCTCGGCGATGGTCCCTGCTGTATACCGTGAACGGACATCTGCAGTGAGCATAGTCGTATTGCTTGCAAGCAGTACGGGAAGCAACACTGCTACAATGATAATTGCCACACTCAGAAGAGGTATGAGTATGCGCAGCCAGAGCGGATGCTCAGCATACCGGTCAGGAACGGCGTGCGTCTTTCTCATAAGCTTCGATTATCCTTTGCACCATTCTGCTGCGAACTACATCATTACTCTTGAATTCGACAAAGCCAATTCCCGGTACGGAGTTCAGAATGGCTGCTGCGTGAACAAGACCACTGGTTCGATTTCTCGGAAGATCAATCTGAGTGATATCTCCGGTCACTACCGCTGTGGAGTTCTCACTGATTCGAGTCAGGAACATCTTCATCTGTTCCGTGGTGGTATTCTGCGCTTCATCGAGTATGACACAGGCGTTGTGCAGCGAACGGCCACGCATATAGGCAAGAGGTGCAGTCTCGATCGCACCATTGTCCTCCAACCGTTTAATGATCGAAGGAGGAATGAGCAGTTCCATGGCATCATATAATGGACGCAGATAGGGACCTATCTTCTGAGCTAAATCCCCCGGCAGATACCCCAGGCTCTCACCTGCTTCAACTACCGGACGGGTGAGAATGATCTTCTGTTTTCTGCCACCAAGAACTTCTCCGAGCGCATGCGCAATGGCCAGGAAAGTCTTCCCGGTACCTGCGGGTCCTATGCTGAAGATCAATTGATTCTCCTCCATAAGCCGCATGAACAATCGTTGTCGTGGACTTTTCGGGTATACGAGTTTCCCTCCAACCGCTATGGTGACCTCGCTCTCTTGCACATTGCGTGAATCGACCTGGCTATCGGTGTCCTGAAGAGCCTGATACTCCATGAAAATTTCCGGTTCGGTAATGTCATCACGCTGCTGGGCCAGACGTTTTAACCTGACCATAAGATTGGTGAACGCTGCGTCTCCCGCATGTTCGCGATCCACAGTGTCTCGGTACGTGATACTGTTACCGTGAACAAAGAGTTCGCCATTGAGCAACAACTCGATGTAGGGGACATTTCGGTCGTTCACTCCACACACTCTCTGCATCTGCGACGTCTGTTCAAATACGATGGTGCTACTCATCCTTCTCCTACTGGTTCCACATATCGAACTCTCGATCGACCTTGATTTCCGGAATGGCTTTCCATTGGAGAAACACGGAAAATACCGGTCTCCAATGCCATTCCATGTCAGATAATACTACGCTTCCCTCATATTTACAATGCAGGTCCCAATCTGCCATATGGTGAATCAGAGAGAATGTGACTGTGTCCATAGTGAACTGTGTCTGATACCGTCCATCACCACTAAGATCGAACGATTTCAGCAGATCCTCCCACACTTCGTTAAACGAATCGTATCTATGAAAGCCGTTGTTTACCGTCTCGAGGGCAAGTTCCACCGTGAGAAACTCTTCGATCTTAAACGATAGATTCAATCCAAAGGTGAACTTCGAGGCATATGCGTACTGGAATGAGTGGCGATACGAACTCGAAACATCGAACTCGAGTTTGATTCGGTTCTTCCACCAAGATCGAGCATATGCCTGAATAGAAACCTCTGTATCGACTAGGTGCACCTTCGGCTTCTCGATAGGACCATCGCCATCCATACGCACGCGAGCCCATGGTAATGAAGCAGAGACTGAGAACGAATCAAGATGGTTCGTCTTCCAGTCGTATGTCGAATGCTCTCGAAGTATCAGGTATGAGTCGAACAGAAACAGTGAGACGGAGTGACTGAGGCTCAAAGGATCGGTCCACGGTATATCCGGAGCAAAGGCCTGTGTGTCATAGCTGAACTGTGAAGAGATCTCGAATCGGTTCCGATTGACATATGCAATGGTCAGATCTGCCTGTTCGCCCCTGAATATTCCATCGTCATCCTGCGCTATGCGATACGCTATGGACGATCTGAATCGACCGATCTCATAGGTACCCTTAGGGGTGAATCCATACGTCAATGGTGCCAATGTAGCGGTGAGGCTGGGAGTCAGCACTCCTCTGCCTACCGTGAATCCATACTTCCATGAGACTTGGTGTCGAGTGATCGTGTTCGTATCCCACGCTCCCCACCCACCTGAGACCTCAGGAACTCCAGAGGTCTCTGCAACTGTGTTCTCGCTGAATATTCTACCGGTGAGACCATAGGAGAACCCGAGTGCGGGAAGTGTGACGTCGGTCTTCGATGTCACAGTGATCTGTTCGGTTCTCTTCTCAGGTGAGAGATTCACTGACACAATAGGGTCAATCTGTTGATTGAACCTGAGGATCTGCGGGGAGATTGTACTAGAAAGAGAGATGGAGCCGGTGGTCCGCGCATACCGCGAGGGATCGCTTATTTGGCCATCATCGAAATCTTGTGTATTGGTCGTGGTATGGCGAAGCGAATACTGCAGAGAGGTGGAGGATACTGTCTCAGCTCTCTCTGTACGTGTACTTCTCGGGGCGGAAAAAGGTGCATCGATTCCCCAGTCTGCAATTTCTATGGCAGGATCCAATGGTTCTGGTATCGGTTCGGTCATGACCTTCTCCTGCCCGGTCGTATCACTTTTGAATGAAAAGAGCGTACCGGCTACATATGCTTGCAGATCGGGCACGGTAAACGAAGTCATCTCGAAACCTGTTCCCTCTGCCAATCTGAGTGCTTTCCAAGAGACTCGTGCCGCAAAACGGTCGAAACGCAAGGTGGAGATATACGGCTTAGCCCATTCAGTTGGAAACACGATACGACTTGAGAGCACCCAATCGAAACTGGTGATATCGGATCTATATGTAGCGGGAAACTGGACATCGTTTATGAGTGCATCGACTGAGAAACTCGTAAGTCGGTTCCCGTAGTCTCTCAGCACCTTTGGATCGGAGTAGAACGGCATATACAGTGAGAGATCTACCGACTTCGTGTCGATGTTCACACTGGTATCGAGAAAATAGCGTATCGAGGGGATGTCATAGACGGCACTGAGCAGTGCTGCATCTGCTCCGGCGAATGCGACTCCACCGAATCCGTTGATGGTAGTTGAGAATCGTTGAAACTTGTTCACGGTATCGAGGCCGATGAATACACCCCTTCTCTGGTAGGCGTCGAGCAGGATCGTGAAATGAGAAGAAGATGAGTCTGCCCACTTCTCCAGGGGGGTCAGCTCTTCATCTGAAACGACTGAGTATACCCACCCGTCTCTCATGAGTTTCTCGTCTTCACCTCCACTACTTCCCAACAGTGTCGAGAAACTACTCTGATCTTCCCGCTCAATCTTGGGATAACGCCCATAGAGTTCAGTACTGGTCGAGAAAAAAGCACCTCGTTCGGAGTGGAAGCCGATAGCCGGGTTGAATATGAACGTCTTTCCAGGATAGTAGATGAATGGGACCCAGAGCATGGGAACACGACCGAGCGAGATGGTCGCTCGATTTATGAAGACATCTCCTCCATCCACCAGATACAAATCACGTGCACGAATGCTGAAATAGGCCTGTTCGGGATTGGTGGTGATCAGCCCACCCGAAAATGATATGGTCCGTGGTTCTTCGGTGAAGAAGACTTCGGAACCACTAGCGAAGAATTCAACCGAATCGCCTTCGCTGTTTTCGCGAATCATGGTAGTGGATCCATCTGTGAGATAGAGGTTTTCTCGATTCAGGCCGATCGTAACCATATTGCCGGAGAGACGATCCTCAATTGCCGTGCCACCACTCGTGTAGCGGACAGTGCCCATGGCTGTAATGGAATCTTCTGCTCCGTTGAGTAAAACGCGGTCCGCAGAAATCGTCATGCTCGCGGTATCGGATACTCCGGTGACTGAAAGACTTACATTGCCCTCAAGTAACGTGTACTCCTCTGTTCCTGCGGTTCTGAAAAAACGGTCAGATGAGAGGATCTCCACTCGAAATGAGAACTCTTGTGCCGGATCCGTTTCACCTCTTCCGGTCTCTTGTAGACCATAGTGGGCGTAGAGTCTCCTTCGAATGGGTTCCACGCCTCCTTCAACCGAGATGCCGAGAAAACGTGCCCGGTCGATCAACTCTCGTTCTGTTGCTGTGGAGATCTCTTCGCTGATCAGTAAAAGTCGAGCTGCTTCGAAATCCGTAACGGGTTCCTGAGCATACAACACCGGTGTCGGCACGAGGACAAAGATGAGGAGGGCCAGAAGTACGGCATGTAAGAGCCTACGGTTCTTCATATAGCGACTTCGCTACATAATATCCTGTGTAGGACTCCTTGCATAGGGCAACTTCCTCTGGAGTACCGGTCGTCACTACCCGACCTCCTCCATCGCCACCCTCTGGACCGAGATCGATGATATGGTCGGCACTTTTGATGATATCGAGGTTGTGTTCAATCAGCACGACGGTGTTCCCTTGGTCCACCAATCGGTCGAGCACCTCCATAAGCTTCTTGATATCGGCAAAATGGAGCCCTGTGGTCGGTTCATCCAGCACATAGAGCGTCTTTCCGGTACTCCTCTTAGAAAGCTCCAAGCTCAACTTCACCCGCTGGGCTTCTCCCCCACTGAGGGTCAAAGCAGATTGACCGAGTTTTATGTACCCCAGTCCGACCGATTCGAGTGTATCCACTTTTCTCCGTATGGAGGGGACGGGAGCGAAGAACTCACTCGCCTCACTGATTGTCATATCGAGTACATCGTGGATGTTCTTCCCCTTGTAGTGCACTGAGAGCGTCTCTGTGTTGAACCGCTTCCCTTTGCACACATCACAGCGGACATACACGTCGGGCAGGAAGTGCATTTCGATTTTCAACGTCCCATCTCCCTGACAGTGTTCACATCTTCCCCCGGTCACATTGAAGGAGAATCTTCCCTGTTTGTATCCGCGAGCTTTCGATTCAGGCAGAGATGCGAACAGTGCCCGAATCGGGGTGAAGGCGCCAACATACGTGGCCGGGTTCGAGCGAGGTGTCCGCCCAATGGGGCTCTGATCTATGTTGATCACTTTATCGATATGCTCTGAGCCGAGAATCTCCCGATATCCATCGAATTCCTCGTGTTGTTTGGCGAGCTTCCGCTTCAGTGCAGGGAGGAGTACTTCATTGAGCAGAGTAGATTTTCCGGATCCGGAGACACCGGTAATCACAACCATTTTCCCCAATGGTATATCTACATCGATCTCTTTGAGATTGTTTTTCTTTGCACCGCGAATGGCGAGCATGGTCCCGTTTCCTGTTCGTCGATGTTCAGGAATGCTCATATGGAGTGTCTTTGCAAGGTACTGACCGGTTATACTGGTAGGGTTCTGCTCGATCTCCTTTGGAGTACCTTCTGCTGTTATGTATCCGCCATGAACACCGGCACCGGGACCGAGGTCCACTACATAGTCGGCCTCTCGGATGGTCGATTCATCGTGCTCTACAACAATGAGCGTATTACCAATATCTCGAAGTGTCTTGAGTGTTTCAATCAGTCGGTGGTTGTCTCGCTGATGCAACCCGATTGAAGGTTCATCGAGCACATAGATTACTCCGCTCAAGGCAGACCCGATTTGAGTAGCAAGTCTGATTCTCTGAGCCTCCCCTCCACTGAGCGTTCCCGATGAACGGTCCAGCGTGAGATAATCGAGTCCTACGTTCACGAGAAACCCGAGTCTTCCTCGTATCTCCTTGAGTATCTGCGTTGCGATCTCTTGATCCGTTTCTGAGAGGGTGATGTCATCGAAGAATCGCTGCGATTCTCGTACCGAAAGAGCGGTCACATCTACGATATTCCGTCCACCCACGGTCACACCGAGAGCTTCTGAACGGAGGCGCGCACCGCGACAAACCTCGCATGTTCTGCTCGTCATGAATGAATCCATCCAGATACGAATCTGCATGGAATTAGTCTCATAGTATCTTCTCCGTAGATCGGGGATGATCCCTGCAAATGGTTTCTCCATGGTGTAGTGGCCATGATTCTTCTCATTGTGATACTGCATGGGAAGTCTCTCGTCTGTCCCATAGAGTATCACCTGGATGACCTCGTCGCTGAGTTCGGAAAACGGAGTATCGAGACTGAAACCGTACCGTTTTGCCAACGCCTTGAACGGTACTCTGGCCCAGGTTGCCTCCGGGTTTTGACTTGCAATTGCCCCTTTGTTGAATGAACGGTTCCTGTCTGGGATGATTTTGTCGGGGTCGAACTCAGTTTTCACACCAAGACCGTGACAGGAGGGACAAGCACCGAATGGATTGTTGAAGCTGAACAGTCTCGGCTCCAGTTCAGGAATACTGATTCCACAGTGCACACAGCTGTTATGAACACTGTATGTCTCCGACGCTTCGGCCCCATCTTCAAGTAATCGTACAATCCGTACAATACCGTCACTCATCTCAATGGCGCTCTCGACCGAATCTGCAAGCCGACTTCTCCCCTCATCTCGTAGGACAATGCGGTCAATGATCACCTCAATGGTGTGTTTCACCTGTTTATCCAGCACTATGGTATCGGAGAGTTCTCTGACTTCACCATCGACACGCACACGAACAAATCCTGCGTGTTTCGCATCTTCGAAGATCTTCTTGTGTTCTCCCTTTCTCCCCATGACCACGGGTGCGAGCACCATGAGTCTGCTCCCTTCCGGCATCATGTAGACGGTGTCGAGTATCTGGTCGATTGTCTGGTCACTGATCTCCCTTCCGCATTCGGGACAGTGTGGTTGTCCGATTCGGGCCCAAAGCAGACGATAGTAGTCATAGATTTCGGTGATGGTCCCAACAATGGAACGGGGATTCTTGTGTGTGGTCTTCTGCTCGATGGCAATCGAGGGAGAGAGTCCCTCGATCTTGTCCACATTGGGCTTCTCCATTCTTCCCAGAAACTGTCGTGCGTAGGCACTCAGAGATTCGACGTATCGCCGTTGTCCCTCTGCGAAGATGGTATCGAATGCAAGCGAAGACTTTCCCGACCCACTCAGTCCACTTATCACGATAAGTCGATCTTTTTCCAGATCGAGGTCGATGTTCTTCAGATTATGTTCACGAGCACCGCGGATAGTGAGTCTATTTCGCATGTGACAGTTCCTCTATCCGGGCAAGAAGAACCGCCTCGGCCATATCCTTATCTACTTCTCTGACCAGTTTACCCTTCTCATACAGATAGACTCTATTGCCAATCCCTGTGATCGCGATATCTGCATGAGCCGCCTCTCCCGGACCGTTCACCTGACACCCCATGATCGCAACCTGGAGCGGTACATCGTAGGTGAGCAGCTTTCCTTGCACTTTTTTAAGGAAACCCTGTGAATCGAATGAGGCTCTCCCACAACGAGGACAAGAGACAATGCGAATACCACCAGGCTCCATACCGATCGTGCGCATGATCTCCCTCGCTGCAGCTATTTCATGCTCCTTATCGTCGGTTATGGAGATTCTCATGGTATCGCCGATTCCATTGGCCAGGAGTCTTCCCAGAACCCAGGTACTGCGTGCAACAGCAGAAATGACCCCTCCGGCTTCGGTTACGCCGAGATGGAGTGGATAGTCACAGAGCCCTGCTATCTCTTCATAGGCTCGATAGGTTGTCGAAACGTCCGTGTGCTTCACCGAGATCACTGTATTGGAGAAATTCCACCCTTCGAACCAGTTAATGTAGTCAAGTGCGGTGATTACCATGCCCTTGGCAGGATCCTTATCTCGCAATGCATGGGGAAGCGAGCCTCCATTCAGTCCGATTCTCACTGCTGCATCGGTATCCGAGGCTGCTCTGATCACCTCCTCGACTTTCCACTTCGCACCAATATTCCCTGGATTTATCCGTATCTTGTGGGCGCCACATTGCAGCGCCTCGATAGCGAGCTTCCAGTCGAAGTGGATATCCGCAACTACAGGGATAGGTGATTCCTTGCAAATCCTGGTGAACACATCCTTGTCTTCGGAGCTTGGATAGGAGAATCTGATGACCGAACACCCCATGGTCGCATACCCTCGTATACAGCTCATCAAACGTTCGAATCCTTCCTGGTCGGTTGCATGGGGAAGGGGTTCAGACCACATTGTCTGAATAGCAATAGGATGACCACTGCCTATATGCAGCGGTCCAATATGAATATCTTTGGTAACTCTTCTTTTCATGAATGGTGCCTTCTCGTAGGTACAAGTGTACACGAATTGCGACAAAAGGAGAAGTCGAACACCCGTGAAGATACAACAAGAGGGCACGTTGCACAACTATGCCTCGAGCCCTCTTCTGGGATTGATGAGTGGGTATCTTACTGGAGTAGCAGCAGCAGGAAGACCAATGTAAAGAGTGCAACGGTTTCAACGATACCGATTACGATGAAGTAGTTCGCCGTTCCCTTTCCAGTCTCAGCCAATGCATCCGATGCAGCAGCAGCAGCTCTTCCCTGCATCCATGCAGAGAGACCAATGGCCAATCCTCCGAAGACTCCTGCGCCGAGGAGCATCATCATATCCTGTCCTGCACTTGCAGCAGCACTGATGAAGTTCATCAGGAGAAATCCATAGATGGTCTGTGTAAGTGGAGCGCCCGAAAAAGCCACCATGATGAACGGTGCAGGCTTTCCATTCGCATAACACTTCTTCCATCCACCCACCGCAGCGAGAGAAGCGGCTCCAGTACCAAGCGCAGAACCCAGTGCAGAAATCCCAAGTGCCGCAGCCATTCCGATAAATCCAATATTCATACCAAGCTCCTTGTCGTTGTTTTCTACAACGTCTGTGATGAAGTTTCAACCGTTTCTCTGAACGGATCGTAGCTGAATCCGGTCCACTCCATACCAAGTTGACCAGAGAATTCCAGAAGATTGAGTCGCACGCCATGAACGACGACCGACAACAGTGCCATTACTAAGTTGAGACCATGACCGATCACCAATACCAATATCCCGGCAGGAAGTGCAAAGCCCTGGAGTAATCCACTCGCCATATTGTTAAAGCTCTGAGCAATGGCGAGCGATGCCATTCCTACGGCAAACAAACGGATATAGCTGATTATGTTCGAGAACGCACTGATAGAGTTTAGGAATGTAGTGAACAGGTTCGCGGCCCCTCCGGCTAACCCCTTCACGAAGGGAATACCAGGACCTTGTGCTCCGAATAGGACCACAAGAGCGAATCCGACACCTACCACGGTTGCGACAGCTCCGACATTGATCGATGCATTCACCACGAGCATGAGTACGAGAAAGTACAGCGCATCTATCATGAGCAGCCAACCAATATCGCTGACGGCACTAAGATCCCTCTTTCCGATTTTCCTGTGAATATTCATTGCACAGGCGAGACTCAACTGCAACGTTCCCACGATGAAGCAGAATTGCATGACCATGTTCTGTGTCGTCGTTGCATCGAGACCGAACATATCGGGATAGTTTGCTATGTGCGGAATCACCAGTGCTTGGAGGAACGGAACCGATTCGAGAATAGCTCGGCTTCCGAACCAGGTACCCGTTACGGCTCCCCAGATAATACTTGTTATACTCAACACATACAAAAGGATGACCGCATTGTTCGCCTTGCGCAGTTTTCCGTGTATCAGCAGCGCAGATATCAGGAAGATCACCCCATAGGCTCCATCTCCGACGATCATGGCGAAGAAGAGGGAGAAGAACATGAGAAACCACATGCTGATATCGTACTCTCGATAACCAGGGACCGTTCCCAAAATATCGAAGACAGGCGTAATGATAGATACCCATCTGCTGTTCTTTACCTTCGTTGGGGGCAGTTCCTCCTCCGATGGGTCGTCCATGGCATAGGCCCATTTATTATCGCTAGCCACTTGTTTGAATTGATCGACTTTGTCCACTGGAATATATCCACGTAACCAAGCCACTGTATCGTCTTCATCCATACCAGCATGTACATGTTCAAAACGAAGTTTCTGTTCAAGAATCCGTTTATGCAATATGAAACAGTTCAGATAGGTGGTAAGAGAGATTAGCTCCTCACCGATCCGTTCCAGTTGAAGATCGATCGAGTCTACACTCGCCTTCAGCTCGCCCCACGATTTCTGTCCTACATGGAGTCGTTGGGCAACACTATCCTCTGGCAGTTGTGCTCCGATTGTAGCGATGAGCTCACTCTTTTTCTCAGAGGAGAGCACCACATAGCTAATATCTGCAGGAATCTTTGCAAGTTCCTTTTTTGCCAGCCGGTAGAATGTGAGAGAAATCCCGTTATCCTGGAGCATACGAAGATCATCTATGGAGAAATCACCCCACTGTTCCAGTTTGTCCCGCTCCATGACAGTCTTCTGTCTTTGATCTTCCAATTCTCTCTTCTGATCCATGATCCAGAGGAGTCTCGCTTGGATCTCTGCGAATTCATCGTCATCGACCTCATCATCGCTCATCATGGGAAGCTGCTCTTTACGCTTTTTGGACTCGATAGTGTACAGCTCCTGAAGCAAGAGAATTGATCGCTCCATCTGTTGAAGGGATTTTTCTATATCCTCTATCCGCTCGCTCTTTGCTGTGACTTCATCGATGTGTACAATTCCAGTCTTTCTCAAGCTCTTCAGAGCAGAACGCTTCTCATAGGCGAGCACGATGAGAGAGATTCGTTTCATGGGTACGATCATGCCACACCCTCCCCGGTCTGTTTGACCAGCTTCTTCTTGGCGATCTTTCCACGAACGACAGCTGCAGTCTGTTGGTCACCAAGATAGATGCCAATCTTTCTGATGTTCTCCTTCGTTTCAGGGATCTTCACCTTCTCAAACAGGTTCACCCGTTGACTGGTAATGCGCAGCTCTCTACCGAGCAATTCGATCTGCTTTTCAAGAGTCGCTATCATGGCATCGAATCGGGCAATTTCTCTCAGCGCCTTCACTCCTTCATCGACCCAGAGTGGATACCTCTCTAGATCATAAATGGCCTCTTTGAAGGTAAGCTCCTTGAAAACGGGAATAGCGACACCTGCAATATTCCCCTTCTCTTTGAGCACCTTGTCGACAACAACGACTTCGTCCAGCTGCATTGCCTCGGGAAATACACTATTCTCATGGAAGACAGCAACCCAGGATTGCAGTGAATCGACAAGAGTCTTCTGCTCATGCTGCAATTCGCGCACTTCGAGCTCGATCTTCCTGATCACCATCTGCAACTGTTGTTTCTTTAGTTGCAAAGTGGGAAGATACCGGAGGAACTGCTTCAGCTGATCCTTCTGCTTCTTCTGTTCATTCTTCGTCAGTTTGACGGTAGCCATTCGATACTCCTTACGAATCCTCTTTCGGCCAGTGCTTGAGCACCAGTTCGGAACGCATACCAGTCTCTTTCGGCTCGAAGCACTCTGCAAGAATCTCCCAACCTAGGTCAAGAGCCTCTTCCAGTGGTATGTTTACCGAGAGTTCCATCAATCTGCTTTCAAATAACTCTCCATAGTGCAGCAATTTGTCATCCCATTCCGACATCTGGAATCCCATCGATTTCTTCTCTAGTGACTCCTTGTACGATGCATACAGTTTGATCATACCGTCCATGAGCGCTCTATGGTCATCGCGAGTATCTTTATTCACCTGCTGTTTCAGTCTTGAGAGCGAACCGAACGGTTCGATTCTACTATTCTTAAGATAGTACTGCCCTTCAGTGATATACCCGGTGTTGTCTGGAACAGGGTGTGTGACATCGTCTCCAGGCATGGTCGTAACAGCAAGAATCGTAACCGATCCAGCTCCTTCGAAGTCGACCGCCTTCTCATAGCGAGCTGCTAAAGAGCTGTAGAGGTCACCTGGGTAACCTCTATTCGAAGGGACCTGTTCCATGGTGATCGCGATCTCCTTCATGGCGTCCGCGAAGTTGGTCATATCTGTGAGTAGAACTAATACCTTCTTTCCATCGAGGGCAAATCGTTCAGCTACGGCAAGAGAGATATCGGGAACGAGCAGGCACTCGACCGTTGGATCGCTCGCAGTGTGAACGAAGAAGATCGTTCGGCTCATTGCCCCACTCTTCTCAAGTGTATCTTTGAAGTAGAGATAGTCATCGAATTTCAATCCCATACCACCAAGGATGATAAGATCGACCTCTGCCTGCATAGCTATTCTTGCCAGCACCTCGTTGTACGGTTCTCCAGATACGGAGAAGATCGGCAACTTCTGTGACTCGACAAGGGTGTTGAAGACATCGATCATCGGAATTCCTGTTCGGATCATATTCCTCGGAATAATACGTTTAGCCGGATTAACTGCAGGACCGCCGATCTCAATGAGGTTGTCGGTGAGTTCCGGTCCATTGTCACGAGGAGTTCCCGAACCGGTGAATACGCGTCCGAGCAGATCGTCGCTGTAGGAGATTCTCATGGGATATCCGAGAAATCGAACCTTGTCACCTGTGGAAACGCCACGAGCACCAGCGAAAACCTGGAGCGATACTTCACTCCCTTCGAGTTTAATGACATTCGCAAGAGACTCTCCATGAGCCGATGTTACGACAGCCAAGTCCCCGTTTCGTACACCATCTGCACGAACCGTAATGACGTTACCTGCAATGGAATCAATCTTCGTATATACTTTCTGCATTTCACCCACCTACTTCGCCTGGAGAATTCTGGCTGCTTTTCGTTCGTACCTAACAAAGCGCTCTGACACGAGAGCCTTGATCTCTTTCTTGTACATCTCGAATCGCTCATCTTCACGTGGAGTATTGTTCCAGTCGATGAACTTCTGTCTCAACTCATTTATGAACGATCGAGCTGCTTTCTTGTCCTCGATCTGCATTTCCGAACCAAGCACCTCGAACAGAACGTCGAAGACGATCTCCTGTCTGTCGATCGGTGCTGCAAAGTCGACCGGGTCGAACGAGTTCTGCTGAAGATAGACACTATCGATCAATTCACTTTTCAGATAGACGATGTAGTCATCCAAGCTCGTTCCCTCTTCACCGACAACCTTCATCATCTGGCTCACTTCATTACCGCTGAACAGGATCTGTTTAGCATAGTTCACTTTCTGATTGTCTATGACACTTGCGTATTTCGACCAGCTGTCCAATGGGTGAACGGCGGGATACTTTCTTGCATCTGAACGCTCTCTCGAGAGTCCATGGAATGCTCCAACTACCTTCAGTGTAGCCTGAGTCACCGGCTCTTCGAAGTTTCCTCCTGCGGGACTCACCGTTCCGCCGATCGTGACCGAACCGTGTGAGCCATCGTGGAGCCGGACAATACCTGCTCGCTCGTAGAAACTGGCGATGACCGATTCAAGGTATGCAGGGAATGCCTCTTCTCCGGGAATCTCTTCGAGACGACCGGACATTTCACGCATGGCCTGAGCCCATCGACTGGTGGAGTCAGCGAGAAGGAGAATGTTCAGCCCCATCTGGCGATAGTACTCGGCAATCGTAACTGCAGTGTACACCGATGCCTCTCGAGCAGCCACAGGCATGGAAGAGGTGTTACAGATGATGATCGTTCGCTCCATGAGCGTTTTTCCCGTTCGCGGGTCGATCAGTTCAGGGAACTCCTTAAGCGTCTCGACCACCTCTCCAGCTCGCTCACCGCAAGCTGCAATGATAACGATATCGACATCGGCATTTCGGCTTGTCATGTGCTGAAGCACCGTCTTACCTGCACCGAACGGTCCAGGTATACAGTAGGTTCCACCCTTTGCCACCGGGAGGAACGTATCGATGATACGAACCTTGGTTACCAAAGGCTGCTCAGGGCGAAGACGCTCTGCATAATGGGTGATCGCCCGTTTGATGGGCCAGGAGAACACCATGGATAGACGATGCTCCTTTCCCTTGGCATCCTTCAGGACGGCAATCTCATCTCGGACATGATATGTTCCAGCTTTGTTCACCTTCTCTACCGTATACGAACCAGGGGGAAGGTTGAATGGAACCATGATCCTGTGGGTGAAAATTCCCTCCGGAACAGTTCCTAGTGTATCCGATGGGGATACGGTATCGCCCACTTTCACGGTTGGAGTGAATTCCCACGATTTATCGGGAATCGGTTTTAGATATACGCCTCGCTGCAGGAAGAATCCGCACTCCTGAGCAAGTTCAGGTAGTGGATTCTGCAATCCATCGTAAATCTGGGTCAGCAGGCCAGGACCTAGTTCTACACTCAGCATCTCTCCAGTAAACTCTACCGGATCTCCTACCTGAATGCCTCCGGTCATTTCAAAGACCTGAAGTGAGGCGATAGTACCGGAAATTCGGATGACCTCCGATTTGAGTCGCTGTTCTCCAAGCAGAATATACCCGACTTCATTCTGAGAAACATTGCCTTCGAACTTCACTGTCACCATATTTCCGTTGACACCGGTGACTCGCCCGCTATTTTTTGCCATAACCACACACTCCGTTTATATGCTCTTGATAATTGATTGCAAATTGGAGAAAAGTCGCCTGAATTCGGCATTCCCCTCCATCGGTGTAAACAACGCTTTCCTCTCAAGCAAAGCCAACTGAATAGCATAGGTGAACAGTACTTCGAGTGAGAACACCTGGGTCTGGGACAGTTGCTCGGCAAACTCCCAATGATACCGCATGAGTATCAATTCGGCATCGAGAGGATTGTCCGCCTGCAACGCATCCTTGACCACCTGCTCAGTTTGGATATCCTTGTCGAGCGAGGATTGTTCGGTCTCTTCCACTCGCATGAGAGCTTTGGCACGTTTTTCGTGAAGGGATTTACGCATGGTTGTCTGAAATCGGTGCCATGCTTTCAAGAAAGGCCGTTCGTGTTGAATAGCCTCACTGTTTCCTTCAGCGAGATTTCGTACTAGATCATACTCTTTGCTGCCGAGATTCTGCTCACACATCTGGAGAAACGACTCCAGAGAAATCGGTGGATCTTCATCGAATCTGAGCATGGGCAGCGATGCTACCAGATAATAATAGGACGCCACGGACAACTCCTTACTGTGCGTCTGTCGCTGAGCTCAGGATCTTTCGCACGGTGATATTGAGGAACGGCGAAAGCATTCGCGTGATCTCTTCAGCACTGAAATCGTAATAACTTGAGCCATCTTTTGCTGTTATCTTGAAACCGACATCGACAGAAGGGACCGCTCTGATTTCGAGCCCTTTCTTCAACTCCTGAGCAAGTTCGGTGCGAAGAGAGTCGCCGAGCTTCTGCAACTGCGTATCACTTAGCTCAACTGCGCTCTCCCCTGGAACGACCAAGTCGCTTTTCACGACGCTTACAATCATATCCACCAGCTCTTTGCCGGTCAGGGTCTTGCTCACATTAGCCTCAAGAAGTCGCTCGAAATGGGCATATATGCTCTTCTTGAGCGAAAGGATCACATCTCTACCGGCCTGTTCGACAGCAGCTTGACCGCTCTGTTTCATGACCGCAACCTCTTTCCGCGCCTCTTCGATCAGGCGTTCAGCCTCTTTGTTTGCGTTCCGTACCAGTTCACTGGCTTTGTCCTGTGCATCCGATACTATCTCCGCAGCCTTTTTCTCTGCTTCGGCGATACCATCACGCTTGATTGAATCAACCAAATCCTGAATTTGCAGTTCCATACGCAATCCTACCTTCTTAATATGTCCCATACTATAAACGTAACGCTAAAAAAAAACAACCTAAAATGAGGGAAAAAGCAAATTCCTTACCCAATTTAGCATTATTATATGATTTAGTTCACAACAATAGTACTTTTACTCATGCGTATCATACCATCATCTACCATTTTGGACAATTCACGTGACACACTTGTTCTACTGGCTCCAAGTATCTGGGCAAGTCGTGTCTTGGTAACCGGGAGCACGATTGTACGAGAGTTCTGCCTCTTCTGTTCAGATGCAAGATATCGCACCAGTCGCTGTCTGAGCGTCTGATGCACCACGAAAGAGAGTCGATCATTCACCAACAGTGTATTGTCGCTAATGGATTGAAGAAAAAGCCTCAGCACATCTGGTGTTTTCGATAGTATGATGAACAGTCCATCATGCTTTATTCTCACGACTTTACTCGATTGCAATGCAACAATGGTATGAGGATACCGAGGAGCTGAGGAGAAAATCAGATTGCCGCCGATGATCGATCTGGGACCGAAGCTCGCTACCGAAAAGATGTCTCCCTCTTCACTTATCTGCTCAACACCTAGCAACCCTTCGACGACTATCTCCATATAGGTACACTCCTGGTGAGCCATATGCACGATTTCGTGTTGCGCATGACTGCAGATTTGCATCTGGGAATCTTTGATCAGGTGTTCTACCAGCGACCGCTCGATGGGAGCACAGAATGGTAGTGAGGCGATATCGGCATATGTCGAGCGAAGTCTCTCCATGCATCGTTCTCCAAGTGTTACCAATGTAACATACTTATTCCGATACTGCACGCTATGCTGTAAACTCGGAGGATCGATCATGAAGAAAACATACCTATATGCAACCATCCGCCTTGTATTTCTCGCTCTATTTTTCGTGTTGGTCGTCACAAAACGATTCCAACTTTGGCTTGTACTCTATCTAGCCGGAGTGATTCTCTCACTATTCTTCGGTCGAATCTATTGCGGGTATATCTGTCCTATGAACACAGTCATGCGCCATGTCCAGAGATTCAGTCGTTCTATCGGTCTTCAGCGACGGTCGACACCAAAATGGATGGAGAGCACGAAACTCCCCTATCTCACTCTGATTTTGGCTGTGGGCTCGATGATCGTTGGAAAACAGGTTTTTCAAAAAGAGCTTCCCATACTCCTCATTCTTTTTGTCCTTTCGATGGGTGTGACACTATTCGTAAAGAGTTCTGTCTGGCACAATGGATTATGTCCGTATAGCATTCTGCTCAGAATTGCTGCGAAATCGTCGAAACGGACACATAGGGTACAGACCGAATCGTGCATAGGATGTAGGAAATGCATCGCAGTGTGCCCAGCAGGAGCAATTGCTCCGATCGAGGGAGCTAAGAAGGTTCAGATTGACCAATCACTATGCCACCAGTGCGAAGCGTGTAGCGAAGTATGTCCCACAAACGCAATCTCCTTTCGGTAAATGGTATGGTATAATAAAAGCTAGCATGTTCCTAATTATGGAGGTTTGAAGTATGCATATCACATTGAAGAACAACGTTTCATGGGTTGGAAAGATCGATACGGAGCTCAGACAGTTCCATGGAAGCGACTACTCTACGCACAAGGGGTCCTCGTACAACGCGTATCTAGTAAAGGAGGAAAAGACAGTACTTATCGATACTGTGTGGCGACCATATGCTGAGTCGTTCATAACGAATCTGGCATCTGAAGTGGATCTTTCGTCGATCGATGCTGTAGTGGTCAATCATGGCGAGGTGGATCATAGTGGTGCACTCCCGGCACTCATGGAGCTCATTCCCGACACGCCGATTTACTGCACAAAGAAGGCAGTCGATTCACTGAAAGGACAGTACCACAAAGAGTGGAACTTCCACACTGTAAAGACTGGAGACACACTCGATGTAGGCAACGGGAAACAATTGGTCTTCGTAGAGATGACCATGTTGCACTGGCCGGATAGCATGGCCTGCTACCTTACCGGCGATAACATTCTGTTTAGCAATGATGCGTTTGGACAGCATTATGCCTGTTCTGGCATGTTCAACGATATGGCTGATCAGTGTGTACTCACCTATGAGGCCATGAAATACTACGCAAACATCCTGACACCGTTTAGCCCTATTCTTAAGAGGAAGTTGGCCGAAATAGGATCGCTGAACCTCGATATCGACATCATCGCTCCAAGTCATGGGGTAATCTGGCGTGAGAACCCTTTGCAGATTGTAGAACAATACAGTCAGTGGTGCGACG
The DNA here is from genome assembly GCA_964473245.1 of uncultured Spirochaetaceae bacterium. Lineage (GTDB taxonomy): Bacteria > Spirochaetota > Spirochaetia > Sphaerochaetales > Sphaerochaetaceae > CAYZJV01. The sequence continues at coordinate 27,209 of CAYYOL010000023.1, forward strand.
CATATAAAGAGAATCAGATCACCATAGCGTACGATACCATGTGGGATGGGACCAGACAGCTGGCAGATGCTATCGCAGAAGGGATCGTCGGATCGGATCCGAGCGTCGTCGTGAAGACCTACAATATCGCCAAGACGGACAAGAACGATGTCATGACCGAGATATTCAAGTCGAAACTCGCGGTCTTCGGTTCTCCCACCGTTGGCAATGATATGCTTGGTAGCATTGCGGGTTTTCTCCATTTTATGAAGGAACTCAAGATGAAGGGGAAGAAAGCTGCCACATTTGGTTGTTATGGATGGACTGGCGAGGCACCGAAGAAGATCGCCGATTTCATTGAATCGGCTGGGTTCGAGATCGTGGAAGAGCCGTTACGAAACAACTGGAATCCGACAGAGGAAGTCCTGCAACAGGCACGTGAGTACGGCAAGAGATTGGCCCACGCCTAAGGTTCAAGATTTTCTGTTCCGATCGGCGGCAATGAGGTTCCGTATTCCCTGTACGACGACTTCTATTGCCGCCTCTGTGTCGTGGAGTATGGGGTTGTCCATACCCAGTGCTTCTCGTTCCTGATTTCCGACCACGAAGAACGCACTGCCACACCGGACTCCGAGATAGCTTGCTACCACGAAAAGAGCGGCAGACTCCATTTCACTTGCTAGGGTGCCAAGGCGCTTCCATGCCTCCCATTTATGCTCCAATTCATAGGAAACAGGTTTCGACGCGGGATCATGTTGCCCATAGAAGGAATCCTTGCATTGGACCACACCTACATGATATTTCCTGCTGAGTGTTTCAGCGGCCTGAGAGAGGGCAAACACGACATCCATATGAGCGACAGCAGGGAACTCTATCGGTGCATACTCCCGACTCGTACCCTCGTTCCGAATCGCTCCGGTGGCGACTACGATATCTCCACCCACTACATCGAGTTTAATCCCACCGCAGGTACCTACCCGTACGAAGGTGTCTGCTCCACACTGGTAGAGCTCCTCCATGGCGATCGAAGCAGACGGACCTCCGATGCCCGTACTGGTAACACTCACTTTCTCACCATCGAGATACCCAGTATAGGTAACATACTCTCTACTATCAGCAACGAGTTCAGGTGAGTCGAAATGTTTTGCGATCTTTTCACACCGCTTCGGGTCACCAGGAAGAATGACATAGCGACCCACATCCCCTTTTTTCACATGTATATGATACTGAACACCACTGCCCTGCATGTAATCTGTCATGATCGTGCTCCTTTCGCGTGATTTACCCTACACCCGGTTCTCGAGGTTGTCAAATCTAAAAATTTCTACAATTCGACGTAGGTTTTTCCATAACCGCCATCTTCTGGTCTCGCAAACTGATACTGAGAGACATGGGGACTTTTTCCCAGATAATCATGAATACCCCTTGCAAGAATCCCATCACCCATTCCGTGGATTATGGCAAATGTCTGCATGGAGTGCACAAGTGCACCCTCGATCTGCACCGCTACCGCCTCGATCGCTTCATCTAGTGTGAAGCCACGTACATCGAGTGTAGGTTTCGGCGCCACCGAACGAGATTCGTACGAAACAGCGACGCGTCGCTGCTCCCTTTTCCTACGTTCAGGAATTGCAGAGAGGTCTCGCTCATCCATGGAGAACTTCATAGGGCCAATAGCGACGAGCCATTTCCCCTTTTTTTCCTTCCGAACGATTCTCCCCTCTCGCTTGTGCGGCCCTGCCAAGACATCCATTCCCACGGCAAAGTCGACCTGTTCATGCACCTCGTTCTCAGCAACACGTTTGGCAACCTTATTGGCGCGCTCCTCACTCTCTACCCGCTTCTGCTCCATCGAAGAGATGAATGCCTTCACTTTTTTGGTCTTATCACGAGTGATCTCACCCTCACGCAACTCGGCAACCAGATTCTCCAATTCACTCCTTTTGTCGGCAATGAAACGAGAGAGGTCACCAATCTGTTCCCTTCTTAGCAGTTGTTCTTCCTGTTTAAGCTTGAGTGCTTTTAGATCGAGTCTTCGAACCTGCTCCTGAACCTTTTTTGCACGATCATCGATCGCCTGTTCACGAAGTTCGGCCTCTCTTCTCCGCTCTTCCAGTTCTCTAATGATGGTGGATATCTCTATAAACTCGGATCCGACATACCCCTCAGCGGTATCTATCACCTCATTGGGAAGCGCCATTCTTCTTGCAGTATCGAGTGCATGACTCTCTCCTGGGAGGCCTGAGATCACCTTGAAAGTGGGTTCGTGCGTTTGAGAATCGAACTCCATCGAAGCATTGAGTACCTGGGCATGTGCATAGGCATACTGTTTCAGCACACTATGGTGACTGGTAACCAGGGTAAGTGCAGCATGCGTGACACAATACTCCATGATAGCTCGTGCAAGAGCAGAACCTTCGACAGGATCCGTACCACTTCCCAGCTCATCGAATATGATCAACGACTCGGCGTCGCATCGCTTGAGAATCTGACCGATATTCTTCATGTGCCCACTGAATGTAGAGAGTGCCTCTTCGATGGACTGATCATCTCCAATATCGGTATAGATCGAACGGTACATCGGAAGCGCCGATCCTTCCGCAGCAGGTATGAGATAGAGTGCCTGATGCATCAGCGCGAACAGCCCTACAGTCTTGATCGTGACAGTCTTTCCTCCTGCATTCGGTCCGCTTATGACCACAGCTTTCGTCTCATTGTCCAAAATCAGGGTTATGGGAACTGCGGCATCACGAAGGAGCGGATGACGGGCTTGAAGTAGCGTAACCGATCCGTCCTGTGTGAGGATCGGACGTGTACAACGATATCGCTCTGCGAACCTGCTTCGAGCGTACATGCTATCGGCGAACCCAATGGACTGCATGAGGTTCAACAGTGCAGGACGAACAGTTCTAGCCTGCTCAGATAGTTCTGCAAGAATCCTCGCAATCTCGATCTGAATTTGCTGTTGTGCCATCACGACTTGATTGTTCAACTCAACCAATCGATACGGTTCGAGAAACACTGTGTGGCCAGATGAGCTCGAACTATGAACGATCCCCTCGGTAGAAGATCGTTGATCACTTCTCACTGGAAGGACGACTCGTCCATCTCTGAACACCGGTTGAATGTTAACAGCCTCACCTGGTTGTTGTTTTAGGAATTCCTGACTGTACCGTTGTCGCTCGTTCCTCCTCCGTTCAACCTCCTTGACCAATTTTGCAATGGCTGGATGCGAGGAGCGAACTTCTCCAGGGCTCTCCAGAGTTTGCTGAAGTGAGTTCAGCAGTGCATCGAGTTCCTCGTCGAATGACGAGAGCATGTCCTCGGCAGGGAATTTTCCTGTATCTGAGATTGGATCCGATTCTCCGGGCATCTTGCGAGGATCGCTACAGTATCGTGTGAAGAGTTTTGCAGCATCGAGATACTCGGCAAGAGCATATAGCTGCTCCCCATCGAGCGATCTGCCTGGAATGTGCAACTCCTCGACAATCGTCTGTATAGCGGGAAACGAAACCGGCATATAGTCTCTATACGAAGAGAGTCTCATGAGATCTTCAACGAAATCCTGTCTCTTGGAGAGTATCTGAACATCGAAGAGGAATCCCTGTTCTGCTAGCACCGATCTCCCCTCTTCAGAAAGACACAGTGAACTGACCTCTTGCAGTACGAGGTCGAAGCCTAGATCGTGTATTGTTCTCTGTTCCATGGTTTCGCTCACCTTCTATCACTCTCCCAACTCTCGGGACGATCCTCCAACGAGGCTATCATTCGTAGATAACTCTCGTACCTATCGGCATGGATCTCTCCCGTTTCAACGGCTCTCTGGACCGCACAGTCCGGTTCGTGTACATGAAGACACCGCTGAAAACCACACTTGTCATCATGTTTCCTGAATTCAGGAAAATATGCAGCCAGTTGATACGGATCCTCATGAGGGATGAGTAGCTCTCGCATACCCGGCGTATCGACAACATTGAAACCATGTGCGTCTAGCATGATTGCATGATTGGTCGTGTGCCTGCCTCTCCGATATTTTTGGGAGATGTCTCCGATCCTCTGTACGGATTCTTCACCAAGCAGTCCGTTGACGAGTGTTGATTTTCCCACTCCCGACTGCCCGATGAGTGCCACTGTCTTACCCATCAACCGCTCACGGAGGGCTTTCAGTCCATCGTCATCGAATGCACTCATGGCAAAGGTTTCGTACCCAAGCTGTGCATAGTGGTTGAATCGCTCGTTCTGCTCCTCGGTGAACATGATATCACATTTGTTCAGAACGATCATGACCGGAGTTTCGTGTGCACAGACAATGGCTCGATCGATGAAACGTGGTCTGAATGGGGGATCATCGGTCGATGTCATACAGAGAATCAGATCCATATTCGCCACAAGTGTCTGGTTCACCGAACGTTTTGCATTCCAGCGTTCGAAGCTATTTCTTCTCTCGACACGACTCAGAATGAGCCCCTCGTTACTCTGGTGGAGGGTAAACACCACCGTATCGCCCACAGCTATCGGATTATAGGTATCTTCAACCTGTTGAAGCACTTTCCCCTTGATCCTACACGAGTATGTCGGAGCCTCTGCCAGTCGATTGATGTACTCTTCTGGAATCACTGTGTAGATATTGTTGATCCCTCTGGTCACGATACCGATACGTTCATTCATAGAAGATACTCTACTCAGATTCTCCTCGCTGTGCAAGCAAACTCACCGATTCCTCACCGCGAACGCTTTACACCTGGAATGCTATTTGATAGGCTCTTTCTATGTTTAAGTGTGTACCTTGTGCAGTAGAGGGGTGTCGAAGATATGCGTTGGAAGATATGTACACATGTCTTCATCACGCAGAGAACAGCAATGCTGTCCTGAAGACACTGATCGCGAACATCAACGACACACACAAACACCGGGACATCGTAATGACAGATGTCCGGCTGAAAGATCTCGATTTCTCTCGGATACAGCTCTCCACATCCGATTTTGCGCGGTGTGTATTCGAGAATATCGATTTCACCGATGCGAGAATCCATGCATGCTTCTTCGATTTCTGCCTTTTTGAAGGGTGTACATTCACCGGAAGCGATGCAAGGCACTCGGTCGTTGCCGGTTCGAAATTGTTGAACTGTTCATTCACAGATTCGCTGCTAATCCACACTAATTTCATGGGAATCGATGCACAGAATTGTGATTTCAGCTCGTCCGATCTCTACTATTCTAATTTTTCCTCATCGCATCTCGTCAATGTTCGGTTCAAAGATTGCAATCTCAAGAATGCAGATTTTCGGTTCACCGAACGCGACCAAGTGACATTCAAGTATTCGAACTATGAGGAGGCGAGTTTCTCGTAGCCTATGAAAGTATTCTTCCACTTTTCCTTGAACGAGTTCTCGAATACCTTTCTGGTCGGACCAGAGGATGGTGGCGATGCCATTCTTATCGATCCGGGGAAGATCGATCTTGAGTTGATAGATCGGATAGAGAAGAATCGCTTCTCCATTGCCCATGTGCTCATCACCCATAGACACGAAACTCATACGAAAGGTCTGGGTACGCTCATGAAGATCTACAATCCGAAAGTCTATGCCGGCTCTCCTGGTGTGTTTGACTTTCCAGTCATTCAGGTGAACGATCGTTCGATAATGGATCTCAGCGGTATTACCGTGGAATCGATTCAAATCCCAGGGCACACACTGGATTCGTTCGTCTACAAGATAGGGAATGTCCTGTTCACCGGTGATGTTCTGTTCGCTGGAAGAATCGGTAAAACATCTGGCGTACTCGAAAAGGCGCTCCTGCTACGTGGAATCAAGAACCGCCTTCTCACCCTCGATGAACGATTTCTCATATTCCCCGGTCATGGAACCATCAGTGCCATCAAGATAGAGAAACTGTTCAATCAGGAGCTCATAGACGCCATGTCTAGCGACGATCTCGCCCAATTGAGCCATCCAAGTGTGATCACTTGAGTTCTTTCTGCTCTGGTACCGGTTTTGCATTTCGAAGTATCTGTTTGAACCGATTTGGCATGGGTGCTCTGAAACGCATACGCTTCTCCGACACAGGGTGGTAGAGTTCTAGAGACAGCGCATGAAGCATGAGCGTGCACGATTCGAAGATACTGGTTCCCCGCTTACCATAGATAGGATCTCCAATCACCGGAGTTCCGATATGGGCCATATGGATGCGAATCTGATGAGTTCTTCCTGTATGGAGTCGTATTCGTACGAGAGCACAGGTGGTGAATTGTCTGAGTACAAGATAATCGGTTTTCGCATACTTGCCAGCATCGGAGTTTCCCACGATGAACCGTTTTCTATCCTTTGGGTCGCGAACGATCGTCGTCTCGATATGCCCTCTCCGTTTCGGCATGATCCCATCTACCAAGGCAATATAATATTTCTCCGTAGTCCTTTCACTGAATTGCAGAGCAAGATGGGCATGACTCTCCCTATGCTTCGCTATCACCATGACACCGCTGGTATCCTTGTCTAGTCTGTGCACGATTCCAGGTCTCACGGTCTCAAATTCCTGATCGGAAGAGAAAAAATCATCTCCATACTTGAACACCAGAGCATTTACCAGAGTCTTATCTGGATTCCCTGCTCCTGGATGAACCACGAGAGATTGCTGCTTGTCGATAACGAGGATGTGTGGATCCTCGTAGAGAATGGCAAGAGGTTGTTCCTGGGCTTCGATTGAATCCAGGACATCCTCGTACCAACTAACTTCGACCGTATCGCCACATTTCACCTGTTTGCTCTTCTTGACCGGTATACCATTGATCCGAAACACTGTACGGGAATCGGAGGCGGCCGATCGAGGAAAGTGTGAATTCATCTGGGATACCCAGGCATCGATTCGAGAAACGGCTATTGGTTCCTCGACCGTCATCTTGTCATGGTGTTCCTTGCTTGCCATTAGTTCTGCATCTCCCCGATAATATAGTCAGCAAGCACCACTGCGAGTGAGAGCGCACCAGCTATGCCGATTACTGCGAGGGACTCTCTCAGTGGATCTGAATGCAGTTGTGGTGCTCCCATCAGTTGAGCTGTCGAATACGCCAGCGATGTCACTCCAACGGTGATCGGTAGCGATCCGAACAGCAATGTCTCAGCTCTCCTGAGCTTTATGCTCCATTGAGGGAATTCATCCGCTCGATAAGGCTCATAGTCTGCAAAGAGCGGGTGCATGAGAATCACCATCATGATGAGAAGAAGCAGCACCCGTTTCACTGATAATCTCTCCTTCCGAATATGGCTGTGCCAATTCTGACCACAGTCGATCCCTCTTTGATTGCCCACCTGTAGTCCTGGCTCATACCCATGGAAAGTACATCGAACGTGAGATGAGGAAACTCTTTTCCACTCCATTGAGCAATCTCTCTGAGCCTGGCGAACGCCTGTCTGACCTGACGTTCGTCATCGGTGAGCGGACCGATGGTCATGAGTCCTCTAATCGAGATGCCAGGGAGAGATTGAGCTTCGGCAAGTAGCTCCTCATAGTCGGCAAGTTCGGTAAAACCCGATTTTGAATTCTCGCCAGAAGTATTCCACTCTATAAGAACGGGCAGGACTTTTCCGAGTTTCTCTGCCTCGTCACTCACCTTTCGGGCCAGTCGAAGTGAATCTATCGAGTCTATAGCATCGACTGCAGCTACAGCCTTCTTCACCTTGTTCGATTGGAGATGTCCAATAAGGTGCAGTTCGTACCCTGCATGTTCTGCAGGAAATTTTGCCTGAATCTCTTGCACCCGATTCTCTCCGAAAAGGGTGAGTCCGCATTTGACTGCCTGTTCGACCGCTGCATAGGGGTGAGTCTTTGAGACGGCCATGAGTTTAATCTCGTCGGTACGTCCACACTCAGCCTTCGCGTCATCTATGGATGCGAGAATTTCATCAATCCTATCAGTCATCGTCATGTAGTGTTCCACTCTCCTCTTTCCGCTTTTTTCTTCCACGTCTCTTATCAATCAGCTCACGAATCAGACTCGAAGGCATATCGAGTTCGTCCGAACCGATGCTTGGAAAAGCATCGAGAATACGATTTCCCGATTTTCTCAGTTGTTCGCTCACCCGTACGATCTCTGCCTCAAGTGCCTCCACGAGTCTCTGCCTCCCTTGAGACAACAACTCAAGCCGCGGTTCTAGCATAGCCTTCAACCGTTTCACTCTCTGTAACCGTTCGGTAAAGGCAGCCATTCCCACTGCACTTGTCGTAGTATCAACCGCCAGCGAGAGAAGCATAACCGATGCACCCGCTGACCGCAAGCGTTCCGGAAGATTCGCTAGACTCTGCTGCATTACAGGATGGATGAAATAGACGACTGCAAGACTGAGCAGTCCGAACAGTACGCTATTTCCTAGGCACACCCGTCCTCGAATGTGAAATTTTCTCGCTCTGTAATCCCACAACCTGATATGGAACACTCGTTCGAGCAGGACGCCTGCACCATACTCAATGATCGAAGTAATTCCCATTCCACCGAGAAACACTAGAATCGGCCAATTCTTCAGATCGGTTACTAGTACTGCAACTGCAACTCCACCGAATCCATACACAGGAATATAGGGGCCATGGAGAAATCCTCTGTTCACGAATCGTTTCTCAGAAATGCTGCAGTAACATATTTCACAGAGATACCCGATCATGCTGTAGAGGAAAAAATACCAGAGATAGGAGTCGATAGGAGCATTCATCGCATCAATTCATCTCGCTTTCAAAAGCTACATACAGAAATACATCCTGATAACCAAGCAAATCGGCTTTGTAGTAGTCTCTCAATGGGCCAGCCTCACAGGTCATGCCAGCCTTCTGCATCACTTTACCAGAAGCAACATTCTCCACTGCGTGTGCAGCTTCGATCCGGTGAAACCCTGCCCGCTCAAGACCAAATTCGAGCACGGTGCGTAACGCTTCAGTCGCATACCCCCTATTCCATGCCCGTTTTGAAAGACAGTATCCAATCTCTCCCCGATTATCATGGAGGCTGGTGATCTCTATACCAATGGAACCGATCACCTCCATCTCATCCCGAGTTTCGATAGCCCAGTGAAAAAACGGGGGGTGCTTTTCATTATCGATCCATTTCTTTATCACCCGTTCCGATTCCTGTATGGTGTGGTGCACCGGAAACCGGAGAAACCGTGTCACCTCAGCGTCGCTAGCCCAAGAGAAGAGCGCAATCGTATCATCCAACGTGAATGGTCGTAGAACGAGTCTTCGAGAAGAGAGGATTGGTGATGAAATTCGCTTGATTCCAGTATTTCCCATGCTGATATCATGAAAAATTGTTGACTGA
>CAYYOL010000024.1:0-34318 GCA_964473245.1 uncultured Spirochaetaceae bacterium
CCGAAAACTGAGAATGAATAGTGCATCGAGGAGTATGTTCAGACCATTGCCGATCAAGTTCGCGAGCATCGCTTTTTTCGCCTGTCCCTCCGCTCTCAGTAGGGCGTTCAGCACGGTAGCCAAGGCGATGAACGGAGCACCCCAGAGCAGCGTACCCAGATAGTCACCGAGAAATGGAGCAGTATCGGCAGTAGCTCCGAGCGTGCGTGCCACCGTAGAGAACCAGAACAGTCCCACAGCGCTGAGTATGACGGTCATGGCAACAATCCCGACCAAACTCGTAAAGACCGTTTTTCCCACTTCATCAGACTGGTGTGCACCGAGCTGACGAGATACCAGAGAGGCTCCTCCTACGCCTATCATGAGCGCAATTCCGGTTATGATCAGATAGACGGGCATGGATAACCCGAGGGCAGCTATTCCCATTGGATCGACAGCGTTTCCCACGAAGAGCATGTCCACCATCGTGTAGAGGGAGTTCACCAGCAAGCCTATCATGGCAGGAAGGGAGAGGCGGAGCAGTAGTCGTTTGTGATTGGGATCCTGGAAAGTCGAAAGCCGGCTATTTTTCTGCATGCAGCAACTATGCACCGTAGCTGTAGGTATTTCAAGCATGCTCTTGATTAAAAGTTCGCAACACGGTATGGTGACGGCGGTCTTGTTGCATTGGCAACAAATTCAATCCACAGTATAAAGGATCCCCATGGAACGTTACCATCATATGCTCATACAGACGCCACTATTTTCCTCGCTTACACATGAAGAGTTACCCCATATGCTCCAGTGCCTCAAAGCACGCCAGAAGTCATATCGTGCCGAACAATTCATCATCCACGAAACCGATAGGGTGGAAGACCTGGGGATCGTGTTGGAAGGGAGCGTGCAGGTAATCACAGAAGATGTATTCGGAAACCGATCTATTACGGCGAAATTCGAACCGGGACAGCTCTTTGGGCATGTCTCTGCCAGCAAACTCTCCCATAACAGTCCAGTAGCAGTGGTTGCAGAGACCGACTGCGAGATTCTGCTGCTTCATTTCAATTCGCTGGTGGCTCCCTGCAGTCGAGCATGTTCCTTTCACTCTCGTGTAATCGAGAATATGATGAATGTGCTTGCGGAAAGAAATCTCATGATGAATCGAAAACTGGCCATTCTCAGTCGGCGAACCATTCGAGACAAACTACTGGCATATCTTGCCTGGCAGAGTCAGGATAGGGAGAGCATGACATTCTCAGTACCGTTCAATAGGGATGAGTTAGCCGACTATCTTTGCGTGAACAGAAGCGCGCTCTCCCGGGAGATATCCAAGATGATCGACGATGGACTCATCGCCAGCGACCGGAACCAGTTCACGTTGTACGAACAGGCACTCGCTCTTGCGTGAGCTAGCGGCTGTTCAGACCGCTCTCCATGAGTTCTATTGCCTTCTGGTGCCAAGAGACGGGAAGCCCATATCGATCTCCCTCGCCACTTTTGATCTCCGATGGTGGCCTGCCGGCGACACTCCTAGATACCAGCGGGCGTAACTCTACCGGGTCGAACAGCGTGAGAACCGTATCGACTCGGTAGGCGAGCCCCCCATCGGTATACCGTCCTAGCAGCCGATTGCGATAGGTGATGGTCACCAGTGCCTCGACCTCCTCGGGGGAGAACTGTACGCCGATTCTTCTATGGAAGGTGATCGTTTCGTCGTCGTTAGAGATCTCAGCAAACAGAACTTTGTCTCCAATCTCGCTCCAATACTGTTCCTGGCTGGTAGATTCTCCCTGGATCGCCAAGACAGTCTCCTCGAAGGCCTCTCTGAACAGACGCTCTTCGACCTCAGCCATCTGCTCTATCTGCAGGCCTCCATCGGTGACCGATTCGCCTAGGAGAGCCGATCTGATACCTTCTACCAGATCGATCGTGTACAACGTTCCACCATCGTATTGGTTACGGTAGAACACCCGATTATCCATCAACTGCAGTCCAGTAGCTCTATCTGCTGAGATCTGAGCAATTCCGGTACCATCGAGATGACTGACGAAGAGTCCACCATCGGGAGCGGTGAATGCGAGCCAATGGCCACACGTCGCATACTCCTCGACAGCGTGAATACTCGCTTCTACGGGAACCCCTCCGTCGATAGCCTGTCGCATGAGCCGATCACCCTCACGAAACAGTATCCACGAACCGGAGACCTGGATATCCTGATACACTCCACCGACAATTCTTCTGATCACTGCACCACTGTGTAGTTCAATCTGTTCAATGGTTTGTTCATCGTACAGAGTGAATGCATGTCCGTCGGAGAGACCGATCAGCGTCCCCACACCCTCAGCGATCGTTCGAGTCTCGGTGGAGAGGTCGCCACTTTCGTCGATGCCGAGTCTCAGTTCACGGAGCGTACCGTGTTCTAGAGCGGTCAGGTACAGAGCGTCTTCGAGCAGTAGCGCACTCGCTACCTTCTCATCTGTCATCGGGATCGCGGTATACTGTTCCAGGTCGAACGCCATGACCGTATGGTCAGGATCAACTGCTACATAGAGGATGAATCGATCGTACTTTCCTAGGAATCTCCCGTGTACGGATCCAATGATTTCATTTCTCGCTGTGAGACTGCCGATCTGATTTGCAGGCAACTCCTGTAGATAATAAAGTGAAGAACCATCGGGGAAGGGCATCTCGTGAATGAAATAGAGCATGTCGCTATCCAGCAGCACGTATCCACCATTTCGAATATTGCTGCAGGTGTTGCCCCGTTGGCCGTACTCGGTATCATACAGCTGCTCGTTCACATGGTTCTCCATTCGGATAGCCGTGGCACCATCTATGACGATTCGATCGACCTGTCTACAGCTAGTTGCCAGGAGGATAAACGTGAGTAACATTCCCGATATGCAGCAGAACCGGGCGAATACCCGTAAATATCTCATGACCTCAGACTCTATAGATTCCCTTCGCTGTCGTCAAGAATAAACGATCGGTTCATTCGATCGACCGCTTCGGTATATGCCTTCGATGATGCGCACGGTTTCGCGCCCATCTTCTCCTGTGACCATCGGTCTTGACCCTTCATTGATCGCTCTCGCAAAGTCGTCGATCTGTCGCGAGAAGAAGTAGGTTGTCGGGTCTATCGTCTTGAAGAAGGCCTCATCCTGTTGCCTAAAGGTTGCCAGAAGAGCCTCTTCTCCAGGAATTGTCCACAAGTCGTTGACCGGAGGTTCTGCTATACCGCTCCTGCCTGCTATGAACATGGCGCCTCCATCGGTCTGAACCCCTGCTGAAGCTCCCGAGGATCCATGGATGTGGACCTTTGCATAGATGCCCGGTTTCTGCGAGTTACTCACAAGGATCGACCCCATTCCTCCGTTTGCGAAACGGATCGTGGCAACTGCAGTGTCCTCCACTTCGATATAGGGGTGATTCACGTTGTCCCACTCGGCAAAGATGCGAGAGACCGGACCCATGTACCAGTGCATGAGATCGAACTGGTGCGGTGCCTGGTTTATACAGACTCCTCCTCCCTCTGTACCCCATTTGCCTCTCCACGGATCGCTTTCGTAGTATGCCAGGTCTCTCCAGCCAAGGATGATCGCCTGCGCGATTGCAGGTGATCCCAGTTTGCCACTATCGATCGCCTCCCGGATCCTCAGTGAGGAGGGATACCATCTCCGTTGGCTCACCACGGAGAGCATGTTCCCAGAGCGCTCTGCAGCAAGGATCATCTCCGTGCATTGCGCCTCGGTAAGTGCCATCGGCTTTTCTACTAGAACATGACATCCGGCATCGAATGCTGCAATCGTGTCATCGTGATGTTGTGGATGTGGAGTGGCGATGATCACTGCATCGATGTGATCCAGTTCTGCCATCTCTGCTACGGTCGCTCTTCCCGCGATACCCCACTGCTCAGCGAACGCCTCACGACGCTCCTTGTTTCTTCCGCAGACCGCCACGAGAGTTCCTCCCAGAGAGTCTCGTATCGCCTGGGCATGCAGTTGTGCAACCTTTCCGTACCCGATCATACCAAAACGGACAATGTCCATGTAGTCTCCTCCTATGGTTGCCATGCAACCTTCACTAGTTCCGGCTCCCGATCATACGATCGCTGAAACCACATTCGCCTCTCTTCCCACAAGTGGTGGCGCTGACCAGTGGCATGACTACAATCTTCTCTCTGACCATCATGTCGACACTCGATATAGCCGATGCGGTTAACGACTGAAGAGCCATAACCATATCTGTTGTTTCGCCGAAGGTGATGCGCAGTGAAATCGTGCACATCGGAGTTACCGGGGGAGGGATGTGCAACACGAATCAAAGACTCATGAAGCGGTTCACTTGTCCCATTATCTATGAGAGTTCTACAGGCTTGTGCCAGTAATGCCTCCATGCAGCAACTCCTTTGTGCGTCAATTCAGTACCGACTCCTATCGTTGGATCCGGGCAGAACCACCTTTCGCGAAAGCCTCCACCTGCTCAAGCGATGCCATAGTCGTATCGCCGGGGTAGGTGGTCAGCATAGCGCCATGTGCCCAACCGGTTCTGAGAGCATCTTCAGGGCTCTTGCCAGACAATAGGCCATAGATGAGGCCCGATGCGAATCCATCGCCCCCGCCAACTCTGTCGTATACATCGAGTGCAGTGGTCGGAGCCTGGTACGCCTTCCCATCGATCCAAAGCACAGCAGACCAGTCGTGCCTGTTCGTTGAATGGACTTCACGCATGGTTGTTGCAACAGCCTTGATGTTCGGGAAGCGCTTTGCCACAGTCTCCATCATACCGAAGAACACTGCAGGGTCGAGTTTGGACTGTTTGTCCACCTTCGGTCCCTCCAGGGCCAGCCCCATCTGCAGATCCTCTTCATTTCCCACCAGCACGTCAACGTGCTCGACTATCCTGCTGAGTACACTCTGTGCCTTCTTGACCGGGTCGACACCCTTGGCAGCGTTGGCAGCCCAGAGCTTTGCTCGGTAATTAAGGTCGAAGGAGACAATCGCCCCTGCATCGTGAGCCGCTTTCATACCTTCAATGACTACTTCTGGTGTAGTCTCCGAGAGTGCACTGAAGATTCCACCCGAATGGAACCATCGAACTCCATTGGCAAAGATCTCACTCCAGTTGAAAGAACCGGGTTTCAACCGTGCAGCAGCTTCATCTGACCGGTTGTAAAATACGACAGGAGCTCGTACGCCAACGCCCTGGTCGCTCCACACTTGGGCGAGATTCGGACCATGTACCCCATTGTGCTGGAAGCGACTATAGAATGAATCGACTCCCATTCTTCTCACCTCTGCCTCGACCTTCTTTCCGATCGGGTAGTCGACCATGGCTGAGACTACAGCAGTCTTCTGGCCGAATGCACGAGCGAGGTTCGCTGCAACGTTGAACTCTCCTCCCGATACATGAATATCATACCGGTCAGCATATTCGAACGGAACGATGCCCGGATCCAGCCGAGTCACCAGCGCTCCGAGTGCAATGAAGTCGTACGGTTTTCCGGTAACCTTTCTTTCGATCGATTTCGATTCCGGCACCACTAATTTTCCCATGTCCATCCTCCTGGATATATTACTTACTCATGGTGTATCCTACCATGTTGTGTGAAATCAATATAGCCTGACGGTGAGTCAGATTCTCCTTTTAGCAATGGTTCTACGCATAGATTCAAGGTGCTCCACAGCCGGATTGCCCAGCGATTCGAGCAGTGTTACGTACAGTATGTCGATCACCACCATCTGAGCGATTCGAGAAGAGAATGCTTCGGATATCGTGCTGGTTTTCGATCCTGCCACTCCTATGGAGAGTGTTGCCATACGCGCAAGGCTTGAGGTGACACTGGTGGTGATCACTATGAACGGGCAGTCGCGCTCCTTGAGTTCTTCGGCAATGGCAATGGTATCCATGGTACTTCCCGTGTGGCTGATGATGATTCCAATACACGATGCATCTGTCTGACTGGCAAGCATGAGCTGCAGATGGTAGTCCGCAGTCACCGAACAGTCGAGACCGATCCGTACGAATTTGTGGAACGCATCTTGAGCGATGATCTGCGAGCCTCCCAACCCAAAAAGAAAGATTCGTTTCGCCTGGGTCACCATTCGAGTTGCTTCCTGTATCGTATGCAAGTCTACCAGTTCACGTGTGAGATTCAGGGTGTTCTGCACATTGGTACATACGATGTCAATGATATCGTGTGAATCGTCAACAGGCGTCTCATACATGCGCGAGTTAGCTTGAAGTGTCTCGGTTGCGAGCGCTATGCGAAACCGTTGATACCCCTTGAAACCAAGCTTTCGAACGAACCTGACGAGTGTCGACTGAGAGATCCCGATGGTCTCCGCTAGTTGGTCGATACTGGGGTTCACCGCTTCTGCTGTGTTGGTTAAAATGTAGTCGGCAATCTCCCGTTCCTTCGCGCTGAGCTTTGGATACAGGGTCCGAATGGTATAGAGGCAGTGCGATTCCGATGTATTCTTTCGGGTCTGACGATTCATGCCCCCAGTATACTATGAAAAAAATATTCATGCAAATGACCAAAAACTGTCATGGTATTCTGCGTGAAGAGAGGTAGCAACGAAAACGTTAGGGAAGCATTCTCTTCTTGGCGCCCTCTTCAATCCGATCGGCAAACATTCTGAGTTTCTCGATCACGAAACTCCGATTCCGCTCCCGCTTGGGGACTCGAGAAGCCTCCTGTGAGACAAAGTTCATGATAGCGTTTATCAGATCGTGCTGTTCGGATATGAAGACGAACTTGGGATTCCTGTGTTTCAACACCAGCAGACCGGCATTCTGCATGGCAAATAGCTGAACGGTATGTAGCATATGTTTGCTGGGAAGGATCGTGACTTCCAGATTCTCATGTTTCTCAAGCAGCTCTATAACGCTCAGCAGATGCGCGTGGTACTCCATCGGAAGATAGGTGAATTTCTGCTGTGTAAGGAGTTCCGGTACAAGTGCAGGGACTTTTCCTTTCAGCACATCGGTTATTCGCGGAAGGCTCATGACCATGTGAAACTGCTTGTGAGCCAAGTGTGTATGCAATAGCTGAAGACGGTTCTGCTGGTTTTCAAGCAGCCGGTGCATCTGATCGCTGGGGATATTGCCATTGCTAAGCATGGATTCGAGGAGATCGCAAGGCATGCCGCTGAGCAGAAGACTCTGCATGCCCACTCCCTGGCCACTGTTTGCGGTGAATAGATCAATCTGTTCATCGATATACTTTGTCGTATCGGCCCCGGTGTAGGTGCGCACTAAGGGTTTGCACAGGGTGCGTTGTGTCGTGAAAGCCGTGGTCGCACTGCCGATGGCGGTGGGGTCGGTTGAATAGATGTAGTGAATCGAATCCCTGTCCTGCCCCCTGACACTCGTGGAAGAGACAACCGCCTCACCTTCGAGTACAAACGATGTGTGGTTGAACATATCATCCCGTTTTTCCGGATAATAGTAACTGACGATCGCTCCAGTCATATAGAATGGCAACCACCGTTGAACCGCGATTGCGAGTTCGTTGCTGTCTCGAGTGAGGGTGTGCACCACTTCGATCTGCATGCCCTTCTTTATGCAGGCGTTCATGAGAAAGTACCACTGTTTGGCGAACAGCGGGTTCTCGATGATCCAATCCATCGGTTCATCACTGAACAGAAGGAGTCTGGCGTGACGGTTCGGTGAATTCAATGCATGCATAAGTAATTTGATCGTTGCAGATTGGATTCCCTCGATTCCTAGGAATGACTGCAATTCGACTTGCCGTCCGTGTGGTTCTGCAGGTAGATGGACTTGCGGAACATGGGTCGGCTGATTTTCCATGGATCCGATACTGTCGAGTAGAACCTGAATCGATTCTGTGCTGATCTTTGACTCGTTTGCGAGCCAGCGAGTCAGATATGATGCGATTATCGGCTCACCTACATTCTTATCTTCCATCTGATGTCCGGTAAGCTCAAGCAGTGCCACTCGCTGGAAATCCTGTCGAGCTTGCGATGCGAAAAAAAGTCCAATGAGCTGGATATAGCGTGAATCATCTCCGGGTTCCCGTGCCCCGGTTCTCCATCTACTGACAAGAGATGGGTCGATTCCCAACGTCCTCGCAAGTTTGGAGTTCGTCGTGTTTGCCATTTTCATGAGCAGATTTATTTTTTCACTGAATCGCATATACTCCCTTCCTAAAACAGATGCCGTTGCTCCGTTTCTCCTAGTATAACAGGAAGTTTCAGAGTGTGCTACTAGGAGAAACCTAGAGGAGAAAGCATACACCGGATATGCTTGAAATGTGCTTTGCTATGTATTCATTTCCTATCATATCCGTACAAGGTTCCGCTTTTTTATTCTCGTTGCCTGTGGTATGGTTTTCTGAGAGAGAAATCCGATATCGGGACAACTTCGTGAGGAATATTGCCAGACATGCAGGAGGAATCACATGAGTGTAACCACACAGGAGCCGACGGCTCGGGATATAGCATTGCTCTACGAAACCGCTCGGATTGCGGCAGAGTCACGAGCAGGCGGGAACCACCCATTCGGTGCATTGCTTGCCGATGCAAAGGGGAACATCCTGATGGAGCAGCAGAACGATGTCGTAAGCGGGCACAACGATTGCGCGCATGCAGAAACCATGCTCCTCATGCGAGCCTCGAAAGCGTATGAACGCGATTTTCTCGCAACGTGCACCCTCTATACCAGTGTGGAACCCTGTGCTATGTGTTCTGGAGCACTCTACTGGGCGAATGTCGGCCGACTGGTATACGGACTCACCGAACAGCGATTACTGGAGATGACCGGGGACAATCCGGAGAACCCGACATTCGACCTTCCCTGCAGGGAGGTCCTTGCACGAGGGCAGAAGGATATCGTGGTGGTCGGTCCCGTCGAGGATCCGGCTCTGGAACAACGAATCGCCGCCGACCATGCGGGGTTCTGGGATGTATGATTCTGATAGGTGACCTATGGAAGTGAAAACGAGGTTCCAGCTCCCGACCATCTTGCAAAAACAGCACATTGCCCGGATAGAAGGGGATGCTCTGCTCATACACGACCGACGACGATACCCATTGGAGGATAGCTTCGTTACTTGTCTCTCGGTAGATGAGGTTGCACAAGCGATACAAGCCATGGTCACCCAGGGGGGAGGCCCCTTACAGGTGGCCATGACCACCGTTCGATTTATCGCGAGACAGATTCATGAGAGAAGAGCCGCCAACACGGTGAGCACGTTCGTATCAGGAGCGCAAAAACTCATTGCAAGCAGACCGACGAATACCACCATGGCACGTACCTTACGAGCGATCGTCGCCGAAATTGGACAATGGTATAGGTGTGACTCGGTTCGAGATCTCCATGGTGACGATCTGGTCTTCTACATCGACGAAATTGTGAATCGATACGAGAAGAGCTTCGATACCGATTACGATGCCATGAGCGATCATGGAGCTGCACTACTCGGCCCTTCAGAGGGTATTCTCACCACCTGCTTTGCCGAACACTCCTTCATTTTGACCCTCATGAAAGCCCGTGAGCAGGGGAAACGCTTGGTCGTGTATATTCCCGAAACTCGACCATATCTGCAGGGAGCACGACTTACAGCACCAGCGCTTCAGGAGCTTGGATTTGAATCGTATGTGATCACCGATGGCATGGGGGCCCACTTTTTGCGTGAGGGAGCCATAACAACCTATCTCACTGCCGCCGATCTGGTTACCATGGATGGAACAGTGGTGAACAAGGTGGGGACCTTGGCGAATGCCATTGCTTGTGCCCACTATGGAGTTCCCTATCATGCATTCTCCATGGCACCCGATGAGACGAAAGCGACTCAGGATGAGATAATCATGGAAGAGCGCGATGGAGTAGAGGTGCTCAGATTCGGCTCCGTCACAACGACACTCGATTCACTCAAGGGTAAGTACCCCGCGTTCGACTGCATAGATGCGAATCTGATAACCAGTATCATCACTCCGAGAGGGGTCTTTACACCGCAGTCGATCGAAACAGGCTATGCACCGAATTCTGATACGAAAGGAGCAGGTACATGAGATTTGCAATTATTGGTGGCACCGGATGCCAAAACATGGTTGGCTCGCAGGAGAAACGATTCGAAGTGGATACACCCTATGGGTCGGCCGAACTCTCAAGCCAGGAACATGGGGAGCATACAATCTATCATGTCCTGCGACATGGAAAGAATCACAGTATACCACCACACTTGATCAACTATCGGGCGAATATCGATGCCCTTCGCCAACTCGAGGTGTCCCATGCAATCGGTATATACGCAGTCGGTTCCATCACGAGCATGGTGCTCCCCGGCAATCTCGGTCTCATCGACCAGTTCATCGATTTCACAGGGGGCTCACGAGAAGGGACCTTCTTTACCGGAGGAGATGCTGGAGTACGACATGTCCCTATGGTCAGCCCGTACAGCAAGAGATTGCGGGCGATCATCGCTCGTGAATCTGCTCGACTTGCCATACCGTTGGCTCTCAAAGGGATCTATGTATGCACCAACGGACCTCGGTTGGAGACTCCTGCAGAGATCTCCATGTTCCGGCGATGGGGTGCCGACTATGTGGGCATGACTGCAGCAACGGAGACCGTCCTTGCCGCTGAAGCCGATATCGAGTTTGCTGGAATCGTCTACTCCATCAATTGGGCTGCAGGATTGGATGCAGAGGGTTTCAGCTTCATAGAAAAGGAGATCGCTGAGCGGATTACCGGTAACCTCTCCCTGCTTGCGAAGAACTCGCTCCTTGCGCTTGGCACCGAACCGTAGGAGACGCAACCATGGCAACAGTCTCTCCCATCATGAACGAACCTCTTGCAGGTATTTCCATCCGAACTGCTATCGAGGCCGATGCCGATGCTCTTGTGAGCTACTTCCATCGTGTAGTCGACCAATCAAAGAATCTGACCATGGAGTCGGATGAGATGGATATTTTCAATGAAGAGGCGAAATTCCTTCGACAGCTGGAACAGGCTCAGAACAGCCTTGCTTTGATTGCATTACATGAAAATACCATCATCGCATGCTGTACCTGTGTGGGAGGTCGTCGCCCTTCGCTCTACCATAGTTGCGAGTTGGGAATATCGGTAGATCGAGCATGGTGGGGTAAAGCAGTGGGGAGCAGGCTCGTTCAGGCAGTTCTCGATTGGGCTAGAGGGGCGAATATCGCGAAAATCAACCTCCAGGTCCGAGTGGACAATCGGCGGGCTATCACGATGTATGAGAAGTTCGGATTCTGTAAGGAGGCGTATCTTGCTAGTTATCTGACTGTCGATGGGCTCGGTATCGATCTTCACTGGTACGGCCTACGGCTCCCGCGTCTTCCGCTTGCAGCACCGGATGCTCACCGAATGAGAGTTGCCTTGTCTGAGACAGCATTCGACTCCGCTGCGGCGTGTACGATTCGGCTGCTTACCGGCAAAGACGCCTCCCAGGTGCTTGAATTTGCCGAGACGCTCGTTCATGTTAGACCGGAACTGTTTGCCACCACGGACATTCCGGGAGTCGGAGCCTCGTTGACAGAACAGCGAGTCCTGCTTGCTAGTTGTCAGGATACCCTTCACTGGCGTTGTCTCGGAGCCTTCACCACCGATGGTGAGCTGGTCGGCATGCTCACGTGCGAATCTGGTACACGGAAGAGAACCAAACACAGTGCGCGTTGTACCCTCTCCTTGCTCCCGCCTTGGGAGCATACTGGACTCGCTACTGCGATGGTCTCTCACCTGAACTTGTGGGCGAAAGGCACCGGACTTCGCCGTCTGGAGAGTCTCGTGCTCTCGGATGATACCCACTTCGTCGAGGCATTCACCGGTTGCGGATTCGTCTCCGAGGGAACTATCTCCCGTTCCATGATGTTCAATGGACGATATCATGCATCGACCATGCTCGCACGGTATCTGTAGCTATCTCACGAGGGTTCAGTTCACATACCGTATCGACTGCCACAGTGTATTGTAGAGCTCCAGATCCGCGCCGATATCGTGCTTCAGTTCGAACGGAGCAAGATCTTCTCCCTGATAGAACGGTGTAACGGTCATGAAAGCTTCCGCCTCTGTGTGCACCGATGCAGGGAAGTGGAACCGATCGAGGAACTCGGCGTAGATTTCGGGTCTATGAATGAAGTTTATGAATTCATGGGCAAGCTCAACGTTTTTTGCACCTTTGGGTATGACCATGGAATCAAGATACATGGGACCGCCTTCAGGCGAGAGGATGAAGTCCACTTCATGCCACCGCGACGGATCCAGTTCCTCGAACACCGCCTCAGCATACCCTTGCACGACCCAGAACTCTCCCGATGCGAAACTCTTGGCAAAACCCTCTGCGTCGAACTTCACCAGATTCGGTTTCCACCGCTGATTTATCAGTCGGGTTGCCTCCTCCAGCTCTGCACGATCGGTGGAGTTCACCGAATAGCCAAGATGTACCAGTGCATCTCCCATGACCTCTCGCATATCATCGAGCATGCTCATTCTCCCGGCAAGACGCGTGTCTGCGAAGATGCTCCAGTCCCTCGGATAATCGTGTACTCGCACCGTATTGACCGCAATGCCGGCAGCTCCCATGAAATAGGGAACCGACCATGCCATGGTAGGATCGTATGTCGCCTTTTCGAGCACCAGAGGGCTGATATAGCGGAGGTTTGGTATGCGTTCCCGGTCGATCGGCAAAAGCATCTTCTCCTTCATCATGATCGATGTATAGTCCTGACTGGGGAAGACTATATCGTATCCACTCCCTCCAGCTTTGAGTTTGGCGAACATATCCTCATTCGATGCGAAGTAGTCTAGCACCACCTTTGCATTGAACTCCTGTTCGAATTTCTCAATGACCGATTCGGGTGTGTAATAGGTCCAGTTGTAGAGGTACAGCGTTCCACCCGTTTTTTGACTGGTCGATTCGTCTCTGCTACACCCGATGAGTATGAGAATCGTTGCTATGAGCATGAACAGGATAGAGAGGTTGAGTCTACGGAGCGAGAACGTGTGTTGTTTCATGATGACCTCCTTGGAGATCCAGGTTTGGGACATGGGCGACTAACTCGATGCTGCAATCGTTTTGAGGAATCTACGGAAGAGCAAAGCAATCAACATGATACTGAGAATGAGTACCATTGAGAGGGCATTGATCACCGGAGAGACCCCATAGCGGATCATCGAATAGACGTAGAGCGGGAGTGTGGTTGAACCGGGTCCCGATACGAAGAAGGTTATGACGAAATCCTCAAGACTCATGGTGATGGCCATGAGAAATCCTGAGAGCACGCCAGGGGTGATCGAGGGTACGATGACCTTGATCAGTGTCTGTCGCTCTGTGGCTCCCAGATCTCGAGCTGCCTCTATCACGGAGAAGTCGAACTCGTCCAATCTGGCCGAAACCAACAGAAACACGAAGGGGAGGTTGAATGTGGTGTGAGCAATGAAGATGGTGACCATTCCCAAGGGAAACTGTATGGCTGAGAAGAAGATAAGCATGGAAATACCAATGATCACCTCCGGTAGAATCATGGGAAGAAAACTGAGGGTTTGGATGAATGCTCTGGATTTGAAGCGATACCACCGTATGCCGACTGCTGCGAGGGACCCGATCACTGTAGCGACGAATGCACTGGACAGAGCAATGATGAAACTGTTTCCGAATGCACGCCACAACTCGCGCGAACCGGTGAACAGTTGGTGGTACCACTGGAGAGAGAACCCTGTCCACCGCATACCTCGCGAAGCGTTGAACGAATAGGTGATCACCACGAACAATGGCATGAACAGAAAGAGTATCACCACGACCAGCATGATTTGAGAGAATCCGAACCAATGGTGGTCTCTGAACACATGGGATCTGGGAACTCGGTAGGGCCCTATGGGTCCTTTCGGAGGATCAACCAGCTTCGTCGGCTCAAATATCTGTCGCTTTGCGGGTTGCTGGGTTCTCATGAGTTCACCTCAGCGGTACCTCTGCCGTTTCCAGAAGTTTTCAGGCGAGCTCGTTCGCCTGCACTGGAGACAAGCATCCATACGACTCCAACGGTACTCACCAGCGTTATCAGGAGGCTGAACGCTGAAGCTAGAGGCCAGTTTCGGGTCTTGGTCACCTGATCCACGATAATGTTTCCAACCATATATGAATCCTTCCCTCCGACGAGAAGTGGCACGGTGTAGGCACCGAAAATAGGGATGAATGTGAAGATCACGGCGGTCACCACACCACTTCTAATGTTGGGAATCAGTACCTTGAAGATCGACTGTGCCTTTGTGGCTCCGATATCACGGGCAGCTTCGAGTAGCTGAAAATCGAACTTGTCGATCGTGGTGAATAGAGGAAGAATGGCGAAAGGAATATACATGTATATGAGAACAGTGATTACCGTTCCTTGGTGATACATGAGTTGAAGGCTGTCCCGGATGATTCCGACCGAGCGCAGTGCTTCGTTCACAAATCCTTCATTGGAGAGAATGGCAATCCACGCGTAGATACGGATAAGAGAGTTGGTCCAGAATGGGATAATCACCAGAGCCAACCAGAATACCTGGTTCCGGCTTCGCGCCATGGCATAGCCGCAGGGGAGGGCGAGGATGATGGTGATAGCGGTAGCCACTACCGATATCCAGAGTGTTCTAAACAGTACACGGAGAAAGTTCGGATTGAACATCTGTTCATATGCAGCGAGTGACCAGTGTGGTTCCACCCCGCCATAGAGCCCTTTTCTGAGGAAACTGTAGAGGATGATGATAGCCAATGGGATAAGAAAGAACAGCACCAACCAAAGGCCCATCGGTGCCGAATAGGTGACTCCCAGCCTCCGATTTCGTCTCTCCTGCTCGTGACTTTTCATGCGTCTACCACCTCGACGATATAACCATCCTCGGCACTCCACGAGACATAGACCTGGTCCTTCCATGCAATGGCCGGTCCTTCATCCATGTAGTTCGCATGCTGCTGCATGACCTTCACGACAGCTCCTTGTTCAAGACTCACATAGTACTTGGATTGAAAGCCACTGTAGATCGGTTCTTCCACCACACCTTTGAAGAGGTTGATATCTTTACCCACCCTTGTCGGTGTATCCCCGGTGATTTTCAGCTTCTCTGGCCGTACGGTAAACGAAACGCGCTGTCCTGGAGGCAGATTATCGTAGTCGGTCACCTTCACCAGAGCACCAAGTGCCGGTATGTCGAGTGTGGTCATATAGTAGTCGCCGAACGGGACGCACGAGGTGACCTCGGCAGGGAAGAGGTTCGTCTCACCTATGAATCGGGCGACGAAGTCGGTCGCGGGACTTTCGTAGATCTCATAGGGACTTCCTACCTGTAACACCTTCCCCTGATTCATGACGGCAATCCGGTCACTTACCGAGAGAGCTTCGCTCTGGTCATGCGTGACATAGATGAAGGTGATACCGATCTGATCGTGCAGATGGTCGAGCTCGACCAGCAAGTTCTGGCGTAGTTTCGCATCGAGAGCGGACAGAGGTTCATCGAGAAGAAGCACGCTGGGCTCGTTGATGAGAGCACGTGCAATGGCCACCCGTTGTTTCTGTCCCCCACTGAGCATATTCGGTCTTTTGTCCTTGTGCATATCGAGCTGCACAAGATGCAGGTAGTCGTTCACTTTCGCATTGAGCTGTGCCTGTGGAACCTTTCTCAGACGGAGAGGAAAGGCCACATTCTCATAGACAGTGAGGTGTGGAAACAGTGCATAGCTTTGAAAGACCGTGTTCACCTGCCGCTTCTCGGGCGGTAGTGGAAGTATGTCCTTGCCATCGAGCAGCACGGAACCTGTATCGGGAGAATCGAATCCGGCGATGATGCGAAGGAGGGTGGTCTTTCCGCATCCAGAAGGTCCGAGAAGGGAGAAGAACTCTCCTTTCTTGATATCCAAACTCACGTTGTCGAGGGCTTTGAAGTTCCCATATGCCCTAGATACGTCCCTGACAGCGACGTCGAATCCTTTCAATCTCTTTCCCTTTCCTCCCTGTCGCAATGTTGCCTGTACCTCTCTTGGAGGCCGGGAAACTACTGCAATCACGCGATAGTGATAGGGTATTTCAATCAGTGTGTCAATATGGTGGATGCACAATTTTAAGATCATTTATAAATCTATTTATACAAATAAGATATAAAAGATCTTTTGCGTAGTCTCAGAGACAGAAAAATGGGGGCCGAAGCCCCCTTGTCAGGTCATAGTGGAATCACACCTGGTAGGTGGAAGAGGAGACGTTTCCTCCAGTTCCCGTCCAGTTGGTGTGGAAGAACTCACCTTCACGCTTGTCTACGCGCTCATAGGTGTGTGCACCGAAATAGTCGCGCTGAGCCTGCAGCAGGTTCGCAGGAAGTCGCTCACTCCGATAACTGTCGAAGAACGAGAGCGCACTGGTCATGGCAGGCATGGGGATCCCAGCTGAAACGGCTCGTGCGATGGTGCGTCTCCAAGCATCCTGACAACGAGACATCACCTCTACGAAATAGGGGTCGATAAGGAGATTGTTCAGATCAGGATTCGTGTCGAACGCCTCTTTGATCTTGCCCAAGAATACACTTCGGATAATGCAGCCACCTCTCCACATAAGCGCGATACCGCCGTAGTTGAGATCCCAGCCATACTCTCGTGCCGCCTCTCGCATGAGCATATACCCCTGTGCATAGCTTACGATCTTGGAAGCCAACAGTGCTTTACGCAAGTCTTCGACGATCTCTTTGGTGTTTCCCTCGATCTTTTTCTCGGGACCACCGATAATCTTCGAAGCGGCAACACGCTCCGACTTCAGTGCAGAGACACACCGAGCATAGACTGCCTCCACGATCAGGGTGACCGGTACGCCCAATTCAAGGGAGCTCACTCCGGTCCATTTCCCGGTACCCTTCTGACCGGCCTTGTCGAGAATCTTGGTCACCAACGGTTTGCCGTCATCGTCGAGCGTTTTCATGATATCCCGGGTGATCTCGATCAGGTAGCTGTCCAGTTCTCCCTCGTTCCACTCTGCAAAGATATCGTGCATCTGCTCATGAGTGAGGTTCAGACCGTGGTACATGATGTCGTATGCCTCGCAGATCATCTGCATATCACCATATTCGATACCGTTATGGACCATCTTCACATAGTGACCGGCTCCATCCTGTCCGACCCAGTCGCAACAGGGACTGCCGTCCTCTACTTTTGCGGAGATGTCCTGAAGGATGTTCTTCACCAAGGGCCAGGCTTCAACATTTCCGCCAGGCATGATGGACGGGCCACGTCTGGCACCCTCTTCTCCACCACTGACACCGGTTCCGATATAGAGTATTCCCTTCTTCTTCAACTCCTCCGTTCTCCGGTTGGTGTCGGGGTAGTGGGAGTTCCCTCCATCTATGATGACATCGCCCTCATCGAGCAGTGGAACGAGTTGATCGATGAATGCATCGACCACAGCTCCAGCCTTGACCATCAGCATAACCTTTCTCGGCTTTGCAAGAGTCGAAACCAACTCTTCCATCGAGTGTGTTCCCAAGATGGTGTCGCGACCCTTTGCCGCATCGTTTAGAAAATCATCTACCTTGGATACCGTTCTGTTGTATACCGCCACAGTGTACCCGTGGTCGTTCATGTTCAACACCAGATTCTGGCCCATTACAGCCAATCCGATCAGACCTATGTCAGCCTGCTTTCCCATACGTTCATTCTCCTTATCGTTGACATACAGATTTCTCTTGTATCAATTATCCTTGAACCGGTCCGGGTGTGCCCACAGGCCAACGGCCGGATTCCCTACGAAGTAGTACGATTCACCATCGTCGGTGGTGTTCCATCCCTCTTTGGTCTGTGTTCCCATATATCTCGCAGTGAGTGCATCGAGCTCTCCATACTCGTACCCTATTGCCTCGATCTCCTCTCGGGTCAATGCTCCCGGACAGTAACGGATCGAGAAACGCCCATCTGAAGAGCCATGGATCAGGTGTGCAGCAGCACTGAGATTCTCTTTCAGTTCATCGTTATGGGCAACAGCTTCAAGGGTCTTGTCGGTTCCCCGATACCCATACTTGCGGATGAGTCGATCAATCTCCTTGTCTTCACCGAACGTGTGTACTCCAGGTGCAAGAACGATCAACTCCCCACCATCAGCTACAGCCATGCGCGTCCGGTATACACTCTTGTTTCCCAACCAGGTGGAACGGAATTCGCCGGGATCGAGGTAGACCACCACCTTGTCCAATGGACGGTCGACCATGGTGAAGTTCACTTTTAGCGAAAGTGCGCAAGCCTCGTTGAAACAGACTCGATCATCGCCGACAAACAGCCCCATGGGTGCCATTGCTCCAGTCGAGTCTCTTCCTACGACTGTCATGGCGAAGACGATGGGAAGCTCTGTGGCAAAATGGTCGTGCGCATAGTCCAGCACTGCACGAACAGGGCTGTCGGCTCGTCCCATAATGCGTTCCATACCGTAGACCGCACCGAGGTAGTGACTCTTGTTGATCCCCTCCACGCCACCGGTACCGACATAGATGTTCTTCGTATGGTTAGCCATGCCTATGACTTCGTGGGGGACCACCTGGCCTAAGGATAGGATCAGATCGAACCCGCCAGAGACCAGGAGTTTGTTGACCTGGGCCTTCCAGGAGTAGGAGAGTCTACCCTCGGACACCTCTTCGATGAACGAAGCGGGTACTGTCCCGAGTGTCACGATATCGTTTCTCCAGTCGTGTCCTACGAACAGATCATGATCCACACCGGGATACATGAGATCGATTTCCGAATCCGTCATGGGTACATGCGTACCGAGTGCAGGGAGAATCGCCTTCACAGCAGAACCGTAGTACTCGACTGCCCATACTGCCAGCGTGCCCCCCATACCATGTATGCGGGTAATGTCGGGAGGAATGAGCAACACTCGCTCCCGTTTGCCCAAACTCTTCAGAGCCTTGAAGAACTGCTTCTTCATTGCTCCGATTTTCAATCCAGCAGCATCTTGTAATTTCAGGTGTACCATTGACTCCTCCTGCTTTCCGATTACCGAAGTAAACGCGGTCATAGTACCATAATGTGTTGAACCTGTCACCAGAACACCAGAAGCGATTACATACTCTTCTCACGTTCTGCTCACATTTTTCTCATATGTATATCCTATATTCGGGGCAAATCTATTCCAATGGAGGAATAATATGAAGAAAATTGTAGTGATTCTGGGCCTCATGCTGGTATTGAGTCCACTCTTTTCCGGGGGACGTCAGGAGACCTCTCCAGCGGTAACCGACGCCGATGGGCATGCGTGGATGGAGGGCCCCTTTGTGCACGGACTTCCGGGGGTGAATCCATTGAAGGTTCGTGGAAACATCATCACCGCAGGAAGCTCCACCGTGTACCCGCTGAGCGAAAGGATGGCGGAGCGGTTCAAGGAAGAGGGGTATAACGGTACTATCACCATAGACAGTATCGGCAGTGGAGCCGGATTCGAACGTTTCACCGTCGCAGGCGAGACCGATATCGCGAACGCAAGTCGTCCCATCAAAGATTCCGAGATAGAAGCTGCTCGAACGATCGGAAGACTTCCAATCGAGTTCCGTGTCGGAACCGACGCGCTGGCGGTCACCGTGAGCAAAGAAAACACCTTCTTGCAAAACGTGACAATTGCGGAACTCTCCAAGATCTTCGGAAGTGCCACCAGATGGTCAGATGTCAATCCGAGTTGGCCGAATCAGCCGATACAGCGGTTCATTCCCGGCACAGACAGTGGAACATTCGACTACTTTGCAGAAGAGGTGTTCGATAAGCGTGTCGAACCCATGCTGTCAGCAACGAATCTCCAACTCAGTGAAGATGACAACATTCTGGTACAGGGAATCAAGGGAAGTCCCTATGCGATCGGATTCTTCGGCTATGCCTACTATGCAGAGAATGCCGATGAGCTGAATATCCTGTCTATCGAGGGCGTGGAAGCCAGTGCCGAACACGTGGATGACGGAACCTATCCACTCGCACGGCCACTGTTCATCTACTCGGATGCCACAATCATGCAAGAGAAACCGCAGGTCGCAGCATTCATCAACTTCTATTTGAGTCATGTCGACGAAGAGGTCGTAGGTGTGGGGTATTTCCCTGCGAACGAGGCGGCCATGGATCGTGGTAGAGCAGCCTGGCTTGAGGCGATGCAATTGTAGTGACTACCTGCCGTTTCCGAGTGGGAAGCGAGCACGGACAGACAGACTAGCCGCTGTCTGTCCAAATACCAAGGAGGTATGCTGAGCTATGGCACACATCGCCAGAAAATCGTCGTTCTCGATTTCACTTATTCCCAAAATCGTCCTCTTTCTCTGTGCGCTCATCTCGATTGTGATTACCGTGGGTATTGCATTCATTCTAATCCGAGAATCGTATCTGTTCTTTAGCGATCCGGAGGTCACGCTGAAAGGCTTTTTCACCGGGAAGCAGTGGCAGCCGATGATCGGACGATTCGGATTCCTTCCACTATTGAATGCAACGTTGACCACCAGCATCATCGCGATGTCTCTGGGCATACCGGTAGGACTTGCCGTTGCCGTCTACCTGAGTGAGTATGCAAGCGAGAAGACTCGCGGCATACTCAAGCCGGTACTGGAAGTCCTCGCCGGTATACCCACCATCGTATACGGATACTTCGCTCTCACATTCATGACGCCGTTGCTCAGGAACATATTCGGTGACGATGTCGTGGAGATCTACAATACAGCGAGCGCAGGACTGGTGATCGGCATTCTCGTATTGCCGATGATCGCTACCATGGCAGAGGATGCTATCGGATCGGTTCCCAAGGAGTTGCGGCTTGCTGCATATGCTCTTGGAGGAACGAAACTCGAAACAACAGTGAAAGTGGTCATCCCAGCAGCATTAAGCGGACTTTCGGCAACGTTCCTGCTTGCTTTGTCTCGAGCTGTTGGAGAGACCATGGTTGTCGCACTTGCAGCGGGAGCAGGACCGAACCTCACTGCGAACCCCTTTGAAGCTGCCGAGACCATCACTGGGTACATAGTGCGAATCAGTGGAGGGGATGTCAGTTACAACTCGGTCGATTATAACAGCATATTCGCTCTCGGGCTTGTGCTGTTCGCGATAACCTTTGCACTGAATCTAATCTCTCGAACTGTGTCGAATCGATTTCATCAGGAGTATGAATAACATGCACACATTTCTACGCTTTGGCGATGCCTCTGAACGAGCGCATCATATTGATAAAAGAAGGAGAAGCGGCCTTGTCTGGCATGCATTGTTCATAAGTGCGACAGCCTTGGCAGTGTTGTTCCTCATGCTCCTGCTCGTATCGGTGATCGATTCTGTGTTTGGATATGCAGCATTGCAAAACGAAGTCGAGCCTTCACAACTTATCCCGGGAGCAAGATCCGTTTCAGATTTCAGCCGCGATGAGCTCGAATCGGTGGCAGAGAAGCACCTCTCTGCTGGAATTCTCCGTCGAGTTCAGTATGAAAATCCATTGTCGGAACGATCGGATGCCGACCTGACCCGTCTCATAGAACAGTATATAGTCAAACCACGAGTTCTGCGAACCTGGGGACTGTGGGACTCTCTGGTGAACAAAGATGTCAGTCTGGCGTTCGTTGAAGCGAACGAGCAATCGTATCTGGTTTTCAGAAATTGGCTTAGTCCGGCATTCCTTGTAGCAGACCAATCTGCCGACCCGCTCAAAGCAGGAATTAGGACTGCATTTCTCGGTTCACTCTGGATCATCCTGATCACCTTCCTCGTCGCATTCCCCATTGGTGTAGGAGCTGCGATCTATCTCGAAGAGTATGCGCTCGATACACGGTTGAACCGTATGCTCCAGCTCAATATCTTTAACTTGTCGGCAGTTCCTTCCATCATCTACGGTCTTCTCGGTCTTGCTCTGTTCGTACGAGCTCTGGAGCCACTCACCAGCGGAGCCATTTTTTCGGGTGTTGTCGATAACACCGCGAACGGACGAACCATACTCTCGGGTGGGCTCACATTGGGACTTCTGGTCTTGCCGATTATCATCATTAATACGCAGGAGGCTCTGAAGGCGGTGCCGGACACGCTGCGTATGAGCGCTTATGGGGTCGGCGCTACGCAGTGGCAGACTATCTGGTATCACGTGCTTCCAGCGAGTGTCGATCGTATTCTCACCGGAACCATACTTGCACTTTCACGAGCCTTGGGAGAGACGGCTCCTTTGGTGGTTATCGGAGCTTCCACATTCATCAGTGTTGATCCGTCGAATATCTTCAGCAAGTTCACCACGTTGCCCATACAGATCTACCAGTGGTCGGCTAGACCACAGGGTGCGTATCGTAATATCGCTGCTGCGGCGATCGTGGCCTTGCTCATTCTGCTGCTGGTGATGAACAGCACTGCCATCACGATCAGAAACAGACTCGCCAGAAAGAAGAGGTTGGCATCATGACTACTAGTAATGCATCAAAACGGGCCATCATGGCACTTTCGCATGTCGATATCCATTACGGATCGTTCCAGGCTGTGCAAGACATCTCACTTCCTATGTATGAACACCACGTGACTGCATTCATAGGACCCTCGGGGTGTGGGAAAAGTACCGTACTCAGAAGTCTGAACCGTATGAACGATATGATACCGGGATCTCGGATTCAAGGCTCTGTGACCTTCGACGGTGACGAGTTGTACGGTCCGAATGTGGATCCCGTGCTGGTTCGGAGACAGATAGGTATGGTCTTTCAGAAACCGAACCCGTTTCCGAAGAGCATCTACGAGAATATTGCCTGGGGTGCAAGAATCAACGGATATCGAGGCGATTTCGATGAGTTGGTGGAGCAGAGCCTTGTACAGGCTGCCTTGTGGGACGAGGTGAAGGATAAACTCAAACAGAATGCACTGAGACTCAGTGGAGGTCAACAGCAAAGACTCTGCATAGCACGTGCCATAGCGATCTCCCCGCAGGTGATTCTCATGGATGAACCGGCCTCTGCTCTGGATCCCATTGCAACTGGGAGGATAGAGGAGCTGATCCTGGAACTGAAGGAGCGGTATTCGATCGTAATCGTGACACACAACATGGGGCAGGCGTCTCGCGTCTCGGATTATACTGCGTTCTTCATGGTCGATGAGCATCGGACGGGATATCTCCAAGAGTACGCTGAGACTGAACAGTTGTTCTTGAATCCGAAGCATCGGAAGACAGAAGAGTATATATCAGGAAAATTCGGTTGATCCCGAGTGAGTGTTCTAAACGGAAGGAGCCCTTACTAGGAGCCCTTACTGGGCGACCAATCTACAGGAGAGAGATATGGAGAGAAATAAATCGCACACCCTCGATGATAAAATGCGTTTTTATCAGGAGATGCTTGTTCAGATGGTGAACCGTGTCGAAGAGGCTATCTATCAAGCCCAGCATGCTTTTCGAAACCACGATATGGATCTGGCGAGGAAGGTGATCGCCGACGACTGGTTCATAGACCAGTTGCAGGAGATGGTCGAGAACGATGGAGTGCGCATGCTCATCTCTGAAGCACCCTACGGTCATTATATGCGACACATCATTGCCGGGATGAAGATCGTTTCGAGTCTGGAGCGGATGGGAGATCATGCAGCTCATCTGGCGAAGATGGCCACTATCGCAGAGAAAGAGACCTATACACAGTTTGTCGAGCGGATCAGTGAGATGGCACTGCTCGGGGCACAGATGACCCGATTCGCCGTTGAAGCCTTCATCGATGTACAGGCAGAACGAGCCATGGATGTCGCTGCGATGGATGATCGGATGGATGCGATGCGCGATGCACTGAATGCCGATCTCATCGCCACCCAGCCAGAGTCTCCAGAAGAGATGGAGCGGATACTCAACCTGTTCTACCTGACAAAGGAGATGGAGCGACTTGGCGATCATGTGACCACGATATGCAGATGGATCGTCTACATGGACAAAGGGCAGAGGCCGAGGCTCAATGGACCGAGAGAGACTCGTGAACCGCGCAGCGTCCCGGATGACAAGTGAATGCTCACTTCTGTTCGTAGAGTGTATCGCTCTTTCGCTGCATGGCATCCAGCTCACGAGCACCACGGGGTAGGGTGATGGTGAAGACGCTTCCCTTGCCGAGTTCGCTCGTGACCGAGACGACGCCGCTGTGCACTCCCACGATATGTTTCACGATGGAGAGTCCCAATCCGGTTCCTCCGAGTCTCCTGCTTCTAGCTGTATCGACCCGATAGAACCGTTCGAAGATCCTCTGTTGAGCTTCGGGTGGTATCCCGAATCCGGTATCGATGACCTGCAGAGTTGCAGTCGATTCCGTTACGGCAATGTCGAGCGTTACATCACTCCCTGGTTCACTGTAGGTGATGGCGTTGATCACCAGATTCGCCAACGCTTGCACGATGAGTTTTCCGTTGACCCACAGTGCAAGGTTCTCACGGTTTTTCACGCGGGTGATGATAGAGCTTCTCTGCTGTTCAGCCTTGAAACGACATGTTTCAACTGTCTCTTCCACGATCTGCTCCACAGAAGTCCAAGTGCAAGATGGCTTTGCATGATGCTGTTCGAGTGATGAGAGCAGCAGTAGATCCTCCACGATTCGTTGCATGGTTTCCGCCTGTCGTGCGATGATTGCAGAGAATCGAGCGATTTCATCCGAGGAGGTGTTCGCCTCTTCACTGAGGAGGTTGGAGAACCCAGCAATCGCTGTGATCGGTGTTTTCAACTCGTGGGACACGTTTGCTACAAAATCCTTTCGCATCTGTTCGAGTCTATGCAGCTCTGTAGTGTCATTGATGGTGATCACGACTCCCGCAATGTCTCCCTGTTCGCGCACCGGAACGGTGGTGACACGGAGTATGGTTGCTGCCGTTCGTCCCACTATCCGTGCCGACTCACCGAATATATGACCGTATTGTGCCGTGGTCACGCTCTGTGTCTCTCCTGTGTCGAGTGTATGGGAGCAGATCTCGTTGATCTCCTTGGAACGGATCGCTTGCGAGAGAGTCGTCTGTGCACGAAGGCGAAGTGCTTCGCCGAGTATGGCTCGTGCACCCCTGTTGGCGACCACGATCTCCATGCGGTCGTTTACAAGAATAATCCCCTCGTTCATACTCTCCAAGATAGTTTCCAGTCGATTTCTCTCATTCTGTGCATGATCTAGGGTGTCGCTGAGTCGTGTTGCCATGGACTGCATGGTGGCAGCAAGCTCTGCAAGCTCTCGTGGTCGTTCTACGTGGATTCGCGTATTGAGCTCTCCTGCAGCGTACCGAACTGTAGCCTCTTTGATCCGTTTGAGCGGGCGACTGATCGTACCGATGCTCACTGCAGTTACGACGCTCGTTACCATCGCGAGAATGATGAGGCCACTGAGGAGGATTCTCAGGTAGGTCTGTTGAAACCCGGCGAGTTCGTGCAAGGTCGTGGATACCCGAAGGATCGAGATACCAGAATCGTTTCCGAGATGCACCGCATGATAGAGTACGGGAAGCTGTTGGGTGTCGCTCGTTCGCTCACTCTGTCCCACGCCGAAGCTGAGCGCCTGTTGGACTTCTTCTCGCCACAGATGATTGTCGAGATCTGGTTCATGGTATGCCGAATCGTATACTACGGTACCCCGATCATCGATGAGCGTGATCCGATACATTGTAGTTTCGCCGTATCGGTCCAGCTGTTGGAGAAGCTCATCATTGATCGGTTTTGTTTGGAGCTGTTCGGGGTGTTGAGACAGCAGTGTGAGTAGATACCGGCTGTTCTCAGCCAGCGCAGCATAGGTGGTCTCTCGCAGTGTGGTGTTGAAGGCTTGAATCGCTACGAACATGCCTCCTAGCAGTGCAAGAAGGAGTACTGTTGCCGTGAGAGCGATAAGTCGTTCGCGAATGCCTGAGAATCTCATGGGTGTTCCTGAAATGAGTAGCCGATACCCCAGACGGTTTTGATCGACGAACTGCCGGACTGCATCTTTCTCCTGAGACTCGCAACTTGCACATCGATTGACCGTTCGGTCACCGGGTAGTCGTCTCCTCTCATGGCGGTAATGATCTGGTTTCTGGTGTAGACTCTGCCAGGCGATGATGCGAGTAACTTCAGCAAGCTGAACTCGCTTGCCGTGAGATTCAACAGTGCCTTGTCCCAGTATGCTTCGTGTCGCTCGCCGTCTATACGCAACTTTCCGACTTGAATTTTCTCATCTGGTACAGCTTCCTGTGGTCTCTGTGCAGCTCGTCTCAGTAGCGCTCGAACATTTGCCACAAGCACCTTTGGACTGAAGGGTTTCGATAGATAGTTGTCGGCTCCGAGTTCCAAGCCCATGATAATATCGCTCTCATCTGTTCGAGCCGAGACAATGATCACTGGCAGGTCGGTCATTGCCCAGGTGTATCGGATGGTTTTCAGTACTTCGATCCCACTCAACTCAGGAAGCATAAGATCGAGCAGCACAAGTTGAGGCTGTTCTGCTTTTAGTATCTGGAGTGCCTCTCTCCCGTGCTCAGCCTGGAGGACCACATACCCCTCTTTAGTGAGGTGGTAGCTCATAAGTTCTCGGATATCAGGCTCGTCTTCGACGACCAGAACAACAGGGTCTTCTCTCATGGCTCCATGATACCGAAAAACACGAATGCTGTCACGACCGAGACCCCGTCTTTAATCTCTATAATTTTATCGATAAATTAATATATCTACTGGAAACCCCTTTTCATGTGTGCTAATATATCGTTAATGTGAACAAGTAAATGATAGTCCGATGTTTTTTTGATCGGGTAGGAGGATAATGGTCATGCCTTTCGTAATATACTCTGAGAGGAACGAACAAGAGTCGGCCAAGCAATTCGCTTATAGGATTTTACGCAGAAATATCCTGTTGTTGGATATGGTCCCCGGTGAACCGATAAGTGAGAAGGAGATTGCAAAAAAACTCGAACTCAGTCGTACACCGGTTCGGGAGGCTCTACTTGAGTTGTGTCGTGAGCGATTAGTCGAAATCTATCCTCAACGAGGGACTCGGGTCGCGCTCATGGACTCTCGTCTCGTAGACCAAGGGCGCTTTCTTAGAGAGACTGTGGAACTTGCGTTGCTCGAACTCGCCTGCAGATCGGTCTCCAAAGATCTCATAGAGCAGATGGAGGAGAATCTGAAAGAGCAGGAAGAGGCCGCACAGCGAGAAGATATTATCGAGTTCTTCCTGAAGGACAATGACTTTCATCGTCTTCTGTTCACTGCCTGCGGGAAAGAGTCTGTGTTCGATGCAATCGGGATCTTCCTTCCCCACTTCATGCGTGAGAGAATGCTGAGATTGAATATGTTCGACACCAAGGAGTTGCTTGTCGATCACTATCAGATTCTCGAGGCAATCAAACGGGCCGATTGCAGAACGGCGAAACGTCACCTTTCGGAGCACCTCGACCATGTTATGTGCGATCAACAGCTGCTCCTAGAGGGGTATCCGGAGTACTTCATTAAAGAAGAGCCTGCGCAGAGTATGTAGGCACGAGGAGCTTGTTCCGTTCGGTCGCTGTTTGTGATACGATGGATATGGAACAAGCTATGGATACAGTTACTACCGAAGTCATTCTCGAAAGCATTAACGACGGGGTGTTCACCATCGATACCGATTGGCGCATCACCTCGTTCAATCGTGCGGCTGAGCGCATAACAGGCATCTCACGAGCAGATGCCATCGGTTTGCGCTGTTCCGAGGTCTTCAAGTCGAATATGTGTGAAGGGCGTTGTCCCCTTGCAGAGACCTTCAGCACAGGAAAGACTGTGATAAATCAGAGTGGATACATTGTGAATCTCTCCGGCAAGCGGGTGCCTGTGAGTGTTTCGACCGCCCTACTTAGAGACGGCAATGGAACGATCATAGGTGGAGCGGAGACGTTCCGGGATCTGAGTGAGCTTGAGCAGTTGCGCAAGCTCCGGGCACGCGAGCGCTTCGGCTCGATCGTGAGCAATAGCGAGTCGATGCGCAGAATCGTGAATATGGTTCCCGCAGTGGCTCAAAGTAGCTCCACGGTGTTGATTCTCGGAGAGTCGGGAACTGGGAAAGAGGTGCTTGCTCGAACCATCCATGGTTGTAGTGCGCAGAAACAGGGCCCCTTCGTTGCAGTGAACTGCGGTGCGCTTCCCGACACTTTGCTCGAGTCTGAGCTGTTCGGCTACCTAAAGGGAGCGTTCACAGGAGCTCAGAAGGATAAGCCGGGACGGTTTGCTCTTGCTCGAAAAGGGACGCTCTTTCTCGATGAGATAGGTGATATCTCTCCGGCTATGCAGGTGAAGCTTCTGCGGGTGCTCCAGGAACGGCAATACGAGCCACTTGGATCGCAGGTCTCCGAGAAGACCGATGCACGAATCATCTGTGCTACGAATCGGGATCTCGAGGATCTGGTTCGAAAAGGCGAGTTTCGCCAGGATCTCTATTACCGTATCCATATCATCGAGATGGTTATTCCGCCACTTCGCGATCGGAGAGAGGACATTCCTCTGCTTGCCGATCAGTTCCTCCAACGGTTCGCTGTACTCAACAACAAGCAGATAGAGCGGTTCAGTCCCGAAGTCTTCTCCAGCTTCTATGCATATCACTGGCCAGGGAACATCCGGGAGCTGGAGAATGCAGTGGAGCGGGCTGTGGTGCTGTGCCAGACGAGTGAGATCACACTGCAGGATCTACCGCATGAGATAACGGCAGTATCGGAGTCGACTCGTGGAAAAGATGCGACTGCCTTGCCAAACGGGAGGTTCTCGGTGCATCCGGAGAGCGAAGGAGACAACAGGGTAGCTTCTGCCCGGGATCAGCTTGAACGGGAGCTCATAATCGATGCACTCGATCGGTGTGCATGGCGTGTCTCACAGGCTGCAGATGAGTTGGGAATGCACCGAGCGACACTCTACCGAAAGATGAAGAGACTTGGTATCGACTGAGTGTGTGAGTGTTGCAAGTATGCAACGAAATGCGACAATTGTCGCGCAGCTGAGTTGATTTTGTGCGACAAAATGCGACATTACGTACTCCCCCCCCTTTCTCCCTGTATCGCAGGGAGCGTGTAATTATTTCCAATAACTGAAGAAAGGTTCGTAAAGGCTCTGCTTTGGGATACGTGTGCTCCTGTTGGCACGCATATTGCATGATGGTCTGTGTATGAAACTGGCAATAACTGTTTGGAATGGGCGAGTCGCACCGCTGTTCGATGTTGCAAAGCATCTGGTGGTCTTTGAGACCGAGGGGTTCGGTAAGCCTGTCTCTGAACTGACAGCAATTCAGTTGCTCAGCGATGAAGTGGGTGAAAAGACCGACGCGCTGGAGGCTCTCGGGATCTCTGCTGTGATATGCGGGGGGATAAGTCGAGAGTACGAAGAGGCACTGTTAGATGCAGGAATCGATATGGATACCTTCGTTGCTGGCGATATCGCCGAGGTGATTGCTGCATGGGAGGCGGGAACGTTGAGAAGAGAGGGGTTTTCCATGCCAGGATGCCCCTGTCCACGTCACCGTTGCATGCGCCGGGGGCAACGGAACATGCGCCGCAGAGGTGGAAACGGTGGGCCATTCGGAAGGCATGGCTCAGGAGGACATCGGTTTGACTGATGATCGAATAATTTAGATATGGCTCCGGTTGGTACCGGTAGCCGAAGGATAAGGAGGCAGAGTATGCCAAGAGGAGATGGAACTGGAAGAAGTGGTGCAGGACCCATGACTGGAAGGGGTCTGGGCTTTTGCGCAGGATATGATGTGCCGGGATATATGCAAGGTGGCTTCGGATTCGCTCATAGGCGATTCGGAGGACGTGGATTTGGCTTTGGAAGAGGGTTTCGAGGCTCATGGAACCGGTATGCACCACCGATGTATGGTCCCTATGATCAGGATCTGGAGCGGACGGGACTGCAGCAACAGGCAGAGTATCTCGAACAGGAGCTCAAGGTGGTGAAGAGCCGGCTTGAAGCATTGCAGAGGGAATCCAAGGAAGCAGGGGGTGACGCATGAAGGTTGCATTCACAGCATCTGGAGATACATTGGATGCGACATTCGACAATCGCTTCGGTAGGGCGGAAAAATTCATCATCTACGACACAGCGCGTGATACCTATACCGTGCTCGATAATGCACAGAATCTCGAGGCTGCACAGGGAGCCGGCATTCAGGCTGCCGAACATGTGGTAGCCAGTGGAGCGAAAGCGCTGGTCACCGGTCACCTCGGTCCCAAGGCGGCGAAGGTGATCTTCTCTGCAGGGGTTGAAGCGTACCATGCCGATGTACAGACCGTGGGCGAAGCCGTCGCAATGTACAAGTCCAAGGCGTTGAAACCGCTACGCAATGCCGATGTGGAAGGCCACTGGGTATGAGAGTGGCTGTAGCTTCGGGAAAAGGGGGAACTGGCAAGACCTTCGTAACAGTGAATCTTGCCCGTTCCTATGACGAGCCGGTTCTTGTGATGGACTGCGACGTTGAAGAGCCGAATAGTGCGATTTTTCTCAAGGGCGAACAGGTGTCCTCACGCAGGTCTCATGTGCTTATCCCCTCTGTGAATGAACAGCTATGCGATGGGTGTAGGGTTTGCTCTACGGTGTGCGAGTTCAATGCGATCGCCGTGATCGCAGGAAAGCCGTTGATATTCGAAGACCTGTGCCATGCTTGTGGTGGATGCGCAACGTTCTGTCCACAGGATGCTTTGCATGAAGTGGAACATGAGATCGGGACGATCACGGAACAACAAGATGGTTCGATTCGATTGATATCGGGAAAACTCGATGTTGGAAAGGCTCTGGCTGTGCCTGTTATCCGAGATGTGAAACGGAGTGCAGAACGGGCTCGGGAGTCGATGATGCTCATCGACTCGCCACCGGGAACGAGTTGTCCCATGGTCTGGACAGTTTCCGACTCCGATCTTGTCATCTTGGTCACTGAACCGACCGCTTTCGGGCTGCACGACCTTCAGCTGGCTGTAGAGACTGTTCGCGAGATCGGTGTGCCGTTTGCCGTAGTCTTGAATAAGGATGGAGTGGGTGACAGTCGAGTAGAGCGGTATTGTGAGCAGAACGGGATTGAGATACTGGCAAGAATTCCGCACGACAGAGTGATAGCTGAACTGTATGCGCAAGGTGAAACCATTGTGCATGACGCTCGATACGCTCAGGTGTTCAGTCAGTTGTGGCAAAAGATCGTAGCGTTTACCGCGAACGAGGAGGCCCATCGTGCATGAACAGAAGAGAGGCGCCTCTGGTGATTCGTCGTCAGTGAAAGAATTGGTCGTGCTCAGTGGAAAGGGCGGAACAGGAAAGACCACCATCACGGCGTCATTCGCAGCGCTTGCCGACCAGGTGATTTTAGCCGATTGCGATGTTGATGCTGCTGATCTGCACTTGATAACTGCCCCTACGTTGGTCACCGATGAACCGTTCTTCTCTGGGAAGGAGGCAGTGGTCGACTCCGAGCAATGCAGCGGGTGCGGACTCTGTGCGATTGCCTGCCGGTTCGATGCTTTCGTTGAAAAGTCCGATGGCGCGTACACTATTTCTCCTGTACACTGTGAAGGGTGTGGAGTTTGTGTTCGAATATGTCCAGAAGAGGCAATTCGGTTCATAGACCGTGATTGTGGTCGTTGGATGGTGAGTGACACCCGTTTCGGTCCCATGGTTCATGCACGTCTACATGCAGCGGGTGAGAATTCGGGGAAACTCGTCACCTTAGTCAGAAGGGAGGCCAAGCGCATTGCTGAGAAGCAGAACATCCCGCTCCTTCTGGTCGATGGTCCGCCGGGAATCGGATGTGCTGTCATCAGCAGTGTGACCGGTGCCGATGCCGTGTTGTTGGTTACCGAACCAAGTAAGTCTGGACTGCACGATTTGGAACGGGTGACTGCATTGGCCCGAAGCTTCTCCATCCCGGTATATGTGTGTGTGAACAAGTGCGATATCGATACAGGGATCACGGAGTCGATTCGCCGGAGAACGATTGAAGATGGAAACTACTTTGTGGGGACGATTCCCTACGATGAACAGATGGTGAAGGCTCAGAATATGGGGCTCAGCGCTGTCGAGTTTATCGAAGGAGAGACTCGTGACCGCATACGAGAGATATGGGAGAGTATATGGACAACACAGTAAAAGAGCATGTTCGAGAAGTTCCGGCCAATTTCGGCCCGATCAAGCGAGCCGATTGCAATGTGCGACGGACAGGTCCTTGTGGTGATACAGTCGAATTCTGGCTCATTGGGGACATCGATCAGATTCTGAGTGCATCGTTCACCACAGATGGGTGTGAAGATTCCATTCGCGCTGCTTCGCAGGTTGCGACGATGATCGAGCGAAAATCGGTCGATGAAGCGAAGGCATTGACTGAGGAGGAGGTCATCTCTGTATTGGACTCGTTTCCAGAGGAGTCCTCAGATTGTGTGAAGCTTGCGCTTGCGACTGCTCGAGCTGCCATCGAAGAGCTCGAGGTTCGTTCATTGCAACGGAAGAAACATACCATAACCGAAGATCTTGATCGTACCAAGGAGAGTAATACTCCACCTGGAAAACGGAGAACGATCATGGTCATGAGTGGTAAGGGTGGGGTTGGAAAGAGTACTGTTGCAGTGAACCTTGCGCTGAGTCTTGCTGCAAAGGGTTTCCGAGTCGGGCTGGTCGATGTCGATATCCATGGGCCGAGCATCCCAACCATGCTCAATTTGCCGAATGTCACGGTGATGAATGCGGCAGATGGCATTCAGCCTGTGATTCTCGGTGATATGTTCTCGCTTGAGGTCATGTCTATTGGGTTTCTTCTCAACAAGCCCGACGATCCCGTGGTGTGGCGCGGACCGTTGAAGAATTCGCTCATCGAGCAGTTTCTGAACGATGTAGCCTGGGGTCCGCTCGATTACCTGATCATCGACTGTCCTCCCGGTACTGGTGATGAGCCGTTGTCGGTAGCGCAGCAACTCAAAGAGCGTGCTGAGGCGGTTCTCGTGACCACTCCGCAGGCAGTTTCCACTGCAGATGTTTCGCGATCGATCAATTTCTGTCGTCAGCTGAGCATGCCTGTTGTGGGACTTGTCGAGAATATGAGTGGATTCGTGTGTCCGAACTGTCATGCAACCACCGATATCTTCCGTACCGGCGGGGGCAAGATGCTTGCTGAAAGATACGATATCCCATTTCTGGGATCCATTCCGATCGATCCGTCGTTCGGTATCTCGGGCGACGCAGGGATGCCCTACGTCCAACGATTCGCAGACTCTCCAGTAGCCGATACCTATCGGACTATTGCCGATACACTACACAAGACAAGGAGCTCAAACACATGAAAATTGCAATTCCGACAGCAGAAGGTAAACTGAATCTCCACTTCGGTCACTGCAGGGCGTTCTCCCTGATAGATGTGGATCCTCAGACCAAGCAGATTTTGCATGCTGAGGAGATTCCCGCTCCGAAGCATGAACCGGGAGTTTTGCCAAGATTCCTCGGGCAACAGGGTGTGAATATGATCAT
Organism: uncultured Spirochaetaceae bacterium; assembly: GCA_964473245.1. Classification (GTDB taxonomy): domain Bacteria; phylum Spirochaetota; class Spirochaetia; order Sphaerochaetales; family Sphaerochaetaceae; genus CAYZJV01. The sequence continues at coordinate 33,375 of CAYYOL010000024.1, forward strand.
TGCAGGGGGCATGGGAATGTCTGCGCAGAATCTCTTCATGGAGCAGGGGATAGAGGTGTGCATTGGTGCTCCTTCAAAGACACCTCACGAGTTGGTGACGGACTATCTTGCCGGGACGCTGGTCACGGGTGAGAATGTCTGTGATCACTGAATGGGGTAGCTGAGGCACCACGGGGCGATTGAGCAGGTGTTGCATGCCGGTTTTTTTGCATGACATACCTGTCGTCCATGGAGATTCACAATCATAGAGAATCGATACTGTCGTTCGGGAGGGAGTAGTATTGCTACCTCCCGTTCGATATGGTCAGGGGTGTCGGTGTCGGTCAATCCGATCCGTTTCACAACACGTTTGAAATGGGTGTCGACTATGATTGCCGGTTTGTCAGCCAATTGTCCCAGTATGACGTTCGCTGTCTTCCTTCCGACACCGGGCAGCGAGACCAGTTTCTCCATGTCATACGGTACGAGGCTGTGATGCTGATTCACTATAGCTTGCGCTGTCTCTATGATGTTCTTCGCTTTTGCGTTGTAGTATCCGGTACTTCGTATGATCTCTTTCACCTCTTCGATGTCGGCAGCAGCGAGCGCTTCGGGGGTGCTGTACCGTGAGAACAGTTCCTTGGTCACTTCGTTCACTTGTCGATCGGTGGTCTGTGCAGAGAGAATCACGCTGATAAGGAGTCGAAACGGGTCTTTCTGGGTGAGAAATGTGATCGTAGGAGGGCTCTCTGTATCTAAAATCTCGAAAATGTGTTCAGCTCTCGCCCTTCTCGATAGGTTCATCGCTCATCCTCCTTCCTCTATTGGCCAGAAAGAGGACGATTCTGTCAAGTGTATCGTCTTGACGCTCATGCGGGAAAGAAAGTATACTCCACCCGTTACGCATGAAGACGGGGCGTTGCCTAGTGGCTAAGGCGCTTGCTTTGGGAGCAAGAAATCGGAGG
>CAYYOL010000025.1:0-33577 GCA_964473245.1 uncultured Spirochaetaceae bacterium
ACCGAGACCGGATGCGAGAAGATCATTGCCTATCCGGAAGAATTATTTGTAAAATAACGGCATTGGATTTCCCAACGAAACGAGGGTAGTGGAACAATAACTATTGATCCATTACCGAGAGAGTGCAGGAAACGTATGGGGAGATACCCCGCCCCTTGGGGCGGCAGCGGAGGCGAAGCCTCCAGGGTCCGCCTCTCGCCCTGGGGTATCGATACCATTCATTCGTGATTTCAGTTTGTATAAGTGAGGAAGAGTATGGCACGCACACATGAGGTTTGGGTAAGTAAGTTCGGGGGTACATCGCTCGCGAACGCACAGCAGATCACCAAGGTACGAGATATCGTTCTCGCCGATGACCGGAGAAAGATCGTTGTCGTTTCGGCTCCAGGCAAGGAGCACAAGGAAGATATCAAAATCACAGATCTTCTGTTGAACTGTCATGCTTTGGTCGAGCAGAACAAGCCCATCGACGAGCCATTCGCTGTCATCCGCCGAAGGATCATGGAGATTGCACAGTCTCTCAAGGTCGGTGCCCAGATGGTGGAGGAACTTGATGCCATCTATGATCGTTTACCCAAGGAGACGAGCGCAGATTATGCTGGTAGCAGAGGAGAGTACCTCAATGGTCTCATGATTGCCGAGTTTTTCGGTGCGACGTTTGTCGATGCCGAGAAGGTTATCAGTCTCACTGAGGATGGACGGGTGGATGAATCGACCTACGAGCGCGTAACGAAAGCCATCGAAGGGATAGCTGGCAGAGTCGTCATACCTGGATTCTATGGCAAGGGACCGAACGGATCGATCAAGACGTTCAGCCGAGGTGGTTCAGATATCACAGGTGCTATTGCGGCACGTTCGGTGCAAGCCGATATCTACGAGAACTGGACCGATGTCTCAGGCATCTACATAGCCGATCCCCGTGTTGCCGAGCATGCTGGACCGGTTGAAAAGATCACCTATAGAGAGATTCGTGAACTGGCAACCATCGGCGCAAGTGTCTTCCATGAAGATGCTATAGCTCCGGTGCGTACTGTCGGGATTCCAATCAATGTGAAGAACACCAACGATCCAGAAGCCCCCGGCACCATGATCACAGCAACGAGAGACGCCAGCACCAGTCATCTGGTAGGAGTTTCGGGAAAGAAACCGTATCGTAGGCTCGTCGTTGAAAAGTTCATGCTCGATCGATATCCTGAGACAGCGCAGTCTCTGCACGATCTCATTGCAAAACGGAAATTGGTTTGTGATGTCGTAGTAGATGCATTCGATACCATTGTCATGTACTTGGCTACGGCACTGAATGATTCCGAGGCGCAGGAGCTAGTAGATGCAATAGGAAAAACCATCGATGTCGATATCTGCGAGATATCGGATCCGCTGGTTCTCATAGGTATAGTCGGAGAAGGTATGGACCGGGAACAGAAGCTGATCGAACGGGTCTCGAAAGCTGTATCGGCACTCGATATACCGCTATCGATCGTATCGGCGAGTCTACCGATCAAACGGTTGTTCGCGGTTCCTCTCGATGCGTACGCACCTGCACTGAATGCCATTGTAGATGTCATTGTAGAGGCGTGAACGCAATTTCCGATAAGCTTTCGAACGGCCGTTTCTCCGTACAGGTGAGAGACGGCTGTTTTACTGTACATCGCGCCAATAATTGGCTATTATGACTCTCGGAGGTATGGAACATGGAACGTTTGGCAACAACATATCTGGGAATGGAACTGAAGAATCCCGTGATCGTGGGCAGCTCTCCGCTCACATCCTCTCTTGATAAACTAAAAAAATGTGAAGACGCTGGAGCTGGCGCTGTGGTGGTCAAATCCATATTCGAAGAGCAGATAGATCATGATGCAGCAAAAATGATGAGTGAGACCGAAGGTTTCGTCACCCATACCGATGGTGAAGATTTCCTTCAGGAGGTATCTCGAAACTACTACATAGATTCATATCTTACTATGGTGGAGAAGGCAGTTAATGCTCTCGACATTCCTGTTATCGCAAGTGTGAACTGCAGGACTCGGGGAAGCTGGCTCGACTATGTTGACCGTTTTGCAGAGGTTGGAGCCGATGCACTTGAGTTGAACTATTATGTACTGCCGTCTGACTTCAATCGAACAGCGGAGGAGATGGAAGCGCATTACTTTTCCATAGTGCAAGCTGCGCGTGAACGCGTAACGCTCCCTCTCTCGGTGAAGATGAGTTCGCAGTTCACAGCACTTGCAAATATCGTGAAACGGTTCGATTCCATGGGTGTGGAAGGTCTCGTTCTATTCAATAAATTCTATCAACCCGATATCGATATCGAGAAGGTTGCAACCAAGTCATCCATTGTTCTGAGCAATCCCGGCGACTATGCTCTGAGCCTGCAATGGACAGCGTTGCTCTCCGCCTATCTCAATGGTGATATCTGTGCTTCGACAGGGATACATTCCGGAGAGACACTCATCAAGATGCTCCTTTCCGGGGCCAAGGCAGTACAGGTCTGTTCTGCAGTCATGAAGTCGGGACACAAAGTCATTGGAGAGATGAACAAAGTGCTTCTCGAGTGGATGGATCGTCATGGTGCCGAGACATTCGTGGATTTCCGTGGAAAGCTGGCTCACAAGCGGATGGAAGATCCAACTCAATGGGAACGCGCGCAGTATATGAAGTCGCTGAATGTGGAGTTTTAATCATGGATAAGTCCAAATATAGGGACATTGCGCCCTACGAAGGCCAAGATGTACTAGATGCTGTAAACCGAATCAAGGCTTATCCGAAGTTTTTGGACAACATGGCAGAAGTGCTGTATGCAGGGAACATCATCAAGACGAAGTGGAAGAGTCACCAGATGAAGGAGATGATTCCACCACTGCTCGATCAAGTGAAGACCTACGAGGATTTCCAGAGACTGATCACCGCCGGTGTATTTCTCCCTACCATCGAACGGAACTCGATGACCTCGTTTACCTTCAGTGGGCAGGAGCATATAGACAGGAACACCCCCTATTTGTTCATCAGCAATCATCGAGACATTGTGCTCGACTGTGCGTTGTTGGACTATGCCTTGCTGAAGTGCGGCATGTCTCCGTGTGAGATGGCTATCGGGGACAACTTATTGGTCAATCAGTTCACGACCGACATGTTCAAGCTGAATGGAGGCGTTACCGTAAAGCGGAACTTGCCACTCCGAGACCAGTATCTCGAATCGCTACGCCTCTCTCGGTACTTCGTTGAAGTGATAACCGAGGAGAAGAAATCGATTTGGGTTGCGCAGAAGAGTGGTCGGTCGAAAGATGGAATCGACAAGACCAATCCCGCCATCATCAAGATGCTCTATCTCTCCTATAAATCCTCTGGGATCAAGTTCTCCGACCTGATTCGACAGTGCAATATCGTTCCAGTTGCTATTTCGTACCAGTACGATCCGAACGATATCAACAAGGGGAGAGAGGAAGTCTCCAAGAAGTTGTACGGGACCTATAAGAAAAAGAGGTATGAGGATCTTGTGAACATGCTTCGTGGTCTCCGCCGGTTCAAGGGGAACGTCCATCTCCATTTTGGTAAACCGATCACTGGAGAATACGAAAACGCTGTAGATGTAGCTTATGAAGTCGATCGGCAGATTCATGTGGGCTACAAGTTGTGGGATACCAATTATTTTGCCTATGACCTCCTACAGGGACCGACTCGTTTTACAGAAGAGTATGCATCGTTGAATACTAAGAAGTTTCTTGATCGATACAAAGGGTTATCAGATGATCTACAGAAGATCATACTCCGTTCGTATGCCAACCCTGTGGTGATGCAGCTCGAGGCTTTGGGCTGGTAGTGCTATGATGGTGCACAGAAGCATACACGGACCTGTCTTGCTGTTTGTGCTTCTTGGAACTCTTATCTCGTTCCTCACTGGATGTGCTCGGGATTCTGCTTCGATTGTATCAGTGCAATCTACACCGCTTGTAGCGGTCCATTATCCATACGCCATGGAGCCATTGGTCTCAGAAGGGGTAGGGCTTGCCCTACTCGTAGATGGGATCGATCCGGAAGAGCACTACCAGATTGCACTGACATCAGTTGGAGATACGTTCCATTGGGAGAGTTCTGTGACTCCCTTCGAAATCTCAGGAGCTTGGTATGTAGGAGTGCCAGATCTTCTGCTACCGTTAGAACACAGATTGCCACGGGGTACGTGGACAGTGGAGCTCTTCAGTTCCGATGGTGTTCGAAACGAGAGCGAGTTTGTTGTCGACAGGCCGTCTCACGTTTTGAATCAAGCATATCTCCGGCTAGCTTATCTGCCCGAGTTGTCTTGGCAGCAGGATGGAGAACAGTGGCATCTCTCGGGAGTTCCGGCTGAGGACGAAGGTATGTGGAGATACACATTCTACAACGGGGAGGGAGTAGCCATCCACACAACCGATTCTCGACAGGAGAACCTCTCTGATCCAGTGCTAACCACCGGAACGATAAAAGAGCGGACGCAGCTTATCGTTGGAACGCACTACGATCCAGTGTTGGACTGCTTTTTCATGATTCGCAAGGAGTTCAAAGAGAGCGGTCCACAGACTCCCACAGTTGCTGACGAGTGATCTCTACTACAAACGTTCTTCCATGTGGACAGACCGGATGATCAAGTGAGAATACTTTCCGAATAAGCGATTGAGCAGTCGAACCGTCTATGGCATCACCGTCCTTGATTGCTGCACGACAGGCTATGGTTGCATAGAGCCGCTTTTCCAGTTCTTCCTTGTCTCCCACAGCATAGGAGGTGATGCAGGCGACAACCTCGTGTTCGATCGGCTTCCAAAGTGCTGGAATTGAGGCAAGTTCCCACTCCAAATCTCCCACTCTTCTCAGATCGAGTCCATATTCGGCATACCAGTGCCCATGGTTCTGCAGAAAATCATCTACAGTTCTATCCACCTCGAAAGAAAGGGGAACCATGAGTCTTTGTACCCCTCCCTCTTGTCGTATCTGATCGTAGAGTATTCTTTCATGAGCTGCATGCTGATCGATAAGGAACAGAGAGTCGCCTCTTTCTACAACAAGGAAGAGATTGAATACCTGTCCAAGGTAGGTAAAATCATCCTGAACTGAAGTGTTTTGTTCACTCTGCTGCGCGGTGTCCTCGGTGTGCTTTTTTGCAAGGACCTTCTTCGCCTTCGTGAACCAATCATCATCTGGTGGTGTCTCCCGCACAGTCGGGCTTGTGTGAGTCTGCACTCCGGAGTACCGTTGTTCGGAGTGTTGTCCATACAGTTCTTGTTGAGTCGAAGGGAGCTGGGTCATCTGCAGTCTTGGAAGCGATTTCTTTATCTGCTGGCGAACCATCACCACGACTTGGTGATGTATCTCCGCCTTGTTTCGGAGTTTCGCTTCTCGTTTAGCAGGGTGAATGTTGAAATCGACGAGTTCGGGATCCACCGTGACAAACAGGTAACAATAAGGAAACGCACCGCCGGGAAGTGTCTCACCATATCCGTAGGTCACCGCTTGTACCAAAGCGTATTCTTCGATAGGTCTTCGATTGATATAGATTTTGATATGGGATCGATCGGTTCTATAGATAGCTGGGGTCGATGCAACGGCGTAGAGGCTGAATCGACCTGCAGTATCTGAGAGTTCTGTCATTTCAGATGGAACCACATGTTTGTCATTTACCAGCGTGTCCAGCACGCGTTGTAATGGTGTTGTTGCTGGAAGATCGAGTCTGAGCGTATCGTCTTGGTACAGTCTGAACGAGATTTCGGGGAAGGCGAGCGCTTTCTCGGAGATCGTATTGCGAATCATGGTAGATTCCGTTGCAGGTCGTTTCAAGAACAGTCTTCTGGCTGGAATAGCAGCGAACAGATGTTCCACGTCTATCTTGGTTCCAGCTTCGGGGCCACCTGGAAAAACTTCTGATTCTCTCCCATTATCGACGACGATGGTGGCTGCTTCCTCTTTTCCATAGCGACTCGCAATGGTCACTTTCGCACTCGCCGCGATACTATACAATGCTTCTCCACGAAAACCCATGGTGGAGAGCCGATAGAGATCATCGAGTGTGGAGACTTTACTGGTGGCGTGGGATCTACAACAATAGGGAAGATCTTCCGAACGGATACCGACTCCATCATCTATGACGGTTATCCGCTCAATACCACCTTCTCTAATCTGGACGGTTATAGCGGTTGCCTGTGCATCCACTGCATTGTCGATAAGCTCTCGCACTACCGATGATGGGCGCTCGATCACTTCCCCAGCAGCGATTCTCTGTGCAACAAGTGGATCCAGCATATGAATGTGATGTGTTGATTCCATACGTCATCCTATCAGAAAAGGCCGTCCCTCACCAGAGGAACGGCCTTCAGTATATGATACAAGGAGCATTAGAAGAGGGTGATATCCACGCCAAGTGTGAGTGCAGGCGAGACAGTATTCACAGTTTGCTGATTCCATGTACCTGTATCTGTAGTGAAGTCTGCCAATGCCGAAGCTGTTGCACTGAACGTCATCGGCCCCTGCTCGACAGCAATCTTTGCACTGAATGCACTATTGGTGTCGAAGAGGAAACTCTTTGCTCTGGATGCAAGCGATGCGCTTCCGGTAAACATGGTGTTGAGAGCATCGGAGAATCCACGCCTGCTATAGGCGAGTTCCAGGTCAAACCAGGAGAGACTCAGTAGTCCGGAGACGGTGAGCAGGTCTCGAGAAGAGTCGAAGGCAAAATCGGCGGAAAGCGGCATGAGATAGGTGCTCTTAAGCGAGAACTTCTCTTTCTCTATCCCAGCGGTTGCACCAATAGTGAAGCTTCTCGGTGTAGTGGCGGTATTCGAGAGGTCGAGATCCGTGATCAGATCCTTCTGTTCTCTCAGATATCGGGTGTTGAACATACCATACGAGAGGGCTCCCTCGTGCATGGCAATGTCGAGGCCGAATTGGAGAGAGCGTACCTTCAGATTCATTCCTCCACTGAAGAGATAGTTGTTGAATCTTCCAAGGAACGTCGATGCAGAACTGTCGTAGAAATTCTGGGTGAAGCCACTTCCTGCCTCGTAGCCGACCAGGGTATTGAAGGATCCTGAGATGTCGAGCGATGCAGTATTCTTGGAGAGTACCGGTAGTATGACTTCGACTCCAGGGAGCACCGCAAGCTGTTTGTCGGTATCCGACAGAGCCAATGAGCCTATAGCCGATAGGCCGATCTCAGCCTTGTACGATCTGAGAGGTGACACTCCCATCCGTACGCCACCCAGTTGCAACTCACTGATATCGTTCATGAACAGGTCGACATTAAGTAGGTCGGTATGCAGGTGGGCTTGCATTGCAAGAGGCGAGTCGAGTATACCATCGGTTTTCGTTGAGACCTGTTTCACCAGCGGACCCATGGATACTTCCTGGTCCCTACTGATTGCGAGGCTGAAGGTATCTTCTTCACTGCCGAGTGTCACATGGTCGATCAGAGAGAGTGCATCGGTGAGACTGTCATAGACCTTCCCCACAGTAGAGACATAGTCTGTTCCAAACCCGAATGGTGAATCATCGTGTGCATAGAGTGCAGTCAGATCATCGCTGTTAAACGTAAGGTGGGGACCGATACCGAATGAGAATGAGTCACCCTTCGCATAGGTGAATCTTGGCCTCAGTGTCAGATAGTGGTCGTCCGAACCACCCGATACGAAGGCTCGTGTATAGGCTGTTTCCATGGAACCACTCAGTGTACCCGTCTCTTTCACCGAAGGCTGTTCCACTGCATCTGCAATGGCACGTTTTCCGAGTGTTACCGTGGCTCCCAAGTTAATCCTTGGTACGAACGATGTTCCGGTCGAGCTGACAAGTGACAGGTCTCCATGGATGCCAAAGAGGCCACTCGTGTAGCGAAGTGCTACATAGGGCTCACTGTTCTTCTGTAGGTTCTCATCGCTCGATCGTAAGAACTCAACTACTCCGTCCCGAATCGAACCAGAAGTGAATAGATTCTCAATCGCGGTGAACATACCGACTCTGCGGAACCCGAGTGCTGCCTGGAAATTATCGGTGGTATAGCTGAGTTCTGCAGCAAACCTATCACCAGTACTGGATGTACTGTCGATCGGAATGATTCTTGAGAAATCGTGTTCAATCGGGATGTCCCACGATGTAGAGAATCCAAATCTGTCTCCTGCATACGTAGCTTCTCCTGCGACCATGTAGTGGATACCTGCATTGCGATCGAGGAGTCGTTCACCCGAATAGCGAGTCTGGTTGAACGAACCGTAGGATACGAGTGGATCCTGGCTATTCTGTACCGCCAGTGCGCCTCGGAAGTTCCAGGAAAGAGTTCTGAAATCCATGCCTCCAACGAGGAGGAAGTTGGGGAACATGTTTCCGATTCCACTTGCGGCACTGTCAAAGACGGTGTCGAACGAGAAATCATCCACCGAGATCTTCGTCGCCCCACCCATGAATGCATCGACTCGGAGTCTTCGTTCATTCTTGATGGTCCAAGTGAGATCGAGTGCAGGATAGGCGTTCATCGTTCGAGCCCGGTCTGCGGTGACGATCGATGAGAGACCCAACGAGACCGAAGGGCTCATCTGATAGGTGAGTCGAGCACCACCAGTTTGTGCATTTCCTTCAAGCCAGTTGGTCAGATATAGATCATCTATGAAGACTTCTAGGCCGAAGTTTCCCATGTTGATTGTACTGTAGAGCCCCAAATGTTCTTCATAAGGTCCGCTTGCCACGCCGAGCTTGTTGACCATGAGGCGATTCCCGAAGGATATCGGGGTTGTATCGTCTGCAAGGAGATAGAAGGCGTAATCTTGCTGACCGTACCGGATATAGTCGATGAATCTGAGCATAGAGCTTACTGTGGCAGCAGTACCAGATTCATCACGAAGGTTCTCGATTGTATAGGTCGATGGTGAGAAGAGGCCTCCTTCGGTCAGGAAAAATGCCTGAAGACCCATGGCGAACGCATTGTGGTTGAAGAACGGATTAATCGAGAAGCCCATCCGTTCCGCAGAGCTGGACCTGCCTCCGTCTCGAGAGAAGTTGAAGGCCATCTTCACTCCCCAGTCGACTGTATCCTCTGCAGCAGCGGAAGGTCCACTTACGATACCCAATGGCTCTCGAATAGTGAGTGCTTCATCGGCTGTTTCAACGACCTCTTCTTCTGTAGTGACGGTATCGTCGGTCTGTTCAGCTGCGACTACCGGTGTTTCGGATGTCTGTCTGGCAGCATAGGCAGCCTCCTGTGCAGCAATGTAATCGCGAACTTCCGGTTTCTCTGGAACAGAGACTATACCGAAACTCGATGCGAGCGTGCTGGATTCAGGATTCAGAACATCCTCGGCAGCTATTCGTGCTGCGTAGAGGGCTTCCACTTCACCATTTCGTACCTGAATATCCACAACACCGACACTGGAGAGTTGAGCTCCAGCATTGACGATGAGTGTTTCTCCAATAATTCTTCCACCGGCAGGAGTTTTGGCAGTTTCTCCATCGATTATGAGATCTATGCCACTGATCGAGGATGCAATATCGGTACTGGTGATCTCTGTATAGGTGCCGATATTTCCCAGCAGAACAACAAAATCTGCCTGTTCGGATACTTCGTCGACCAAGAGCTGTGCCTGTGAGATCACTGCCTCGTTCACAAAGTCGACCGCTAACCCTTGAGGAGGAACGCTCACACCTATGACTCCAACGGTATACCCTTTCAGGTCATATATCCCGTAGGGTTCGAAGACCTGATAGCCGTGTGCGTCGAGGATGTTTGCAGCAAGCACCTTGATTGATGAGAATTGAGATGCCGCCTGGGCAGCCTCCTGGAGTCGGGCAAAACCGAATGCATAGTCTGCAGGTCCAGGTGCTATGGCATCGTAGCCAAGCATGTCCAGAAGTACGGCAACGGTCTCTCCCGAGGTTGAATCGGCCACTGGAGAACCGCTTACTGTGTTTCCGGCATCGAGGAGGAGATTTCGATCTGATAGTTCGCGCCCCCAATCGAGAAGCGTTGCGAGTTTGGCGAACCCTATGCTCCCTTCATCGCTCAACGATCCCATGATATCGTTCGTATGGACAATATAGACATTGAAATCATCGGTCGAATCGACTACAGGAGTCGGCATCGGTGCAACTTCTGGCTCTGGAAGCTCTTCGGCTTGATCGGTGGGGTCGGCGGTGATGGATACCGTTATAGCCAAGCCCTGGCTCGGTGGTTCAGGAACGATGATTTCCTTCGTCTCGACTTGCGTCTCAGGTTCGACTTCCACCGGATCAACGGTAGTAGGTTCGACTGTTTCTGTTGCCTCCATCTGTACGACCGGTTCCTCTGTCGGTTCCTCAGTTAGCACAGTTGGCTCTTGAGCAGGCTCGCTGACGACAGGAAACAGCGGTTCCGGGGCTTTGAATGTAACGCCATCTTGGACCGTTGCACTGGGAAGAATCATGACAGAATCTCTGTCTGGTCGAATCGATAGGGTCTGATATGTCTGTTGTGAAATCTCTTTCGGGTTGAGGAACGGATCTGCAAGATTGAGGTAGCTGAACGAGGGAATCTCCGTAATCTGTCGGGTAATCGCGTTCATTACCTGAACTTCTCCACCGAGGGAGAAGATGAGTTCAGCATAGTCGCTTGAGACAAACATCTCGCCAGGGCCAGATAACCGATATATACCGACAGGGGTCGAGACCTCAAATGATCCTGAGAATGGTGGCTCTACCAAAAAAGATGCCGATCCAGCAACAAGATAGAATGAACGGTCGTTCGCTCGAGTCGAACCTATAGTGAGTATCGATTCCCGTTGCAGTACGATGGTGACTTCTCTTCCGGTGATGGTAAGTGGTTCCTGACCAGAGAGTACGATCCATCCTTCACGGAGTTCCGTGGGAGGGTCGGTCTGCGGTCTGTACACACCTCGCTCATCGAATTGGTAGAAATCCGAATCGGAACCGCTCACTATGGAGAGATACGGGGTTCCCGCACTTCCTACCGGGGTGATCGCCGCCATGGCTGGCGCCGATAACACAACCATTGACAATAGAACCAATATCACTCTTTTCACGTGCGTCGTCCTCTTTGCTTTCATGACTCTACATTACTGCAAAATAGGATTGACCGCAACTGTGTTTACTCATGCTAGTGGCTAGTTGATGCCGATTTGTCCGGGATTCTATAGGTGAATTGGTGTGCATTATATATATGTTCGCGTGCATCTCTGTCTATCTGGACGAGCTGCTGAACTATCGGTTTGAGCTTTGAGCGGATGTTTGTCTGGTCATACGGGCACACCGGTTTCACACAGGGTAACCGATAGTACTCACTGAGTCTCTGTATGGTGTGTTCGTGTACCTCAATCATCGGTCGAATTATGTGGAGTTTTCCCGTAAAGAACTCCTGCACTGGGAGCATGGTAGAGAATTTTGCTCTGCTTGTGAGGTTCAGCAGTGAGGTCTCCACCAGATCGTCCAAATGGTGTCCCATAGCGATGAGTTTGCAATCGTGCTCTGCTGCGTAGGTGAAGAGCACTCTTCTCCTATTTCTGGAGCAGAGGTAACAGTTGAATTCGCCCTTGAAACTCTCGGGATACTGGGGTTCGTCGAGGATGGTCAACGGGATACCTAATGCATCAAAATAATCGAGTAGTCGTCTCCGTGCATCCTCATCGATCGGGTGTTCGATCCAATTGATCATTACAGCACGCAAGGTGTAGGAGATCGGAAGCCATTTCAGACGAATGGAGAGGGCAAGTGCAAGAGCGAGGCTATCCTTACCTCCGGAGACACTGAGCAGGACAGAATCTCCCGATCGAATCATCTCGTGTCGATTGATCGCTTTTCCCGTGAGTTTGATAAATCGCATGACCCAAGGTGGAATATCCCCGGCTACCAGCTCTTGCCAATGGTGGAGCTTTTGTTCTGTATCTCTAGTCATGGTGTGGTATGACTCCTCCAGCTGCTTTTTCAACACGTTTTTCATCGATTGAAGAGAGGGTGTAGACCCTGATTTTTCGCAGACTTGCAGTAAATGTTCTTACGATATCTGGAGTAAATAGCTCATCGGCTTCAGAAAACGGGATAGTCTTTCCCGACTCGCAGATAATCGGAATATCCGATTCGAACGATACGTGCTCCGGAATGTCTATGATGAGTTCATGCTGTTCCAGATTGGGGTGCAGTCTGCGTAGGCGTCCAACGATTTCGGTCTCACAGGTTCTCCGATAATCTGCATCTTCGTAGAGTCTCCTATGCTCGGCTGTGGACTCGAACGGGAGCGTCAGGCGAGGAACGAGGAGACGGTTGTTCCGAACTGCATGGAACAATCGAGCAGATGCGGAACTGGGGTTCCGTTCGAACAGCAGCGCAAGTGACTCATCATCACGATCATAGAGGTCCCGTTCGGAAAATAGGCGCTCCTCGAGTGCCAAACGTACAGCTTTTTTGATCATTGCCGTTGCACTTCGGGTCCCCTGATGCCAGTAGACATTCCGATACATGGCATATTTTGCGAACAATAGGTGTTCGACTGCCCCGATTGCCTCCTCAGGGATAGCTATGCGCTTCTCTTGCTCGCTTATAGTGAGGTTGCGAATGATGTATGAGGCGTCCTGCATGCCGTATGGGATGCCGCAGAAGAGAGCATCTCTACTGAGATAGTCGAGTTTGTCTGGATCGAGCGTACCCGATAGAATACTTCTCAGAAAGTTGATCTCATCAGAATCGTTGGGTCTCGATGTGTCTATAATGCTGCACACGGCTTCGACCGTGGTGTGTAGTTCTTGCTCTATGATGTTTCGCAGCTCTTGATCGGCTTCAATGCTCTGTGCGCCCAAGTGCTCGTGCTCAGCCGATACACTATCCTTCAATGCATGGGCATAGGGAAAATGGCCAACATCATGGAGCATGGCCGCTGCGAGCACCGCCTGCATCCCTTCGTTGCTGATCCGAACAGTGCTATCGAAATCCTGCGTTCGAGTGAGCAGACTCATGAGAATGAGTCGAGTCGCATGGAACACCCCAATACTGTGGTCGAGTCGGGTATGCACTGCACCAGGGTATACAAGGTGAGCGGGACCAAGCTGCTTGATGCGGCTTAACTTCTGCATGGCAGTGCTGGAAAACAGAGCCTTGAATCCAGGTGAGAGCGGAATGTCTCGCCAAAGTGGATCTCTGACGGTATGGGTATAGTCTGCGTTGAGGTGTACAATCTGTGAGCGCAAGGTGTCTCTGTCCATCAATGCAATCCTACAGAAAGCACCAAAGAGTGTCCAGCAGCATTTGACAATGACCTGTTTTCAAGCAATCATAAAACCATGACAGTGTGGAGGCGACACATTTCCCTCATCCTCTTTTTTCTGGTCACGGTGACCGTTGCTGCCGACTCGGTTATGCAAGAGCAGTTGTTGGCAAGGCATCGCGGAGGATCTTTTCCACAAACAGCTGAGTTCTCCCGTATCGAGGATCCTCTGAGACCTACCCACGAGTCGGTGCGAGTTGTCTATCAGGCAATGCGAGATTTCTATGGAACCAGCTGGTTCGATCAGTACGTGCACTCTGAGGAGGTTCCCGCTTTGAATCGACTGCATGGGAGGCTACTTGCATCGGTCCTGCCAGCCACGTTCACTGTGGGAGAGGCGAGCATATATCCCGATTATACCCTGGTTCCAATTCTGGTAAAACAAGCCGAGATGGTATCTCAGAGGTGGAATCTGATACTCAGCGAAGAGGAGAGGGGAGTTTGGAAGATCGTTACACTTGTGCTTCCCTAGAGACTGTATGAGATCCTGTTCTCCCGTGCCATGTCGTCTCGGTTTTCGATTCAGTTTTCCGATTAAAGGCTCTTGACAGGGTTGCTTTTCATGGGTATAGTTGCGCCTGTCGTGTTCTGCGACACATTGCTTGGCGGCGTAGCTCAGATGGTAGAGCAAACGGCTCATATCCGTTCGGTCAGGGGTCCGAGTCCCTTCGCCGCTATATTACACTTCTCTTGCCAACGTCCTAACGGATACGGGGTGAGGGGAGTGTTTTTTTGGCTCAACTCATTCTGCTTGTTTGCGATATTGGAGGTGGGAAGTGGAAATAGAACACGTGCAATCTACCTTACAGGACCCTGCCTCTGTCAAAATCGTCTCTTGACGTGAGCGGTATGGTCCCTTATAATTATTGTTCAAGGGATATGACTTTGTAACAGCCAAGATATACCAATGACCTCAGGCATCGTGTGGTACAGACAGCAGAACGGCTCCATCTGTGGGGAGGGTGCTGTGTTACAATGAGTATACCAAAAAAGGAGGGGTATATGGATGCTTTCATGAATGTACTCAATGCATACATTGGGTTCATGTGGGGATGGCCGCTGATTATCATCATCACCATCGCCGCAGTTGTTTTTTCTATAGTCCTGAAATTCCTACAGTTCAGGAAATTCGGGTATATTGCAAAGAACACGTTCGGGAAGATGTTCGTCAAGGATCTCAAGGGAGAGGGTACCCTCACTCCGTTCCAGGCTGCATCGTCGGCTCTTGCAGGAACACTCGGTGTTGGAAATATCGCAGGTGTCGGAGTTGCGGTCGCTCTCGGTGGTCCTGGAGCGTTGTTCTGGATGTGGGTGGTGGCAGTACTTGCAGCGGTTGCAAAGTATGCTGAGGTTGTACTTGGTGTACACTACCGCGAGAAGGATCCCGAGACCGGTGAGTATCGCGGTGGTTTCATGTATATTTTGAAGAATGGAGCGAAAGGAAACTGGGGTTGGTTGGCGTTCATCTGGAGTTTTCTGTTCTTCGTACAGTTTCTCATCTCTGGTGCTGTACAATCAAACTCCATTGCTGACGTGCTCTCCCACTCATTCGCGATTGATCATCTGCTTACCGGTATCATCGTAGCTGTCCTCGTTGGTCTCGTTATCCTCGGTGGGATCAAGAGAATTGGAAAGGTCGCGGAAAAAGTTGTACCGTTGATGGCAGTTATCTATTTTATCGGAGCTATGCTGATAATCATCATAAATATTGGCAAGCTTCCAGCAGCATTTGGAACTATCGTGTCCAGTGCATTCACCGGAGGAGCTGCGGTCGGCGGTTTTGCAGGATCTACATTCATACTCGCCATCCGGAACGGATTTGCACGAGGTGTCTACTCCAACGAGGCTGGTATGGGAACATCTCCGTTCGCACATGCAACTGCAACAGTTGATCATCCGGTTCGACAGGGGATCTGGGGTGTTATCGAAGTCTTCGTAGATACCATCGTTATGTGTACTCTCACTGGTCTGGTCATCGTCATCACCGGCGCTATCGGTACCGGCGAGCAAGGTGCAAGCCTCACAGCGAGTGCTTTTAAAATCGGACTTTGGGGCCCAGGGGATATGGTAGTGACGATCTCCATGATCTTTTTTGCCTACACAACTATCTTGGTTGCAGAATACTATTCTGAGATCGGCCTGACCTACTGCTTCGGCAACAAGGTAATCTTTCCCTTCCGTATTCTGTTCTTGGTTGGTCTAGTTGTCGGTGCGGTCGGCGGTCTTCAGGTTGTCTGGGGTCTCCTTGATGCGTTCATGGCAACAACGGTTGCAATCAACCTTATCGTCATCATGGCGTTCTACAAGGTTGTTGTTAAACTGACGGACGAGTATTTCACAAAAATTGACCCGCAGAAGTAAATAGTATTAGCTTTTTGAATATGGGGCCAGAGATCTGTACGGGGTCTCTGGTCTCAATCATGTAAGGAAAATGATGGTTATGAATATCAAGAAACGAATTGAACAATTGAATGATGAGCTTGTTGAACTTCGACGGGATTTCCATCGGCATCCCGAACTCGGGTTTCAGGAAAAGCGATCGCAGAGGATTGTTATGGAGTATCTGGGAAAGCTCGGACTTGAACCAAAAAAAATCGCCGGAACCGGAGTCGTGGCTCTAATTACGGGCGGAAAACCCGGAAAAACAGTTTTATTGAGAACTGATATGGATGCATTGCCGGTCACAGAAGAGACAGGTCTGTCCTTTGCCTCAGAAAATGCGGGGCTCATGCATGCGTGCGGGCATGATGGCCATATGTCGATGATGCTGATTGCTGCAAAAATTCTCACTGAGATGAAAGATGATCTCAAAGGAACTGTGAAGATTGTCTTTCAACCAAATGAGGAAGATGCCGGAGCCTATAAGCTGATCGACGAGCACGTGATGGAGAATCCCAAAGTGGATGCATCCTTTGGCATTCATCTCTGGTCCCAGACTCCATCTGGAGAGATAGACATTGTGGATGGGCCACAGATGGCTGCCAGTCATTATTTCTTTCTCAAAGTCAGGGGAAAAGGCGGACATGCAGGTTTCGCTCATGAATCAGTCGATCCAATCATTGCAGCTTCAGCCATTGTTCAAGCCGCCCAGACAATCCAGACACGCGAAATCGATGCACTCAATCCTGCTGTCATCATGGTCACCGAATTCAAGGCGGGGAGCAACACGACTATCGTTCCTGAAGAAGTCAGTATGAAAGGCTCCATCCGGTTTCTCTATGAGGGAGGAGAGGATATCATGGAGAGGTTCAGACGGATTGTTGAGAATATCTGTATCGCATACCGAGTGACTGCCGATCTCTCATTTCAGGTAGGAAACAATCTGCTTTCAAACGATCCCGAGATGGCACAGACCATGCGTGAGGCCGCAGCTGAGGTGCTCGGAGACAAGTCAAAGGTCACCACGAAGATCAGAACCATGGCCGGAGAGGATTTCAGCGATTACCTGGTCGATTCTCCGGGGGCTTTCGCATTCGTTGGTATCAACAATCCCAAGGCCAAGTCGGATTATCCGCACCACCACCCGAAGTTTACGATCGATGAGGCATCACTTCCGATCGGTGTCGAACTGCACGTTCGTACAGCTTTGAAGCTACTCGGGTAAGTTCCGAAATAAGCTAATGAAGAAGACAAGGTGGGTAGGGGGCTTTTGCGCGGGTCGCCTAAAACCACCTTGTCGAATTTGCTGAAAATAACATAGTCAGTGTCTTCTCTAGAGCAGATCGGGACCTTTTGCACACCTGATTTTCGTGCTCAGCTTGCAAAAATTCTGGAACATAGGTACTCTATCGCTATGACAGGCTTCTTTATAAAAAAGGCATTCTTCGATGGCTGGGACAATCTGATCTCATTGGTGACTCTGAACTTAGGGTATCTCGTAGTTCTCGGTGGTGTCTATGGCGCATTGGAATTGCTACCTGTCTCATTTGCCGGTGGAGTCGCACTTGCGGTGGTCTCACTTGCACTTCATGCTTTCTACACCGGTATGGTAAGTGTTCATGTAAAAGAGTTCGCCTATTATTCCAGACCAGGGTTTTCTGAATTCAAAGCCGGCTTCATGAAGATCTGGAGACACGCGCTATTGCAATTGCTGGTGAATCTGGTATTGGCGACACTCACCCTGTTCATAATCCCATTCTACCTCTCCTATGGTTCGCTCGTGACTTTCTTCATTGCCATTCTCATGTTCTGGGTTGCTCTAGCTTTAGCAATGGCTATGATGTATTTCTATCCTCTGGCTACTCACATGCCAAAGGATCGTCCACTCAAGACGTTAAAGAAGTCTCTCATCATCGTGGCAGACAATATTGGATTCTCTTTGTTCTTCGGTTTCTACCATCTGGTAAATCTCTTGCTCACGTTATTTTTTGCAACCATCATCCCGGGAGCATCGGGAATAATGCTCTCACGTCAGGTTGCCATGAAGCTCCTCATGTTTAAGTACGACTATATTGAGGAGCACCCAGAAACACTGAAGAAAGACATTCCATGGGAGGAACTCCTATTCGATGAGAGGGAGAACATTGGCCACAGAACGCTCAAGGGCATGATATTCCCTTGGAAAGAGTAGAGTGTAGGTGGTAGGTCATGGCGCATGAGATCGAGTGCAAGGTCGCTCTTACAGAACAACAGGTTCCAGAGATTGAACGGCGAATCCGCACTGTGCTCGGTTCAGTCGAGCCACTACCGCTGAAGAAACAAGATACCTACTTCACCCTCGATGGTGAGACTGCCGAATTTCGCCTACGACAAAGTTTTTCGTCTCTGGTGGTAACGCGGAAAATCAAGCGGCATCGAGACGACGGCATCGAGGTGAACAAAGAGATCGAATTTACGGTCCCGATAGGGGAAGAAGAGTCGGTCGAAACGTTCGTTCGATCGCTGGGGTATCGAGAACTTATTCGCAAGGAGAAAACGGGCTTTGTTTGGAGTGAACGTGATCTTACATTGGAACTAGTATATGTCCACAATCTGGGATGGTATCTCGAGATTGAATTATTAGTGTACGAGGATGGTAATGAACGTCTGATCAATCGTGCTGTAGAGCGATTAGCTGAAATGCGCAACTCTCTCGGTGTTGCAAACCTGCCACTCGAGCCCAGGTATTATATCGATATCCTGCGAGAACAAATACGGTAAAGAGACAAGGAGACTATCATGGAGTTTCGTGCAAGTCATATTCTGGTGAAAGATAGAAAACTCGCCGAAGATCTGCTTAAGCGCATCAGAGGGGGAGCCAACTTCGCTGCTGTTGCGCGGGACTTTTCTACCTGTCCAAGCAAGAGTAAAGGTGGGGACCTAGGTTGGTTCGGAGAGGGGGCGATGGTTCCGGCATTCGAACAGGCTGTGAAACGCCTCTCAGTCGGCGCTGTCAGTCAAGTCGTATCCACGCAATTCGGACACCATATTATCAAGCGAACCGGTTAACCTCTCCACCGGGGGAGAATGATGGGCCTGCCGGTGGCTTTGTCCATCTCAAGATCCGCCTCTATCCGATAGACGCTCTCTATTCGCTCCTTCGTGAGCACTTCGTGTACCGTTCCCTCAGCAACGATGATTCCCGATCGCATCATGACGACCAAGTCGCTGAATGCACCTACGGCATTCAGATCGTGAAGCACACAGATCACGGTGGCTACATTTCGGTCGACGAGGCTGCGAAGCAGGCGAAGTATCTCCCGTTGGTTATGGATATCGAGGTGGCTCACCGGTTCGTCAAGCAGAATGACCTTGGACTGCTGCGCCAGTGCCCGGGCTATCAGCATACGTTGGTATTCGCCTCCCGACAATTCGGTTGATATGCGATTGGACAGGTGCGACAAAGCCATGGATGACAACGCCTCCTTAATGATACGGTGATCGGTCTCCTGGAGTACTGAGAGTCGGTCTCCGTGTGCATATCGTCCCATCGCAACACATTCGTAGACAGTGAAGTCGTATTCAAGTCGACTCTGTTGCGGAACGTAGCTGGCTGTCCTAGCCAATTCTCGTTGGGCGTACTCATCAAGCGGTTTTTCGAACAATGAAATCGAACCCGATTTTCCATGGAGCATCCCGAGGATATGACGGAGTAGTGTTGTTTTACCCGACCCGTTCGGCCCCGCAATCGTGATGAACGACCCACTGGGAAACGATATGGAGAGGTTCCTGAACAGTGGTTTTGATCGATATGCCCAGTCGAGGTGCTTTATTTCGGCAGCTTGTGTTGGACTCATGGCGAATTCCTTCTGGTATTGACCAGGAGCACAATGAACAGCGGTGCTCCGGCTATCGCGGTGATCACGCCAACGGGGAGTTCCGATGAACCGAGTGCAGTCCGTGCTATGGTATCGGCTCCCACCATCATGATCGCTCCTCCTATCATGGAAAATGGTAGGAGTCTTCTATGTTGTGGACCGGTGATCAGACGCATGATGTGAGGAACCATGAGTCCGACAAATCCTATGGTGCCACAGAAAGCCACGGTCACCGCCGTGGCAAATGTGGTGAACCCGAGGAGTATGATGCGAACAGTTCGGACCGATACACCAAGTGCGTGAGCTGACGATTCATCGAGGAGAAGGATATCGAGTTCTCTGGTCAGAAAGAGTATCGGAGCTATGCCAATCATAGCTGCAACAGTCAATATGCCGAGCTTCGCCCAAGATGCCGAGCTGAAGCTTCCCAGTGTCCACTGCATAATGCTCTGCAGTTGTGCCCGGTTCAAATACATGAACAGCGTCATGAGAGCAGAGAGGAGAAAATTCAAGGCCACACCAGTGAGCAGCAGTGTCGTGGGAGACCTTCGCACTCCACCACTGAGAATCAGTATCACGAAAGCGGTTCCCGCAGCTCCAGCAAAAGCTACAAGCGGAACTTGCCATATACCGGTAGCTCCTCCGATGATTCCGAGAAAGGCAGCTAATGAGATGCCGAATGCAGCACCACTTGAAATACCCAGAACATAGGGATCAGCCATGGGGTTCCGGAAAAGGGATTGGTACACCATTCCCGAGACTGAGAGCACGATGCCGGCGACCAATGCGGTGAGCAGTCGGGGGAGCCTGAGACTCCAGATGATCCTGTGTTGGGCTGTGCTGAATGTAGTCGCACTATCACCTGCCTGAGGGCCTGCAGAGAGAATGTGTATAATCTGAGATACAGGAATGCCGGCTGGACCGAGTGACATGGCAGTCAGGAGTAGAAGTAGGAGCAGGGCCAGTAGAGTAACCGCCAAAGGCGAGATGAACCGCTTCTTAACCATGATCGCTACCACGCATGCATGAGAAATTGTTCGGCGAGTTGCATTGCAGCTTGTGCACTCCGTGGTCCTTGTCGCTCTATGATATTGTTATCTATCGTGATAATTCGTCCTGCTTGTACAGCGGAGAGCGGCGCGTAACTCGGATGATCGACGAACTGTTGCAATGTCTCTTCGAATGTGGAGCCCCATAGTGGCGGTAGAATGATGATATCGGGATCGTATGCATGAAGCAGTTCGAGTTGAAAACTCCAGTTTACAGCATCGCTGGCAATATTGTCTCCGCCAGCTCGTGTGATGATGTCATGGATGAACGTATCTCCAGTTGCTGTGAAATCTCCCCACTCGCCGAAGCCTGCAACATAGTACACGGTTGGATGAGGCTCGGATGCGATCCCTGATATGTCTGCCATGGTCTTTTGCATCGACTCGATCAGGAGCTGTGCCTCTTCGGCTTTGCCTATGAGCAAACCTGTTTTGGTAATAATCTCATAGGTCCCCTCCATGGACTCCGGTTCATCGATGAATGAGACTGGAATGCCAGTTCGCTCTATCGCTTCAATGGTCTGGAGTTGTCCCAGATTGCTGATGATGACGAGATCGGGTTCGAGCGCCACAATTCGCTCGACGTTCGGTGTGAGCAGATCTCCAACTGTTGGAATGTCACGAGTCGCTTCCGGGTAGTCGCAGTAGTCCGTTATCCCAACGAGCCTGTCCGATCCTCCAAGGGCAAATATCGTCTCAGTGATATTCGGACTCAGTGAGACAATGCGCTGTGGATAGCTACGCAATGAGAGGGTGATGCCTCGTGAATCTGTGACAGTCACTACCTGTTCTGTAGGCGAATGTTCGGATGCACCTCGTGCCGTAAGTGGCGACCAGATCGAAATAGCCAGCAACATGCTGAGCATTAGCAAAAGGGTTCGTTTTCGTGACATGATCATACCCATGACTCCTTCCGTTGTGCTGGGTATGAGACTGCACACCCGACCTATGCACCGTAGGTCCGATCGAATCGATCGACAGGTTCTCAAGCGGCAGGTCTCCTGACTCTGAGGAATACGTAACGGCTCCTTCCCGGAGCGAACTCCAGTGGTTGCCTCTCGGCAGCCGTTCTTACCTCATAACAGTGGCGGGACCGTACGGGACTTTCACCCGTTTCCCTCTTAGCGGATGGCGTGGAACCATCCGAACCGCTTGATGGTCATGGTATGGTGCTGCAGGCAGGGTGTCAAGTACCTGCACGACAGCTTTTACTGTAAGTAATCAGACTCCCGAGTATGCGAGAAAACCACCGTCTACTGGAACGGTAATTCCAGTCACGAATCCGGATTGTGCCGAATCGACCAGATATCTCACTGTTCCGACAAGCTCTTTTGGCTCGCCAAAACGCCCCATAGGGGTTCCTGCGATGATTTTGTGTGATCGCGATGTGAGATTTCCCTCGTTGTCGAATAAGAGAGATCTGTTCTGGGCAGTGGCGAAGAATCCAGGTGCCAATCCATTGACTCGTATGCCGACTTTCGAGAAATGGACTGCGAGCCACTCGGTGAGATTATTCACAGCTGCTTTTGCTGCCGCATAGCCAAGAACTTTCGTCATGGGATGATAGGCAGCCATCGAAGAGATGTTCAGAACACAGCAATCGTCTCTTCCGGCCATGTCCTGTGCGAAAACCTTTGTGGGAAGCAATGTTCCCATGAAGTTCACATTGAACACTGCCTCAATCTGATTGTCCTCCAGATCGAAAAAGGAGGTCTCGTCTGTAGCAGGCTCCCCTTCGTGGTATTCAATCGAGGTGTTTGCTTTGCTCATATTCCCACCGGCACCGTTGATGAGGATGTCACAGGGACCCCAGGCTTCCCTGATGGATGCTCGTACCTTGGAAAGACCCTCCTTGTCGAGCACATCCACTTGGAAGGGGAGTGCTTCAGCTCCCTGCCCAACCAGTTCGTTCGCTAGAAGCTCTACCTTGTCGAAACTTCTGTTCAAGAGTGCGACTTTCGCTCCATCGGCAGCCAGAGCTCGAGCAAACTCCCTGCACAGGACACCTCCAGCCCCAGTGATTACTACGATCTTCCCTGAAATAGCCATGATTCACCCCTCTCTTTCTGTAATGTTCGTAGCTGAGTTCTCTGCCTCGACCGCTAGCTCGATTGCACGGAACACGAGGTCCTGATTCATCGAACGATCGGTTCTGTCCAGGCAATCACGGACGAATTGGCCAAAGAACGGAAAACCGGCCTTCCCCGCGACACATTCGTGATGTTCACCCTCGTGATTCACAAGATAGACATGATCCCCTTCTGGGTCGCGTGCAATGTCCAAGTACTTGCGCAATTCGATGTATCCATCGGTTCCGAGCACGATCGTGCGACCATCTCCCCACGTTCCCAGTCCGTTCGGGGTGAACCAATCTACCCGAAAGTAGCCGGCACAGCCAGTATCGGTCGTCAGTGTAGCATCGCCGAAATCAAAGAAATTCGGATATTGCGCATGATGGTAGTTCGCGATTCTACTACTGGTGACCGTCCCATCTTCCGATCCACTGAACGATAGTATCTGTTCGATCTGATGACACCCGATATCGACTAAAATTCCTCCGTACCTGTTTTTATCAAAGAACCAGGCGGGTCGGGTATGTATTGCTGCCCTGTGCGGGCCCCAACCCATAACCTGGACAATTCGTCCGATCGCTCCATCTTGAATGAGCTGGGTCGCTCGGGTCGCTGCCTCAACGTGGAGTCTTTCACTGTAGTACACGCCAAACTTCATACCAGTTTCGGCTACACAGGATCGTGCCTCTTGGATCTGTGTTTTCGTGGTACAGGGGGGTTTGTCAGCGAAGAAGTCCTTGCCATGCTGCATGGCTCGGATACCGAGTGGGGTTCTGTCTTCGGGAACAGATGCGCTCGCGACAAGTTTGATCTTCTCATATTCGAGTATCTCCTGCTCCGAACGCGCTACTCGAGTATCTGGAAATCGAGCTAGAAAGGTTGCTACCTTTTCAGGATCAGGATCGTATACGAAGTCGATCGATGCTCCAGATTCTTGCAACCCGTTGCACATGCCATAGATATGGCCATGATCCAAACCGATGATTCCAACTGGAAAGTCTCCTGGTGAGCATACCGGTTTACTCACTCCCTTCGGTGCATAATTCTGTCCATCTGCCTTTTTTTGCATATTATCCCCTTTCAGTACTACCATCCCTTAGAATAGTAGGCTAGTCAATCCTGTAACGAGCCACGGCATGAACAGGATAGATACGGTCACGATAATTTCAACAAGGAAGAATGGCAACAGGGCTTTCGTACTTTTCTCCAAGGAAATATTGGCTATCGAGCAACTGATGAACAAGAATGTGCCCACAGGAGGGGTTATTGCACCCAACTGCATAGTAATAACCATGAGTACTCCGAAGTGGATCGGTTCGAACCCGAGTGCGGTCCCCGCTGCCAGCATGGCCGTGGCGAACATAGCAATCAACACAGTTGGATCGAGAAACAAACCGAGTATGGTAACTACCAACATGAGAAACAGTGTCGCTGTATAGGGGCTGCTGAACGATGTCACAGCGAGATTCACTATCTCGTTTTGGAAATTTAGTCTGACTAGAACGTTCGAGAGCACGCCAGCCGCTGCGATCGTAACCATGACCATGGCGGTGGTTGCGGCAGAGTCTAGAATGATTTTCGGCATTTTCTTCCAGGTGAGATTCTTTGAGATGAAGAACCCGTAGATTATCCCATAGAGTGCAGCTGCGATACCCGATTCGGTGGGGGTGAATACACCAGCTACAATTCCGACGATGATAATTAGCGGCATGATCAGGGCGCCGATGGATCTTCCGAACTCATGGAAAAAGTTTCGGAAGCTGAATCGGTGTTGTGGCATGTCGTATTTTCGGATTCTATAGTATATGCCGTTGACTACCATGAGTGCCACACCGATGATGATCCCAGGAAGCAGCCCTCCTATAAATAGTTTCCCTACAGACAGTTCTGTATAGTAGGAGTACATGATCATAGCGATACTCGGTGGGATTATGGGACCAATCATCGAGGAAGATGCGGTCACTGCAACCGCATAGTCGGCATCGTACCCCTGTTTTGTCATAGAGGGAATCATGACCGAACCAATTGCAGATGCATCGGCGGCCCCTGAGCCTTGGATTCCTGCGAAAAGGATGGATGCGGCAATATTCACATGGGCTAATCCACCCTTGAACTGACCAACGATCGAATTGGCGAATGAGACGATCCGATCGGTGATCTTCGCCTCCATCATAACGTTTCCTGCAAATATGAAGAATGGGATCGCCATGAGTGCGAACGAATCGACACTCCCGAACAACTTGATTATGACCACCGAGAAGGGAATGTCGAGAGCGAAGATGAACACCACCGATGTGATGATCGTTGCCATGAAAATGGGGAATCCGAGTAGGATGAACAGGATGAGTACCAAGAATACCAGTGCAACGTGCAACATACTATTTCACTCCTTCAGGGGTGTTCTCTTTGAGGAACTCGGGGATATCTTCATCGGTGATCTCCTCTCCGCTCTCTTTTTTCCTGGAAAATGGGTGCTCTCCGTAGATGAGTATCAAGAGATAGTCAAAGAGGAGGTATGCGCAGCCGACAGGAATCGCTGCATAGAACCAAGAAATCGATATGGAGATATTCTGAAGCATGGCACGTGTGTTGGCAATCGTACGCAACGTTCCATGATAGATGATAAGACCAAGGGCCACGATCACGATGACGGTTGCACCTCGTTTCACCAGCTCGACACGTTCAGGTTTGAAGAGTTTCTTGATCAGAAAATCCATACTGAGATGGGTATTCTCCTTTGCTCCTAGGCTTGCTGCCAGAAAGACCATCCAGATATTCAATAGTCTCATGATCTCATCGCCCCATGGGAAGGGTCTGAGCTGGGCAGGGGAGAAATATCTGAGTACGATCTGGACAGTGCCGAGGGTGATGATCACGGTGAGTACCGCAATGATTCCTGTGACACGTATCGCATGGAATAGCTTGTAAATCTTTCGTAGCATATAGCCCCTCACTGTACAGCACGACACCCCCGACCGAAGTGGGGGAATCGTGCAGAATTAGATACATTGTTTCTACTGTATTGCAAGCAGTTTATCAATGAAGCTTGCCCAATTTGCTCCCTTAGCACGATATTCGTCGAGCATGGGCTTGGTTGCCTCCACGAATGCGTCCATATCCCGTGGTTGTGTGACAGTGAGACCTTCAGCAATCATTTTTTCGAGTGCAGCTTCCTGATCGGCAATGTCGAGTTCAGATTGATACTGAGCAGCCTTGTCTGCAGCATCCAGTACGATTTCTCGGAGATCTTCGGGGAGACTCTCCAGCCAATCGGTGTTGAAGAAGTAGTAGACTGCAGCCATGATGTGATTTGTCTCCGCCATGTAGTTTGCCACTTCGTGGAAGCGCATGGAGTAGATCATACTCGGCGAAGCTTCCATACCATCGATGACACCAGTGCTGATCGCGTTATAGATCTCATTCCAGTCGGTGGTCGTTCCTGAAGCTCCAAGTCTGTTGAACATAGAGATGTACACTGCGTTCGGACCACGCATTTTGAGCCCGGCAAGATCGGACAATTGATTGATCGGCTTGTTCGTCATCATATGTCTTGACCCCATAGACTGTCCTGCAACAGCGGTGAAGCCGTGTGGTTTTACGAGATTCGAGACCTCTTCTTCCATCCCTTTGAGAACTCTGAGGTAGTGATCGTTGTCTTCGAAGAGGTAGGGGAACTCGAACATCATGAGTTCGGGCACCCAGACTCCAGGACCTGTTCCCGGTGCAGCAACAACCATTTCTAGCGATCCGGTCTGAGCCATTTCGACCTGCTCTCTCTGGCTACCCAGTTCGGAACCATAGTTTGCAGTGGCCTTGATTCTTCCATCGGATGCTTCATTGACCAATTCAACGAAATAGGCGAGACCCTTACCGACAGTTCCTCCCGGTGCAAGGTTTGTGGATGTGCGCAGATTGTATACCTTCGACTCCTGAGAACCTTGGGCAAAGAGCGACAGCGTGCCTACGAAACACACGAGCATGAGAGCTACCAATAATTTTTTACGCATGAGAACCTTCCTTCTCTACAGCGAAGATGTTTGCTGCAGATATGATTTTCGCTGGATTTCTCACAGAAATCCGTTTTTTCTTTGTTTTCGTATGGAGCAACGAGTCCCATATCCCGAGCAGGTACTGAGATCCGAGAGCACGGTCATATAATCCATAACCGGGCAGAGACACCTCGTTCCAGATCGCTCGACCATGATCGGGGCGAATGACGCCATCGAAACCGACATCGTACAGAGCCTCCATGATGGCATACAGATCGAACGAACCGTCGGAAGAGAAGTGTGCCGCCTCTTCGAATACTCCCGGCGCTGTGTGTCTGAGATTTCTCACATGGGCGAATGCTATTCTATTTCCCAATGACCTGATTATATCCACGAGCGGGTTGTCCGGGTTGCTTCCGAGCGAGCCTGTGCAGAGCGTCGCGCAGTTGTATGGACTATCCACCGCTCCGAGAACCCGCTCGAGGTCTCTCCGATTCTTGACGATTCTCGGTAGTCCGAATACCGACCATGGGGGATCATCGGGGTGTATGGCCATCCGAATTCCCGTCTCTTCACAGATCGGAATGATTGCTTCGAGGAAATAGACTAGATTTTGGAACAGGTGTTCTTCGGTCAGGTTCCGATACATTCCCAGCAGTTCCCGTATTTCACCCAGCCGTTCAGGTTCCCAGCCGGGTAGCAGGAAGTCGTTTGATTTCTTACCCATCTCATGGAGCATCTGATCCGGCTTGTAGGTCTCTAGAATCTGTTGGTCGTAGGCGAGGACCGTTGAGCCGTCCTCACGTACCTTTGCGAGGTCTGTACGTGTCCAGTCGAACACCGGCATGAAATTGTAGCAAACCAGATCGACTCCCACCGTAGCCAAGTTTCTCAACGTCTGACGGTAGATATCGATGTAGTGATCGCGTTGATCGGTTCCTGCTTTTATAGAGTCGTGAATGTTCACACTCTCTATTCCATGCAATTGGAGCCCTTGACTTTCGATCATTTTCGCCAAATCCTGAATCCGCTTAATTGGCCAAGGCTGACCGGCAGCCAGATCGGGCAATGTAGTAACTACACCCGTTACACCGGGGATCTGCCTGATTGATTGTAGGTTCACACTATCGAACGATGGACCGAACCATCGCAAAGCCATTTTCATGTTGGTGACTCCTCTTGCTTTCCGCTTCGTGAACAGACTAGCATGCTAGTATACCAATTGCAAGAAAAAAATCTCCTCTCCCAAAATTTTTCGCTGAGCATTCCAAGATGGTAGGGGCGGCTAGATCGACTCCTCCAGGGTTTTGACGAAGCAGCGTCTTCTCTTATGCTGGCGCACCTGAAACAATTTCCATTGTGACTGGACATTCACGTTCTCTTCAAGCTCAGGACCGGTTTCTGCAAAATGGACACCATGTTCCATTGCTTTTTTCACCCCCTCGTTGATGATCACTGCATTCACCCCGCGCCCTTGATATGCCGGTTTCACAGCGATAAGGTACATATCAAGAACTGTATGGTGTCTCATCGATCGGAGTATCCGATACCAACCGAGTGGGAAGAGGCGTCCTTTCGATTTCTTCAGGGCCGTTGACAGCGAGGGAGCCATGATACCGAAGCCGAGTACCTGATCCTCTGCATCTACCACAATGAAGATGTAGTCGAGAGAGATGAGTCCGATGAACTGTTTCACAGCTCTGTCGATCTGTTTGTCGGAAAGAGCAATGAATCCGTGCAACGCTGCGAATGACTCATTGTACATGTGGAACATCTGTTTCGCGTAGGGCACGACTGCTCGTTTCGTTTTGAATTCAAGGAGGCGGTATCCGTTTCTTTTCATGGCAAGATTGCAGATGCGCTCGATTCTATCGTCGATCTTCTCAGGTACCGCAATGCGATATTCGACCCAGTCGACATCCTTTGAAAAACCCAGTTTCTGTAGATGCTCTTCATAGTAGGGGTGATTGTAGAGCGTGATGAGCATTCCCGTCTCTTCGAAACCCTCGACAAGGAGACCTTGCTTGTCCAGATTGGAAAAGCCAATAGGTCCGATCATCCGATTCATACCATGTTCTCTTGCCCAACAGGTGATGGCGTCGAAGAGTTTTTTCGAGACCTCAAAGTCGTCGATGACATCGTATCGGTGGAAGCGGACGGTTCGCTCGTGCTTCAATTCGTTCATCCTATGGTTAATAAGACCGGAGATCCGTCCTACCGGACGCCCGTCGGCGAAGGCGAGGAAGCAGATGGTCTCTACATAGTCGTAAGCAGGGTTTTTCTTTGGATTGAAACTCCTTTTCTCATCCTGGATCAAGCTCGGTATGTACTGAGGTGTGTCGGCGTACAGATTGATGGGGAAGGTGTGGAAGGTGTGCCAGTCGGCCCTGGTGGTCACCTCGCGTACGATGATCATGGAATGGCCTCCTTCGAATCGGAGTCGTACTCGTACTCCCTCTGGTCCGTAGTGGACCGAAAGAGTGTTCGCATGTATTGTGGTCTCTCGCATATGGTATGGTACTGAACACTCTAAGTCAATGTGTCAAGTTAATATGGATTGGTGATTTTTTCTCCTGTCTCGTGTGTTTCCCACGTATAAGTTATCCGAGAAAAGATTGACAGGTGCTGTCAGCCGATGATAGTACTATGCTAGTATGCCAATAGAGAGGTCGCAATGTTACAAGTTCTTGAACGTGGTGCGCGTGAAAGTGCCCGCGATTATGCCTACAGAGTTATTCGTTTCAATATTCTCGAGTTGTTTCTCGTTCCTGGAACCACGGTTTCGGAGAAGATCCTGTGTGATCAGCTCTCGATAAGCAGGACTCCTGTTCGGGAGGCTCTGCTTGACCTCTCGCGTCAGAAACTGGTGGACATTGTTCCACAACGGGGTACGACAGTCTCACTGATCGATCCGAAGATGGTCGAGGAGGGGCACTTTCTCCGTGAGCTTGTCGAGCTTGAAGTGGTTCGACAGGTGAGCCGCATGATCGATGAACGAGATTTCCATGCACTTGAATCGAACGTCATGATGCAAGAGTATCATGGGAAACACAACGATATTGACCAGTTCATCCACCTGGACAACGATTTTCATAGAACCTTATTCAGGATTTGTGATCGAGAAGCCACGTATCGTGTTGTTACCGACTTTCAGGCACATTTCGACCGAGAACGGAAATTGAGTCTGCATTTCGTTTCGATTGAGGATCTGGTCACCGACCATAAGGCCATTCTCGAGGCCATTCGGAGAGGGGATGGATCAATAGCCGCTACAGAAATGCAACGGCATCTCGATCATGTCTTGATTGACCAAAAACTCCTCATTGACCGGTTTCCCCAATATTTCGCAAAGTGAATCAGCTATCTGCGTCTTTTCCGAGCGTAATATCGGTAGTTGCAAAATTCTCGACACTCCTCTTCTTCTCGTGAAAACGTGGCATGCTCGAAACGAGTCCCTCTCTCGTATACAGAGGATCGTTCTTGTCTATCGGAAGAGCAACCGTCCTTTTCTCTACAGACGCCTTGTAGATTGCCATAATGAGTTCAATGGTATTGCGACCCTGTACTCCGTCTATGAGCAGTGGTTCTTCCCCTCTGATTGCCGAGAACACATTGTGAATTTGTCCCGCATGTCGTTCGTATGTCACTGAAGGTAGTGACTCGTACGCAGCATCTACACTGAGAGCCATGCTTTCGTCATCGACAGGGAAGCCGTTTTCGAGCGGTTTCGATGCGGCGACTTTCCAGGGTGAGGAGAGTCTTGCCTGCTCTGTCTGGAAGATGATCTGCTGTCCTTCGTCGTGTGCGACTATCGATGCTGTTACCTGAGCGAGCATCTCAGGGTAGGCAAGAACGCCGATCGCCAAGTCCTCGCATTCTGAGTTGTCGTGTCCGACATTTCTCATGACAGCGGTCACTTCCTGAGGCATGCCCACCATCCACTGGAGCAGATCCAACTGGTGCACCGCATGACTGGTCGTGCAACCGCCACACTCTTTCTCCCAGGTTCCACGCCACCAGAGGTCGTAGTAGTTCTGACCTCTCCACCAGAGTGAGTTCACCGTTGCATGGAGGACTTTCCCTCCGATCCCGTCGTCCAGCAGTGTCTTCAACCGCATCATTGGTGTTCTGAACCGGTTCTGAGCAATCGGGGAGAGAATCACCCGGTTCTTTTCCGATGCTGCTATCATGGCATCGCACTCAGCAAGGGATGGTGCCATGGGTTTCTCCACGAGGACGTGTTTCTTAGCTTCCATTGCCGCAATGGATACTTCGGCATGGAGATTCGGCGGGAGACAGATCGAGACGATATCTATATCCTGCCGTTTCAACAGTTCTGCATAGTCGTTGTAGATGTCTGCTTTCAAGTCCATTTCGTCTGCAAGTGCCCGGGCTTTGTCGGGATAGATGTCGCAGAGTGCCAGCACACTGCACTCTTCAGGAAATTGTTCGTAGGCCAAGATATGGGCTTTTGCAATGGCTCCAACGCCAATTATCGCCACACCAAATTTCGATTTCATGTATCTTCCTCCCAGTATTCAGTTACCGTATGGTATATAACCATGCTTGTTCAATTCTGTATACCACCTAGCGCATTCTAGCATGCTAATATACTGAAAGCAAACACACGGATGATACGCTAACACTGAAATCGAGAAAATCTACATAGCCAGTGGTCCTCGGAGGTGGTACAATGCAAGACAAGGAGTCAGAATTATGGATAACTCGGAAATCTTCGCTCGGCTCTGTAACACGGCCGAAGAGTGTGCGGCCGGTACCGACCTCGAGCCTCTACTGGTCCAGATCAGAGATGTCAATGAAACGGATGAAGAGGGTCATTCACCTCTTTGGTATGCTTCTATTCATAATCCGAATGTCTCGGTTGTAGAGACTCTGCTCAAGGCGGGAGCAGAGAACTCGGTCGATCTGGTGAGCCTAGCGGTAATAAACAACCCGAACCCCGATGTCGCTCTCTATCTGTACGGACGGTTACCGTCAATCTCTCAAGATGACAAGAATCTGCTGTTTCTGCTGAGTGCAGCGGCAAATACCCACGATCGCTTGGTCAGGTTCTTTCATGAGCAGGGAGCTGACATCGACACGACCATGCCTATGGATCTCTATCTTGAACCGCATACCGATGAGCCTTATGATATGGAGTTCGATGAATTGTGGTTGAACGATGACCAATCTGTGGAACAAAATGCGCTCGTGGTGGCAATCTACGAGAATCCAGAACCGATAGAGATGGTTCGTACCCTTCTTGAACTCGGCGTTCAGGTGAATGCTGTCGATTCAGAGGGGTACCCTGTCATCATTCATGCGTTGGACGATGTCGAGATAGTTATGGAATTGCTCGCAGGTGGGGTCGATGTGAACACCCAGGATATCCATGGCATGACTCCTCTCATGCATGCCTGTGCGGCCGATGTGAACGATGTTGCGCTTTTACTTATACCGAAGACCATCGATGTCAATATGAAATCAAACACAGGGGAGAGTGCGCTTCACTATGCACTCGGGTGTCATTTGGATGACAATACCATGGTTGTTAAGGCGCTCATCGAGGCAGGTTGCAATGTGAATGAGCCAGATGGTGAGGGTCTGCTTCCACTAGAAATTGCCCGATTCAACTATTGTTCCGATCAGATCATAGAGTTGCTCATGAAAGCTGGTGCCCGCATGGGGGAGGTTTCTTGACCTTATGCGCTCCAATCTTCTACGATGTGCGCATGCAGAAATCATTGACTATATATACAGACGGTGGGTGTTCGGGAAATCCTGGTCCAGGCGGATGGGCTTTCATTGTATATGAGGGAGATTCCGAGCTGACTGCTCGCAGTGGTGGCGAGGCTCAGACAACAAACAATCGCATGGAGCTTACCGCAGTGATCGAGGCGCTACGCTATGTCGTTTCACTCGGTGTGCCTATCGAAGCAGTGGAAGTGAACACCGATTCGCAGTATGTGAAGCAGGGCATCACCCTCTGGATACACAACTGGAAAAGAAATGGTTGGCGTACCGCATCGAAAGCGCCGGTCAAGAATCGTGAGTACTGGATGGTTCTGGACGAATTGGCTGCAAAGCTACCGGTAACCTGGCGCTGGGTTAAAGGACATGCAGGTATAGAGCTCAATGAGCAGTGTGATCTGATGGTTCGCCAAGAGATGGATCTCCTGCTGAACAATTCCTGATTGGCCATATGAAGCAGAATATCACGTATCTCCGTTATATAGGTAATGGAGGATGTGTATGCGCATGTATAGTTTCGTTAGTCATGGATTTCATGGTGATTTCATTGTTGTGGAAGCAGATTTAAGGAAGGGTTTTCCCGGGTTCGACGTAGTCGGGTTGCCCGATAGCGCCATTCGTGAATCGAGAGAACGTGTGAGAAGCGCTCTGAGGAACACTGGAGCATCGGTTCCTCAGAAACGGGTCCTCATCAATCTAGCTCCTGCAAGTATACGCAAAACCGGCTCGCAACTCGATCTTGCGATAGCACTTGTCATTTCACTCGCTCAGCAGGTTGCTGCAGGAGAGGTTCCCCCCGTGCAGGATATTCCGGTTCTGGTCGTAGGAGAGTTGGCGCTTGATGGTTCGGTAGTTCCTATTCAAGACGTACACGCTGCGATTGCTGCGGCTCAGGACCATGGATGTTCCATGGTGATTGTTCCTAGGCAAGGAGAGGGGCCTCTTCCAGATTTGGTCTACGAGGTCTCCACTTTGCATGAAGCGGTCCAAGCGGTGAAGCAGCTGCTTGCCGGATCGATTAGTTTTTCCGTAGAACGGTATCCTGCACCACAGTATGAGGGGGACTTGCCGACATTCGATATCGTGGCGGGGCTTGAAGGAGTGCAGAATGCCCTTTCCGTTGCTGCCGCAGGTGGGCACCATGCGCTTCTTTTCGGTCCTCCGGGTGCAGGGAAGACTCTCTGTGCCACCTGTTTCGCCTCTCTTTTGCCCCCTCCGGATGATCTAT
>CAYYOL010000026.1:0-31961 GCA_964473245.1 uncultured Spirochaetaceae bacterium
AGAATTTACGTATATTTAAAGAGTCTTGGATTTACCTATATGCAGTTCATTCCGATACTTGAAACGACAGACAACAAGTCGATGTCTATTGCAGATTATTCTGTAACTGCAAAATCTTATGGACGTTTTCTCTGTGATCTTTTTGATCTATGGGTAGATGATTTTTCAGAAGGAAGACCGAGTACCGCTATTCGACAGTTCGAGAACTATGCTGCAATATACATGGGGCATGAATCGCCCGAATGTACAGAACGAAAGCGATGTGGGGATTATCTGGTAGTGGAACATAATGGAGATATCTTTTCCTGTGATTTTTTCGTTGATGATGCATGGCGACTGGGGGCAGTAAACGGAGATGCCTCATTAGAACAGATCCTTAATGGGAAGAGGCAGGCCCTTTTCGGTGAACTGAAGACGAAGCTTGATAAGCGTTGTTTGCGATGTCCTTATCTTCAGTTCTGTTATGGAGGGTGCCCAAAGGATCGTCTGAGAAGCCCTTCTTTCAGACGATTCAACCCATATTGTGAGTCAGTGAAGATGTTCTTCGGTTACGCTGACAATCGCTTCAGAGAATTGCTGCGCCGACAAGTTGCAAGAGCACCACGATCACTCCGGAACCGAGAATGACGAGAATGGGGTTGAGTTTGCGCATACGCATAACCACAAAACCCAGCACGAAGAATATGACGGCGAACCAGGAGACCTCTTGGAACGATTCAGGGATCTTCGAATCTCCGAACAATGCGAGGAAGAGAATCGAAAGCCCTGCCGACGCAATGAGAGCCACGACCGCGGGTCTGAGACCGTAGAGCATGCCCTGTATGACCGTGAGTTTTCGGTATCGGAAATAGAACCAGGCAAGGGACAACACGATCACCAGTGAAGGAATGACATTACCCACCGTTGCTACGATTGCTCCGGGGATTCCGAGTAATTGGGTTCCGACAAACGATGCAGCGTTCAAGGCAATGGGACCCGGAGTCATCTGGGAAATGGTCACGACATCGGCAAACTCCTGAATGGTGAGCCACCCATGAACTGAAACTACTTGATGCTGAATGAGTGGGAGTGCCGCATAGCCACCACCAAAACTGAACAATCCAATTTGAATGAAGCTCCAGAATAGTTGTAGGTACATCGTCATACTCCCTTCTGATTAGATCGGCGACTCCCCCAGTACGAAGATCCGAGAGTCACCCCTATGCCGATCAGGGCACAGGAGAGGATTATCAATATGATCGGTACCTCGAATACTACCGCAGCAATGAAAGCCACTCCCATGAGCATAATCGGAAGGATCTTCTTTGCCTTGAGGATGGTTCTGGCCATGCTGGTCACGGCATCGAGGATAACGATGGCGACCCCGATGCTCATCCCATAGAAAAGTGTCTTGATAATGGCATTGTCCTGTATCGCATGGTAGATGTAGCTGAAGATGGTGAGAATGATCAGGGGAGGAAGTACGGTACCGAGAAGGGTCATGAGAGCACCAGGCACTCCTGCGATCTTGTATCCAACCAGTATCGAGGTATTCACAGCGATGGGTCCGGGCGACGACTGGGCTATGGCGATCAGATCGAGCATCTCAGGTTCCTCGATCCAACCGAGTTTTTCCACGAAGGTTTTTCTCATGAGTGGGACGATCACATAGCCTCCACCTACGGTGAATGCGCTGAGTGTGAAGGTCTTGGTGAATAGCGTTCGAAATGTGTGTGCTTTTGTATGGTGTGTTGTCACTGGATCCCTCAAATATCTTCTCAATGGTGTTCTGATGCAACCGATAGGCCGACTCTGATCATATCGTCCAACGACTGTTCTCGCTCTTTACTTGTCATTTCTCCCCCGGTGAAGGGAAGGTCGGAAACTGTGAGCAGACACAACGCTTCGACCTGAGCAGCTTGGGCAGTGAGATAGAGTGAAGCCGCCTCCATCTCTACCGCAAGCAGTCCTGCCCGTTTCCAAGGCTTCAGGTCTTCCGTGCCGTTCGGTGTGTAGAAGAGATCGCTAGAGAGGATTGGACCGATCTTCAACGAGAGTCCGAAAGATTCGGCTGCCTGAGAAGCAGCAAGAAGCAGTTGAAACGATGCTGCAGGAACGATAGTTCCAGGAATATGCCACTGGCGATTATAGTCTGTATCGTAGCTTGCAGTGCTTGCACCGATAAGGTCGCCGAGTCGAAGCGAGTCCTGCAATGCACCTGCAGAGCCGATTCTGATCAGCCGTTTCACACCATAGCCGTGAATGAGTTCGTATGCATAGATCCCCATGGAAGGTCCTCCCATGCCCGTTCCCTGCACGGATATCCGCTCTCCCTTGTATGTCCCGGTGAATCCCAGCATGCCCCTCACATTCGTGTAATGCACGACATGCTCAAGGTAGTTCTCGGCAATATACTTCGCTCGGAGTGGATCTCCTGGAAGTAGTATGCTCTCTGCAATGTCGCCATGCTTGGCGCTGTTGTGTGTCGTTGGTACCTGCATAATCTGCTTTTCTCTCCCTCTAGTGGTGCCCCACATCTTAGGTTCGACTTGCCTGTTAAGTCAAGGATACCGATTGCCTAGAATGGCGCTCTTTGGCATACTGAAGTCGAATCACGACAGTGCGAGAGAGGAGAGGGTGATGGCGGAGAAGATAATTCTAGATGTCGATACCGGACACGACGATATGGTTGCCATTCTTATGGCTTCAGGTTTGCAGGAGATCGATCTGCTCGGATTGGTAGCTGTTGCAGGGAACCAGACACGAGAGAAGACGCTGACGAATACATTGAATGTGTGTGCACTGCTCGGTGAGCAGGCACCTGTTTTCGCAGGGTGTGATCGCCCACTTCTCAGACAGCAGGTGATCGGTGGTGATATCCACGGAAAAAGCGGGCTCGATGGTCCGGTCTTCGCTCCCCACAATCGTACCGTGGAAACACAGCACGGTGTGCAGTTCATCGTGGATATGGTACGAGCGCATCCACACGAGATCACACTGGTACCTACCGGGCCCCTGACCGATATCGCGCTCGCAATTCGCCTCGAACCGGCGTTGCCTGCATTGGTAAAACAGATAGTCCTCATGGGTGGTTCCATGGGGAAAGGTAACCGAACACCCCATGCCGAATTCAACATATTCGCCGACCCAGAGGCTGCCGAAATCGTACTCTCCAGCGGTGCTCCGGTTGTAATGATGGGACTCGATGTCACCTTGCAGGTGCAGCTGAATCAGGAACGAGCCGAACACTACCGAAAGGTACAGACGAAGTCTGCTGGAATGTTCAACGCATCGATGGATTTCTACCGAGCAGCTTGTCGTGCACATGGAAGTGAATTCCCCGCAATGCACGACCCGTGTTGTATCGCCTACGTTGCAGATCCCAGCCTATTCACGATAGAACGACACGACATACGAGTCGAATTGCACGATCAGGAGACTTACGGCAAGACCATCGCCGGCCCTGCCAACGAGTATGGTGCAATCTCAGTGGGAGTCGGGGCAGATGTTGCCGGGTTCTGGAAACTGGTAGACAGGGCTTTCAGCACCCTTCCGTAGAGATCAGTGATAGGTCGTTAGCGTATCGATCGAGGCTCTGATCTTCTCTCTTACCGGTTCATCGGGATAGCCGAAGGTAATGACGATAGCCGGTTGCCAGAGTGCGGTATCCAGGTCGATCGATAAAGCTATTTTCTCCGCATCGAACCCTTCGATGGCACAACTCTGTATGCCGATGACCGCACCTGCTTGCATCATATTGGCAGCTGCTATATAGCATTGTGCTCGTGACCAGCAGTCGATTCTCCCGTGATCCTTGAGAAATTGGTAGTACCCGATATAGTCGTCTACGAACTCCTGAAGTGTTCCCGGGAAACGTTCTCCCCGCTCACGTACGAACGGTCCGTGCGGATCGTATGATGCGGCGGTGCATGCAACAATCACCACCGTCATCGGCGCTGTTGCGACAGACTCTTGATCGAAACAGGCGTCTGTCATCGCTTTTCGAAGAGTCATATCAGTCACTACATGAAAGTGCCATCCTTCCAATCCGAACGAAGTCGGACTGAGGCGACCCGCCTCGAGCAGATAGTCCATATCCTCCGAAGCGATCGGCTGGTTTCGGTAGCGCTTGCATGCAAAGCGGTCGTACATACTTTTCATGAACGATTCTCTAGGTGTCATGGTGTTTTATCCTTGTTGTCGTGTTGCCAGCGTAAGAGCTATAGTGATCATGGGCGTTAGAGCGGTGAGGCGCTCATCATCTGCCAGAGCTCGACCAGTCACGCAGCAGTCGGTCATGGTCAGAAGTGAGAGTGCTTTTCGTTTCAGATACGCGGCTGTGCAGTAGAGTGCATACGTCTCCATATCCTGTGCCAACGCCCCCATATCTGCCCATGCTTTCCAACTCTCGGCACCGAGGGCGTTGTAAGCAGAGAACAGGTCGCTTGAGAACACCATACCTGCATGGAAACGGATATCGAACTCACGAGCAATAGAGACGGTCTGGTCGAACAGTGAGAAATCTGCTACAGGACTCAATGTACCGGAGAGTGCATATTGATGAGCCCATGCACTATCGGTACTCGCTGTCATGGCAAGAATGACATCGCCAGGCAGTATCGCCTCCGAGAAACCTCCCGACGTGCCGATCCTGATAATCTGGCGAACAGCATATTCTGTGTACAACTCATACGCGTAGATACCCGAGGAGGGTCCCCCCATCCCGCTCGCCATGACCGTGACAGGGCTCCCGTGATAGGTCCCGGTAAACCCGCGCATGCCGCGAACCGCTGTGATCTCCTTCGCTTCGGTCAGAAACTGGGCTGCAACCCACGCCGCACGATCGGGATCTCCAGGGAATAGGACAGTCTGTGCAACATCTTCTCGGCTCGCTCGGTTGTGGACAGTCATCAGGATGCTCCCTTTATGTACGGCTTTCCATTAGCCCGTGGAGCGTAGTTTTTACCACTGAACATAACCAACGCTACAAGAGTGACCACGTAGGGGAGGATATTGAACACCTCGGTCGGTAAGACCCGTAGAGCCGGAAAGTTGTTGGCAATGATAGCAAACGCCTGGGCGGTACCAAACAGGAATGCCGCGAAGGCCACTCCCGCAGGTCTCCATCGGCCGAACGAAACAGCAGCAAGTGCAATGAACCCTCGACCATTGATGGTGTTCGATGTGTATTGAATTGTCTGAGTCAGGACGATGCACCCTCCGGCAAGACCAGCGAGAAGTCCGCTACTCAATACAGCAATATAGCGAATCTTCTTCACATTGATACCCACACTATCGGCAGCGTGCGGATGCTCTCCACATGCGCGCAGATGCATACCGAAGGGGAGTTTATAGAGGACAAACCAAGCTATGGCGACTACAGCGAGGGCGATGTATGCTGTGGGATAGATACCTAATGCGTCGGTCTGCATTCCCATGCGGAACTCTCTCGTTCTATCTGCTCTGAACAGGATCTGTGCCGCAAAAATGGTCACGCCATCTGCTAGCAAGTTGATACCGGTTCCGCTAATCGTCTGGTCTGCATTCAAATTGATTGCAGCCACTGCGTGGATAGCTGAGAATGTTGCACCGATGAGTGCGCCGATCCCGAGTGACAACCAGATCGATGGCATACCGACACCTGCAGCCTCCATGAGCACATGGGCCGATGCCGCAGCACAAGCTCCGATACCCATAAGACCTTCCAGTGCGATATTCACCACACCGGATTTTTCACAGATCATACCACCAATGGCGGTTATGAGAATCGGCGAGACAATCATCAGGATCGAGGGGATCATTCCAATAAGTGTGCTCATTTTTTCAACACCTCCTTCTGCAACTGCCTCTTGCTCCGCCATGCGAAGTACAGAGCGATTGCCGCTCTCAGAGCGATAAATACAACGATAAGGCCCTGTATGATGAAGGTGATCTCCTTCGGTATCTGTTTACTTTGCATGAGTGCCTGCGAGTTCTTCAGCAGCCCGAAGAGTGCGCCAGCAAGCATGGTCCCTAGAGCGGTGTTGTTACCGACAAGCGCGACTGCGATTCCGTTGAATCCGTAGTTGTCCATTCCTGAAAGGACTCTCCCGTAACGGAACGACCCAAGAGCCACGATACCGCCTGCCAGTCCCGCGAAGGCTCCAGCGATCGCCATGGAGATGGCAATGCTCTTTACCACCGGGATCCCGCTACATCGTGCAGCTTCGCGATTGAAACCGGTC
Source organism: uncultured Spirochaetaceae bacterium (assembly GCA_964473245.1). GTDB lineage: Bacteria > Spirochaetota > Spirochaetia > Sphaerochaetales > Sphaerochaetaceae > CAYZJV01. Next base: position 6,204 of record CAYYOL010000026.1, read on the forward strand.
GCACGAAGACCGAACCCGAGGTTCGTCTTCTCCATGATGAACCAGTAGACGACTACCGCTATGATCATGAGGAAGAATCCGTTGTTCAACATGGAGTTGTTCGTGATAGTACGGAAGAAGGGGTTGTTGAGCAGGGCTGTGTCGGGGTAGTTCGCCGTCTTATACGTTGTGGCTCCGGGAAGTTGGAGGCTTATGATGCGTGAGAGATAGAGAGCCACATAGTTGAGCATGATGGTGGACACGACCTCAGACACCTCGAACTTGGCTTTCAGGATTCCGACTATCCCTCCCCAGAATGCCCCTACGACCATGGCTCCTGTGATAGCCAGTATCCAGTGCAGCCCGGTCACCGCAGGTCCGAGCAGCCCGATGATCTGAGCTACCGTCATGCCCATGATGTACTGGCCTTCACCTCCGATATTGAACAACCCGGCCCGTGCAGCGAACGCCATGGAAAAGCCACAGAGGATGAATGGAACCGAATAGTTCAATGTCTCACCGATATAGCGGACGTTCATCCTCCCATTGTCGATATTGTACCCACTGAGAGCTTGTAGAATCGCCTTGTACATATTCAGAGGATTTCTGCCGACCATTCCCACCAGAATGGTTCCCACGAGGAAGCCTAATAGCACGACCAGAACCGATACGGCCCCGTCCGACCCCAGGATTCTCGTAGCCAGCGTCTCCTTCTTCAAGTTGGTGCTCATGCTTCGCCTCCATCACTCTTTGCGCCAGCCATCATCATCATGCCGATCTCTCGTTCGGTGACCTCGTGCTGCTCGAAGATCCCAACGACCGCCCCTTTGCTGATGGTCGCGATCCGATCGCAGAGATTCATGATCTCATCGAGCTCGAACGATACGAGCAGGATTGCTCGACCCTTGTCCCGCTCCGCGATAATTCGGTGACGGATATACTCGATGGCTCCCACGTCCAGACCCCGGGTGGGTTGGGCTACAAGAAGCACATGCGGCGAAAGGTGGATCTCACGTGCCACGATCACCTTCTGCTGATTCCCTCCGGAGAGACTCCCTGCTATCGTGCCGACTCCACGCCCAGCTCTGATATCAAACTGTTCGATCAGGTCTTCTGCATCGGCATCGATCTTCTCATAATCCAATATTCCGTACTTCTTACTGAATGGAGCCTTATAGTAGTTCTTCAGTACACTGTTTTCGCTAATTGTGAAGTCGCTCACCAGTCCATGGCGTTGTCTATCCTCTGGAATATGGCCTAGGCCAAGCTCGATTCGTCTCCGAATTGTCGCATGGGTGATATCATTTCCGTCGAGTAGAATGGTTCCCTGGACTACAGGCGAAAGTCCAGACAGTCCATAGAGCAACTCGGTCTGACCATTACCATCGACTCCTGCGATACCGACAATCTCTCCTCGATGGACATCCACTGAGAAGTCCTTCAGTTTCAGGTTCCCCAACCCGTCGGCGACTGAGAGGTTTCTGACGGAGAGTACTACATCTCCGATCTGTGCCGGCTGTTTCTCTATTTCGAATTGCACCGCACGACCTACCATCATTTCTGCCAGGTGCTGTTCGGTTGCAGTCGAGACATCGACCGTACCGATATACTTGCCTCTTCGGAGGACCGTGCAGCGATCGGCGACAGCCTTGATCTCTTTGAGCTTGTGCGTGATAAGGAGGATAGTCTTCCCCTCTGCCTTGAGACGACGGATGATCTCGATCAGTTCGTCGATCTCCTGCGGCGTGAGGACCGCTGTGGGTTCATCGAAAATGATGATCTTCGCATTCCTATAGAGGGTCTTGAGAATCTCTACCCGCTGCTGAGCACCTACAGTGATGTTCTCGACCAGCTCGGTGGGGTCGACTCGAAGTCCATACATGTCGGAGAGCTTAGCGACTCGTTTCTCGGCTTGTCTGATATCCAGAACACCGAGACGATTCTTCGGCTCCATACCGAGCACTATGTTTTCGGTTACCGTGTAGTTGTGCACCAGTTTGAAGTGTTGGTGCACCATTCCTATCCCCAATTCGGTAGCCACGTTCGGGTCTTTGATGTCGACCTCGTTCCCGTGGATTCGAATCGTACCGCTGTCGGCGTTGTAAGCTCCAAACAGAATGGACATGAGCGTGGATTTTCCGGCTCCGTTCTCTCCGAGCAGGGCATGCACCTCCTGACTCGCAACTTCGAGTGTCACATTGTCGTTTGCAATTACGCCGGGAAAGGTTTTCGTGATGCCGATCATCTCAATGGCATGTTCCACAATCGTACCTCCCTCAGGTCTTCCGTCCGGCGAGTCTCGGCGAGATACTCTCCGGATAGAAGTGGTGCGTCGAACAACGACGCACCACCGCGATTCTGTTCTTAATGAATCTCGCGCGCTCGATTAGTCATCGAGAGCAGCAAGTCCTGCCGGTGCAGCACCAGCGGCCAATGCATCCCGATAGGTTCCGTAGATGGTGATCTTGCCATCGATGATATCCTGCTTGGCAGCCTCGACAGCCTCAACGACCTCGGCCTTCAGCTCTGGGTTGGCTGTTGAGTATCCGACACCTTCGTCTGTCATGGTCATCTTGACCACTTCACCGGTGAATGTTCCATCCTGGACTGCATTCAGGCAGTACAGAGATGAGTTCTCCACGCGCTTCAACATGGATGTGAGCACTGCAGACTTGTCACCGGAGTAGATTCCATCTTCGAACTGGTCACTGTCAACACCGATTGCCCACACATTGCGGCCCTGCATGCGATACTCCTTAGCCTGAGCGATGGTTCCGTTACCGGTTCCACCTGCTGCCGAGAAGATTGCATAGACACCACTGTCATACCAGTTCTTTGCCTGAGCTTTCGCGAGCTCGGGTTTTCCCCAGTCGTTTGCATAGTAGTCGACGATGTCTGCATTGGGGAATACCGAGAGGATGCCCTGCACATAGCCCATCTCAAACTTAGTGATGGTTGCACCGGGAACTCCACCAATGAAGCCGAACCGGGGATTGTTCACTCCCTCTGCCTTTGCCTGCAATGCCGCGGCAAGTCCTACGAGGTAAGAGCCCTGCTCTTCGCTGTAGATGAATTCCATAACATTCGGCTGGCCGACCCAGTCTACATCGACAATGACGAAATTCTGTTCTGGATAGAGTGGAGCAACCTCTCCGAGTGCATCGGCCCAAGTGAATCCTGTGACCATGATGATGTCATACCCCTCATCGGCAGCTTGCATGAGGTTAGGAATGTACATATCCTGTGTCTGTGCGGTCACCACGTCGTAGTATCTGCCACGATTCGGTGTATTGTCCACGGTGTCACCGTAGAATTCGACGATTCCACGCCAAGCAGCAGCATTGAACGACTTGTCGTCGATACCGGTAGCATCGGTAAGCAGTCTGATGGTCGGAGTGTCATCCTGCACTGCTGTCTCCTGCGCCCCGCCGGCGAACAGCACTGAGCCCAGAACGAGCACAAGAGCGAATACCAAAATCTTTTTCATACGTTCCTCCTTGAAGAAACTGAGTTGTAATGAGATGTCCTCCATGGTAACAAGCTTTTCCATAATTGAAAAGTTGCTTTTCACGAATTCTGTTGATATCATGGCACACTACTGCCGAATAAGTTGAACATGCTTTCAGGAGGTGCAGCAATGAAGGGAAAAGGAATGCAAGTTTTCACCAACAAGAGCAAGGAGCTCATGGGGGATATCGAGAGGTATCTCGAGGGAATCACTGCTGCGAGTCTCCACTTCGGTGAGGCGATGAAGGACTACATTCACGGTAGGCAGGGGGCTTTCGATGAGCGAATCCAGAAGGTCACCGAAATTGAGCGAAAGGGTGATGATGACTTGAAGGATATTAAATACAAACTCTATGCCTTCATGCTCATTCCCGACACCCGTGGAGATGTCTATATGCTCATGGACGATCTCGATGATATTCTCGACTATATCAAGCGATTACTGTTGGAACTCTCCATGGAGAATCCCGAGTTTCCCAAATGCATCCGGGAGAATCTTTTGCTCATGGCCGAGTACTCGACCAAAGCGGTCGAGTCTCTCATGCTCGCCGTCCGCTCTCTGTTCAATCATACAAAGGCAGTGGAGGAGCATGTCTACCGAGTTGAATTCTATGAGAAAGAGGTAGATGGATTGGAAGAGCAGCTGATCCGGTTCGTGTTCCAATCTGCCGACATCCCTCTTCTGGCAAACAGGATGCAGATCAGAGATTTCTGTGGGAGGATCGCTAGTCTTTCCGATATCTCGGAGGATATATCCAAGAACCTCCTCGTCTATGCAGTGAAGCGAATGGTGTAGGGGAGCGTATATGTTCAGTCTGATCTTTCTCTCGAGTGGCCTGTTCATGGGGTGGTCTCTTGGAGCTAACGATGCCGCGAATATCTTTGGAACCGCCGTCGGCACCAAGATGGTTCGTTTCAGGACCGCTGCGATCATCAGTTGTCTATTCATCACATTAGGAGCGGTGATCGCCGGAAGTGGAGCCTCGCATGGGCTCGGGGCGCTCGGTGTCATAGACCAGCTACCTGGAGCGTTCGTCCTCTCTCTCTGTGCCGCAGTCACGGTCATGTGGATGACCAAGAGTGGACTTCCAGTCTCTACTTCTCAGGCAATTGTCGGAGCGATCGTAGGATGGAACTTCTTCACCGGAAGAGCCACAGATATGCGAGTTCTCACCAGAATCATCGGTACTTGGATCTATGGTCCAATACTCGCAGGTATATTCGCTGCTCTGTTGTTCATTGTTGTGAGAAAGCTGGTGAATACGTCGACTGTACATCTGTTGCTCCTCGATCGGTACACGCGAAACGGGTTGTTGCTAGCCGGAGCGTTCGGTGCATTCTCGCTTGGCGCGAATAACATCGCCAATGTCATGGGGGTGTTCATCGGTACGATGGATCTTCCTGCCAGGGAGTTCTTCATGTTCTCGCTATCGGGAGAACAGCAACTGTTCCTGCTCGGAGGAATAGCCATATCGGTAGGAGTGGTAACCTATTCGAAGCGGGTCATGATGACTGTAGGGAACAACCTCTTCAAGCTCTCACCGGTTTCTGCATTCGTGGTGGTGCTCGCAACATCGATGGTCCTGTTTCTCTTCTCTTCGACCACGCTCTCCGAGTTTCTCCTTTCACGGGGACTGCCAGCGCTTCCGCTCATTCCCGTATCGCAGTCACAAGCCTGCGTAGGTGCTGTCCTCGGTATCGGTATGGTGAAGGGAGGGTGGCGCACTATCAACTTCCCCCTGTTAGGAAGGATCGCTCTCGGCTGGATCGCCACCCCGATCGTATCGGCTCTGCTCGCCTACATACTCCTCTTTTTCATGCAGAATGTCTTTCTGCAACCGATCGTGTAGTGCTACTCGATCGCCGATAGAAGAGAAGCAAGACGTTTGGCATCGACTCGCACCGAGGCACAGGCATTGACGATGGCGTCATCGGCATGCTGCAAGCTCATCCCGCTGCTCGGGAACACAACACTCGAGCGTCGAGACGACTGTGGATCGAACAGTTCAAGTTCGAGTTCTACAGAGGCGAGGTACTGTGTCCCTTGAAAGGAGCTCATGTGCTGTTCTGAAACGACATAGCAGATACCTACGATACTCCAATCGCTTTGTGCCTGCACAGCTACTCCTAGTCCTTCCAATTCACGAGCAACGCTTCGCTCGAGGCTTGGCATTCGCTTCCCAGCAGCATCGATCAATTGAAGTGAGACTGTGTGCTGCTGCACCGGTTTTGTAATCGTATAGGTAACTTGAGCCTCTGGCCTTCCCACGTACCCGGCAAATGGACCCATGATGGCGTACATGTCCATGGTAGCGCTCACTGAGCCTCCGGTTCGTGCCGAGGGGACGGCTTGAACCGATACGGAAACCCTCCCGTTGCTATCTGTGGTGTATCGTCCGAGCGATGATCGATCGGCTCCTCTGAGTGTGACCGGAATGCTTGCAACAGGGATCTGTTGTCCTCCTGCGGCTCGATAGGCCACTTGGAAGACCACCGGTTCGGGTAGGTCTGATCCCAGTGTGGCCTCCTGGGCATCCCCTGAGACCACCGAGAGCGTGATCGCACTGAGCATGGATCTGATTTCGGAGACCACTTCCGATGCACTGGTGATACCTCGTGGTACCTGGTTCGGGGCGAGCGCCTCCACATAGGCTCGTTTCGTATAGTAGTCGACAAGCAGGTCATATGCGGAGCTGTATCGATCCATGGCCTCGAAAACCAGTGCCCGTTGTACAGCGCTTCTAGCCTGGGAGAGTTGGCTGGTCACCTGCCGCTGGATATCTCCGAGTTCTATGAGCAACTGAGCAATGTATCGTTGAATATGGAGTGCCGCGAAGACATAGTAGGTCCCGGCGACCTGCTCCTGTTTTGCTATCTGAGACCCCTTGATAGTCTCATTGACGGTGATTGTGGAACTCTCCGAGAACGTCTCGAAGAAATTCATCTGACCATCGATGTTGCTCTCCTTTCTGAACGACTCGACTGTGGAGTCCACCGAGACCTTGAGCTGACCGCCGATAACCGATTGAGCTTCAGCAATCGCATCCTCCAGAGTTGGACCCTGACCGGTTCCGATCAGATACTCTTGCGTTCCGTAGCCTGGAACCTGACCAGAGAGGTACCACTGGGGTGTCTGCACCTCCCCGGTAACGTCGGTAGCCCTCGGTTCGAGGGTCGTGGTCGAAGCGCATCCGGCGAGCGCGATCAGTATGATGATCAAAGGGAAAACGATCTTCTTCATGCTTCTGTTCTCCTTGTGGGTCAGTAGTCGATGGTGAGCTGCATGAGCTTCCGGTTCATCGAACTCCTTCCCATGACCGCTCCAGTTCCATACCGCTCGAAGGCCGTCTTCAGTGCCTGATAGACGCCGAGTGCTCGATCATAGATCGCAGAATCGACCCAGATGATGTAGTCGATCGTCTCGTTGGTCAGAACAAGCTCCCGGGAACTGAGTGCGACGTCTGAGACAGCATCCATGAATGCCAGTTGTATCGAGTCGATATCGTACGAGTCGAGTCCGGGTGTTATACTCACAATCACCTTGTACTGCACTCCACGTTGCATATCCTCCTTCCAGTAGTTCATCACTCGGGTGAGGACTTTGTCCACAGCATCGTTCAAGGCCTCTTCTACCGATACCATGAGATCTCCCTTCCGCTCCTTGCTGTATCCCGTCTCGGAGCCAAGCAGTCTCGCGGTGGTGGTCTCGTAGGCGTTCACCGTTGCTACATAGCGGGTGGTGCCGAAAGATGCCTCCTGTGCGTATCCAGAGAAGGTAAGGTAGATATCGCTCCCGATCGAAAGGGCAATCTGATATGCGAAATCGGGTTGTCCCGAACTCATCGTCTGTTGAGAACGGATCAGGTTGGTCAACTCGGCAGTCTGCTCTGGCACGACGATCTCGTAACCTTTAGACGTGAGATACCCCTGAATGACCGTAGCAGCCTGTCTCGCAGTCGTGTCGCCTGCCAGAACCGCAAGCGGACTCTCTCCGGTTCGAGCATCGGGCATGACCATGAGTATGGGGGTTCCTGCAGTGGAGAGTAGTTGCTCTCTGGCCACCATGACTCGGCGGTCGCTCAGATCATTCAAGAGGCGATCCTTGTTGATCCTGAACCGTTTCGCGACACGGATCGCAGTCCCATCCTCCATGAGTACTCGACTGGTGAAAAGGGTATCCTCGTAGGTGATATAGCGCCTGAGCGAATCGGGATGATAGAAATAGGCACTCTGCTGCTGGAATGCTGCTCGTTCCTGTGGCGTACTGAGCACAGGATCGGATCCCTCGAAGAGGATCACATAGATTGCGGTTCTCCGGGCATCGATCAGAGCCTGGTCTGTCCCATTGGAATCGACATCGTTTCTTTTTGCCCGAACGCTGCCCCCGACACCGTAGTATTCGCCAGAGGCCTCAACCAGTACTTCCGAGGGGGAGACCATCTCGAGTACGGTTCCCCGTTTGGACACCGGAATGTCCGGTGTCCTTTGGAGGTCAGAGCTGCCTGTTTGACTGGTTCCCTGGCAACCTGTGCCCAAAATGAGAAGAGCAATCAAGATGATACGTATTCCATTCGTTTTCATATACACTCCTGTCAGTACTGCTTCAGAGGATCGAGGAATCCGAAGATATTGATCGGTAACGATCCCAGCGAGTAGGTGACCCCGATTCCTGCCGATACGCCGCCGAGTTGCAGGTCATCGGAATTCGGGGGCGCAACATGGCTTCCATTCAACTCGGTTTTGGACGAGTAGGGCGAGAGTCCGAGTTTGTACCCGCCGTATAGAGATACTTTCAGATTCGGATTGATCAGATAGCCCACCTCGACTTCGGCTTTCAGGCCGAACGCGCGGTGAGAGATAGAGACTTCGTCTAAGGGTTCGTCATAGTCGATCGTCACGATATCGAGCCCTGCACCTACCGTTGCCGCGGCATAGATGCGACCACCGAATGCCTTGGTCACGCCAAGGTACGGAGAGAGTACGTTGAGCGAGGCATCTACCGAGGAGTCGGCAAGCGGAAAGCCTACGCCGACATCCATGGTGACGAACAGCTGTGATACATTCACTATCGGTGCAAGATTGTAGGCGAAGCGGGCATTGAGCGTTATCTGGTTCGTGGACGTCGCATCGATTCCATCGGTTCCAGAATAGCGCGTATGGATCGGATCGATTCGGGTTCCGACCAATAGACCTGCGGTCAGACCGAGATCGATACCGAGACGTGGATTCTCCATCATCACATCGCCAAGACTCGCTCTGCTTCCCATGATCTGTCTTGCATAGGTTATCTCGGTCGGATCGAAATCGTTCCACCCTGTCATTGTGACCCGCGCATACCCCTTCTCGTAGGGGACGGCGTTCCCCGCGGAATCCTCACGGAAGCCTATGATGTAGAACCCATCGTCCAAGTGGACACCTTCGTTTCTCCCGATGGGGAAGCCAAGACGTCGGCCACTGGTCTCCACTATCTGAGCTTGCAGCTTGAAATCATCGAGGCTCCTGGTCTTTCCCGAGAGGTTTCTGGCAAAGGCCACCATGGCATCGGACACAGCGTATTCGAGCGGGTTCACATACCAAGACACCTCTCCAAACGAGAACTGATGCACCACCCGGTCATAGTCGATCACGCTCATGGCCCAGGTGGTGGCTGTGAGGACCTCACGGGCCGAGGTTCTTCCCTGCTCGTCGACTTCGATTTTCCACCAGATGACACCCCCATTGATATGGACTGTATCGAGACCCTCCTCGCTTCTTTGCACATAGGCAGAGGAGATGAATGGTAGATAAATGTAGGCAGAATTGAACAGGGTAGCTAATTCATCCGACGTATAGCCGAAACTCTTCGCTTTCGTTGCTGCGAAGGTCTGGAAACTCGCCTCGTCCTTGAAGTTCCGTTTCCGAGCCTCCTGAATATCGGGGTCGTTGAGCACCGAGACGATCTCCTGCACGACTGTCGTCTCCAATAGATGGGTCAGGTTGTATATATCTATATCGTACAAGGAGTTTGCCTTGTTTGAGAAGGAGCGTTTCAGACTATCGGGAATCTCGTTGTAGTCGAATCGTGGCAACTCTATATAGTGCTCGAGAAACATCTTGAACCGATCCATATCGAAGGCCCACTCATTGTGGACCAGTCTGCGAGACTGGGGGAACACCCATACCGAATCGAGTGCGGTGATCGATTTTCTCGTGTACGAACCCTGCACATTGGCGAACAGTGGCACGGAGACCAGACAACACATCAATGCTAGTAGCAATAGGGTTTTTCTCATACTGCAAGTCTCCTCTCAGTGCCGACCAGGCTCAATCATAGCAAGCAATCGGGGCCTGCACAATAAAAATCATGTTCAGGGCAGTCTCCCTTGATATGTTGGGCAATCTGGAGTATCCATAATGCATTGAGGCTAGGAGGGAGATTGTGATAGATGGTAATGCATTGGTGTATTGTGATGAATACTTCGATACGATATGGGGGAAGACCGCTCATGGGCTTGTCCGGTTCACTGAGCGGTATCATGTAGTCGGTCTTGTGGATAGCAAACATCCGGGGGAGGATGCAGGGGATGTACTTGAAGGGAAGCCGAACGGCATTGAGATCTTTGCCGATATAGACTCTGCGGTCGGTCGCTTTCGCGAAAGTCAGACCCCGATCACTCATTTCGTCTTCGGTATCGCAACCGATGGTGGGCGCCTTACAGAGAAGATGCATGCCGATGTTCTGCATGCACTCGACCTCGGATTGCATGTAGATTGTGGTATGCACTTCTTCCTCTCCGATGATCCCGAATTCGCTAGATTGGCCAAGAAGCGCGGTGTGCAGATTCGAGACATTCGGAAGACACCCCCAAGACATGAGTTGCACAGCTATACCGGGCGGATCAAGGAGGTTGAATCCTTCAGGATCGCTATGCTCGGAACCGATTCCTCGATTGGCAAACGAACCATTGCGTGGAAATTCGTTGAAGCATTCAGGAAGCGGGGTATTGCAACAGAACTGATAGGCACCGGTCAGACCGCTTGGTTGCAGGGTGCTCGCTACGGAGTGAGAATGGATGCCCTGATCAATGACTTCGTTGCCGGAGAGATCGAGCATGCGATTTTGGAGGCTTGGGACAACGAGCGACCCCAGGTCATGGTCATTGAGGGGCAGGGGAGTCTCATGAATCCTCTCTACCCTGGAGGGTTCGAGATTCTCGCCGCAAGTCAGCCGCAGGTCATCATCATGCAGCATGCTCCACGACGAAAGGACTATGACGGCATACCGGGGACGCCGGTGCATCCGCTGGAGACCCAGATTCGAGCAGTGGAACTGATCAGTGAGAAGCCGGTTGTCGCCATAACGATCAACCATGAGGGGATGCGTCCCGACGAAATTGACGAGCAGTGCGCGCGTGTCGCACAGGAGACCGGGCTTCTGGCACTCGATGGCCTGACACACGATCTGACACCGATCGTGGAGATGTTGCTTGAGCGGATGAACAAGCGAGGTGAAGCATGAAGATCACTCATTGCGAAGTCTGGCCTGTGACGTTGACCCTAGAGGAGCCGTTCACGATAGCCTATTCGACGACCGAGAGTACCGTGAACTATTTTATCCGCATCGATACCGATTCGGGTATCTCGGGATTCGGTTGCAGTGCGTACGATGAAGAGGTGACCGGTGAGAACGAGGAGTCAGTGGGAAGAGCTCTGCACGATATTGCTGTCCCGCTGCTGCTCGGGGAGGACCCCCTTGCCTACCGAGACCTACTTTTCCGGCTGTTGGCAGCGCTGCCTGATCAGCCTACGGCGATGGCATCGGTGGACATGGCCTTGTTCGATATTCTCGGAAAAAAGTCTGGCTTGCCTCTCTATCGGCTGCTGGGTGGCAAACGTACGAGTATCCTTTCCAGTATCACTGTCGGCATTCAAAGTGTTCCCGATACGGTGTTGAAAGCGAAACAGTGGGTTGAACGTGGATACCGTGCTCTCAAGATAAAAGGTGGTGTCTCAGTAGACGAGGACCAGGAGAAGTTGGTGCTGATTCGTGAGATAGTCGGACCTGAGATAGAGATATACTTTGATGCAAACCAAGGGTATACCGAAAAAGAGGCTCTTCAGTGCATGCAGGTGTTGAATCGAGTCGGAGCGAAGTTCATCGAACAACCGTGCAACAAGCGGGATCTGTCGTCGTTCTCTCGTCTTGCAGATAGAGCAGACAGATCTCTGCGGGTAATGGCCGATGAAGCTGTCCTCGGTCCGGAAGATGTCCTCAGTGTGATCGATGCCGGTGGAGCCGATATGTTCAACATCAAGTTGGCGAAGACCGGTGGCATTCTCAGGGCGATGCAGCTCGATGCTGTTGCCTCTGCATACGGAGCAAGGACGATGGTCGGTTGCATGGATGAGGCAGGGCTCGGGATCGCTGCCGGGTTGCATGTCGCGCTTGCCTCTCCGAATGTTCAGTACGCCGATCTCGATGGGCATGTGGAGTTCATCGATGACCCCTCCTACAATGCAGTGAACATCATCGATGGACGAGTCTACCCGAACGATTCTCCTGGACTTGGTTTCACATGTTGAGACACTTCGGCAAAAAATAAGAAAACCTCTTACATTTATCTGATTTGAGGTAAGAATTTGCTTTGACGTGCCAAAATTTCCGTGTAATAATCGGCTATATATTACGATGATAATAAAGGGGGTTATCGTATGTTTGGAATTTGGTCTATTGTACCACCGCTCGTAGCTGTTATTCTGGCCATCATCACTCGGAAAGTGGTCATATCGCTGTTTTTCAGTATTTGGGTTGGAGGGCTCATCTACAGTGGCGGTAATCCATTTGCGGCAGTCGCGTTGTCCTTCACCTGGATGAAGGATGTGATGGTTGATGGCTGGAATGCCCGATTCCTCGTACTCGTGGCATTTCTCGGTATCGGTGCTGCCTTCATGTACAAGATTGGTGGTTCTTACGCACTCGTTCGAGCTCTGAAGAACAAGATCAACACCAGAAGACGTGCGCAGATGTTCGGATGGGTTCTGGGTATCGTGGTGTTCTTCAACGACTATGTGAACTCAGTCATCGCTGGTAACGCTTCGAAGGATATCAACGCGCAGTATCGAGTCTCGAAAGAGAAGTTTGCCTATATACTCGATGCCACAGCGGCACCCATGGCGACGATTGGACCGGTATCCGACTGGATCGGTTTCCAGGTATCACTTATCGCCGCCGCATTCGTGTCCATGTCTTTCGTCGAGACACAGCCCTATTTCGCTTTCCTCTCCTCGATTCAGTGGAACTTCTACAGTGTTCTCAGCTTACTCGCTGTACCGCTCTTCATCTTCGGGAAAGATTTCGGCCCTATGGCGAAAGCAGAGATGCGTGCATTGAAGACTGGAAAACTCCTCGATGATGGAGCAGTTCCTCTCTCCTCTGTTGAGATGGATCTTGGCGATCCGATCAATCAGGAGAAGGCGAATATCTGGTACTTCATTCTCCCACTGGTCACACTGATCGGAGTCGGTGTCTGGGCACTCTGGTACACCGGCGGTGGAGCAGAAGGTAAGAGTATGATGGATGCACTTGCAGACACGGAAGTCGATATCGCACTGCAGTGGGCTGCATTCGCCATGACCATCGTTGGAATCATCCTCGCCATCATCCAGAAGTTCAGCTTCAAGGATATCGAAGATACGGTGATGGGTGGGATCCGCACCATGTTGCCGGCTCTGATCATCATGATCCTCGCCTGGTCGATCGGTGCAGTCACAGACAATCTGGGAACCGCGGACTTCGTTGTAGAGTCGACCCAGAGCTGGATGAGTCCTGCATTGCTCCCATTCTTGGTCTTCATCATCTGTATGTTCATCTCGTTCTCGACCGGTACGTCATGGGGGACCATGGCTATCATGACCCCGATCGGTGTGCCACTCGCTTACTCGATCGGTGGACTGCCCATGATCCACATTGTCATTGGAGCTATCTTTGCAGGAGCCATCTTCGGTGATCACTGTAGCCCAATTTCTGACACCACGGTCATGGCATCGATATTTGCTGGTTCAGACCACATTGCTCACGTGAAGACTCAGGTGCCGTACGCGCTATTGGTAGCCGCTATTTCCGGTGTGCTGTATCTGCTCTCTTCCTTCATTCAGGTAGGTTGGCTCTTGCTGATCATCGGAGCTGTCGCATTGGTCATCCTCTCTAAGCTACTAGGAGCTCACTACCAGAAAAAACACTTCACACCAGAAGAGATCGAATTGATCAACACGAACAAGAAGGTCACCGTAAACAGCTAATAGAAAGCAGTAGGTGATTCTCCTAGTCTGTGCCAGGACCTACTCGGTTCTGGCACAGTTCTGTGATGGGTGTCGATCACGGGATTCTTTCCATTGCATTCTGAGGCTGAGCTGATATAATTTGGTTTGGTCTCGTATGAAAAACAGGAAATCGATTTCACGCACAGTAACGCTGTGTCTCATGCTCATCTTCCTCTCCGTGTTCGTGCTGACGCAATGCAAGCGCGACGGTGGGGAGCTCTCTACCGATCCGCCGAGGAACGGAATCATTCTGGGATTCTCTCAAATAGGGGCGGAGAGTGCATGGAGAAAGTTCAATACCCGGTCTATCATCGAGGCGGCAGAGGAGAGTGGCATTCAGCTCCTATTCGACAATGCTGAACAGAAACAGGAGAATCAGATCAAGGCGATGCGTTCATTCATTGCCTATCAGGTTGATGTCATCGCTTTCGTTCCGATCGTCGCTACCGGATGGGATAATATTTTGCAGGAGGCCAAGGATGCCGGTATTCCTGTGCTGGTCACCGACCGGAAGATCGAGACGGCTAATGAGGATCTTTATGCAGGGTTCATCGGCACCGATAGCGAACGAGAGGGCAGGGATGCTGCTCGATTCCTGCTCGATAAATTTTCGCATCACGATAGACTGCCTATCCGGATAATCGAGATTAGTGGAACTGAGGGCTCCTCTCCCGCAATCGGAAGGGCAGCGGGATTTCGTGACATTCTCTCGGATCATCCCGAGTTCGAGATCATCCACACCGAGTCTGGGGACTTTCTTCGATCCAAGGGATACGAGATCATGACCAGAATCCTGAACGAGTACGAGGATATCGATGCCATCTACTCGCATAACGATGGCATGACGCTCGGTGTCATCGATGCTATGTATGAGCGGGATATGAAACCGGGTTCCGATATCGTGCTCGTGACCATCGATGCCGAACAAGCTGCAATCGATGCTCTCAGACGCGGGGAGATCAACTGCGTGATTGAGTGCAATCCGAAAATGGGTCCAGCGATCATGGAGTTGACTAGGAAGCTCGCACGAGGGGAGAGTATCCCGAGATTCCAGCATGTTGATGAAGAAGTTTTCTATGAAACAGACGACCTCTCGTCGCTTGAGCCACGAGGATACTGATTCCATGAAACCGCGAGAATCACAGCACAGGCTCTTCAAAAAGATTCTCAACAACACGAGTATCCAACAGACTATCCAGAATTCCTATGTGATCATCATCATCCTCATGATACTGGCACCGGTAGTGAGTCTCTCCTTCTCCTGGTTCCAGACAGTGCGGTATGACCGGATGATCACGAACGTAAACCGGACCAATCGTGTGAATCAGATCGTGCAGATGGATATCTCGAACGAGCTCTGGGATATCGTTGCCGGAAACAAGGCTTTTTCGGAGGGTCGCCAGTACGAGATCATCGATGATATCAACGAACGACTGGAGGAGATAAAGCTGAATACCGAGGTTACCAAGAGCCGGCAGCTCCTTGAGGTGATCGGTCGAGCGATGAACACACTCACCCAATATGTCGATCGACTGGGCATGCAGATGGAGCAGCATTTCCTGGTTACGGAGAACGAGAAGATTCTCGATGAGATTCGTGGTGTAGCCGAGCTGGTCTCCGACATTCTGCAGGACTTTATCGTGCTGGAGATCGAGCTTGCAGCAGAGACGAACGAACAGATCAAGAGTACAGCGGTACTGCTCTCCATGCTCCAGATTCTCCTTGTGATCGTAGTCATGCTCTTCGCGATCTACACGCAGAAGTCGGTATCTCGCAGTATCAACGGGCCGATCAAGGAGTTGGAAAAGCTTTCGAATGAGATCGCATCGGGGAATTTGTCTGCGAGGGCAGAAAAACCGAATGTCGAGGAGTTGAACAACCTGACTGAAAATTTGAACACGATGGCTAAGAAGATTCACGAGTTAATCGATATCAATATTCAGGAACAGAAGAATCTGCAAAAATCGGAGATGCGTGCCCTGCAGGCTCAGATCTCGCCACACTTTCTCTACAACACGTTGGATACCATTGTATGGCTCGCTGAAGGACACCAACATGAGCAGGTCATCTCAGTGACGAGGAATTTCTCCAACTTCTTCAGGGCATCGCTTAACCGAGGAAAAGAGTGGGTGACTGTACGAGATGAGTTCGAGCATATTGGCAACTATCTTACCATACAAAAGATACGATACCGGGATATCCTCGATTATTCGATCGATTACGATAGAGCCATGGATGGAGAGCCAATGTTGAAGCTGCTCCTGCAACCACTGGTGGAGAACGCTCTGTACCATGGTATCAAAAACAAGCGGGGGAAGGGGACGGTTGCTGTAACAGGCTGGCAGGACAAAAGATATCTTCACTTTCAGGTCGAGGATACTGGCATCGGGATGACTCCGGAGAGACTCAAGCAGATACAGAGCCTCATGCAGAACGACCTCGAGGCCTCCAAAGTCAGCGATGTCTATGGTCTGTACAATGTGAACAAACGTTTGGCGTTGTATTACACGAGTTCCACGAAGCTGGAGATTACCAGTATCTATGAAGAGGGGACGAAGGTTCACTTCAAGTTGCCGAAGCGGGGAGATCATGTATAGCGTATTTTTAGTTGAAGATGAAATTGTTGCTCGTGAAGGGATTCGCAATTGTATCCATTGGGAGCATACCCCATACACGCTAGTCGGAGAGGCTCCAGATGGTGAGATCGCATTGCCTGTGATTCGTGATATCAAGCCCGATATTCTGATCACAGACATCAAGATGCCGTTCATGGATGGGTTAGCACTCGCTCGAATCGTCAGAAAGGACCAGCCTTGGATGAAGATCATCATACTCTCCGGGCATGACGAATTTCAGTATGCCAAGGAGGCGATATCCATCGGGGTCGAGGAGTATCTGCTCAAGCCGGTTTCTGCTGCAGAGATGATCAGAACCCTTGAGAAGGTATCCCGCCAGATAGAAGAGGAACGGGAGCGACTGAGTCATGTGGAGTCGCTTGAGATACGCGCACAGACATCCGACGAGATCGTACGGGCACACTTGCTCAATGATCTGTTCACCGGATTACTCGAGGGTGTCGATATTATCGTGAGATCTCAAGAGTTAGGAGTCGACCTGCTACCAGGAGGATATGTTGTTATGGTGGTTGACTTCACGATCGAATCGGATGATTTCAGCCAATGCGCGAAGGCAAAGACCATTCTCGCTTCGATCGTGGGAGAGCGAGATGAGATTCTCCGTTTCTCTCAGAGTGTAGAGCGGGAAATTCTTCTAGTGAAGCATATGAGTGAAGAGCGTCTCGATGAGGTGATCTATCCCCTGGCTCAGGCACTGAGATTCGAGATCGAGCGGAATACGGCGTGTCTGGTATCGGTCGGTATCGGATCTGTGGTGAACCACCTACATGAGACGAAACGATCCTATGCCGATGCGAATAGGGCAATCCGATACATGGCTCAGACTGAGGAGCAGGGTATTATCGGTGCAAAAGATCTTCAGGAGGATGAGGCGGATGGATCTGATATTCCGGATGCGGGTCGAAGCATCCATTCCAGGCATCATGCAATTATCCAGAGAGCTAAAGAGTGCATCAACGAGCAGTACCAGCGGTCAGATATCTCACTGCAATCTGTTGCTGAACAGGTGTATATGAGTCCTAACCATTTCAGTACCATCTTCTCCCAAGGTTCCGGTACTACCTTCATCGAGTATTTGACACAGGTACGCATTCGCCGGGCAAAGCAGTTGCTCGTCGAGAGTGACATGCGGTGTTCGGATATCACGTATGAAGCGGGGTACAACGATCCACACTATTTCAGTTTTATCTTCAAGAAACATACCGGCATGTCCCCTCGCGAGTATCGAAGATCCTTCAAGAACTAGTCAACGGTGACGGCAATGCGTAGCAGACTGAATGCCGGCTACGAAGCTGGAGTACTGAGATAGCGGTGATCGTTCCGCTATGATTTTGTGAACTCAGTCGACTTCGATATGGATCAGCTGCGTTTTTTCAATCGGTCTTCCATCGCTGATTCTGCTGTAGCCTGCGAACCACGATTCTGTGCAGGCAAGGATGAATTGAGGATCTGTGATGGGAAAGTTCGATGCGTTCCCGATGATGCAGTCAATATGGCACATGGGGCAGGTGAGGGTCTTCCCCTTCTCGCTAGTCTCGTCTAGCCATGCTAAGTCCGCTTCAGTACGCGGATCGAACTGATAGCCGCAGTAGAAACAAGTGCAGTGAGTGCTGTTGAGCATTTCACTTTCGTGATGGATTGTTGCCTTATGCGCTTGTTCGATGTACTCGGGGGTATAGATTTTCTTCATTCCGTGTCTCTCCTTCTCTCGTTCACGAGATATTCATGTTCACCAATGGAGAGTGTGGATAGTGAAAAGGGGTCACTAATATTGTGCTGAAGTGGCCGCTCCGATCACCAAGGCCGTTAGGATTATACCTCCGGTCCAAGCAAGAATCTTACCAGCATTGGATGATTTGCCATCATCGGGACTGTATTGAGGCGCGTAGCTACTTTGTATGTAATCGTTTTGTGAAAATGCGATGAGCCCCTGGGAGCTTTGTAAGGCAGCCGGAGCGGTAGTCGTTGTCGTTGTCGTTATACCCTTCTCAGAGTTTTCTTCTACGATAACTCTTGTGATGAACCGTTCTTGGTCGGCACGTTCGATCTCTACTTCTCCGAGGTTGACCAATTCCAAGGGGCGCCCATGGATCAATACATGTGCTGTGTCGTTATAGTCATCGATATACTCTATATTGTACGTAGAGAGAAGAAACCCGTCGGCATTGTATTTGATCATCGCTTCGGAGATGGCTCTGGTTACAAAAGGACTTGCCTCCTTGCCCGGGTTTGGATAGCCGAAAATTACCGCCTCATGAATGTAATGATGCCTTGATAGCGATATCTTCGTTTCGTATTTTACGAGTGCTTGCGGTCTGTATGTCAACTCCTGGGGTCGGATCCAGTGGGTCCCTGCTTCGTTGGATTCATACATGATCTGGGCGCTGGTAACACCATCGTACAGCCTTGTTCTTGAAATAGGTGTCGTGCATCCTGAAAGGACCGAGACGAGTATCACAACAACCAGGATTGAACCTACGTGCATAAAGATACGACGATTTGTTTTCATGATAATAGTGTATGGTACCAGTAGGGCCGAGTCAAACAGTATTGATAGATAAAGGGTTTAACAATAATAACTTTATGATGACACATCGCTCCACGATGATCCCGTGTATGGGTGTGTGATTGCAGGAGCAGCATAGGATGGGCTGGAAGCGAGTAGAAAAAAGCAACCGACTCTCTTGAGAATCGGTTGCCTTATGGGCGATACTGGGATTGAACCAGTGACTTCTACCACGTCAAGGTAGCACTCTCCCGCTGAGTTAATCGCCCGTTCAAGAAGCACAATAAATCAAAATCGCAGTTCTGTCTAGTAGTATTTCCCCATGAAATGGTGAAGCTCGAATTCGGATATGTTACAATCAGAAGGAGGGCTTCACTCGGAAGAACAGGGAGGAGTCATGGTACGAGAAGAGGCAAAGGTTCGAACCTCCTACGGCGTAGTGCAGGGCGCCGTGGATCATGGTGTCTACAACTGGAGGGGCATACCCTATGCTCAGCGGTTGGATGAAGGAACGAGCTTCTTACCACCTGAAGCAATCACCCGATGGTCCGGTGTACTCATGGCAAAGGAGTTCAGTGGAATCTGTCCACAGCGGAGTGTCTTGAGAAAAAACGTCTCCTGGAATTGTCTTACACTCAACATCTGGTCTCCTGCACTCGATGCGAAACGGAGACCAGTACTCTTCTTCATTCATGGTGGATCGTTCAAGCACGGAGCAGGAAGCGAATCGTACTA
This sequence comes from uncultured Spirochaetaceae bacterium, assembly GCA_964473245.1. GTDB lineage: Bacteria > Spirochaetota > Spirochaetia > Sphaerochaetales > Sphaerochaetaceae > CAYZJV01. Next base: position 25,866 of record CAYYOL010000026.1, read on the forward strand.
CAACGGAGCCCATCTTGCCAGAACCTGGGATATCGTGGTGGTCACCTGCAACTATCGCCTTGGTGTCTACGGATTTCTCGATTTCTCGGAACTCGATCCACAGTTCAGCTCGAACAATGGGGTTCGGGATATCGTTGCGGCGCTCAGGTGGATCCACCACGCCATTGCCGATTTCGGTGGAGACCCCGAACTCGTGACACTCGTAGGACAATCCGCTGGAGCGACAATGGTCAGTGCGCTGGTCACTATGGACAGTATCCGTTCTTACTTTCATCGTGCTGTCATGATGAGTGGCGGTCCCACCCAGTTGCAATCGACTGATACATGCAAAGCAACGACGAGATCATTTCTCGAATATTCAGAGATAACCACAGCCCGTGAGCTAACCTCCTTATCGTGGGATCAGCTCATTTCTCGACAGAAGGCGTTCATCCGCTCATATGGAATGGGTGCGGCAACCTTCCGTATCACCGTGGATCGGGACCTTGTTCCGGCAATGCCGATAGACGCAGCACAACGAGGGCTGGTATCCGTTCCTCTCCTTATCGGCACCACCAAAGAGGAGATGGGCTTTTTAGCGATCAAACCGCTTGCTCGGTTGCTCGATGTCCACACTATAGTCAAGCACGGATTGGCTCGAGAAGAGGATGCCGTTCTCGAACAGCTTGAAGAAGCCTACCACGCTGCTTACGGAGAGCGAGGACGCTCCATGTTCTATACCGATCTCCTTTTCCGGATATCGAGCCTCTGGTTCGCTCAGGCGCTCGCACAGCACAAGGGCGCTTGGATGTATCGATTCGACTTCGAGACTGCAGTTCTTCGGATGAATGGCTTGCACGCGATTCACTCAAGTGATCTCCCCTTTGTGTTCGGAAACTTCAAACCGGTGTTGGTCCGGCCTCTTTTTCTGCTCGATCATGACAAGCACGTGATCTACTCTGTCGCAGAGCATGTGCAGAGAGATCTGGTGAACTTTATGAGAACGGGTGTCCTCGACTGGCCACAGAGTACTGCCCATACGACTGATGGCAAATGTTATAATGAACTCTCTACGATCGATGAGATGATAGACCAGACGGTAAATCAGATCTATGGACACACTGTATACAAGAAGACGAGTCTCACTGGAGTTCCCATCTGATAAATGGGAGCTATTATCATGATATATCAAAAAAAGTTACCTTTTCTTTTCCTCGAAGCTCTTCCGTCACATGCAAAAATTCTGCTATAGTCCCTGCATATGCAAAGGCGTAACAGACTACATATGACAATAGTTCTCTTTATGATTCTGGTGGTGACCATCTCCTGTTCCACGACGGGAAAGTTGCAATCGTTGCGAGATGAACAAATTCCCGTCTCCTCGCTCATGGTCCGGGAGGGAATTCCCTCATATGAGAGTACTTTGCCAGTCTACTACAATACCGGAGCCGAATGGAATGAACGAACATTTGAACTCATAGAGAGCGCTGAAGACTATATTCTGGTCTCAACATTTCTCGGGGTGGAAGATGCCTCAACGAATCCCGTATGGGAGGCCTTGGCGAAGCGGGCAGCCGAGGGTGTGCGAGTTTACATCCTCATTGACTCCTCTTCCAACTTCCAGATGGTTCCTGAGACCGACATCCGCATAAAAGCAGCATTCATGTACCTCAGGGAACTCGGGCTCTCCTTCGTGGAATATAACTCACTTACCATGAGTAACCTGTTTTTCGTTCCCAATCTCCTGGATCGCGATCATAGGAAATACTGGGTGGTCGATGGCGAGCTTCTGGCTGTTGGAGGCATCAATATCAATCAGACAAGCCTCGACTGGCCTGAGGGACTCGGAAACATCGATACCATGGCAGAGGTAGTATCACCCGGGGCGACTCAAGCAGTCATCGACACCTTTGTGGATACTTGGAATAGGTATAGCCCAACATCCTTGGATGCTCAAGAATTTCCGGTCGATTCCAGACTGCCGGATGACCGCGAGACGACCACTCTCTGGTTGTTCGACCACCACTGGCCGAATCGTTCGAGCATCACGACGCTCTTCGACCTGTTCAGTGTATACGCAGAAGAGGAGTTGTGGCTCATTCAGGGCTACACTTTCCTCACTCCGGCACTGTTGGACAGGGTCAGGTTCGTCACCGAACGTGGAATCCCTGTACATATCATGCTCTCCGAGCATTCGAGTCAGCCGAAATATGAGATGGCTTCGCGATACGGTGTGCTGGACCTGCTCGATGCTGGAGCGACCGTGTACATGTACGACTCTCCCGATGGTGCGTTTCTTCATCTCAAACTCATGGTTGCCGATGGTTCTCTTACCACTATCGGTAGCGCAAACTATAACCTCAGGTCACAGACTTTCAGTAGAGAGTTGAATGTACTTTTCGAAGATGAGCGAGTCGCGTCCTATTCCATGGAGTATGTACAAGAATTATTGAAACACAGCCGACTGGTCACAAGAGAAGAGGCTGAATCGTATAGAACGTTTCGTAGCTGGTATAACTACATACTCATGCAGGTGTGGGGGTGAATATGGTGCTACGAAGAAACGTGATCCGCCTCAGCGTGATAGTTCTTCTGATCATGGTCGTTCCTCAAACGGTGGTGGCACGTTGGCATGGCGGGTACCAGGTGTCACTCGATGGCTATGTCGTCCCTGCACTTGCTTATGACGAATACATCTCGTTTCATGGTACGTACCTACCTTTCGACCTTGCTGCCGGCCCTGCAGTACATCTGGGTGTGACCTTTCCGACAGTTCGGACCGCCGTTCATACGCCACTTCTCTCGATTGGTGCCGGATCCAGCCTATTTCTGATCCAGGATCATCCTTTCGATCGCATGTTTCGACGTGACAGTGCTCTAGCGCCTCGGATCGATACCTATCTTACATTCGATCTGGGATCCTCAGCTGCACTTACCACAGCAGTCTTCGTCGCTCAGCCGCTCACCCTGTACTTCGGCGACAAGGTTATATCGGTGTTGGGCGTGCAACTCTTACGCGATTTCACACACGATTCATGGGGGTGGGGTATCCGCCTGTTCGAGATAACCCATTATTTGTGGTAGAGGAGACTATGAAACGGAGAATTGGTTTTTCATTAGGATATCTGCTTGTTGTGGTAGGAGCTCTCTCTGCTGCGTCCTTCGGCTTCTCGTTTGGAACGCTCGATTCACACCCTTCTAGTACCATGGTATCAGAAGGCACTCATGCTCAGATTGGAACACTCGTCGGATTCGGATCTCGGTGGGAAGTGGAGGCCTTTGCAGGGACTCAGATCACACCTGAGCCCTTCTCGGATCTGGTGGGAGGGGCAGTGCTCTCGTTCGCTCTCTTGGGACCAGTGCATCCACATGCGAACGGGACTGAAGTTCCTTCATACGCCAATATGTATGCAGGGTTGGGGTTCATAGGGAATTTTCCTGAAATGGATGCATACGGCCCAATTCTTCGCATAACACCGTTATCTGTAGGTGGACCGCAGTTCGTCATGAGAGAGCGGGCAGGAACACTTGGTGTTTTTTACAATATTCCCATGCAATCAGTGACATTTTTCTGGAATATTTTCCTTGTCGACTTCTATTTATAGCAGAGACGACGCCCCCCTTGACAGAGTCAGAAAGCAAAAAATTACTTATTAAATTTTCCTTCGATATTGACTCCACATTTCTGTCATAACTTCACAGTATATAGGAAGTTATTCAGTAATTTCATATCAGGTATTCATTTAAAAATTTTGCAGGGGTTGCCGGAACGCTATCTATGGTGTTATACTATGGGAAATCCACCATATAAGGAGTAGATATGATGAATACGAAACGATTGTGGAAAATTTTGGCAACTGTAGGAATTTTACTTTTGATTGTAGCGCCCAGTGCGTTCGCCCAAGGACAACAAGAGTCCGCGGACAATACCATCAGCTTTGCAGGTTCTGGAGGATACCCTCCATTCAACTATTTGAACGAATCGGGTGACGTTATCGGTTTCGATGTAGACGTAGGTCAGGAGATCGCAGACAGACTCGGCATGGAGATGGAATATGTGACCACCAGTTGGGATGGCATCATTGAAGGTCTTCGAGCCCGCAGATACGACGGTATTCTCGGTAGTATGGCTATTACCGAAGAGCGCCAGCAGCGTGTAGACTTCTCGATTCCCTACTATTACAGCGGAGCTCAGGTCTTCGTGCTTAAGGATAGCGGTATCGATAGTGTAGATCAGTTGAACAGTTCCCACGTGATCGGTCTGGTTACCGGAACCACCTTCGAACAGGATGCTGTGGAACTCGGTGTACAGGCGAAGCTCTACGAAGATGACAATCAGACCCTTCTTGAGCTGATCAATGGAAGAAATGACGGTGTCTTGACCGACCGTGTCGTTGGGCTGAATGCAGCCACTCAGATGCGCGGCGGAGAGAATGTGACCGCGTTGGGTTCGGTTCTCAGAGCCGAGGTCATGGGAATCGCGTTCCACCAGGATGACGACGACCTCCGTGAACGGGTGAATGCTGCCCTGCAGGATATGCACGACGATGGAACATTGAGCGAGATTAGCGCCAAGTGGTTCAACGGCGAAGATATCACCCGAAAGTAAGGCAGAATTAACACATGAACATAATACCATGGGACTTGGGGGCAATCCCCTCACGGTTCTTCCTCTTCGGGGAAGCCGCATGGTACACGGTGCAGATTACCGGTCTCGGCGTATTGCTGGGGCTGGTAATCGGGCTTGTAGTGGCTCTGGGACGCTTGTCGAGCTATCGTCCTATCTCAGCCGTGTCTCGTGCTTACATCTTTCTCATCAGAGGAACACCGCTGCTGGTTCAGCTTTTCATCGTGTACTACGGATTGACCTCGATCGTGACAATCGCTCCGATCCCATCTGCGGTCATCGCATTGGGAGTACATAACGGAGCCTATATTGCAGAGATCTTCCGTGGATCCATCCAGTCCATAGATTATGGACAAATGGAGGCTGCACGAAGCCTGGGCATGCCCAAGGGCAGAGCCATGAGAAGAATCGTTCTTCCGCAGGCGTTCAAGCGTGCTGTCCCTTCAATCGGAAATCAGCTGATCATTGCATTGAAAGACAGTTCTCTGGCTTCTACAATCGCTGTTCCCGAACTGATGCTTCGTGGAAGGCAGATGGGTTCTTCGACATTCATGTACATGGAGATGTTCATCATTGTGGGTATCTGGTACCTTCTGATGACCAGTGTACTCTCGTTTGTCATCCATCGAATCGAAACCAGATTGAAGGTGAGCGACCGTGACTGAGCAAGAACAACAGAAAAAACAGATCAAGAGAAAGAAGAAAGAGACCATCGACCCGAACGCCCCGTTTCTCCGAATCGAGAAATTGAACAAGTTCTACGGTGACCTCCATGTCTTGAAGAACGTCTCTCTCAGTGTGAAGAAGGGTGAGGTCGTTGTGATTATCGGAGCTTCCGGTAGTGGTAAGAGTACGCTCCTGCGATGTGTGAACTTCCTCGAGAAATCGAAGGACGGGAAGATATTCATCGAAGGGAAACGTATACGAAATCAGGAGAGCCAACTGAACAAGGTTCGACAGAATCTTGGCATGGTGTTCCAGCATTTCAACCTCTTTCCACACATGACTGTGATACAAAATGTCATGGAGGGACTGGTGCAGGTTAAGGGAGTGCCGAAAGATAAGGCTCGAAAGAAGGCTCTCGATCTACTAGAGCAGGTTGGCCTGAGCGATAAGGCCGATGTCTATCCCGCCATGCTGTCCGGTGGGCAGAAACAGCGAGTCGCCATTGCACGGGCACTTGCCATGGATCCGAAGATCATGCTGTTCGACGAACCGACCAGTGCTCTCGATCCTGAGCTGGTTGGAGAGGTCCTTACGGTCATGACGGATCTTGCAAAGCAGGGGATGACTATGGTTGTCGTGACCCATGAGATGTGGTTCGCGAAAGAGGTGGCCGACCGAGTCGTATTCATGGACGACGGTATCATCCTCGAGGAGGCAACTCCCGAGAAGATGTTCAGTGCTCCTGAACACGAACGAACGTTGGAATTTCTCAAGCAGGTACTACCACCGCAGGATAGTGAATAGATGAACCTAGCGGGCGCCTC
>CAYYOL010000027.1:0-31635 GCA_964473245.1 uncultured Spirochaetaceae bacterium
TTTCCACTTGACCTAACCTGTGTTCCACAGATAGGCTATGCATACCTCCCTTGTGAAAGGGGGTGGAGGTACAGACGTATGAAATCAGCGAAAGGCTTGAAGCTGCTGTTCACAGCGATATTCATGCTGTGTACGGTAGGGGTGCTCTCGGCAGAACCCATCACCATAACCTGGGAGTGGGAGGCCGCAGACGAAGAGGTGTCAGGCTTCCGGTATCAGCTGAATGCAGAGGATCCAGACGGATGGACCGTCGTCGATGTCTCGGTGACCGAATACACACTCGGTCCCGTAGAGGACACCCTGTACCATGTACTCTATGTGCAACAAACGTACGACAACGAGCATTGGAGCGAAAGTGGCGTTCTTGCCTACGACCCCGTCGAGTTCGGCGCAGTGGTCCCCGAGACCGTGGCTGAACCCGAACCTGAACCAGAGCCAGTGCCTGAACCAGAACCCGAAGTAGTTGGTGAGGCGGTTGCTGAGCAGCCGATGGAAGATGTTGTAGTTGAAACTGTGCCCCTAGGAACAGAGCCAGAACCGATCGATGATTCCTTCTTCGATGATTTTGTGGTTGCAGATGGGGGAGAGGATGCAATCGAAGATATTGAACCATGGGACGATCTGGTGGAGCCGGAACCGGTCCAAACAGCAGTTGCCTCTTCTGCGACAGCACCCGAAATGCGTATCGACGTGCATGTGGGAGCAGGCGGTAAGGCCGACAATCTGATCATGACGGGTGTGTTCGATCCGGACAGCGAGTTCAACGATCTGAGAACCAGAATACTCCCCTCAATCTCGCTGGACTTCGTGCATATTGGCAGAAAGAGCGAAGAGCGAGCATTCGATCTTGGATACAAGCTGGGTCTCGGATACAACGGCTATCAGATAAAAAATGGTGGCCGGGACGTTCCGGGGATAAGTCTGCACGGTATGATGGTGCTCTCTTACCCTATGGGAGAACGGTTCGTGTTCGAGGGATCCGGTGGACTCTCCTTCATGTTCACGAGCTCATACATTCACCCCACGAAGAACCAGCTAGGGTTTTTCTTCGGACCGCAATTGCAGATACAGGGCCGCTATCTGATTCATGAAAAGTGGTCGATCAGCTTGCAGGCCGAAACACGGGCCTTGCTGGGTGGAACATTCAAGGCCTATGAGCTAACCGGTATAGTTCGCCTTGGTGTCGGCTATCAATTCTAATTCGGAGGATTCATGAAAGAGAGTCACTTGCGAAGGCATCTGGACTTCATCTGTTTTGTACAGGAGACTGAAAACTACCCAATGACCGATCGGGCCGAGAAGTTTGCGCGCGACGTCCTAGACGATGACCTGTCCGGCGACGAAGCAGTGAGTGCCGTCATGGACCACTATGGACTATCGAAAGGGAGTGCACTGGAACGGACTCCCGATGGTTGCTATGCGGACACCGAAGTGTACATAAACTATTTTGGTGTCAGAGACGAGGAACTACTCGAAACCTTGGAGACGGAGATTGTTGCCATTCGCATGGCGGAGATTCTCAAGGGGCCTCAGGAGTGGACATTCGATTTCGATCACCTGAAAACTCTCCATGCGCGCTTGTTCAACGACATCTTCCCATTCGCAGGGATTGTCCGATACATTCCGATCACCAAGAGAACCATGTTCTGTCTCCCACAGTATATCGAACGGATGGGCGAGGAGATATTCAACAAGCTCAGAGAGTACAAGTATCTTAGAGGTCAGGAGCTTGATGAGTTCGTCGATAACCTTGCCTATTTCATGGCAGAAGTTCATGCCTTGCATCCGTTTTTAGATGGAAATACCCGGACGATGCGTCTCTTCTTCCAGCAACTCAGCCATGCTGCGGGGTGGAGGATCAATCCATCGGATACCTCCGACAGTCGACTGCTGGAAGCTGATATCGCCGCATTGGAGGGGGACTATCAACCGCTGATTGCACTACTGCACGAAGCAGTGGAACCGCTATAGAACACCGAGGAGATGACTACATGATTACTGCAATACTGTTCGATATGGACGGCGTGCTCATAGACTCAGAGGAGTACATCTCAAAGGCCGCCGTGGCCTACTTCACGAGACTGGGCATTCATGTGAAACCGGAGGATTTCATCCCCTTCGTCGGTGCTGGGGAGGATCGATACCTCGGCGGTGTAGCTGAGAAGTATGGAGTGAAACTGGATATCGAGCAAGCCAAGCTCGATACCTACGACATATACGAAGAGTTGATCACCGGAAGGGAGTCTGCACTCCCTGGTGTGATCCGGTTCCTGACAAACGCACACGAGGCAGGGCTGAAGATGGCTGTAGCCACCAGTGCCGACAGACGTAAGATGGAGATCAATCTTGCTGTCATGGGTCTCGATCCGAAATGGTTCAAGGTGTTGATCAATGGCAAGGATATCGAGCGGAAAAAACCGTTTCCCGACATCTACCAGAAGGCTGCGCGAGAGATCGGCATCGAGAGTGGTGAGTGCATCGTCTTCGAAGATGCCACGAATGGCGTGCAGGCTGCCAAGGCTGCTGGAATGCTCTGTGGCGCCATCACCACGAGTTTTTCCGAGGAACGGTTGCGAGCCGAAGGTGCCGATTTCATCATATCGGGACTCGATAGCTTCGAGGACTTCTCGACTGTGGAAGAGTTCAACCGACTGCTACTTCGATTCAAGGCGAGAGAGCTGGCATCTCAGACTCGGCTGAATGCCTACTCACCCTATTCCCAGTTTGCCGTGGGAGCAGCAGTGGTCAGTGCCTCCAGTGGCATGACCTATCGTGGATGCAACGTAGAGAACAGTAGCTACGGTGCCACAATCTGTGCTGAACGCGGGGCGATCATGGAGGCTGTAGCCCACGAGGGAGACTTCAGAATCGATATGATGGTGGTGGTCTCGGACGACGAACCGCCTGCACCACCGTGTGCCGTATGTCTACAGGTCATGGCTGAATTTACTACACAGGACACCATGGTCCATCTCTACGATATTCATGGATCCTGCACCAGCTATCAGTTCGAAGAGTTACTGCCGCATCCATTCATCTTTCCCACGCAACGGCACCGTCACGAATAAGTGAACTAGATCAGCAGGTTCTACCCTCAAGAGCCATGATCTTGTCGACTCGAGTGGCGTGTCTCTCGCCCTCGAACGGGCTGTCTATGAATGCATCGAGCATGGCAAGTACCGGCTCCTGATAGTCGATTCGTCCACCGAACGCAATGAAGTTCGCATTGTTGTGGCTCTTTGCCATCTGAGCAGCGAAGATGTTCTGAGGAAGTGCACACCGAATACCATCGATCTTGTTTGCCGAAATAGAGATGCCGATTCCTGTACCGCAACAGACGACTCCGAAAGCGAATCCTCCAGCTAGATACTCTCCGCATGCCTGTGCTGCCATATCAGGATAGTCGACCGAGTCTGTTGACAATACACCAAGGTGCTTCACCTCGAATCCACGCGACTTCAGGTGCTCCACAATCAATTTAGTAAGTTCAACTGCTCCATGATCGTTCGCTACTACAACTCTCTTCATCTATGATCCTCTTTTATACTGGTTTTTGCCATATTGTCCTGTGAATCGCCCCGGAGGTCAACTACCCTTGGTCAGATAGAGTCTCCACCACGGTGTGCGCGGGTGTTCGTGGTGCTCCCAATGGTAACCGAAGAACCAGCAACTCGCCATCGCCCAGAGGTGGTTTCTCTGCTGTGTTCGTGCTCGATGAGGAGCCATGGCTTCGGTATGAGGGAGCTTGTGCGGTTGGTAGGTACCAAAATAGAAGAGTTGGAACGTAGCAAGGAATGCAGGGAGCACCCAGAACAGCAGCAGGTTCGCCACAGGTATCTGCAGTACGTACAGACCGATATTGAACAGGAGCGCCATAGTGATCAACTGGAGCACGGTGACATAGCCGAAGAAGAAGTGGAAAAACCAGCGTATCGGGTTCTGACTCGTGACACAAAAATCTGGATCCGTGTCGGTTCCTGGACCTCTGTGGTGAGCCATGTGCTTGGTGAACATGCGGCGATACCGAAACGCTGCAAAGAGCCAAAGGGCGATCTGACCGATCGCATCGTTCACTCCCCGGTTTTTCGTGACCGAGCCGTGCATGCTGTCGTGGGCTGTGATGAACAGCCCTGTGTAGAGGTAGGCTTGTATCACAACATGTGCAATGGAGACAACTGGAGCAGTACTTGGCGTTATCTGTGTCAGAGACCGGATCAGGTGCGCTGCCCAGAGTCCGATCACCGTCAAAGCGACTATGATTCCCATCGACTCCCTCCATCTCTTGTCATGAGCAGGTCTGCCGCAATCATCCCCGAAAGGGTAGCTAATGGCATGCCTCCACCCGGGTGGACACTTCCTCCACAGAGGTAGAGCCCAGGATAGCGCTTGGAGAGATTCGGATGTCTGAGAAATGCCGCCATCTTGGAATTGCTCGATATCCCGTAGAGCGCTCCGCGGTGACTGCCGGTCTCCCGTTCGATCGCTTCTGGAGTCCAGCACGCTTCCACCACAATATGGTGTTCAAGCTCCACACCCAGAATAGCTGAAAGACGCTTGATCAGTGTCTCTCGGGTCGTTTCAAGGTCGGCTTCCCAGTCGCGTCCATCGTGAGGCGGCGCATTTACCAGAACGAACCAATTCTCAGAACCTGCTGGCGCATCTGTATCGGTGATCTTGCTGGTGATGTTCACATAGATCGTGGGATCGGAGGGAACCTCATTGAGCTGATGAATCTGTGCGAACTCTCTTCGATAATCTTCACTGAAGAAGATATTATGTACTCCCAATGCATCGAAGGAGCGGTTCACGCCCCAGTAGAACACCATGGCAGATGAAGATGATGGAAGGCGACGGTACCGTCGTACCAATGGTGCATTCGGATCCTCAAGCAACTGGTCGTAGAGTGTGATCACGTCGACATCCGATATCACGTGTCGTGCTGGAATCTGCTCGTCGTTCACTGTTATGCGCGTAACAGCTCTCCTGTAATCGGTCGATATTCGGGTGACCTGCGATGAAGTATGTATCTCGACACCCAATTCACGTGCCAGCCGCTCCATACCCGAGATGATACCGTATATACCGTCTGATACCCCGAAGCCGCCCAGCCCGTGCTCGACATAGCTGATATTGTTCAGTGTTGCAGGAGCCTGATACGGGTCAGACCCGTTGTAGGTCGCATATCGATCAAGCAGCTGTACCATGCGAGGATCCGAGAAGAAGTGTTCGTTTGCCCGATGCATAGTACGACCGAGATCGATGGACCCGATGCGGAGCAGTGAATGCAGCGTCTCGATGGAGCAGTAGGTGGAAAACCGATGGAGCGATCGTTCGAGGAATACGTTGTGCGTGATATCCCATATCCTTCTGGCATAGGCGAAATACCGCTGGACGGCTGCCTCTGTGACATCGAGATGGGAGACCAGTGTCGGAATGAATCGATCGATGAGGTCGCTCGAAAAATGGGTGCCATCGGGAAACCAGTATCGAGTGAGCGGAGAGAGGGGAATGATATCGATATACGACTCGATATCTCGTCCAGATAGGGAAAATAGACGGCGAAAGACATCGGGCAGGGTGAGAAGCGATGGTCCGGTATCAAAACGGAACCCATCTATCGTCTTCGTGTTCGCTTTGCCTCCGAGCCGCTCCTGCTGCTCGTGGAGCACTACCTGCCATCCTCGGGAGGCTAGCGTGATAGCCGCAGAAAGACCACCAAAGCCTCCTCCGATGACCTGAACAGGCTCACGTACCTGCATTACGTGTCCTCCTGGAGAGGTGCCTCCCGACTGCCTCATAACTGAGTACATAGAAACCGAGCATGCCGATATTGTAGAAGAGGTCTTCCAGGGGGATGGTGATGATTCTCACCCCCCAGATCGCTTGTGGGTTGTAGAGGACGATCGGCATTCCGGTGAGGATACCGTTCACTAGGAGAAACGCCACGGTCGACAGAAGGAAGAACCAGAGTATGTGACTGTCGTGGAACAGTTGTGGTTGCAGTATAAGGACTGCGGAGACCCAGAATGCAAATGATGCAAGGGCAAGAACCGTATACTCCTGTTCTCTGAAGAGTATGGCAAGGATGAGCGACCCCCCGACAGCAAGGATCCCCACTGCATTCACCCATGTACGCTTTGTATGTACATATCTGGGAAAGTAGGCTCGGACTACTTCGAGAATGAAGATGCATGCATAGGGAACCACGAGGAAGAAGAGCCATTCACCTGGAGGGAGCCCGAGGATTTTCCACGATCCTGCATATTCGGTGCTGAACCACCAGTCGCCTCTTCCCGTTACCCATACATCCCATGCCAGATAGGCAGCGCTGACCGGTATCATACTGAGAAAAAGTTGTTTCCATCTCCTGTGAAACGCGACTCGCTTGTCGAAGGAGAGCGCCAGCGGAGCCGCGAGTACAGCCAGTGTTATTCCGAGGTATAGGTTCATCATATGCTCCTCGACATGGGCTGCATGTACTGACATGCTTATCTTCCATGGTGTCAATACACTACCATATAAATCTTGAATCGTGTTTAAAAATAAAGTACAGTCATCGTATGAAAAAGAGAGCAGTCGTTGTGGGTGGAGGCTTCGGAGGCCTCTCGAGTGCAGCCCTCCTCGCGAGGGACGGTTGGAATGTGACTCTGGTAGAAAAACTGGATACACTGGGAGGAAGAGCTCGCCATTGGAAAAGCGAAGGCTTCACCTTCGACCTCGGCCCCTCGTGGTATCTCATGCCAGAGGTTTTCGAACGTTTTTTCTCACTCTTTGGGAAGGGACGGAAGGATTACTTTCAACTTCTGCCGCTCGATCCCTACTATAAGGTTTTCTTCGGAGACGATGGGACTGCCGTCTTAAGTCCCAGAAAAGAGGAGAATACTGCACTTTTCGAGTCGTTCGAGCAGGGCGGGGGAGAGGCGCTCAATCGGTACATGGAGCAGGCGACCTACAAGTACGAGGTTGCCATGAAAGAGTTCCTCTACAAGGACTACAAACACCTTCGGCAATTCTTCAATAAGCGCATCATGACCGAAGGCCTCCGGCTCGGAATATTTAAAAAACTGGACAAGTTCGTCGGAGACTATTTCGATGACCGTCGTGCTCGTCAGATTCTCGAATATGCCATGGTCTTTCTGGGAACGAATCCGATCGATGCTCCGGCAATCTATTCGATCATGTCTCATGTTGATCTTGAACTTGGCGTGTTCTTTCCCGATGACGGCATGGCAGGTGCCGCTCAGGGTTTTGTGAAACTCTGTGAAGAGGAAGGGGTGACCCTGGTTACCGGAGAAGAGGTAACGGAGATTGTGACCGAACGGGGGAAAGCGGTGGCTGTACAGACCACGAAGAATCGGTACGAAGCCGATATCGTGGTATCTGGAGCAGATTATCACCATATCGATTCGGCAGTTCTCTCCGAGAAGGATTCACAGTACACCAAGCGATACTGGGAACAGAGAGTCGTTGCACCTTCCATGTTTATTGCCTATCTGGGGATGAACAGAAAACTGAAGAATCTTGAGCATCATAACCTCTATTTTGCAGAGAACTGGAATACCCACTTCGACACGATATTCAAGGAGCCATCGTGGCCCGAGAATCCCTGCTTCTATCTTAGCTGCATATCGAAGACAGACCCGAAGACTGCTCCTGAAGGAGGCGAAAATGTGTTCCTCCTCGTACCAGTCGCTCCTGGTCTCGACGATACAGACGAACAGCGTGAAGCCTATCTGGCCCATGTTCTCGAGCATGTCGAGCGGGTGACCGGTGAGGATCTGACCAAGGACGTCGCAGTGCAACGCATCTATACCCATAGAGATTTCAAGGAGGATTACCATGCATTCAAGGGGACTGCCCTTGGGCTCTCACACACCCTTATGCAGACTGCGATCTTCCGCCCAACAAACAGGAGCAAAAAAGTTGAGAATCTATTCTATACGGGGCAGTATACCCACCCCGGTGTCGGAGTTCCCATGGTTCTCATAGCGTCGGAGATTCTCGCTGAGGTCGTACGTAATTCATATGGTTCATGAACAGCACGAACAGATTTTCAGAGCAGGTAGCAAGACCTACTATTTCAGTTCCCGGTTTTTCCCGAAGCGTGTGCGTGACGATGTCTATGCGCTCTATGGCTTCGTTCGTGTTGCGGACAATCTTGTGGACGATCAGCCAGTGGACCCTGAACAGTTCTACGCATTTCGTAGACGATACGAGGAGAGTCTACGAACGGGAGAGCCCTCTGGAGACAGAATTATCGATGCATTCCTCGAACTGCAGCAAAGAAAACAGTTCGATCCTGCCTGGACAGAGGCTTTCCTGAACTCGATGCAACACGATCTCGTCAGTCCATCTTGTGATACGCTCGACGAGACACTTACCTATATCTACGGATCTGCAGAGGTCATCGGCTTGTTCATGGCACGTATCATGGACCTTCCAGAGGAGAGCTTTCCTGCAGCCTCCATGCTTGGTCGAGCAATGCAGTATATCAACTTCATTCGCGATATCAGCGAAGATAACGATCTCGGACGCCGTTATCTGCCTCTAGCCGATACCACACTCCGCGGCCTGACCGAGCGTGATGTGCTTGAGCAGAAAGAGGAGTTTGCACGGTTCATTCGAAAGGAGATCGCTCGCTATCAGGGTTGGCAGGAGCAGGCTGCTGCGGGATATCGATACATTCCACGAAGGTACCGGGTGCCGATTATGACTGCAGCTGATATGTATTGCTGGACAGCAAGGAAGATAGCTAGCGAACCGCTCATCGTGTTCAGAGAACAGGTGAAACCCAGCAAATCGAGAATTCTGAAGAAGGGCATCGCCCATATCATGGGGGTAGCACTACGATGCAGGAGATGACACGGTTTCAGAAGAAGGTCTTTATCCTTTTGCCCATATTCTATGCAATGGGGTTTCTCTTTCATCTCTACGAACCGACCTTTCCGCTCATGCTGATATTCACCCCATACACGCTACTGGGTACCGCCATCATTGGATTTCTACCGGATGTTCTTGCAAAGAACAGAACACTGCTCGTGTGGGCACTTGCAACATTCCTCTGCACTCTGACACTGGAGATCCTCGGTGTAGCCACCGGCATGATATTCGGCAGTTATATCTATGGGCAGACCCTCGGTCTCTCCGTTCTAGGGGTGCCAATCCTGATAGGGATCAACTGGACGCTCATCATCATGGGCTCCCTTGCCTTGGTGAAGCGAATATGCTCGCACTCTTCACTGGTTGCCTTGGGCACGGCAACGATCACGGTGATCTTCGACTGGATCATGGAACCGGTTGCAATCGCTCTCGACTATTGGAATTGGGAAGGCGGAGACATTCCCATGCAGAACTATATTGCCTGGTTTCTGATCGCCTTCCTGTTCGCTCGAATACATGAAGCCAAGGGTCTCAAGAGCACCTCGAGCATTCCCTCGCTCATCGTGGTAGTGCAAGCGCTCTTTTTCCTACTTTTACGGCTCTTTGTGATATAGTGGTGTTCTAGGGGGTGCATATGCAGGAAATCTATGTCACCGGGCACCGGAATCCCGATCTCGATTCTGTGAGTGCTGCATGGTGCTACGCTAGGCTGAAGAATGCAGTCGATCCGGAGAACTCGTATGTTCCGATCCGGATTGGGCATATGAATGATGCTACCAAACACCAGTTTGAACAAGCCGGTGCGGTGCCACCGAAATTCGTTCGAGATGTACGAGCGAAGGTGGGCGATATCGTGACTACCGATTTTCGGGCTCTGCACCCGAACGATCCCGTCTACAGTCTCGTCACCATGATGAGCGATCGACACTCATCGGTTGTTCCGTTACTCGATGGAGATCGATTCCATGGCTTGCTCAGCCTAGACGAGATCACAGCATTCTTTCTACGAGAGAACGCAGGAAAGCGACCGCGATATCGGTTCTATCCCGAAAATTTTGGTAAGGTTATCCGTGGACAGTTCATGCAGCTAAACGATAGACCATGGTTCGATGCCTATATCATGACCGGCGCGATGGAGTTCGACGTATACTGCAAGCGTCTGGACAACCTACTTCCGGAGTTGCCTCTGCTGGTGGTCGGAAATAGAGTGCAGCATCTACGGTATGCTGTCGAAAACCAGTTTCCAGCCATCATCCTCACAGGACTTGAACCGGGTGAGCGAGTCGATGTCGACTTCTCATCATACACCGGGGTGGTGTATCAATCGTATGAGGACACCGCTGAGACCATCAGACTGTTGCGAATGAGTCTCCCAGTTCACCGACTCATTCTGAGTGAACCGCCGCGCATTGAAATAGACGATCTGTTCGATGACGCGAAACGGACACTGGCCGACTCGGATTTCCGTGGATTGCCGGTTTTCGATGGTGAGCAGTTCGTCGGGTTCGTCACAAGAAGATGTTTTCTTGAGCGACCGAGACGGAAGGTGATCATGGTCGATCACAATGAGTTGAATCAGAGCGTCGAAGGACTCGATGAAGCCGATATCATGGAGATCATCGACCATCATAGGCTCGATGCCGAGAAAACCCATAGACCGATCTTCATCGCTTCCGAACCGGTAGGCAGTACGTGCACCATCATCTATCACCAGTACCTCAGATGGTGCATCCCCATCGATCAGCTTACCGCACGCATGCTCCTTGCGGGTATCATAGGAGATACGGTGATACTAAAGAGTCCGACCACGACCCAGCACGACACGATTGCGGTCGAAGCACTGGCAGAGCTCGCTGGAATCGACGATGTCAAACTATTTGGAGAGGACCTGTTCAGCGCAGCTTCAGTTCTCACAAAGGCGAACCCGAAGAAAGTCGTCGAGGGTGATTTCAAAATCTACGAGGAGAACTCGGTTCGATTCGGAATCGGTCAGGTGGAGGTTACCACGCTGGAGCAGGTGGACGAAGTGAAAGATTCCTACCTGCAGCAACTGAATGCGACCCGGCGTGAGTATGGCCTCGACTGGTCCATGCTGCTAGTCACCGATGTGATCAAGGAGAACAGTGTACTACTCTGCACCGAGTATCCGAGGAAGGAGAAGGCGTTGATCTACCCGAACGAATCGCCTGGAAAGTATCTACTCAAAGGAGTGCTCTCTCGGAAGAAGCAACTGCTTCCCGAGATTCTCCGTGTGCTGGAAGAGGGATATTAGGGCTTGGCTCGCTTCGATTGAAGATGCGTTAGAGAGGGGTGATGGAGATGATGGAGGGTATAGCCTTGATACTCTTCACCACCCGTTTAAAGTCATCCTCGTTTGCGACCTCCATGGTGAAGCTCCCGATCAGTCTATCTTGTTCTCCATCGTCGAGGCGTCCTTCGATCAGGTGGCCCTTGAACTTGCGGATCGCACCTTCGATCTCAGCGAAAAGATCCTGCGTGATGCGACTGACCACACGGAATCTCCGTGTAAGCTTCGGAACTGCAGTCTCCCACTCGACTTCGATGCTCCGCTCCTTGATCTCGGTCATGTGCTTGAGGTTGTGGCAGTTCTTCCGGTGTACGATGATCCCGCGGCCACGCGAAACATAGCCGATAATGGCGTCTCCCCTCCTGGGATTGCAGCATTTTGCCAACGAGATCATCAGATTCTTCTCATCGCCAACCTTGAATGTCACTCTGCTTGGATCGAGCACCGATCGGACTATCTCGTCCTCGGCTACCTGAGGAGACTGCTCCTGCTCGACCGGAGGTGGCGTCTCGACCTTTTTCTTGGCTATGATATTCTTGTCGATTATGAGACTGTCATCGTTCTTGTTCAGCCACGATCTGATCTTCTTTCGTGCATTCGTCGTCTTTGCAAGTCTGAGCCAGTTGATGTTCGGATGTGCATTCGGGCTGGTGAGAATCTCAATGACCTGGGTGTTCTTCAATGGTTGGCTGAGTGGAATGATCGAACCATCGGCCTTCGCTCCGGTAGTGTGATTGCCGATCTCAGTATGAATGTGGTAGGCGAAGTCGAGTGCAGTGGCATTCGCTGGTAGTTCGACAATGTGTCCCTGCGGAGTGAACACATAGATCGTGTCCTTGAGGAGCTCCCCCTTGATATCGTCGAGGAAACTCTCGGACTGCTCGATTTCGTTGCTCCAGCTCTTCAGTTTGTGGAGTATGCGCGTGAACTGTTCGCTGTCGCTCTGCATCCATGCCCCTTCGGCGACACCAGTATCGGATTTGTATACCCAGTGTGCAGCAACACCGTACTCGGCTGTAGCATGCATCTCTCGGGTGCGAATCTGTACCTCGAGAAGGCGACCGTCAAGAGCCATAACCGTGGTGTGGAGACTCTGGTAGTTGTTCGCTTTCGGCATGGCTATGTAGTCTTTGAAACGACCCTCGATCGGAGGCCACAGTTTGTGTACCAGGCCCAGGAGGGTATAACACTCGTTTACTGTATCGCAAATGATCCGGACTCCGAGGATATCACCGATCTCTTCAAGCTCTTTTTTCCTCTTCTTCATTTTCATGTAGACGCCGTAGGTGTGTTTGGTCCTGGATTGTACTTCTACAGAGGCCAGACCCTGCTCACCACAGGCGCGATAGAGGATCTTCTCGATTCTGTTAAGATATGCCGTTCGTTCGCTCTTTTTAGAGAGCAGGTACTCTTCGATATACTGGAACGTTTCGAGTTTGAGGATCTTCAGTGACTGGTCCTCAAGTTCTCCCTTGAGCCACGACATGCCCAATCGGTCGGCTAGCGGTGCATAGATATCGAGTGTCTCGTTTGCGATCTCCCTGGCACGAACCGGAGAGAGGTGTTTCAGCGTTCGCATATTGTGGAGCTTGTCCGCGAGTTTTATGATAATCACCCTGACGTCTTTGCTCATGGCGAAGAACATCTTCCGGATAGTCTCCGCCTCTTGCTGACTCTTGTTCTTCACCTTCAGCGTACTGATCTTCGTCTCACCCTCAACGAGATCTGCAACTGTTCTGCCAAACCGCTCTTCCAGTGCCTCAAAGGTCACCGGGGTATCCTCGAGCGTGTCGTGAAGAATGCCGGCAATCACCGTATCGACATCCATTCGGATCGACATGAGGATCTCTGCAACCGCATAGGGGTGTATGATATAGGGTTCACCACTTTGTCGCTTCTGTTTCCCATGCGATTCACAGGCAAACTCGGCGGCGGTACGAATACGCTCCTGTTCTGCTTTAGTATAGCGGAATGCCTTCTGCACGAACCTGTTGGTCAACTCCTCATACATGCCAGATCCCCCGGACAACCCGCTCGAGCTGAGCGAGATCGGACTCGCTGCCCACCTCTGTGAAACCCCGTTCGGTAAGGAGAAGCATCACAGTCTCAACCTGTCGATAGTCACATTCTACAACGAGCGCTCCACCATCTTGCAGATGTTCGGGAGCCTCAGAAACGATCCGACGGATAATTGCCAATCCATCCTCCTCTCCACCAAGAAGGGCAAGCTCGGGCTCTACCTTCACGTGGGGCTCAGTACCATCGTACCACGATTCTGTCAGATAGGGTGGATTGGATGCAATAAGCGTATACCGTTTCCCTTTGAGTTCGGAAAAGAGATCCGACTGCACGATAATCGGTTGGTCATCGAGCAGCTCCTGCGCGTTCGACCGTGCCACTTCGAGGGCGTTTGCACTAATATCCGCGAGGGTGATACGGGCATCGGACCTTTCTGCACCCAAGGAGACACCGACGCAACCACTTCCGGTACACAAGTCGAGAACCTCGGGATTCTGCTTTCCTTGAAGGAATGAAAGAGCTACTTCTACTAAGATTTCCGTATCTGGCCGGGGAATCAGGACATCGGGAGTCACACGAAAGTCTCTCCCGTAGAACTCGCGACTACCGGTCAGGTAGGCTATCGGCACAGCTTCGCACCGTCTGCTCACCAGCAGATGGTATTGGCTCACGGCCTCGTCGCTCAATGCTACGTCCGATTTGGCATAGAGTTGTTCCCGAGACAGTCCGGTAATTCGGCTCAGCAATAGCGATGCATCTAGCAATGGGGTCTTGGAGACCTGGTTCGTCTGTATCGCTTTCGTCCCTTGTGCCAAGGCATCTCCAACTCGAATCATTGAAGCTCCTTCAGCGCCTCTTCCCCTGCTGCGAGTCTGAGTGCGGCGACGACCTCTTCCAGTTGTCCGGTCATGACCAGGTCGAGTTTATAGAGGGTGAGATTGATTCTGTGGTCGGTGAGTCTGTTTTGGGGAAAGTTGTACGTTCTGATTCGTTCGGAACGGTCTCCCGAACCAACTTGGCTCTTTCGGTTATCTGCCCGTTCACGTGCTTTCTTCTCCTCCTCGAGCTCGAAAAGTCTGGATCGAAGTACTCGGAGGGCTTTCGCCTTGTTCTTGATCTGTGACTTCTCGTCCTGGCAGATGACTACGAGACCGGTTGGCAAGTGTGTCAGACGCACGGCGCTGTCTGTCGTATTCACCGACTGTCCTCCAGGACCGCTTGAACGCATGACATCGACCTTGAGCTCCTCCTGTCGGATCTCGATATCGGTCTCTTCAGCTTCGGGAAGAACGGCAACAGTAACCGCTGAGGTATGAATTCTTCCCCCCGATTCGGTCTCAGGAACTCGTTGAACCCGATGCACGCCGCTCTCCCAGCGCAGGTTTCCATACACATCTTTACCCGAGATAGAAAAGATGATCTCCTTGAAGCCTCCGATTCCAGTCTCGTTGGCACTCATGATCTCGATCTTCCACCGTCTGCTCTCGGCAAAATGGGTGTACATTCTGAACAGATCTGCAGCGAAGAGGGCTGCCTCATCGCCACCGGTTCCGGCACGAATTTCCATGATGATGTTTTTCCCCTCCATGGGATCGGGGGGGACGAGGAGCATCTTGCTCTCCTCCTCCAGCACGGCCTTTCTCTCTTTGAGCGAGGAGAGTTCTTCCTTGGCCATCGCTATGAGCTCATCGTCGTCCTCCTCTTTCATCATCACCTCAGCTGCGGAGATCTCCTCCTGGAGGGATCGGAGTGTGCGTAAGGTCTCTATAATCGGTTCGAGGTGGGCTCGTTCTTGCATCACGGCGCGGTACTCACTGATATCCTTCATGATTTCGGGGTCTGCAAGGCGTCTCTCTATTTCGTTGAACTGTGGTTCGAATCTCTGTAGGATCTCTATCATGCTACACTCCTTGAGAAATACAGCTCCACCCTGAGATGGCACTGTACTCTGTGGGAACCAAGTATAACGATTTCGCCTATCAGATGTCCAGCGTGGCCAGTATGCGTTTATTCTCCTCAATCCCTTGCAGGGTAAGGGTGTTCATACGGTAGAACACGATAGCGCCCAAGAGGAAGAAGAGCGAGGGGATGGCAGCCATGTGGAGGCTTATGCCGAACTGTGCTGTAGGGGATGTCGGGTCCGTACCGAATCCGGTCAGGCGATGCACGAGCCAGAAAACGATTGCCTGGCTGGCGTATGAGAATCGCATGAAGAAGGCTCTGATTCCCATGAGAATACCGTCATCTCGTCGTTTGTCCGACACTACGATCGCATCTACGATATCTGCCATGGCGGGCCCCATGAATGTCCAGAAACCCCCGAATCCGAGTCCCCAGAGAGCCATCCAGACGGTGAATCCAGTCACCGAAGAGATGAACGTCATGGGGAAGGAGAACAGCGCCATCACCACAGCTGTGATCAGTAGCATCCGCTGGTTGTTTCTCAGCCGTTTAGCGAGGAACGCCCACCCAGGTATGGAGACGAGTGTTCCGAAGAGCATACCTGCAAATATGACTGTGGTCCCGCTACTTGGTACGTTGAGGATATAGTTTCCGACGTAGTGAACACTTCCGGTCATGCATATGGCTCCAGACTGATAGAAGAACAGGAGCAGGATGAATGCAAGTAGATCGCGGTGTCGCAATGCCCGAATCATGGATGGGAAGAAGGCATGTTCCTGTTTCGATTCGGTCTTGATCAGTTCCTGCTGCTTCACGAATCGATGAATCATCTCCTTCGATTCATGAATACCCGGTATGATGAGGAGCATGCCACCAACGGTGAATGCAGCGACTGCCCAACCGCTGGTAAGATAACTTCCTATATCGCCATAGGAGAAAAATAGGGGAGGAACGACGAATCCGGCCGCGATTCCGAGGACTCCGACTGCAGTGCTGATCGCTGCTGCCTTGGTACGGATCTGCTGAGAGCGGAACTTGTCCGGGTAGACCGATTGGTAGTTCACTTCCCAGAGAGAGTAGCAGCCATCGAACAGACAGATAGTCAACACCATCCATATGAATACGGGAATGGGACGGGTTTGCACCCCAGCTCGCAACGATTCGGGTACAGAGAAGATTAGGACAAAGCTGAGAGCACTGAGTAGCAGACCGAGGATTATCCAGGGGAATCGACGTCCGAGCAGTCGTGAGAATGGGGCCTTTCGGTTCGTCACATAGCCGATCACAGGGTCATTCACTGCATTCCAAACGGAGTAGAGTATGGTTGCCACAGCGGCATATCCGGCAGAGAGGCCTACCTCCGTTTCGTAGAACTTGAACACGATTGCACCGAATGCGCCGGTAAGAAACTCGGCTAGGAACTTCCCAACACCGTATGAGGCCATGATTGAAACGCCCGGTTCGCCCCTCTTCTCCATAGAGACCCCTCCTCTTTTGGATACATCATCACCATAAAAGCATGGATTGGACTGCACGACAAGAGGGTATCTCTCTTTCTGGTCCTTCAGTGCCTATGCCTGATTGGGCGGATACCTCACCACCATATGAACGACGGCGTTCGTAGCTTCGTTGTTTGCGATCGTGTGGTCGATGTCTGCGTGATAGGCGAGGAAATCCCCTTTGTGGAGTTTCGTGACATTCTCTCCTGCGGTTACGGTCACCGTCCCTTTGATCACAGTGAGAAACTCCTCGGTGTTGGAAAAATGGGCTTCGCTCGGAAGCGCGGTGTTTGGATCGAACAGGAGGAGGTAGATCTCCAGATCCCCGGCCATTTCAAGGGGGCTGAACACCTTGATGGTGACCCCATGTTCATCGGTATCGAGTTCCTTGATGGCATCGCTTCGGTTCACAGTGAATTTTCGTTTCGGGGTTCCTGTCGTATCGAGGAGGTCGTGTAGATCGACACCTAGCCCGCGCGCAATCTTCCAGACGGTCGCAACCGTCGGATTCACCTTGTTCGATTCTATCTGACTGAGCATAGCCTTCGAAACGCCAGACCGTTCACTGAGTACGTTCAGTGTGAGACTCCGTGCTAAGCGCAGCTTTTGAATGTTCTTACCGATCAACGGTGGATGTTCCATATCTGCTCCAACTTGTTTGACATACTAAAATATGTTCAGTATAGTGAACATGACCATTGTAGGACGATACATGCCAGTTGTCAAGAAAACCATGGAATCGATCCCGGTTCGTCCTGCTGAAGAGGGGTAGGTGCATGAAACAGATATTGATTACCGGTGCACTCGGACAACTCGGTTCTGAGATAGCGATCCAGTTGAGAAGAGAGTACTCGAATGCTCAGGTGATTCTCACCGATATCCGTCCCGATCCGAAGAGTGCCATCTCCGAGGGCGGTCCATACTACACGGTGGACTGTAGAGATGGAAGACAGCTGGGAGAGTTGGTCGAACGGTATCGAGTGGATACAATCTACCACTTGGCAGCGATACTCTCGGCGACTGCTGAGTCGAACCCGCAATACGCCTGGGACTGCAATATGAACGGACTGCTTACAGTTCTCGAGGTGGCTCGGGAACACCGCTGTTCGCTCTTCACCCCTTCGTCAATCGGTGCTTTCGGACCATCGACTCCGAAGAAATTCACACCGCAGGATACCGTGCAGAGACCAACCTCCATATATGGGGTCACCAAGGTCGCTGGCGAGCTGCTCTGTGACTACTATCACCATAAGTACGATGTCGATACGAGAGGGGTTCGGTATCCTGGTATCGTCAGTAATCTGACTGTTCCAGGAGGAGGGACGACGGACTATGCCGTGGAGATCTACTATGCCGCAGTCAAACAGGGTCACTACGAGTGTCCACTGCAGGGAGACACCTATCTCGACATGATGTACATGCCCGATGCCGTGAACGCAGCAATCCAGATCATGGAAGCCGATCCGGCTCGTCTTCGGCACCGAAATGCGTTCAATGTCGGGGCAATGAGTTTCTGTCCCGAGGAACAGGCAGCCTATATTCGTACACATATTCCCAATTTCACGATAAGCTATCGGGTAGACCCGGTGCGGCAGGCGATAGCCGATTCCTGGCCCGATTGTCTGGAGGATTACGCTGCACGAGTCGAGTGGGGGTGGAAACCCTCCTATGATCTGGCAAGCATGACAGCCGACATGCTCCAGGTGATTCGCGATCGGCATGTACGGGAGGGTGGTAGATATGATGAGTGACACACTCTACACGGAATTGAAAACGTTCGTATCCGAGCTTCATGAACAGGGACTCTATAAACAGGAGCGAATTCTGGAGAGTCCGCAGCAAGCGGTGATCACGGTAAATGGAAGGCAGGTGCTGAACTTCTGTGCGAACAACTATCTTGGACTCAGTGATGATCGGTCTGTGGTGGAGGCTGCGTCCAAGGCGATGGAACAGTGGGGGTATGGGCTCTCGTCTGTACGGTTCATCTGCGGAACACAGACGATCCACAAGGAGCTCGAGCGGAAGATGAGCGATTTCCTGCGAACCGAGGATACGATTCTCTTCTCAAGCTGCTTCGACGCGAACGGTGCGGTGTTCGAACCACTGCTCGATGGGCAGGATGCGATTCTCAGCGATGCTCTGAATCATGCATCGATCATCGATGGTGTTCGCTTGTGCAAAGCCAATCGATATCGGTATGCACACAGTGATATGCAGGAGCTTGAAGAGCAACTCAAAGATGCTCAGCAGTATCGGCGGCGGTTGATCGTGACCGATGGTGTGTTCTCCATGGATGGTGATATCGCCGACCTTCGTACGATCTGTGCACTTGCAGAGAAGTATCAGGCGCTTGTCATGGTAGACGATTCCCACGCAACCGGCTATATCGGATCGACGGGTCGAGGCACTGTTGAACTGTGCAATGTAGAGGGGCGTGTCGATATCATCAGTACGACGTTCGGGAAAGCTCTCGGTGGGGCAAGCGGAGGGTGTATAAGTGGAAGAGCTCCTATCATAGAGCTTCTGCGACAACGGGCACGTCCCTATCTATTCAGTAATACACTCGCCCCAGCGATTGCCGGAGGTACATTGCAGGTGCTCGAATTGCTTTCCCATGATAATCCCTACCGGGAGCAGACCATGAAGCGAGCACAGCTGTTCAGACAACTCATGCACGATGCAGGATTCGACCTCGTCCCTGGCGAGACGGCGATTGTACCGGTCATGCTCTACGATGAGCCAAAAGCGGTCGCCATGGCCGATGCACTACTTGAGGAGGGGATCTATGTGATCGGATTCTGTTATCCCGTGGTGCCGAAAGGGAGAGCGAGGATCAGAGTGCAACTGTCAGCAGCACATAGTGTGGAGGATATCGAGGCGGCGGTAGAGGCGTTCATACGAGTCAGAGCCTCTATGGGGGCAGGTCCTCATCGGGGATAGGGGATGCCGATCCGCTCACAGAGTGCTCTTCCCCACTGTTCGAGACTTGCCATCACCTGCTTCTCCTTGGGATCGGTCTCTTTGGACTCCATCCGCTCAGCGACCTTTCTTGCAAAGAACTGGAGGTTCACGATGGTCTTTCCAGGTGGGTTGTACAGCCTCTCTGCACAGAAACTCTTCCACCGGGCCCGTTGTTCGTCATCCAACGATTCGGGCCAGTTTCTACAAAGGTATCGCCAAAGCATCTCGTACGCACGCGGATCGTCGAAATTGAATCGTCTTTTCCAGAGATCTTCCGGTTTTGCGTTTCGAATCTCAGTGAATCGATGCGCATCGGCGTTGTTGAAGAACCGTTGGTAGATGGACAGATCGACATCCTCGATTGTGGGATACTCTTCGAGGTCTGCGGCCTTTCTCACATGAGCTGCAACCACAGGGTGCTCGACCAACTGCTTTCTGTGCTGCTCACACCGATCCATATCTATGCCCAATCGAAAGAGAATATCGGGCTCTTCGTTCACGATGCTCATGGGAGAGATGAAAGGTGATTTGTTGATCGATATCCTGTGCAGCCCAGGGACTCTGAGTAGTCTCTCCGATGCAGAAGCGACTCTCGGCAGATTTGCCAGCAAGTCTGCAGCTTCGGTCAGAGCACTAGTCGTCTCTTTGAGCGATTCAGCCAGATTCGTCTCCTGCTGCAGTGCTTTTCGTCCCCGTTGTGCTATCGTACGGAACTGTTCTTCGGTCTCACGAATCGCTTCTAGCTCTCCGAACGCCTGTGAGGCGGAGATGAGCAGTGATGGATCGTGTCTGAGATCGAAGACGAAGATCGTGTTGGTGTTTTTCGTTCCTGTGGTGATGGGGATGACAATCGTTGAGCACCCCTCGACTCGAGTAAACTCGGCAGCGGTATAGATGACCGGCGTTCCGAATGGTGTGCTGAGTTTCCGTTTCACCTGCTGCTTGTCCCTCAGGCCAAGGTAGTAACTGAACAGTTTCGGTTGTCTGAACTTGATCAATCTAGCAAGTTCCAACGTCGCCCAGACGTCGCTCATGGCATCGTGTGCTTGCTCATGAGCGATCCCATTGGCTTCGGTGAGATCGGTGAGCTTGAATGAGGGGCGTCCTGAATCGGGTTTCACCGGCCAGACGATTCTATTTGGCCGTAGATCATGAGCTGCTCTGACCAGATCGAGGATATCCCATCGAGAGCGTCCTTCGCTGTATTCTCGTTGATATGGGTCGAAGAAGTTCCTGAACAGCGCGTTTCTGATAAACTCATCGTCGAATCGAATCGTGTTATAGCCTACCGCACAGGTTCCTGGTTCACTGAACAGTGCGTTGATCCGTGCTATGAATTCCTGTTCAGGCAACCCCTTCTCTTCCACTTCCTGCGGAGTTATGCCGGTAACGGCGCACGAGAGCGGATCGGGCAGGTAGTCGTCTGAGAGTTTGCAGTAGAGAATCACCGGTTCTTCGATAACCTGGAGGTGAGAGTCCGTTCTCACACCCGCAAATTGAGCAATTCGATCGTACCGGGAGTCCAGTCCGAAGGTTTCCAGATCGTACCAGAAGAAAGTTTCCATCCGTTTCATCCTCATAATGTACCACAGAGCTTCCCTATTTCACAGGGGATACCTCCTTCTTTACCCTGGAGGTCTCTTGGAAGTGAACTCCGATCACATAGGCAAGATGGCGAGATTTCAGGAGTGTTTGACCGGTGATATGCTGGTATGTACCCGCATAATATGGTATCTGTTATGAACATATGGATACGAATGTGCGTCAGATCCTACGAATGTGGATATCTCTACTGGTTCTGCTACCGATTCTCAGTGGACCGTTGCATGCAGCTTTGGGATACAAGGGAGGCATGACTGCCGATGTGCCACAGCCCCAGGAGGTAAAGGTGGCGCTTCAGTCAGTACTCGTTGCAGCTGCAGCGACTACCGCGGCTCAGAATCTCGACTCACCTATCACATTCAGCGAAGCGAAATTCATCTCCGATGCGAGTTTCGCCAATTTCTCACTCACCTTGGATCGGGCAGATATCGGCTACCTGAGGAGAATTGTGTTGGAGAGTCCCCCTCCTGCACCTCGGCAGATGGGTTTTCTCGAAGCTCTGTTTACCAGTGTGGTCAGAATCATGCCCGACTACTACCGGATGATCGAGTATCTCAGACCGCAGGCATTGTTTGAGGGTGAAGTGATTCTCAGCGGTGTGGTGGAGGCCCTGAGGCTCTCTTCTCCCTATCCATTCAGATACGAGGGGAGGGGTGAAGTACTCGTCGATGGCCAACGATTCACGAGGCCGTTTATCCTCGACTTCTCATTCGTGATTCCCCTCGAAGGCCCAGCAGGATCGGCGATCATTCCCCTTACCGTACACGCGAATGGTTTGGATTACCTGGAGGTGGCGCAGTCACTCTTCCCACTTCCTGCTGGCGTGGATAGTGCTGATCTGTTGAAGCGGATTCTCTGATCCACACCGACAACTTCTCACATCTTAACTGGACAGATACCATCCTCTAGCCTAGAATAGGAGCACCATCACCTGCCGGGGGCCGCCATGAAACACACAGTGTCACGTACAGAATCTTTCTTGCAAGAGTGGAGTATTGCACCTGAGACCATAGATATGCAGGAGTGTTGCGACAACTTTCTTCAGGAAATGGAGATTGGGCTTGAGGCGAAAGGAGCTGGGTCTCTAGCCATGATTCCGACCTATACGCAGGCAGATAATATCATAGAACCAGGGAGAAAGGTGATTGTCCTGGATGCAGGAGGGACCAATTTCCGCACCTGTGTAGTCACCTTCGATGAGCAACTTCGTCCGACGATAGACTCGTTCCACAAAAGCGGCATGCCGGGTGTACATAGGGAGGTCTCTGCAAAGGAGTTCTTTTCGACCCTTGCAGACCAGGTCGAACCATTGCTGGATCAGAGTGATTCGATCGGTTTTTGTTTCTCCTACGCTGCGGAGATCACCGAGGAGCACGACGGCATTCCACTCGTGTTCTCAAAGGAGATCAAGGCTCCTGAAGTGATCGGTATGCCTGTGGGCAAGTCGCTTCTTGATGAACTGGCACGGAGAGGTCATGATGTGTCGAGAAAGCGAGTTGCAGTGGTGAACGACACGGTTGCCACGCTCCTTGCCGGGAAGACCTCGACGGGAGTCTCCCCATACGATGGCTATATCGGGTTCATCCTCGGTACCGGTACGAACACCGCCTATGTGGAGAAGAATGAACGGATTGGGAAATTGCCGGAGAAGCGTGGTGGTAACCAGATCATCAATGTCGAGTCCGGCAACTACGATTTGATACCGGGAGAACTTGATCGTCGGTTCATCAACAGCACCAAACAACCGGAGAACTACCACTTCGAGAAGATGATCAGCGGGGCCTATCTCGGAGCGTTCAGCCAAGTGGTAATTGAGGAGGCCATTGCCGAGAGAATCCTCTCTGAGGAGTTCGCAGAACGGTTCATCACGAAAGCTCCACTGAACACGACCCGGATGAGTCACTATCTGGAAATGCCACACAATGTGGACTACGACCTCGTCTCATGTATAACGAACGAGTCAGATGGTGTCGCTCTCTATCTGATACTCGATGCCATCATAGCCCGTGCTGCGAAATTGACGGCGGTGAACCTCAGCGCTGCGGTGATCAAATCATCGGCAGGTGCGAATCCGCGCTATCCGGTGTGCATCAATGCAGATGGGACAACCTACTACAAGACAGAGAATCTCCCGCGGTACACTGAACAGTATGTGACCGAGTTCCTGCAGCGAAAACACCATCGGTTCGTCAAGTTTGTCCATATCGATGATTCACCGACCATTGGAGCTGCTGTAGCTGGTCTGTCACGACTGTGATCCGACTTGGGCATCGGCTCGTTCGATAAGACTCCTCTGCCACGATAGCAGATAGTCGTGACGTCTCTGGTCTCGTCCGAGGGCATCTGCCATGAGACGGAAAACCGGCTCTGTGCCGCTACCACGCATCCAGATAAAATCGGTATCGTTTCCCTCGGCATCGCTGAATACTATCTTGAGGCCTCCTCGCATCGGCGGTCTGCGATATGCCGATCCACAGCCTATACGGAGCTCCAACCCCTCTGTCTGCTCCTCTCGCCATCCATGAATACCGAACGTTGCCTCCAACTCATCGCTTCGCTGTGCATAGTCCACGAGGAACACCCGTTCATATGCCCGCTTCAACGCTCCATGGTCGGTGGTGGAGATTCGTATCATGGCTTCTTTTCCGAACATACCGGTTATCGTACGTGCAGGAAGAGCTGACAAAGCTTGCACCATCGAGGGGCGATCGTTCGCTATCTGATCTGACGGTATTCCCATGATCTGTGCAAATCGTTCAGGAGAGCTGAGTAGCTTGATCAATGACATGAGCGTGTTCAGTGGATCGCGCACCTTGCCTGGATGGGTGATGTTTCCACCATTCGAGCCCTCTCCGAGAATTCGTACCGTATACCCACGTGTGCGAAGATCCTCTGCCAGGCTCACCACGTTCGCCTCTCCGACTTCGGCTCGGAATACGCGAACGCCCAGACGCCTCGCTACATGGTCGATCATGAGAGAAGTCGGCCCATTGACCACGATCGCCTGCCTGTTCGTGTCTGTTCTGCTCAGACTCAGCTCAATGGTCGCCACGAGGGCAAACAGATCCTGCGCCCCGAGAATCTTCGCCACTTTCGTCCGTTCATCGAAGTAGACGATGTTTCCCCGATCTCCATCGTTGTCCGGAACGTACCCGAGTACAAATGCCGGATCCTCTGCATGCGCCTGCTCGAGAGCCGCTCTACACATCTCTAGGTTTTCTCCCTCGGGAACAATGGCATGGACTATCTGTCTCGGTTCATCGTTGAGAAATCGGGTCTTTATCCCAAGGGCTTCGAGGAATGGCCGGTCAATGCTCAGTGTGCGGGCACTGCCGTTTAGCTCGCCCACGATCCCAATGGGGTGCTGAGCAATATCGTGTCTTAAATCGGCTATCAGATCACCAAATATGAGCTCATCTTCCGAATCGGTGGCAATATCGAGTACCAGACGTTCGTAATCTACGAGTGCCTGCTGCTTCTCCTGTTCACCTGTTCGGAGGATGGTTTCATAGTGTGAAGTATCGATCGAAGCACTGAGTTGTTGCACCAAAGTGGTGCTCTCCGGATCGGTGAGTAACGTTCTGAAGGCTGCAATGACCCCGGTAGACTCCTCTGAATCGGCTACTTTTCCCTGGGACCCGAACTTGAATCCATTGTGACCTATGGGGTTGTGACTTGCGGAGATATAGAAGAAGTCGGTAGCCTCTCGAGTAGTACTTGCGGCCATGATTTCAGGAGCTGCCGAAATGAATGTGTGCCGAATCGAGACGTCATGAGCGATGAGGATCCTGCACACGACATCGGCAATCGCCGGACCGGTAGGTCGCGTGTCCATGCCTATGATCACGTTCTCAGGGCGTCTCTCTCGATAGAACGCTTCTGCTGCAAGTGCGACAAGAAAACGGTCGGCAGGTGATATCTCTGGCGATGAGTCTTCCTCTCTACCGGAAGCGGCGAATACCTTCCTCCAGCCAGAGGCACTGATGATCATAGACCGATAGGCAGATTCCAATTCTTGTGCACTTGGCAGGAACCCGGAGAGTGGATCGATTTCGACGTCGGCGATAGGGAAACCTGTTCGTGAATCTGTGTATAGCATACGCATCGACTCCTTCATAAGCGAGTATATCCCCCTTGTCTCCCTCGGGCAAGACTGGTACTGTAGAGCCAGCATGAAAACGGTTGCCGCCATACACGATCTCTCCTGCCACGCGAAGTCCTCACTTACCGTCGTAATACCCACACTAGCAGCACTTCAGGTAGAAGCATCCATCCTCCCCACTGCACTGCTTTCTACACAGACGGATGGATTCGTCGACTATGCCTATGTGGATCTGACCGAGACCATGGATCGGATTTTGCACCACTGGAAGAGTCTCGAGCTACACTTCGATGCAATCTATTCTGGATTCCTTGGTTCGCAACACCAGATTGAAACAGTCAGTTCGCTGATCGACTGGCAACGGTCGAACTCTGCCGATCCAATTGTGCTGATCGACCCTGTCATGGGGGATCAGGGAGAGCCTTACGGGCCCATGACTGCCGATCTCATGCGTAAGATGCAACACCTGGTGACTCAGGCGAATGTCATCACACCGAATGTAACCGAAGCGGCACTGTTGCTTGGAGAGGACTTCGATCCCGCTCTATCGTTGGAGACAGCCGGTATCTGGGCGCAGCGTCTGAGTGATCTCGGTCCGGATCGAGTAGCCATTACCAGTGTGATGGATCGAAGTGACGGCCTCGTTGTCGCATACGATGCGGCAGAGAGGACGATCCGACACTTTAGACAACAGTATGCTCCAGTCTCATTTCCCGGGTGTGGTGACCTCTTTGCAAGTATCCTCTGTGCCTTGCTGGTTCGAGGTACGCCATTCTATACGGCTGTACAGCGATCTTCTGAGCTGGTGAGTACAGCTGTGCACCGCTCATGGCGTGCTGCTGTGCCGGTGAGGATGGGAGTCGCCGTCGAGCTCATCATTGCCGATCTGGTTCGGGAGGTGTCGTGATTCTCGTGGTCGCCTCTTCCAAGAGGGAGTTGCAGGGTGACGCTCTCAAACTGTTTAGAACCGTTTCGCTTGGAGTGGGTAAAGTTCTTGCGGGCGTGGGGGCGTATGAAGCCATTGTCAGGTACAGACCCTCACATGTAGTAGGTATTGGAATCTGTGGAGGGGTCTCGCAGCATCTTTCGGTGGGAGATCTGGTGATTCCCGCAAAAGTTGTGCAGTACGATATGGATCTCCGTGCATTCAGACTTCCCCGTGCCAATACCTATGGAGCGGAGGGAGAGCGAATAGGGGATCTGAATACGGATATGCTCTCCTCTTGGCCTGAACAGCGTGTCACCCGATTCAGGGGTCGTGCCGTGCATGAGGGCGTGACTTTGGGAACTGCCGATCATTTCGTAACCATCGAGGATATGGATGCGAGGCCGTGGATCCACCATGCATTGCATATCGATGCGGTGGATATGGAGAGCTATGCCATCGTCACGGCAGCTCGTCGTGCTGGCGTGCCTGTCACTATAATCCGCGCGGTAAGCGACACTATACGGGGAGAGCGGGTCTCATCGCTTCTGAGGTTTCTTCGGGATGTTTCTGAGGATATTGGAGAGATGATCGCCTGCTACAGCGATCCGAGTGAGAAATCACCAACAATCTTGTAAACCTTGCCATCTTTGACGACCGAGAGTTTTCTGTGGGGAAAGTGTACCGGTAGCTGATCACGGAGAAAGGCTATCCCCGCCTCCTCTATCTCCTGGCGATCCTCGGGTTTCACCCGCTCCAGCGTAGACATCTCGATATCGACAAGGTAGCCTCGTCCATGCACACTTCCGTACCCAAGGGTGAATTTGGTTCCTGTGCTGAACAGTCCATCGTATGCCACTCGGGCCGCTCGCCCTCGCGGAGGTCTGTTCGGATGCAGGGGGTATCGGTCTCCGAAAGTATCCTCGAGGTAGTGATCAAGTTCATCGCACAATTGGCGCATATGGGTTTCCAACAGCTGTTGTTGGTGACTCATGAGACTCACTGTGCATCCTCCGTTGTTCCCGGTGGTGTGAAAAGAGGGCGGGGGGGGTGCACCGGTCTTTGCACGAACTCCTTGCAGAACGAGAGAATCGACTCCTCGTGTTCTTGGTAGATTCGATGAGCTGTCTTGATCATTTCGGAAAGAATCAGTGGATCCGTTTCATCAAGCTTCACCTTCCTCCCGAGATCCCCATGCACCCGGATATACTCTAGGTCCCCGATTGCAGATGCGATATCGTTGGATGTGTTCATTTGGGAAGATGCATAGATCCGGTAGATTGGAGCTCCTTTCGCAGGGTCGAGCCAGCTGATCACTCCACTGCCGGTACGACCGGGGTCGAGTCGGTAGGGGGCGCTTGCGGTGCTCAACGAGAGTACATGGAACCGTTTTGCATCTGGATAGAGTCGCTTTGCTTCTCGGTAGGCGTAGAGTACCGGGTTGTTCGCGACCACACCACCATCGATCAGAGAGACGGGTTCGCGTTTGTCCGGGTCGAACAGTGTCGTGGGACTGAAATAGGTGGGGGCTGCGCTGGTAGCACGAGCTGCGGTTCTCACCGGAACGTCGCCGGTATGATAGCTCGAGATGATATAGGGGCGATCGTTGCCGTAATCGTAGGTCACTACCATGGTGGGAGTGAGCGACTCCCCGATTCTAGCTTCGTTGAATATGTCGAACAATAGTTGGTTGAACGAGAGGTCGTCGTACTTCTCAGTGAACAGCTGACCGATCATCTGCAATTGGAAGAGCGACTGGCTTCTGGGAAATATGATCCGACCATACTTCAGGTAGATATCGACTATCCGCTTAATATCGGGGCCTGGGTCGACGTTGAGCAACTGTTTCCCCCGTTTCTCGGCTGGGGTGGATGGCATGCTCGATTCAGGAGCCCCCCTCCGAACTGAAAGCAGTGAATTCTCACGATTCCTGCTGGTCAGAGCAAGTGCGATGAGGCCCCCTGTACTGGTTCCGCTAATGAGGTCGAAGTGGGAGTAGAGCGGTCGGTCATCCCCCATAGAGCGGAGAGCAGCCTCGATATGTTCGAGAATCGTTGCAGGTATCACTCCACGCATGCCTCCTCCATCGAGGCACAGAATGTACCGATCCTCTCCGAGTCTTCTGAGTTCTCTGTTCTTGAGATACCTGCGTAGTCCCATGGAGACAAACATGATATATTTAGCGTTGCTGGTCAAGCCGAGAGGATGCGAGGAGTGTGAATGAGCGATAGGGAAATCGGGTATGGTTCGTGTGAACTCTGCCCCCACAAGTGCACAGTCAATCGGAGCGTTGGGGAGCGGGGAGTGTGCGGTGAAACTGCTACTATGCGCATAGCGTGGATGGGCCTACACCGAGGAGAGGAGCCTCCTTTGATAGGAGATCGTGGTTCAGGAACGATCTTCTTCACAGGGTGTCCGCTCCACTGTGCCTACTGTCAGAATTGTCAGATCAGCGGAAGAGGGTCTGGATTTGGGGTGCCGGTCTCCACACACCAGTTTTCCCAGCTACTTGTCCAACTTGAATCTCTGGGTGCAGCGAACGCAAATCTCGTAACGGGCACACACTTCATTCCAGGTATCGTGGAGGGTATCGAGCATGCAAGGAGGCTTGGATTCTCGCTCCCTGTGGTATGGAACTCCTCGGGCTTCGAATCGGTCGATGCGCTGAAACTGATTGACCCGTATATCGATACGTATCTGATCGATATGAAGACACTCGATTATGAAGTTGCCTCCCGTTTTTGCGGAACGGTTCGGTATGCACAGTATATCGAGCAGGTTATCGATACGATTCTCGAGTGGCATCCGAAGACTACCATGGAAGATGGAGTGCTCACAGGGACGGTGATTCGACATCTGCTTTTTCCGGGGTGTCTCTCGGCCACCGAGGAGGTGCTCCGATGGTTCTCCGAGCGTGCGAAGCAGTCGGCTTGGTTGTCACTTATGGTGCAGTTCGTTCCTCCGCATGGTATGGATGAGTTTCCTCCTGTGGATGAGCCGGTCTATGATCGTCTCATTGCACTGCTGGAGGAGCTTGGCATTGAAGATGGGTTTGTGCAGGAGCTTGGAGAGAACATTCCCTGGATTCCAAACTTCACTCGAGACAACCCCTTTCCGGACTCATTCGCCGAACCGCTGGAGGCGTTCCTTCAGTTGAAAAGGGGCCAGACTGTAGACGATGCTACCCGATCGTAGTCCCTTCGAACGGTTCTCCCCTGAGTATGGCCAGCATGTTTGAGATATTTCTACCGTCGGCACAGACGACTTGGAGGCCGGCTTCATCGGCTTCTCGCGATGCAATTGGATCGAATGGTACATTCTTGCCTGGAATCCAGGTGTCTCCGACCATCTTTCTGAAATCTTCCCAGTTTATGGAATCGATAGGGGTCGCTTTCGGATCGATCTTCGGATCGGCAGTATACACTTTGCTGATATTCGAGAGGTTCACCACCTGTTTCGCTCCGAAGCGTTTTGCCAGATAGACAGCGTCGGTGTCGGAGCTGAATCCCGGTTTCCAACCAGCTGCGACCAATACCTGTTTGGAGAATGCGATGGGACCTGTCGGGTCGGTTACGAGCGGATCCGCACAGTAGTGGGAGAAGAGTGCTTTCACGAGCGTACCGTTCAAGTGGGTGGCTGCGATTCCGAGCCAGTCGAGCATGTCGCTATCTGGAGCTTTGCACACGGCGTTGTATGCCCTCTGATAGTTTCTTGCAGGTGCTCCTCCGCCTGTGACGAGGATGATTTTGCGACCGGCATCTTCATCCAGATAGCTCTGCATGGCCGACACGAACTGTGAAAGGAATTCGTGATCCACGGCATCGGGAACTATGATCGAGCCGCCGAGCGAAAGTACGGTGATATGGTTCATGGTTTCTCCCTCCCTGCATAGCGTACCAGAATTTCCCCAAAAGGCCACTACTCTTGCTCGCCATTTTCGTGGAATCTCTTTCGACTTTCGCCCCTGAATGTGATGGATGCTTCGTGTCCGATTCCTATGAGTGTCAGTATGAGCAGTGCAACCGCTATGGCTTTTACTATGCTCTGGTGTCGTTCCATAGTGGTGTTGAAGAAGGTAAGGAACTCCGGATTATAGAGTCTCCAGCGAGTCGCGATAAAGATGAAGTAGAAGATGCCGATCAGTTCGGTGAGCGTGTTCAAAGTGAACACTGCAGTTGTCCACCTCCCTTTGAGCATTTTCACCATAGAAACAGCGAAGTTGAGCAGTGTGATTCCCATCCATCCAATCAGAAACGGACGTAGTGGTTGTGCCATGAAAAGCGGGATAGGTTCGAAATCCCTCTGATGGATCGCGATCAGGTTGCTATTCGTATAGACAAAGACAAGAAAGAGCATGAAAAGGGTCAATCCTATCAGGTCTGTGTAGATTTCACGCTTGGTGATCTCTTTCGTGGAGGCCGCATCCAGATTGTAAAGAGCTTCGAGGTTCCAGGTCTCTTTCTGCATATTGATCTGGAAATAGTCGAGCAAGGTGAATGTTATGGTGACCCAGAGGAATACTCCGGAAGCGGCACTGAATAGGGCTGCGATGGTTTTGGCGACCATATTCAGTATGCTCAACTCCACAGGTTCAAAAAAGAATGTGATAATGGTAAGGACCAGTGTGACGGTCAGGACGATTACGGTCACGAGTTTGAGGACCATAAGGTAGAAGTCGAACGTATTCGGTCCTATGAGACACCGCTCCCTTCCTCGGTATTTCGCCGCAAGAGTGGAGGGGGCTCCTAGCTCAAGGAGGGTTCTCTCGACCATTGCATCGTTGGGATTCTCTCCTAGCATATCCAGAATATTGGAAGCTAGCTCGATTCTTACATCTTCTCGCTCCTGTGGGCGCAGAAATCTCACTGTCTCTGCAATATATCGTTCAATCAGTTCATGCATGGCTCTCCTCCTCCATCAACGCATGGATTGTCTTCTGTTGACTCTTCCAGCTCTGTTTGAGTGCCGAATAGAGTTCGGATCCTGCCGCACTGAGTTGATAATACTTTCTTGGTCTACTCTCTGTGGTGTCCCAGCTGCTTTCGAGTACTCCTTGACTCTCCAGCCTTCTCAACATGGGATACAGCGTATTCGCTTCCAGGGGGATCTCCTTTTCTGCAAGGTTCTGCAGCAGTGAGTATCCATACTGTGGTCTGGTCAGCTGGCTAAGTACGCAGAGTGTATAAGTTCCACGGTTGAGTTCCGAGATGAAATTTGACAGGGTCTCTTCTTTCATAAGCACCTCATGGACACACAATACTGTGTGATACACACTATTGTCAACACTAAAGTATGGTGCGTATGTGCGTTCGTGACTCTCTCTCTTTGTCGCACAGATTTGAAGCATTCGTGCTTGAAGATGCGTTATTACGGTACCAGCAATGTAAGAGAGCTGGAAAGGAGAGTATATGAACAATTTGAATTCGATTCTCATTGA
>CAYYOL010000028.1:0-13295 GCA_964473245.1 uncultured Spirochaetaceae bacterium
TGAACAACCACAGTAGAGAAGGTTGAGCTTTACTCACATGCGAATGCGTGATACTATTCGTTCCGTTGTAAAAACCGCAAAAGGGAAGGTGCTATGAGGTTTCGCAGAAGGTTTTTGATCGCCGTTGTACTCGTTCTGAGTGCCCTGTGGTTGGTTCCGGCGGCAGAGAATGCCGTCATCGTTCGCTCCCCCTATTATGGAACGGTACCTGAGGTGAATCAGGAGGCTGCGGTTCCAGGAACATATCTGGATCAGTTGGGCATGAGCCAGGTGGAAGTGGAGACCGGCGCCGATCTGCAGCAACGGAGAGTGCTGGAGGCAATCTCGAACCATACATACCCGGTCACCCCGGGCGATACCATTCGACTCTCCTACACGGAGGGGCGGGAGAGACAGGAGCTCATCTTACAGGTGGATAGTTCCTATAAAGTGATGATCCCCACCATAGGAACTGTGGAAGGAAAGGGGAAGACCTTCGTTGCCTTCTCCCGTGATATCGAACGCCTTGTAGAAACGTATCTCCCATTCAGCCTTCCTCGAGTGGTGCTCACCGGAACCGGTGTGTTCACCGTCACTGTCCGTGGTGAGGTCTCCTCGACACGTGAAGTCTCCGCTTGGGGGCTGACACGTCTCTCGGCAGTGGTCGGGGCGGCCACCCGTTATGCATCGACGCGACAAGTGCGCGTTACCAGAGCCGATGGCACCAGTAGATCGTACGATCTCTATGCAGCCTTGCGCGAAGGTGACCTCGACCAGAATCCTCTCGTCCGTGCAGGCGATGTGATCACTATCCCGCAAGCATCTAGAATCATCACACTCTCGGGTGAGGTGGCACGTCCCGGTACCTTCCAGCCTTTGGAGCAGGAGGGGCTAGTAGAGATCCTCAATCGGTATGGAAGCGGTGTCCTGCCCAGTGGAGACGCTCAGGCAGTGCTCGTGCGTCGGTACGGCGTATCGGAAGAGGCAAACGTCGATGTGCTTCGCGTATCTCGGGACGACTTCTCTTCGTTCTCCTTGAGACATCTCGACTCGATCTTCGTGAGTCCCATCGCCCCCCTCTCCCGTGCGGTCACGTTGGAAGGGGCTGTGAACATGGGAGAGACCCAGGTCCAATCCAGTGCCCTCAGTTCATCGGGAAGAGTCTATTACCAGTTCTTTCCGGGAGAGACGATTCTCGAGCTCATGCAGAACATCGCCCACCGATTCAGTGCTGTGAGCGACCTTGCTGAGACGTACCTTCTGAGAAATGACCAGCTTATTCCGGTCAATGTGCAGGCAA
Organism: uncultured Spirochaetaceae bacterium; assembly: GCA_964473245.1. Taxonomy (GTDB): domain Bacteria; phylum Spirochaetota; class Spirochaetia; order Sphaerochaetales; family Sphaerochaetaceae; genus CAYZJV01. Next base: position 1,280 of record CAYYOL010000028.1, read on the forward strand.
TCCTCATGGGAGGTGCCGAGTCGGCAGCGAAGATGGAGTTGCAAGAGGGTGATCGATTCGTGATTCCGTTCAATCAGCTCTTCGTGAATGTGACCGGTGGTGTGCTCAGACCTGGAACCTTTCCCTATATTCCGGACAAGACTGCATCCTATTATATCAATCTTGCAGGAGGGTTCGACCCGGCGAAGAATAGAAATGGTGCATTCACTGTAATAGACAAGACGGGCAGAGAACTGGCAGAGCATGCCGTAGTGCCCCCGGAGGCAGTGGTGACTGCCAAGCTTAACACCTTCCAGGCTGTGAACGGTATGAATCTCGCCACGACCGTTACCATCGTTGGACTCGTAGCCACCATTCTCAGCATTGTAGCCAACATAGTCACATTCCCGAATTGACCGGAACCAGAGAGGAGAGATACGCGTGGACACCATGAACATCACACAGCAAATGCCTGATGACGACATGCAGGAGGGGATGAGCATCAAGGAGCTTCTCCATATCCTGAAGGTTCGACTCCATTGGATCATTATCACCTTTATTCTGGTTATGGGTGCGGCAATCGGATATCTACAGTATGTGACCCCCATGTACGAATCGGAGGTCACCATGCTCGTCGAGTCGCTGCAAAGTGGTAGCAGCTTCGAGAATCTCATGTTCGGACAGAGTACTTCGAAGATATCGACCGAGGTCGAACTTGCTCTGAGTAGAGCGAACATCGAGAGCACGTTGGACAAACTCGATCTCTCCCAGTACCAAGATATCGACGGCCGTTTCTACACCGAACGGGCAGTTCGAGGAGATGTCTCGAAACGGACCTCGGTATCGACTGTGAAGGATACCAATATAGTCCGTATCACGGTGACCGATCAGAATGCCTACTTTGCTCGAGACTTCGCCAATGCCCTGGTCGAGAGCTACAACGAGATGCTCGGTTCTATCTCCCGTACGACCAAGACCATACAGAAGGATTTCATCGAATCGCAACTTCCGGTCAATGAGCAACAGCTCAGAGATGCAGCCGATGCGCTGGGAACGTTCCGCGAGGAGAGTAACTATATTCAGCTTTCGGACAAGAGCAAGCTCCTCTCTGAGAAGATCGCCTATTTCCAGTTGCGGAAGGAGCCGCTCGCTCTCCAGTTGCAGGAGTCTCACCTGCTCATGGCCAATCATCTGGAGGTGCTAGCATCGTATGCGATCGAGGTTCCAGCCTACGAGGAAGTTTTGGTGGATGTCGACGTTGAATCGATTCTCGAAGCCTATATCGAACGGAGTCGCGAACTGGTCATGTACGAAGCTATTCAGGAGGGTATTCCCGAGAACTCCGACCGACTCTTCGTCCTGCAAGGAGCGCTGGGGAGAAATTCCAAGTCTCTGCTGGATAGGATCACACTCCTCGTTGCTCCGAGAGGTCTCAGTAACGATCCTTTTGTCGTGTTATCTGCTCAGGAGTTGGCCAAAGCATACCATCAGAAGGCTATCACCGAGGCGCAGATAGCGGTCTTGAGTTCGATCGAGGAGACCTATACAGCTGAACTCTCCCAACTGCCCACACTCGAGCGGCAACTACTCGATCTGCAACGTGATGTCGAAGTCTATGAGAGGCTACGCATACGGTTGATGGAGCTGCTTGAAGAGGTGAAGATCGCGGAGGCTTCGGTCGCTGGAAATGTGAAGACCATCGACGAGGCCATTGTCCGGGAGAACTCGCACGGAGAGCCTATCCCGGTGAGCCCGAACAAGATGCTCATTCTCGCCGTGGCAGTCCTTCTCGGTGGTGCTCTGGGTATTCTGCTCGCACTCATGATAGAGATGCTCGATGTCACGATCAAAGATGAAGCGATCCTGAAGAAACTATCGGGACCGAACCGACCCATGCTCGGGTGGATTCCCCTAATGAATTTCGATCGAAAACTCGACATACCCTCGCTGGTGGTCTACAACGATCCTCTGTCGTTCGAATCGGAACGGTATAAGCTCATAGGGAACAATATCTCGATTGGGACGCTGCGAAGCCATGAGAGGATCTTCAGCATCACCAGCCCCGGTATGGGAGAGGGGAAGACGAGTGCCACAGCGAACATTGCCACCAGTTTGGCGATGAATGGTCTGAAGGTACTGCTTGTCGACGGCGACTTGCGTCTTCCTCAGGTGGAGACCTTCTTCAACATACAGAAGTCCCCCAAAGGCTTGGTCGATGTCATAACTACTGGTATACCCGTGGAGGAGGTGATCGTTCAGCCACTACCAGATATCTCCACTCTCCACGTGCTCCCTCCAGGATTCTCTCCACCGCTACCTTCGGCAATCTTCAACTCGAACGAGTATAGTGAGTTGTTGAATCAGCTTCTCGGAATCTATGACTATATCCTCATCGATACACCTCCACTCATTTTCGCTTCAGAACTCATGTCCATTGCGAAGCATGTCGATGGTATTGCGATCAATATTCGTGCTGGTGTCTCGACCAAGGGCGGGTTCCGAGAGTTGCTGGACAATCTCGAACTAGCTGGTGCCAATGTATTGGGAATCATATTCAATGGTGTAATCGAATCGAAGATGGGAGGACACTATTCCAATGGACGCTACTACTCCTATCAGGGTTCGGGGTACGCAAAACGGTACTACAGTGCTCGATACAACACGGGAAAGGACGGCAAACCGGCGACCCAGTCGACCAAGGTGAGACATGGGTATCGGACAAACTTCCTTCGTGATCTGAAACGGAGAGAGAAGGATAGGAACACTGGAACCATCACGCCGATTCACCCATTCATCGAAAAGGCGACTCCATTCAGCAGTGATCAGGATGCTGACAAACAGAATGGAACCAAGGCGACGACCCCGCGGAACTCGTATGCTGCCGATCCGCTTGCAGCGATAGAAGCGGATCCGAAGGCCCAGGGTAAGAGTGAGGAGTAGACAGAACAGGATGCATCTGATATGTTTTTCTAAAGATGCGAAAGGGGGCCGATATGGGTAAGCAGAGAGAGGATCGATGCATAACAGACCTTGGCCCTCGTGTCGCTCGTGAGCAATCCCGTTTCCAGGTACCGGTATTTTACCGGTATTTTTTTTTGTGCTGAGCTTGCCGGTGACATACACCGATTTGAAGCTCGACCTAGAACGATGTAGGAGGCTATATGGAGAGTACCATCTTCACAGGAAGATCTTTGGCTGTAATCGACGATCTGACCATTTCCGAACGACGCTATCTGTTCGACAAGACACGGCTGCTGAAACAGGCTGTGATCGAGAATGATCAGAAGACGCTGGATGCATTCAGGATCAACGATCCCGATTTCGGCATGTATGAGGTGTTCCTTGAGGACAGCACCAGAACCAGAGAGTCGTTCAGAAACGCAGCCAAATTCCATAGAGCCAAAGTGAGCGACCTAGCGACCGACAGCTCGTCTTTCAACAAGGGAGAGAGTTACGCAGACACCTTCAATACCCTCGCGGGATACCACAATAGCGTGTTCATCATCCGGAGCAAACTGGAGGGGGTGTGTCGTTGGCTCGAAGAGGAGGCGACGGCATTCGCACAGAGGAATGGACTCTCTCGAACCCCGGCATTCATCAATGCAGGAGACGGAAAGCACGAGCACCCGACGCAGGAGCTTCTGGATGAGTTCACCTTTCTCGAAGATAACGGATGGGATCACGAGACACTCCATGTAGCACTGGTTGGCGATCTCTATCATGGAAGGACGGTCCACTCAAAGGCGGATGGACTGCGAATATTCGATTCTGTGAAGGTCGATCTCATAGCCCCTCCAGAGCTCTCCATGCCGGAAGTCTACCGGCTGAGAATGGAGGAGAATGGGTTCACCGTCCGCGTGTTCGACTCGATCGAAGCGTACCTTGCCCAGCCAGATATCGCTACCAAGTGGTACTTCACCAGGCCGCAACTCGAACGGATGGGTGAACAGATCCTCAAGCGACAGGATGAGCTCAGAGCCGCAGTGACGTTCAGAAAGGAGTGGATGCATCGACTTCCCGAGAAGACGAAATTCTATCATCCGTTACCACGACACCGGATCCATCCGACCATCCCAACCTATCTGGATGACACGCCACTGAATGGGTGGGAGCGACAGTCGATAAACGGTATGTACGTACGGATAGTCCTGCTGTCGCTGGTTGCAGGGAAGATCGGTGGCGATTTCACCGGAGACCCCTTGCTCACCGAACGAGACGATGAAGAGTATATCGTAGCGGTCGAACATCCTGCAGGAGAGAAGAAAGGCGATGAAGCCTACTCGGAGGGGGTGCGGCCCATTCGAGACGGCCTGGTCATAGACCATATCTGTAAAGGTGACGATCCTGCGACGATTCGACGCCATATGGCGCTCATCAGTCGCGTCATGGGCCTCGACGACGGGAAGGGGGGCGAGTGGGTCTCTACCAGCATGAAGGATGCGAGTCGATACAAGGGGATCATATTCAGACCAGGTGCCAGAAAGTTGGAAAGGAAGGATCTCAAGCGGTTGGCTGCAGTGGCTGCCGGCTGCACCCTGAACATGATTCACGATGGGACGGTGATCGAGAAGTATCGTACCCATCTGCCACCACGGATCTACAATTTCGACGATCTTGCCTGCAACAACGAGGCGTGCATAAGTCACCCGATCCACGCCGAGGGAGTTCCTGCCCGGTTCACCCGAACACGAGACAATCGGTATGCCTGCGCATACTGTGGTACGGTACATACATTCAAAGAGATCTGGAAATAACCGAACAAGGAGTCTTTCATGAAACAGAGCATAGCTGCCATACAGAACGAGTACGCACCACGTATAGCAAAGCAAGCATTGGAGATGGAGGCGATCCGACTCTCGGTGAGCGATCCGTTCCAGTGGGCAAGCGGGTACCGTATGCCGATCTACAACGACAACAGGAGACTGCTTGCCGATCCCGGCACGCGGGCACTGATCTGCGAAGCCTTCGCAGCGGTGGTCGCAGCACTGGAGGTCGATTTTGACAACATTGCAGGTACAGCGACCGCCGGTATTCCCCATGCCACCAGCCTGGCAGACAAGTTGCAGATGCCCCTCTCGTATGTGCGATCCTCCGGCAAAGGACATGGGCTGAAGAACCTCATAGAGGGCCTCGGTTCGGACGGATCGTATCAGGGGCAGCGGGTACTACTCATAGAGGACCTTATCTCTACCGGAGGTTCATCGATTAAGGCGGTCGAGGCAGTCCGCGATGCTCATGGAGTGATCGATCACTGTCTAGCGATCTTCACCTATGGATTGCAGGCCTCCACCGATGCTTTCGATGCGCTGGATCCATCGTGCCGTCTGATTACCCTCCTCGATTACGATACGATGGTTGCCACAGCCCGAGCGTCGGGGTATGTTGATGAGGAGGCAGCACGACTGCTTCGTACGTGGCGACTCGATCCGTTCGGATGGGGTCTTGCACACGGGTTTCCCCCAACTGTGAAGGAGTGACGCATGAGAGGATATCGAGAACAACTGAGAGCGAGTGCACACCAAGCAGGAAACTGCGCATGTATGGGACTCGATCCCCAATGGGACGTGTTGCCAGTGAGAACCGGGATGATACGGGAAGATCTTCGATCGTTTTTCTCCACCCTCTTTGAGGCGATGGTCGAACGATCGCTCTCTCCTGCAGCGTTCAAACCGAATATCGGGTACTACCATGCACTGGACAACCCGAGAGAGGGCGCATTCGATGGATCGTTGGCACTTGCCGATGTGCTCGATCTGCTTGAGACTCATTTTCCCGGAATTCCGGTGATTCTCGACTCGAAACGGGGCGATATAGCCAGATCGAGTGCGAACTATGCACACGAAGCGTTCGATATCTGGCGCTGCAGTGCAGTCACCGCAAGTCCCTACATGGGAACAGACTCGGTCACACCGTTCGATGAGCATCATGAGGGTTCTCGAGGCATATATCTGTTGAACCGTACGAGTAATCCGGGAGCCAAGGATCTGCAGGGATTGACCGTGATCGATGCCACAGACAGCTCCGATCTCTACCCGTTGTACATGGCGGTGGCTCACCAGATTGCACAGTGGGCGAAACGGATCGAAGGGGTGGGAGCTGTGGTGGGAGCCACGAGTCTCGATGAGCTCCGTGAGATCGCGACCTTTTTCGCAAGTCGTTCGGTACCCCTGCTCATTCCCGGTGTCGGAAGTCAGGGAGCCAGTGCCGCAAAGACCATGGAGGTGCTTCGAACTGCCGGCTATCCAGTGCATCTGGCACGAATAAACAGCTCCAGCTCGCTGACTCATCCATGGAAGAAGGCTCCGGCTCCAAGCGATTGGCTATCACGGTGTCTACACGCTATCGAAGCACTCTGTAAGGAGACGTCGCTGTGAGTTGGATGCAGGACCCGAATCGGATACGGAGACTCCTTGCAGGTAGACACGAGCGTGTTGCTGCGGGGAGAGACGATGTGGCGCTTGCCACGGTCTCCGGTGTACTCAGTACGAAGACTCCGTTAGTGCAGTATGTCGACGAACATCTACCGGCTTTTACCGTAGTGACAACAAAGAGTTTCCAGGTGCGACCGAATCCGGGAAACCGGGAGCCGATCATCTGTGAACCGCAGTCCGGTTCGTTTGGCAACTCGGTAGGACTGCGGAACCCTGGTTTGGAGGTTGCCCTCGAGGAGTTGCGCTCGCTCCGGAGTACACACACCATGCGCTCTGTGCTGAATGTCTCGGTCTCAGCTTCCACGGTCGAAGATTTCATCACCCTGGTGGGAGCATTCGAAGAGGTCGCAGATATCATTGAACTGAATTTCAGCTGCCCCCATGCGAGTGCCGGTTACGGTGCCTCGATTGGATGTTCAGCCGAGATCAGCGGACTCTATATGCGAGAGATTCGCGCTGCTTTTCCCGACTGCAAGGCCTTGATCTTCCCAAAACTCACACCGAATGTCCCCGATATCGCTCAGATAGCACGGGAGGTCATGGATGCGGGAGCAGATGGGATCGTTGCAATCAACACCGTTGGACCAGAGATCCATCGAGACGAGGTCAGTGGCACCCCGATTCTGCAGAACAGTCTCGGCGGTAAGGGGGGAAAGAGCGGCACATGGATTCGCGATGAAGCACTCGCTGCTGTTGCGGCTATCAGAGAGGAGTTGGGTCCACAGGTGCCGATCATCGGTATGGGAGGAGTCTCCACTGGAGCCGATGTAGCTACCATGATCAAAGCAGGAGCAGATGTGGTGGGTGTCGGCTCTGCATTCGGTAAGGTACTGCAACAGAACTGGCGAGCGTATGCAGATGCACTCGTGGCAGATGCCACCACGGTATTACTGGGATCCGCAGACCCACGACAGGCTTCCCGCTGGTATCAGGGTGGTCGTTCCATGGAGTACCGGAAGTTCACCATCACCGAACGGGTCCAGCATGGTGCCGATACGGTGGTTTTGACCCTCGATGGCACCTGGCAGTACGAAGCGGGTCAGTTCGTCTTCCTCTGGCTGCCGCAGGTGGGTGAGAAGCCGTTCTCGATTGCAGAGCCGGATCCGCTGACCTTTGTGATCAAGAGGAGAGGGACATTCACTCGTGCTGTGTTCGACTTGAATGTAGGAGATGCTCTCTATATACGGGGCCTCTACGGCGCTCCAGTGTCACCCGATGACGGAGGGAGAGCGCTCTTGTTGGCAGGGGGAACCGGCGTGGCCGTACTCCCTGCACTTGCTCAGCGCCTTCATGAACAGCATGTTCCCATGGATATCTATATCGGAACGAGTGAACCTGCGCCTGCGACGGAGGGCGCGGGTGTGCTCACATCGACACTCGAATCGTATGGCCAGGTGACAACGATCCCAGATCAGGGAAAGCCTGGACGTGTGCTGGATTCGGTTCGAACTCGGCTCGAAGAGATAGCGGATGAGGATCTGTCGTGCTATCTCGTAGGCCCCACACAGTTCATGCACCGAGCGGCAGAGGATATGGTGGCTGCAGGAGTGCATGCATCGCGTATTCACCTCTCGCTCGAACTGTCAACGCTCTGTGGTATCGGCATGTGTGGCGAGTGCCTATGCGGAGACCGCCTTACGTGTGCCTGGGGAACCTTCATGGATTATGCCTATCTTCAGAAGGAGGCTCCACAACTGCTATGATCGATGTCCATGTTCACCTACGAGATGGCGCGCAATCCGAAAAAGAGACACTGCTGCACGGTATGATGACTGCGGCACGCTTAGGGGTGACCGCTCTGTTCGATATGCCGAACACCGTTCCACCGCTGACAAGCGAGGGTGCGGTGACCGAACGCTTGGAGGCTGGTCGCACAGCAGTACAGCAGGTAGCACAGGTTACAGGAACGTCGCTCTTCTATGGGGTGTATGGAGGCGTCACTGCCGACAGCAGGCAGCTCGAAGCGATCGTATCGCTCTACCGTTCGCTCTCTCCGGCTATGGTCGGGTTGAAACTATTCGCCGGACACTCCACCGGGAACATGGGCCTCACGCTCTACGAGGAGCAGCTTCGGGTGTACCAACTGCTTGCACAGTTCGGCTACACTGGTGTGCTCGCTGTACACTGCGAGAAGGAGAGTCTCATGCGAACTCAGCTGTGGGATCCGGCGAAACCGGAGAGCCATGGGCACGTTCGACCGGCAGAGGCGGAGATCGCATCAGTTGCAGATCAGATCAAGGCGGTTCGGGAGACCGGGTTCTCCGGAACGCTTCATATCTGCCATATCTCCACCGCAGGGGCGATCGACCTCGTAGACAGAGCCCGTACGCACGGGGTGCAAATCACCTGTGGGGCGACTTCCCATCACGCCCTGCTGAATGATTCGGTCGCGGGAACACCGGGGCATCTGTGCAAGATGAATCCTCCGTTGAGAGACGAAAGCGATCGGGCCGCAGTATTCAGTGCCTTACTCGACGGTCGTGTGGACTGGATCGAAAGCGATCATGCTCCCCATACCCTTGCAGACAAGGCAGCAGGTGCCTCGGGTATTCCCGGTTTTGCAGGTACTGCTCTTTTGATTCGTTCGTTACGGAGGGCGGGACTTCCAGAGGCGCACCTGAGGCGTCTCTGTGGAGAACGAGCCTTGCAAGTCTTCGCGATGGATCTTCCTGTATCGGTTCCCTCCGATGCGCATCTTGGTGCGGTCCTTCCGGAACTACGCGATGCCTACCCGTGGGATCCGTTCTCCAGTGTGCAGTAGGTCTGCGCAGGGATCAAGTTAGCTTTGCGGTAGTTTTCCCCCGAGTGTCATGAACCGTTCGACATCGAGACAAAATGCGATACCTGAGCCGGGCTCCGAGAGACAGGGTACGGATCGGATTGCATCGAGGACTTTTCCCGTGAGCCCGGATCCTACGAGCACGAGGAGCATCTCCTTTTCCGGCACCAGTTGTACCCCGAAGAATTTTACATCCTCCTCTTTTCCGGTTCCCCGTGCGTTGAGTATCGTTCCTCCGGTGGCACCGGCTTTCCGTGCTGCATCCATGACCTCGTCTGCGGTTCCCTTGTTTACAATGCAGGTAATCAGTGTGTGTGGACTGTCCATCGTGTTTCTCCTCTTCTCGGGTGAGAGTGTCGGTGCGATATCGTACGTCTGAGTGGTGTGGCTCAAGATATTGGGAACATCGAGCAGCATGGCGATCCCACACGCGAGACGCTTGTTTCTTCTGAAATGGTGCAGTGTTTCGAGCACCGGCTCCACCTCGTCTTCGGCTAGGAGGGTGAGTACCAGCTCCTTTTCGGAGTCTCCCAGTCCGAGCATATGCAATAGGGCGCTTTCGGTCACACCCTTTCCCAACAGAATGGTCCCGCCACGAGCTCCTGCTGCTTTCGTCTGAGCAACCAGAGTTTCGGCAAGGCCTGTCTGGACGATGCTTACGAGTAGTTTTCCGTGGTAGAACATGGTGTGTCTGCTTGCTGTCATAATCTCTCCTTCTCTGTAGCTCGTTGTCGTTTCCGATACAGGAGCCCGAGTAGTTGGATGGTCACCAACGGTGTCATGGCTATGAGTGCCACAATGCCGAATGCGTCGGTGAAGGGATCTCCTCCTGCTGCAGCTGAAGCTCCGAGGGTGAATGCAAGGAGGAATGAGCTCGACATGGGACCGCTTGCAACGCCACCCGAATCGAATGCGATTGCGGTAAAGAGTGGCGGTGAACGGAACATCATCGCCATAGCCAACACATAACCGGGGAGGAGGAAGTAGGCCAGGGGGAGTCGCGTCACCACCCGAATCATCGCAAGGGCAACGGCAATGGAGACTCCCAGTGAAAAGAATACGAGAACCATGGACTTCTTGATTGCTCCACCCGAGACATCTCGAACCTGGTCGGTAAGTACCCAGACTGCCGGTTCAGCTAACACGACGACAGCACCGAGCACGAGCCCCAGTGGGATAAGTACCCATATCTGATCCGATGCACCAATCAGAGCGCCAATCTGCGATCCGATCGGCATGAAAGCTCCATTGACACCGACCAAGAAACAGATGAGGCCGATTGCGGCATAGATAAGCCCCTCCAGCATCCGAATGAACTGACGTCTCGGCTGGTGCAGCAGCGTAATCTGAAAGAGGAAGAACAACAGTGCCAGTGGACCGAGTGCCTGCAGTACATCCAGCGAGCTCTGTGCGAAGAGCGTACCAATCGAGCGGGTAACCTCGGCTGCACTCTCGGCGGCTGCTTCGGTCGCCGAGGTGCCCGACTGGGCAAGCAGGCCCATGATCAGCACTGCAGAGATCGGACCGATCGATGCGATTCCGACGAGGCCGAAGCTGTCCTGCTCGCTGTTCGCACTCTTTCTGACTCCTGCGACACCAACACCGAGGGCGAGTATGAACGGGACAGTCATGGGTCCGGTCGTCGCTCCCCCTGCATCGAAGGCGATACCGAGAAAGAACGAGTCCGAGAGGATTGCAAGCACGGTGACGATGAGGTAGAAGAAGATGATCGTCCACCTATAGCTGATATTCAGCACGATACGTGCAAAGGAGACGGCGACGAACACCCCCACACCGATCGAGATGGCGAGAATAAATGGTGTTCTCCCGATCTGTGGGGCGAGTTGGGAGACCTGCTGTGCGAGGACCTGCACTTGCGGTTCTGCAATGGTCACGATGAGACCGATGATGAATCCGATTCCAAGCAGTAGTGGAAGGCTTCGTTTCTTCATGAGCGCGGAACCGGAGCGTTGCCCCACCGGAACGATACCTATCTCGGTGCCGATAAGAAATATGCTCAGCCCCACAATGATCGATACAGACCCCAGAGCGAACGCGCCTACTGCACGCCAACCCACTGGTGCTATGGTAAGTTGTAGGAATACCACTATCAACAGTATGGGGATAACCGATAGAGCAGTCTCTCTGAATGTACGTAGCAAGTTCACCGACAGCACCCTCCTGAACCGATTCTCTTCTGAGCATACCGGGAAACTCGGTTTCAAACAAGCTAGAACGTTGCAGGTCGGATCGCTCGTAGTCGACGACCAGAGCTGCCTTGCTTGCTCGAAGGAATTCAGACCTCTTCATTTGGTAGACATGGCTCGAAGTGACATGGTATATTTGCTACAAGAGGGCTGAAAATGTCAAAAACACCGTTGTTCATCAGAATAGCTCGGCCAACCTACGGAAAGTGGCTCAACGCACGTAATCGAGTGCGCACTGCCGGCTACGACCTGCTTCCGAAGCAGGGTCCCTACCTCATTCTCGCCAATCATACTCACGCATTGGACCCCTTTTTTATCTCTTCTTCACTTTCTGTCCATGTTCGATGGGTTGCCGGTGCCTATCTGTTCAAGAATCAGTTCATCAATATGATGCTCGGACGGTGGATCGGAGGAATTGCAAAGCAACAGGGGAGAAGTGACCTGCAGACCATTCGGGATATCTCGACGGCCTTCAAGAACCAAGAGATCGTGGGACTGTTCCCTGAAGGTACGCGCACATGGGATGGTGAACCGGTAGGGTTCGATATGGCGACAGCAAAACTCGTGAGGATTTTCGGTGTTCCCGTAGTGCTGATGAACATAGAGGGTGGATACGCACA
>CAYYOL010000028.1:13395-30995 GCA_964473245.1 uncultured Spirochaetaceae bacterium
TGCCAGTTCACCTGTGAATTGGACGATTATGATCATGTGACCGTGCTTTCGAAGGAACCACACGGCATAGACAGTATTCCCGCATGGCACAACTGGGAGCGGGACGAACTGGCTCGCATAGCCTTCGAAGGGTGTAATAGCGGGGCCTCCGGGGTGAACCAATCCCCCTTTCCTCCCGACCCAGGGGTGCTTTTGCAACGGGGTATCGGCAAGAAACTGGTCACCCTGTCGAAGCGGTTCACCTTGACGCTCGAATCCGACTGTCTCCGGGTTCGCCTGCAGAAACCGATTGCGCGTGGCCCGGAGCAGGGAGAGTCTGAGCTCGAATTCTCCTTCTCGGGCATGCAATCAATGATCATCAATGCGAAGAGCACGGTCGAATTCTATCACAACGACCAACTATGGCGGATCCGAATCGTACCGGACCGTTCCATTCTCAAATATGTGGAGTTTCACACAGCGCGCATGCTGCAGGAGAAAGAGTCGCTTGCACGCAAGGAGGTCACATGAACTGGAACTATGTCATTCATATCGGGATTATCTCTCTTGCGTTGCTAGGAGCAGCTCTGATCCGTGCTCGGGTTCGCTTCTTTCAGAGATTCCTCATACCCGCCCCGATAATCGGGGGTGTCTTTCTGTTGGTCTTCTACAACTTCCTAGCTCCGTTGTGGAACTTGCGCAGCGACTACCTCGGCGAGTTGGTCTACCATCTGCTGAATATCAGCTTCATTGCCATGATGCTCCGTGTGACCGGCAAGCGGAAGGACGATGGAAAGGGGAAACGGATACTCGGACAGAATGTCACAGCAGTCATCGGTCAGTACGGTCTGCAGTGTGTGTTCGGTCTTTTGGTCACTGCGCTGCTCATAGCAACGGTGAGTCCGGATCTCTTCCCGGCAATCGGGTTCACGTTGGCACTCGGTTTCGAACTCGGACCGGGACAAGCCTTTTCGATCGGCTCCACGTGGGAGCGGATGGGATTCGCTGGTGCCTCGTCTGTCGGTCTCACCATGGCGGCGATCGGCTTCCTTTTGGGGTCGTTCGGCGGTGTTGTGCTGATCAATCAGGGTCTGAAACGTGGATGGATCGGTAAGGAGTATGCCGACAAGATTCAGAAGAAGAGTATCAGGACCGGCTTCTTTAGCAGAGTGGAGTCCGAGCGCCCAGTCGGCTCGTACCTCTCCACAGATGGAGAGTCACTCGATACCCTCAGTTATCACATAGCCCTAGTCATGCTCACCTACCTGATATCGTACGGGTTCCTGACGCTCCTTTCGCTGCTTCTCGGCCTTATCGGTCCGATGGGCGTGGAACTCGCCGAGAGTCTCTGGGGGATAAACTTCATCTTCAGTGCATTCTGTGCTCTGGGGGTGAAGATGTTCATGAAAGCCGTGAAAGTGGAGACGACTATCGATAACGCGACATGCAACCGCATAAGTGGCCTTTCGGTCGATCTCACCGTAGCGGCATCGCTCGGGGCGATCAGTCTGGTCACCGTACAGGGCTACTGGCTGCCGATTCTCGCACTTACGGTAGTCGGTGCGTTGATCACCCTCATAGTGCTCCCAGCCTACTGCTCTCGCCTCTACGATGATCACCAGTTCTACCGGATGTTGCTCATCTATGGGACCGCAACCGGAACGCTTCCCACAGGTCTGGCTCTGCTCAGGGTAGTGGATCCCGAATTCGAAACGCCGGTTGCAACCGACTATCTCTACTCGGTTGGTATCGTGTTCATTCTCGCCATCCCCATCATTCTCAGTGTGAACCTTCCTGCTTTCAGCGTGACGCGGAACAGGCCGGAACTCTTCTGGCTTGCTGTGGGAATCAGTGCTGTCTATCTCGTTGGATCGTTCATCGCCTATCTTCTCCTTGCGAAAAAGCGGGCATTTGCGAATAGAGGGAGATTGTTCCATACCGGAGACGATCTATGACCTGCTCATTCACCGATTCTCTCGTTGAACGGACGCGAACGTTCGCGAATCAGGTCGACGATCTCAGTTTCTCATTCTCTGGCCATATCTACAACCCGCTCGACTATGCTTGGGATGTACATGAGCAATACCTTCGGATCTTTGTACCGTTTCAGCCCGATATCCTTTTTCTAGGGATGAATCCGGGACCGTTCGGTATGGCCCAGACGGGCGTCCCTTTCGGTGAGATCTCGGCGGTACGTGACTGGATGCAGTTGGAGGGGACGGTGGGAAAACCACCGCATGAACACCCGGCTCGACCGGTGCTCGGATTCTCGGTGCAGAGAAGTGAGGTCAGTGGCAAGCGGCTCTGGGCACTTATGGAACACCGGTTCGGGACAGCACACAAGTTCTTTGCCCGCCATGCCGTGATGAACTATTGTCCCTTGGTCTTCGTCGATGCAGGTTCCACCGGAAAGAACGTGGTTCCGGAGAGATTGCGCAAGGAGGAGCGCGTTGCACTCGAATCGTGTTGCGACTCATATCTGGACGATGTCATCACCCTCCTGCAGCCTCAAGCTCTGGTCGGGGTGGGAAAGTTCGCTCTCAAACGACTGGCCCGGAGCGCCGATCGGCTCGGACTATCGGTTCCTGTGTCCTCGATCCTGCACCCGAGTCCAGGTAATCCGCAGGCGAATCGCGGTTGGGCAGAGCAGGTCACCGCTCAACTCGAAGAGGCTCGATTATGGTAGCGTCAACGCGACAATCGGTGTGCATGGAGGCTCCGGCGAAGCTCAATTTCCACCTCTCGATCGGACCAAGACGCAGTGATGGGTATCACGACCTTATCTCCATTTTCCAGATGATCGATCTGAGCGACACGGTACAGATCACCAGAACACCAGGCAGTCGTTTCTCGGTATCGGTTGTCATGGAGAATTTCGAGTCGATCGAGGAGAACACTATGGAGAAGGCTGCGCGGCTGTTTGCAGATGTGACCGGAATCGCAGATGCTCTCTCGATTCGGTGCAAAAAGCGCATTCCTATGCAGGCGGGACTCGGCGGTGGTTCGAGCGATGCAGCGGCAGTCCTTCTGCTTCTCTCCAAGCTGTATGGCTATCCACTGCAGCGGAGTGAACTCATAGCGATCGGAGCAAAGGTGGGCTCAGATGTTCCGTTCTTCCTTGGCGATTCGACAGCTGCCTGTGTGGAGGGTCGAGGCGAGGTGCTCACCGCTCTCGAAGCACGTACCGATCTGTACGGTGTGCTGATCATGCCGGAAGGGGTCGGTGTCTCTACACGAGAAGCATTCGGAGAACTCGATCGTGCACGGTTGCAGAACAAGGTGCCACTACGGACGATCGGGAAGGGGCAACTCGTCTCGATGTATGCGCAGCCGGTGGCCGAATGGCGATATTTTAACGATTTTCGAGCTGTCATGGGACCCCTTTCACCGCTGTACGATACCCTCGATACCATCGTGTCCGAACTGCCGGATGCTTTCGGTACCGTGAGTGGGAGTGGGGCGGCCTATTGTATTGTGTCAGCAGAACATCGCATTTCCGAGCTTTTTCGGACAAAAGTGGAAAAAATCGGTGCCAATGTGACGATTTTTGATATAAAAAGCTTGCATCGTGCCGATTCTGGTGTTACCGTTTCCTTATGATACAGCGTAAGGGGTGATCGCATGGAAATTACCGACGTGAGGGTTCGTAGAATAGAATCTGAAGGAAAACTGCGAGCGTATGCGACCATAACGTTCGACAATCAGTTTGTCATTCACAATCTCAAGGTCATCGATGGAAAATCGGGTCTCTTCGTTGCCATGCCGAGTCGTAAGACGAAAAGTGGCGAATTCAAGGATGTCGCGCATCCCATAAGCAGTGATTTTCGTGCTGTCATGCAGGATGCCATTCTCGAAGCGTATGAGAATGCACCGCCTCCTGGCGATGATGAAAACTACGAAGACCACTCAACCGAATAAAATCCGCTTGTAGAGTCTGTACCCACTGGACAAAGGGAAGGAAAACCTGTATTTTTGTGGGCGGCGCCTTGTATCTGATGCAAGGCGTAGCCATACATGAAAATGTGGGCGTAGGGGTGTAGCCAAGCGGTAAGGCTCCGGTTTTTGGTGCCGGCATGCGTAGGTTCGAATCCTGCCGCCCCTGTGGTAAGGAAAGTACAAGGAGTTTCTCATGAAAGACACGAATTTGACCGGCACACTCAGAAAGGACGACTTTGGATCAGCTGGTTCCAGAAGAGTGCTGGCTACAGGTCGTATTCCAGCCGTTATCTACGGCAAGAAGGACCCTGTCCATATCACGATCGATGCAAATGACTTCCAGAACAAGATGCGCCACTTCTCCGAGTCGACGCTGCTGACCATCAAGGTGGGACGGAAAAATCACTCGGTACTCATGAAGGACTATCAGGAAAACGTTATGAAGGGGATTATCCTCCATGTCGATTTCTATGAGGTCACCAAGGGTGAAGTGCTCAGAGCGAACGTACCTATCGTGCTCACAGGCAATCCCGAAGGTGCGAAGTTCGGTGGAGTTCTTGAGCAGGTCGCCCACGATATCGAAGTCGAATGTCTTCCGAAGGATCTTCCCGAACACCTCGAGGTCGATGTTTCCAAACTCGGCTTGAACGATAGTGTTCACCTGGGCATGCTTGTCGCTCCGGAAGGTGTCCGGTTCCTCCTGCCGGAGGATACCACCATCGCGACCGTGAAGGGCGTGAAGGAAGTGGTTTCTGCAACCGAAGGTGAGGAAGAGGACGAAGAGGCAGCTGCAGAAGTTGCCGAGGAGACCGAGGAGTAGTTCGTTCCCGGAAGGAGGCTTCTCTGCCACTTGTATTCGGGTTAGGGAATCCCGGTTCCCGATACGCCCACTCACGACACAATACAGGGTTTGACGCCCTCGATATCATGACAGCGTTTCTTCATGTGCGTATGAAGAGGCGCTGTTTGCGTCTCTACCGGCAAGCCAAGGTGACCATAGGTGGGCACAAGTCGACCTTGGTCATGCCGCTTACGTTCATGAACCGATCGGGTGATATCATCCACCATTTCATACCCAGACGATATGCCGTCGAAGACCTGGTAGTCATCTGTGACAACCTGGATCTGCCAGCGGGCACGATTCGCATTCGAAGTGGGGGCTCATCAGCCGGTCACAATGGTCTCAAGTCACTTATGAAGGCCCTCGGTTCACCCGAATTCATCCGGATCTATGTCGGAGTCGGAAGACCACAGAAGGGAGTCAGCGTGGTCGATCATGTGCTCTCGGTTCCTGAAACGGAGCTCGAGAAGGAGGCTCTCGAGCGGGGGATCGCAAAGGCAGCCGATGCCGCGATCAAACTCTGCAGCGGGGTCTCTGTCGAGGAGGTTGCACGTGAGTACAACAAGAGAAACGGCACTGCATGAGGTTATGCGTCTCTTCAGTCGGCACCAGGTTTCGACCGAAGATCGTATACTTGTCGCATTCAGTGGCGGAGCCGACTCGCTGGCACTGCTTGTGCTCCTCTCCGATCTCTGTGGTTCTGAGCATATAGTGGCACTCTATGTGAACCACAGACTCAGAGACGCTAGGGAGCTTGCACAGGAAGAGCAGCTGAACCGAGTCAATTGCGCAGCCTTGCAAGTTCCGTTCATGATTGAGCGTCTTGAGCCGAACGCAGTGCAGCACCTGGCCAGAGAGCGGGGAAACGGAATCGAGGATGCGGCACGGACGCTTCGGTACCGGATTCTGGAAGAGAAGCGACGAGAGCTGCATTGTGCGTATATAGCTACTGCCCACACAGCAGATGATCAGAGCGAAACGATTCTCATGCGCCTGCTGCAAGGAGCAGGTCCCTATTCGCTTCAGGGCATTGCAGAGCTTCACGGCTCGATTGTGAGACCGGTGCTCGGCTTGAACAGAGCGACCATTGAGGAGATCGTACGATCAGCAGGGTTGCGCTGGGCAACCGATTCCACGAATGCCGATACCCGCTATCTGCGAAATGGAGTGCGTCATACCCTGATTCCTGCGATTTCGAACCTGTTTCCCGGGTATCGAGAGGCACTTCAGCAGGTGGCTTCCAGGAGTACAGAGCTCGTAGAGGTTATCACACCGCTGGTGGATCAAGCCATCGAAACTGCAGTGTATGAACACGAGGATCGAGTCGAGATCGATATCGATCGTCTGCGGGAGCATGGAGCGCCTGTGAGGATAGTCACCGAGCGGGTGGTCTACCATTGCTGGAACCTGCTGAACGATTCTGCAGGGCGACGCCTTCCCTATCGGGTGGTGCAAACGATATGCGAGATGCTCGAGCGTCACGATGATCGACAAAGGATCGCCTACGGAGGGACAGAAGGGGTTCGACTCAAGAATCTGTTCGAATGGAGAAAACAGCGTGTTGTACTAGCCGAGGGGTATGTTTCAGCCGTATACTTACCGTGTACCGAGCTGGATGGCGTTATGGAGTTGGTTGTCGGCCCGACCCTGCGTGGTCATGTACCCATGGATGAGCGGGCTCGAATTGCCGATGAGACGATTGCGTCTCCATTGATCGTTCGTTCGAGCCGAGCTGGCGACACCATTGAACTGGTCGGAGGACGAAAACTGGTCTCCGCCCTCTTCAACGAGTGGCACATCGAGCGATCACAGCGGTGGAGAATTCCAGTGCTGGAAGACCGGCTTGGCCTTTGTGCGGTACTTGGTGCCGCGTATGGCGGAAAGGACCGTGTGGCAACACGTTGCCAGCTGGCTACCCTTGCCCGAAATGACGGTACATTATATAGTGTGTCGGATAGAGAAGGATAGAATTGTGGATAAAGAGCACGAAGAAGAGAAGAGACAGAATCCTGACGTAGGAGACGAAGAAAAGCGGCCCGAAGAGGACCGGAAGCGACCGGCAGATGCAAAAGGAGCTACCGGTAAAGCTACCGGAGAAGCGTCTTCTGATCGTCGTGAAGAACCTGCAGCCCGCCCGGAGGGAGACCGCCCGGAGCGAGACCAGCAGGAGCCATCGAAGGAAAAGAAGGACGATCGGAGCAAAGACGACGATCGCAATTTCTGGACCGGCCGGACCACGAATCAGGATCAGCATCAGCAGAAGCGCCCCTCGAATCAGCAGCAGGGCCCGAAGTTCGACTTTAGCAGGAAGAATCGGGTAGCCCTGGGTTTCTTTGTGTTCCTGATAGCCACATTCACCTTCATGCTCTTCAGCGAAGGCAGCACCATGGGGACCCAGGAGGTTCCGTACAGCCAGTTCATCCGGTACGTGGAAGGCGGGCAGGTGAATGCTGTCGAGATTGAGGACAGAAACCTTATCACCTTTGCCTTGCGGAACAATATGACCGCGACCACCCGGATCCCCTACGACGACGACTCGCTCATGGATACACTCATGGCGAACAATGTTCAGATTACCGGAACCGTGCGCGGAGTCTCCTTCCTCCAGATCATCCTCCAGATGCTCCCTTGGCTCATATTCATCGGGTTCACTGTCATGCTCTGGCGCCAGACGCGGGGAGCTAACGGGAATGTGATGGCGTTCAGCAAGAGCCGGGCTAAGGAGTACATGGATACCGATGTGAAGACCACCTTCAACGACGTCGCAGGCCAGAAAGAGGCCAAGTACGAGTTGGAAGAGGTCGTCGAATTTCTCAAACACCCGATCAAGTTCCAGGACATCGGGGCGAAGATTCCCAAGGGCGTGCTGCTGGTAGGTCCTCCGGGAACCGGTAAGACACTCCTTGCGAAAGCTGTGGCCGGTGAGGCTGGCGTGGCCTTCTTCCATATGTCTGGTTCCGATTTCGTCGAGATGTTTGTCGGTGTGGGAGCATCGCGCGTTCGTGACCTCTTTGAGCAGGGACGGAAGAATGCACCCTGTATTCTCTTTATCGACGAGCTGGATGCCGTTGGAAGAACTCGTGGCAGCGGGCTCGGCGGTGGCCACGATGAGCGTGAGCAGACATTGAACCAGATGTTGGTCGAGATGGACGGATTCGACACCAAGACAGGTGTCATTGTAATCGCTGCGACAAACCGACCCGATGTACTCGATCCAGCGCTTCTCAGACCGGGACGGTTCGACCGTCAGGTCGTGGTGGATATGCCCGATGTCGCCGAGCGTGAGGCGATTCTCTCAATCCACTGCAAGAAGATCAAGAAGGCAGATGATGTCAATCTGAATAGAATCGCACGGGCGACTCCGGGAACCAGCGGTGCGGATTTGGCGAACCTCGTGAATGAGGCAGCCCTGTTCGCTGCCCGCTCCGGTCGAGCCACGGTGACCATGGATGACTTCGAGAAGGGGCGAGATAAGATCCTCCTCGGTGTGGCAAAGCACTCCAAGGTGATGACCCCCGATGAGAAACGGGCCACGGCTTACCACGAATCGGGTCATGCCCTATTGCACTACCACCTCAAGAACCTCGATCCATTGCACAAGGTGACCATCATCCCCCACGGAAGGGCGTTGGGACTCACCATATCGCTTCCTGAGCGAGATGCCTATACGAAGAACCGAAGTATGCTCACTGACTGGATCAAGGTGTGCATGGGTGGCTATGTGGCCGAGGATCTGGTGTATGGCGAGACAACCACGGGGACGAGCAACGATATCAAGCAGGCTACCGATATAGCTCGTCGCATGGTGACCGAGTGGGGTATGAGCGATCTCGGATTCATCGGATTCGGCAAGGAAGATGAGCCGCTGTTCCTCGGAAGGGAGATTGCCCAGCACAAGGACTATTCGGAAGATACCGCCCGTCGTATCGATACTGAGGTGACCAAGATCCTCGAGCATGCAATGAACGATACCCGGAACATCCTCACCGAGCACAGAGATCAGTTGGATGCCTTGACCGAGGCGCTGATTGAACACGAGACCTTGGACGATGCACAGATTCGCGAGCTGCTCGGTTTCGATCCGATCGAACAGACGACAAAATTCATCTGACGGTTTGTGCGTGCGAAAGCGTACATCCACCTTCGGAGTCGATCGGATAGCGGGAGACTGGTATGGTATGGGTGTACAGGGAGCTGAGCAGAACCGTTGGTGCCACTTGATTCGATAGGTCCGAGCGATTGTTGGATGATGGGGCGTACAAACCTCGAGACGAGGACCGAGTTGGGTCCGCGAGAGAGACAGAGAACCAGAGAGAGACACATGGCAAAAGACTCAAGAAATATTCGAAATTTCTGCATCATTGCACACATCGACCACGGCAAGTCTACGCTTGCCGATCGATTCATCGACAAGGCCAAGCTGGTATCCACGCGTGGTCCGCTTCAGCAACAGATGCTCGATAATATGGACATCGAGCGGGAGCGGGGTATCACGATCAAGAGCCAGGCGGTCATGATTCCCTATGTCGCGGCCGATGGGCAGGAGTATGAACTGAATCTGGTCGATACGCCGGGGCATGTCGATTTTTCCTACGAGGTCTCCCGCGCAATCGGTTCGTGTGAGGGGGCTTTGCTGCTGATCGATGCGGCTCAGGGGGTCGAGGCACAGACGCTGGCGAACATGTATATGGCTATGGAGCTCAATCTGGAGATCATTCCGGTGATCAACAAGGTCGATCTTCCCAGTGCCGATATCGAGACTTGTCTGCACCAGATCGATCACGATCTCGGGCTCGATCCCGATCTTGCCGCTCTGGTCTCAGCGAAGACGGGGCAGGGGGTCGATGAGCTGTTCGAGACGATCGTGAAGTATATTCCGCCACCGAAGGGCGATGTGAACGCTCCTCTTCGCGCTTTGATCTTCGATAGTCACTACGATCCCTATCGCGGGGTGATCGTCCACTTTCGTGTGTTCGACGGGGTCATCCGCGAGGGGCAGGAGATCAAGCTCTTCAATACCGATGCGGTGCATACGGTGGAGGAGCTCGGTGTTTTCAAGATGGGTCTCGTGAGGACTCCGCAGCTGAGTGCTGGTAATGTCGGGTACCTGATTGCTGGTATCAAGACGATTCAGGATATTCGGGTGGGCGATACGGTCACCGATGCGAAGGCTCCCTGCAAGAGTCCGCTGCCTGGATTCAAGGAGGTGAAGCCTGTGGTGTTCTCCTCCATCTATCCGGTCGATTCGAACGACTACGAGGAGTTGCAAGATGCGATTGATCGGTTGAAGCTCAACGATGCGTCGCTGGTCTATGAGAAGGACTCTTCGGCGGCTCTCGGGTTCGGGTTTCGTTGCGGGTTTCTCGGGATGTTGCATCTTGAGGTGGTCCAGGAGCGTATTGAGCGCGAGTTCGATCTTTCGATCGTGTTCACCAGTCCGTCTGTTCGCTATATCGTGCATATGAAGGATGGTGAGGAGCTCAAGATCGATAATCCGTTGAGTTTTCCGAATCCGATGCATGTTGAGTCGACCGATGAGCCCTATATTCAGGCTGAGATCATCACTCCTGCGACGTTTGTTGGCAATGTGATGAATCTCTGTATGGAGAAGCGGGGTATCCAGACGGCGATGAACTATCTCGATGAGAAGCGTGTCGAGCTTATCTACGAGATGCCGCTTGCCGAGGTGCTCTTCGAGTTCTACGATCGGCTCAAGTCGGTTTCCCGTGGGTATGCGAGTTTCGATTATCATGTGATCGGGTATCGCAAGACCGATTTGGTTCGTCTCGATATTCTGGTGAACGGTGAGCCGGTCGATGCTTTGAGTCAGCTCGTGTTCCGTGGCAGTGCCCAGACGAGGGCGCGTCAGGTGTGTAGTCGGTTGAAGGATGAGATTCCACGGCAGATGTTCAAGATTCCGATTCAGGGTGCTGTCGGGGGTAATATCATTGCCCGTGAGACGATCAATGCTATGCGCAAGGATGTCACTGCGAAGTGTTATGGTGGTGATATTTCGAGAAAGCGGAAACTCCTCGAGCGTCAGAAGGAGGGGAAGAAGCGGATGAAGATGGTGGGCAACGTCGAGATTCCGCAGCAAGCCTTCCTTGCTGTATTAAAAACAAACGATCAACCAGGGTAGAATGCCACATTTCCTCGTTCACCTGCTCTGCAGACCCTTTGCATGCAGATTGGTGGCAAAATGGGTGCAGACGCCTCCACATTCGTATGCGTTTAAAGGGTCTTCAGAGGGGGCTGGAATATCGAAGCCTGATTATAATTAGCCTTTGAGCATACAGCCCCCTTCAGAATGTGTCTGAAATGCAGGTGAACGAGGAGCTTGTAGGACCAAGATCCACACAAACATGCATCCTAGGTGCCTAGAATGCATGCCAATGTGGATATGTGGCAATCTACCCTGGTTGAGTTTTATTTAAGGACAGTCACAATATAGTCGTTCAGTGAGGCCTTTTCGTAGAGCAGTTCGTACAATGCGTTCAGAACCGGGAATCCCTGTTCGATCTGTCGTGACCTGACAAGCTCACCGAGTAATCTGATGGTACGCAACCCTTCGATCACAGTGGAAGATTTTGGGTCGTTGGAGAACCCCTTTCCGATCAACAGACCGAGAGTTCTATTCCGACTGAGGTCGTTCAATGCGGTGAGCCCAAGATCGCCAAGTCCACAGTAGGTGAATATCGTGTTCTCATCGCAATCATAGAGTTGTAGCATGCGACGCATCTCATTGACGGCTTTGGTCATGAGAAGAAAATCGACATTCGGTGAATTGTAGCGACCTGAGACGATGCCGATTGCAATGGCGTACATGTTCTTCAGGACGCTCAGAAACTCGACCGCCCGAATGTCGGTACTGTGATCCAAGGTGATCCCCGTTTCGTGCATCACCTGCTGCATGAACTGGAAGTCCTCTCTCGATCCACCGAAGGTCATCCCTGAGGGTGCCCCATTGATCACCTCCACAGCGAATGTCGGCCCTTTCATCGAACCAGTGTGTGTGAAGGGGATTGAATCGACGAGGAATGAACCATCGTCGGCAAGCCCCTTGGAGAGATTGATGACACAGATGTCCTCTCTGGTGTGCGGTTTTATCTCCTGGCAGAAGCCCTCGATCGCTTTGCTTGGTATGGCGAGGAAGAGGACATCGGCCTGATAGGTACAGGAGATATCCCCGGTCGCGACGATATCGGTGTGGATGTGCCTTCCGGGGAAGTACTTCGCATTCTGGTGGTTCGTGTTGATATCGTCAATCACATCATCTTCGATGGTGTAGAGGGTGATGCTGTTCCCTGGGTTCCAAGAGAGGCGCTGAGCGAGTGCAGTACCGAATACTCCGGCTCCTGCTAGCACGATAGATCTATTGGTCATGGTTATACTCCTGTTCGTTTCGGACAACTGAGTTGTAACGGTTTTACGGGAGGGTCGGCCGAAAATGTTTCTGACACTATGAGTATAATTGTTGAAAAATTCAACCAGGGTAGAATGCCACATTTCCTCGTTCACCTGCTCTGCAGACCCTTTGCATGCAGATTGGTGGCAAAATGGGTGCAGACGCCTCCACATTCGTATGCGTTTAAAGGGTCTTCAGAGGGGGCTGGAATATCGAAGCCTGATTATAATTAGCCTTTGAGCATACAGCCCCCTTCAGAATGTGTCTGAAATGCAGGTGAACGAGGAGCTTGTAGGACCAAGATCCACACAAACATGCATCCTAGGTGCCTAGAATGCATGCCAATGTGGATATGTGGCATTCTACCCTGGTTGAGTTGTAAACGTTTACAAATTTTTCTTGACAATCCGAATAACCCGTGGGAACATAGCATATGCAAGGAGAAACGACTGTGAGAGACGTAGTGCTTTCAATGAAAGAGATAGACAAACGATTTGCCGGAGTCCATGCACTCAAAGGCGTCGACTTCGAACTCCGTGCAGGAGAAATCCACGCCCTCGTAGGCGAGAACGGAGCAGGAAAATCGACCCTCATGAAGGCGCTTACCGGCATCTTCCCGAAAGACTCAGGGGAAATCCACTATCTCGGTAAACTGTTCAATCCACAAGGACCGAAAGAGGCACTCGATGCCGGCATAGCCATCGTCCACCAGGAACTGAACATGATGGAACACCTGACGGTGGCACAGAACCTGTTCATCGGACGAGAATCGACCCGTGGAGAATCGTGGTTTCTAGACGAAAAGAAACAGAACAAACGAGCTGCGGACCTGTTCAAGCGACTGAATATGAACATAGATCCGGAAGAGAAGGTAAGCAACCTGACCGTTGGAAAACAACAGATGGTAGAGATTGCCAAAGCTGTCTCACACAACCTGAAAGTGCTCATACTGGACGAACCGACCGCTGCACTCACCGACCGCGAGATCGAAGACCTCTTCTCGATCATGCGAGAGTTGGCCAAGAAAGACGTCGGTATGATCTATATAAGCCACAGGCTGGATGAGATCGGCGTGATCACCGATCGGGTCACGGTACTGCGCGACGGAGAATACGTGGGAACTCGAGAGACCAGCAAGTTGACCAAGGAAGAGATGATCAACATGATGGTTGGCCGGGTGATCTACGAAAAACCCAAGAGCAAGAGCAACGTGGCTCCCGACGCCCCGGTGGTGTTGAAGGTCGAGAACCTGAATGCCGGACGCCAGGTACAGAACATCTCATTCGAACTATACGAAGGTGAGATTCTTGGATTTGCCGGACTCATGGGAGCTGGAAGAACCGAGACCATGCGGGCCCTATTCGGAGCAGATAAAGCCTCGGGAACTATCTACATCAACGGAAAGAAGACGATTATCGGCACACCGCGCGATGCGGTTAGACACGGTATCGGCTACCTCTCGGAGGACCGGAAACGGTATGGATTGGCAGTTAAGCTCTCGGTCGCGGAGAATGCGGTCATGGCCGCACTCGAGGATCTCTCTCCGGGATTCTTCCTTCCTCTGAAGGAGATGGAGAAAGTTGCCGATGAGTATGTAGAGAAATTGAATGTGAAGACGCCATCGCTGGATCAGCTGGTGAACAACCTCTCCGGAGGAAATCAGCAGAAGGTGGTCATAGCGAAGTGGCTGATCAAGAACTGCTCGATTCTGATCTTCGACGAACCTACCCGAGGTATCGACGTGGGAGCGAAGAGTGAGATCTACCACCTCATGAATGAGTTGGCTGCCACCGGCAAGTCGATCATCATGATAAGTAGTGAGCTGAATGAGGTATTGCGGATGAGTGACCGGATTGCGGTCATGTGTGAAGGAAAGCTTACCGGAATCAAGAACATTGAAGAGGCGACCCAGGAGAACATCATGGACCTGGCGACCCAGAGAAGATAGGAGTTACCCCATATGGAAGTGAATAATAGCGTTGAGTTGAATGAGAAGAGAAAGTCGCTCAATATGCAGAAGTTGCTGGCTCCGCTTGCACTGGTCATAGTGTACGCGTTCTTTGCACTCTTCGGAAGGAACTTCTTCTCCTATACAACTCTGGTGAACATTCTCGATTCATCGTACTATATCGGATTCATCGCAATCGGAGTCACATTCGTGATCATCACCGGAGGAATCGACCTCTCGTGTGGAACGGTCATGATGGCTGCAACCATTATCGGTGGAACGGCGTACAAGACCTGGGGTTGGCCCATGTGGGTATCGTTGCTCCTGATTCTGTTCGTATCGACCGCCTTCGGCTTTTTCAATGGGATTATGGTCAGCAGACTCGGGCTTCCTCCGTTCATCGCTACGCTGGGCACCATGATGATCAGCCTCGGTACCGGATCGATTGTTTCGAACGTACGAAGTGCGACGTTCCCGTTCCGTGGTGCAGAAGATGGCTGGTTCAAGGGTATATTCAAGTACATAACACCGAGCAATGCATCGGTGCCGACGGGGGCGATCGTCTTGTTCGGTACGGCGTTCATAGCCTATATAATTCTGACCAGAACGAAGATGGGTCGCTATATCTTCGCTGTCGGCTCCAACAAGGAGGCTGCACGCCTGAGTGGTGTGAATGTGGCTAAGTGGGAGATGATGGCGTATGTGGTGAGCGGATTTCTCGCCGGTGTCGGTGGTATCTCGTTCGCAGCTGTCTATACCACGGTCATGCCGGCACAGGGGCAGGGCTTCGAGCTGTATGCTATCGCTGGTGCGGTTATCGGTGGTACCAGCCTGAGCGGTGGTGCCGGATCGGTGCTCGGAACCATGATCGGTGTCTATATCATGAGTGTGCTTCGTGCCGGATTACCGTCGATGAACCTGCAGTCGCAGTATCAGACGTTCTTTACCGGTGTGGTGGTACTCGGTGCAGTTATGCTCGATATCTACCGGACCAAGAAGTCCACCGAGGTGCGTATTCTCACCCCATCGGCTCAGTACAAGGAAGAGATGCTCAAGAAGATCGCTGCGATGACCGACAAGGCCGAGATCGCATCGGCTAAGGCCGATTTGCGCAGTACCTATGCTAGGATGAAGCGTGAGGAGAAGGCCGAAGCAGCCGCTCTCCGGAAAGAAGAAAAGGGCTTTGAAAAACGGTAGCCAAGGGCTATCCGTTTGAACATACAAAAGATCCGGAGGCGGAGACTTCCGGAACTATAGGAGGGTATTATGAAAAAGACCTTAGTCGTTTTATTGGCTTTGGTTATCCTTGCTTCGTTGACCCCGTTGTTTGCAGCGGGCACGCAGGAAGGAAAGCCGTACATTGCTGTTGTATCGAAAGGTGAGCAGCACGATTTCTGGCAGCAGGTGAAGCTGGGTGCGAACGCAGCAGCCGAAGATTATGAAGTCGAAATCACATTTGAAGGTCCTCCTTCAGAGAGTGATGTGCAGATTCAGGTTGAAATGCTGAATAACGCCATGGCAAAGAATCCTGTTGCTATTGCTCTTGCTGCGCTGAACACCAGTAGTGTGCTCGATCAGCTCCAGCAGGCAAAGAATCAGGGCATTCCTGTGATCGGTTTCGACTCAGGTGTTCCCGAAGCACCAGAAGGATCGATCTGGGCAAATGCATCCACGAACAACTATGCTGCAGCAGGTATGGCAGCTGAGAAGATGTTCGAAGTGATCAAGCCGAAAATTGAAGCTGCAACTGAAGCTCGCCCTGTGAAGATCGTGGTCATGAACCAGGACGCTTCCGGTGAGTCTCTGCTCAGCCGTGGTAGAGGTTTCCGCGACACCATGGTCGACCTGATTGCCGACAACACCAATCTTTCAAGAAACGATATCGCTGTTATCGGTAATACTGCGTATATCGCAGAAGACAGCCCCACTTCCGGTAGAAAGGTGTTCATCGAGATGATCGTTCCTGCATCTGCAGCAATGACCGATGCTACCAACGCTTCTCAGGCAGTCCTGAATAGAGTGACTAGCGACAGAATCCTCGGTATCTTCTGTTCCAATGAAGCAACCGTCAAGGGTCTGCTTGCAGCCACCAACGATGGTGCAGCTCTGAAGAGCACTCCTGCATTCCGTGATGTCGTGGTTGTCGGTTACGACGCCGGTGCTGCCCAGAAGGCCGCTGTGCGCAACCAGTACTTCCTCGGTTCGATCACACAGGATCCGTACATGATCGGTTACAAGGCTGTCGAATTGGCATTCAAGGCTTACAATGGTGAGTCTGTCGCCGATGTTGATACCGGTGCCAAGTTCTACAACTACCAGAACATGGATGATGCTGATATCGCTGGTCTGATCTACGACTGATGTTAGATAAGACGCCACTCTGGGCGTCCGACTGAATTTCAGACGGGGGGCCCCGGCAGCAAGTGCTGGAAGGCCCCCACTTTTCGAGAGGGTTGTATGGTTGACGAACATGGACATGTGACGATAAAAGAGGTTGCGCAATCGGCTGGTGTTTCGATTGCCACGGTTTCGCGTGTTCTGAATCATAACCTCTCGGTAACCGAAGCGACACGGAATCGTGTGCTTCAGGTGATGAGTGAGTTGGGATACAACAGAAACGAGGTTGCCCGTTCGCTGAAGGTGCGGCATACGAGGACAATCGGTATTATCGCCCCCGAGTTGAGCAATGTGTTCTTCATGGAGGTGGTTGAGGCGATGGAACGGATTCTCGCTCCGAAGGGCTATACGATGATCATCGGTTCATCGAACGATTCGGTTGCTGAGGAGAAGCGTAAGTTGCAGGTGCTGATTGAGCGGAATGTCGATGGCCTCGTGGTCATGCCGGCCGGAGCCGAAGGTGATCACTTTCTCAGTAAGGCTCTTTCGCATATTCCCATGGTCATGGTAGACCGGCGTATTTCTGGGTTGCAGGTAGATTCGGTGCTCACCGATAACCGGTTCGGCGTGCGGAAGATGGTGCATGCACTCAAGTCGGAAGGGTATTCTCGGATCGGGTTCATCGGGGGAGATCCTTCGATTCACACGGCTCGAGAGCGTCTCTATGGTTTCTATGCTGCCATGCAGGAGTATGGTCTTCAGGTCGAACCACGGTTCGTGTTACATGAGGGGGCCATGGTGCAGAGTGCGGGGAGAAAGCTGCTCAAGCGGGCACTTGAGGAGGCCGATCATCCTGATGCGTTCTTCATTGCCAACGATTCACTGCATCTCGGTGCTACATCGTATGCGATGGAACATCTACCACAAGAGGTGTATGACAAGCTGGTGTTCGCATCGTTTGACTATCTCGATTATGCGCCGCTGTTGAAACTCTGCCACTATGCTGTTTCTCAGCCGTTGGAGCGGATTGGGCAGGAGGTTGCGAATCTGCTGCTGAAGCGGTTGAAGGGCGATACCGAAGGGTTCCCTGAGCATGTGGTGCTCAGACCGGATATCAAGATTATGAGCGCCAACGGTGGGCGCCCATTCGAGAC
>CAYYOL010000029.1:0-28784 GCA_964473245.1 uncultured Spirochaetaceae bacterium
CAGACATCTGATACTTTTTCCGAGTTGAAGGGGAGAGCATCGTGCAGGCTGTGCAGAGCTGGAAAAAGAAGACAGTACTGTTTCTCGTAAGTCAGAACCTGAGCCTGTTCGGCTCCATGCTGGTACAGTATGCGATCATGTGGCACATCACGTTAACTACGCAGTCTGGATTCATGATGACCATCTCGATCCTCTGTGGCTTCATACCGACCCTACTCATCTCTCCCTTCGCCGGCGTCTGGGCCGATCGATTCGATAGAAAACGAGTGATCATCATCTCAGATGCACTCATTGCCGTTGCAACACTGGGCATGGCGATCTCATTTGCCCTCGGCTTCAATGCCATCTGGCAACTCTTCACGGTCCTCGCCATTCGATCGCTGGGTACCGGTGTGCAAACTCCCGCCGTGAGTGCACTCCTACCCCAGATAGTACCTGCCGATCAGCTCACTCGCGTGAACGGTATCCAGAACAGCGTCATGTCACTGGTGACGATCGCCTCTCCCTTGTTGAGCGGCGCACTGCTCACCCTCTCCCCTATCGAACATATTTTCCTAATCGATGTGGGAACCGCTGCGCTTGCCATCACAATTCTCGTATTCCTGCTCGACATACCGGCCCATCATGGTGCGATGGAGAAGCAACCGATCAACTACATGAATGACCTGCGCGACGGCATCCGCTACATTCGAGAACACGAGTTCATCCACATTCTCTTTCTCTACTGCGCACTATTCTTTGTATGCTTCTCTCCGGTCGCATTTCTCACTCCGCTGCAAACAACACGAAGCTATGGGGCTGATGTCTGGCGATTGACCGCAATCGAGGTTGCATTTTCAGGGGGGATGATGTTCGGTGGATTTCTCATCGCTGCATGGCAGGGCTTTCACAATAAGCTGCACACCATGATACTCAGCCTCGGACTCAGCGCCATCTGTATTGTAGGACTCGGCCTCACGCCCCCTTTCTGGTTGTACCTGGCCGGCATGGCGATCATGGGAATCACCATGCCGCTGTTCAACACACCATTCACCGTGCTGCTCCAGCAGAAGGTCGATGAACGGTATCTCGGAAGAGTGTTCAGTGTGTTCACTATGATCTCAAGCTCCGTCATGCCACTGTCCATGCTCCTGTTCGGTCCGCTTGCCGACACCATGAGAATCGAGTGGATGCTGCTGGCAACTGGACTGCTCATGCTCATTGAAGCGGTATTCATGCTCCGCAACAAGCGCCTGATACGTGCAGGCCTACCCTTAACTCAGAAGAACAACGCCAGGGCCACCGACACCAGAGTGCCGAATATAACCGAGTAGATCACCATCTCGAGTTGAAACTTCAGAAAGGCCTTCTTCATCAGAAACGCCTTCTTGAAGTAGACCTGCCCTTCGATATTGTCCATGAACGGGGAGGCCGATGAGAGGTGCGTGTAGACGAACATGAGTGCGGCAAAGAACAGCAGACGCATGCCGAAGGAGAGCGAAACCAAGGCAGGAAAAACCGGAAGAAGGACCACTCCCATGAGCAGGCCTCGTACCAGCTGTGCCGGAAGGAAGAACTTCTCCACATGACTCCGCTCCTTCTCGTCCTTCATGTCGTTCAGAAAGGTGCAGAGCCTGCCCTTCCCCTCATAGATATCCTTGCTGATCTTCAGTGCAATCACTCCGGCAACCATGTAAGCTATGGAGTGGACGATTGCGAACAGGAGCATGAACCAAATATACGACATTGCTTGACCTCCGTAGTTTTTTGCTTATGGTACACTACCATTTCTCTGGTTTCAACTTTTGGAAGAGGTGAATGAATGTGAAAAATCCTTGACTTGCATAACCTATTGCTTCACCATGTAATGGATTTGATACCTGCACTCAATTCTACACCTACGAGTATACGTATATGCATATTTATTACAGAGAAGGAGGAATTCTGTGAAAGCATTCAAGATCATTATTCTCGCGCTGTTGACCTGTGTGTTCATCGCGTACGGGATAGGGTTCATGGCATATCAGGGGCTGAACAGTACGGTGATGACCCAGCAGTACCACCGTTCGGTGGTGCGTGAATATGGTATTCCACGTTTGGTCCACGGCGAACTGAGCCAGATGATTCCGGAGGTTGTCCGTGATGGGTTAACCGGTGGAAATCCAGTTACAGATCCAGCACAGAGAGCTGCAGTGGACGGTCAGGTCGAACTCATCTCCAACGCGATAACCGATGCATTAGACGAGAGCTGGATCGAAGAACAGGTTGTACTGGTCACCGATGATGTCGTGACCCTGCTCAGAGGCGAGCGCAATACACTTACCGCCGTTGTCGACATATCCGGCAAGCTCGGTGAGATCGAACAAAATATTGCCATCGGATTGGAGACATTCTCCGATGCCGAGCTTATGGCGATGTTCGGAGCCCCGAGAGCCTATATCCCTGCGATTGCCGAACAGATTGTCGGACAGTTGGGATTGCCTGAGTCGCTGGTACTGAGTGACTTGGTGGATGACATGGCTCCGGGAACGATCGAGATGATACAAGGGTATCTTGGTACACTGAACATGACCTTCGGAATCCTATTCTGGGTCGTCTTCATAGTATTTTTGGTTCTGTGCATGCTGTTCTGGCGCGTGGGTGCTGGTCTCCAGTGGTTCGGAATAAGCACGGCACTGACTGGTGGCATATTCCTCATTTCCACCATGTATCTATCGAAGCTGAGTGCAATCGAGAATCTCTCAGGAGCCGATTTCGAGGCGCTCCCAGTTCCATCCTCGACAGTCGAGAGCATTGTCAGCTTCACATTCTCAAAGATGAATCAGATGCCGATCATCTTTATCGTGGGGGGATTCGTTCTGTTCGTCGTTGGCTTGTTGCTCTACAGGAAACGGAAGCTGGCCAACTAGTCCCATCTACTACTGAAGTGCGATCATGCTCTGCTGCCCAGAGGCAAGGCGGTAGAGCATGATACAATCATCACCACACTCCCGCACCACACGGAACCCGACTCTCCGATACAATCGGATTGCAGGATTCTCTCGCTGCACAGACAGGGAGACCTGCAAGTACCGCTTCTCCCTGAGTGTTCTCAGCATGGTCTGTACAAGATCGGTTCCAATACCTCGGTTGCGGTATGCACCGAGAAGGGAGATGGACAACTCGGGAGTCATTGCATCGACAAAACCGAACCCCGGAGCCTCTTCGGTAAAGAGGCGCACCCACACCGCTCCTACGACGATCCGGTCACACTCTGCGACGAGACACCGGTCGTGTGCTCCACCGAAGCCCTCGAAGTACCGCGACAGCTCAGCCTCATGTACGATCGTCCTTGGAAGCGGACTTGCACACCCCTTCTGAAAAATGGCCTCATAGAGGAATGTTTCGAGAAGCGGATACTCGTCCCGCCTCATATCTCGAATGGAAAAATCAGAAGTCATGAGAGAACCTTTAAAACACTGTCGATGAAAAAGCAAGAGCCTGCGACTCCGATCAGAAGCATCTTCACACATTCATTGTCCATAAAGACAACCGTAGGCACTATCGGACGGTTCCCGCCCTACGAGCGGGAGGGGTTGACGAAAAATCGATACTCGGACTATGGTAGGCCATCTGGAAATGCGAGTGGGAGACAAGATATTTTGAAATATCAAGATTGCAAAGCGGTGGAAGAGAACACTTCCAACCCAATAGAATTCAGAAGGCAACTGGTTTGACGTGTGAGAACCGGTTGCCTTTCTTGTTTTCCAGTCTACCAGAAACAAGCGCACGAGGAGGTCCTTGCCAACGGACGATCGAATAACGAATAACTGAACATAACATAAATATATTGATAGTATCGTATAATCGCTATGATATGGATAGCAAGTTTCTACCCCCAACCGTAAATTTGGGGACTATGATACAACAAAGCTCTCGAGCAGATCTGTTCGAGGCTCTGTGTGTCGTCGGAGAAGTAGACTTGCAACAAGTCTACTTTTTTTTATCTCAGGAGGGAGCAATGGCAAAAATCTACAACGAGGTATCACGAACATTCAACGAATACCTACTCATACCCAGACTGACCCGGAAGGCACAAAGCGCCAACGAAGTATCGTTGACCACACCACTGACGAAGTTCAGAATCACAGAGCGGCCTGCCTTGGAACTGAACATCCCCTTCACCTCCGCCATCATGCAAGCGGTGAGCGATGAACGGATGGCGATCGCTTTAGCGCTGCAGGGGGGCCTCTCATTCATCTGCTCATCGCAGAGCATCCAAGCTCAGGCAGACATGATTCGCCGTGTTAAACAGTTCAAATATGGATTTGTCGAAAGCAAATACAATCTCACCACACAAGCGACGCTGAAAGACGTCGTCTCGATCAAAGAGAGAACCGATCGCTCGACCATCACCATCACATCCGATGGAAGCCCGCACGGCAAGCTACTCGGAATCATCACATCACGGGATTGGCGAGTTCCACAGATGAGTCTGGATACCCCGATCGTCGACTTCATGACTCCCTACGCCAACCTGATCTGTGGAGAAGACGGCATCTCGCTCGATACAGCCTACGATACACTCTGGGAACACAAGTTGAGTGTACTCCCCATCGTCCGAGGGGACCGACTGGTCTCACTGGTCTTCAGAAAGGACTACGACTCGGACGAAGAGAACCCGAACTCCCTCATGGATGCCAAGAAATCGTACATGGTGGGAGCCGGTGTCAACACGCACGACTATCGAAAGCGAATCCCCGCCCTCGTGGAGAGTGGAGCCGACATTCTCTGTATAGACTCCTCCGACGGGTACAGCGAATACCAGAGGGATGTGATTGCCTATGTACGCGAGCACTACGGAGAACAGGTCAAGATCGGTGCAGGAAACGTCGTTGAAGGAGAGGCTTTCAGATACCTTGCCGAAGCCGGAGCAGATTTCATCAAAGTCGGAATCGGCGGCGGATCGATCTGCATCACACGAGAACAGAAAGGCATCGGTCGAGGACAGGCCACTGCAGTACAAGCGGTGGCAGAAGCGAGAGATGCGTACTGTTCAGAGACCGGAATCTATATTCCACTCGCATCGGATGGAGGAATCGTGCAGGACTACCACATCACATTGGCTCTGGCCATGGGAGCAGACTTTGTGATGTTGGGAAGATATTTCGCTCGATTCGACGAAGCACCAGGGCGCAGATATCGAGTAAACGGCAACTTCGTAAAGGAGTACTGGGGAGAAGGCTCCAATCGGGCAAAGAACTGGGCACGCTACGACCTCGATGACACCAGACCCATGCAGTTCGAGGAGGGTGTAGACTCGTTTGTCCCCTATGCCGGTCCGCTGAAGGAGAACCTCACAGTCACGCTAGCCAAAATCAAAGCAACGATGCTCAACTCAGGAGCATTGAACATCAAAGAGCTCCAACAGGAGGCAACGCTGACTGTCGTATCAGAGATGAGTCTCAAAGAGGGCTCAGCTCACG
This sequence comes from uncultured Spirochaetaceae bacterium, assembly GCA_964473245.1. Lineage (GTDB taxonomy): Bacteria > Spirochaetota > Spirochaetia > Sphaerochaetales > Sphaerochaetaceae > CAYZJV01. Next base: position 5,445 of record CAYYOL010000029.1, read on the forward strand.
ATGTCATTCTCAAGGAACAACAATTCTGATAGGAGGTTGTATGAAAGTCGCAGTCATCATGGGATCAAAATCCGATTATCCACAGATGCGAGAAGCAGTGGACACCCTTACCGCCTACGCAGTGGAAGTCGATGTAAAGGTGGTCTCGGCACACAGAACACCACAGTACATGGTACGATTCGCCACCGAGGCAGTGCATGAGGGCTATGCGATCATCATAGCCGGAGCCGGAGGAGCAGCGCATCTGCCCGGTATGGTAGCAAGTCTCACCACCATTCCCGTCATCGGAGTGCCCATCCAGTCGAAGGTTCTGAACGGAATCGATTCCCTACTCTCCATAGTACAGATGCCAGCTGGAGTACCGGTTGCGACTATGAGCATCGGTGTAGCCGGCGCAAAGAATGCAGCACTGTATGCATTGCGTATCCTCTCACTCTCGGACGCAAGCCTCAGAACCCGGCTGGAGGAGCAGAGAATCGCCGTGGCTTCTCAGGTGCAGGAGGAAGGTCTCGGTGAGTAGCACTATGAAGATCGGGATTCTCGGAGGGGGCCAGCTAGGCAAGATGATTGCACAGGCGGCAAGGAGGCTCCCATTTCCTGTGGAGATTGCAATCTACGATGCATCTCCGACCGCATGTGCCAGAACCGAGAGCGACTCGTTCTCTGTTGGATCGTTTCACGATGCTCAATCGATGCTCACATTCGCCAGCGGTCACGATATCGTCACCTACGAATTCGAAAACATCGACCCAGATATCGTTACACGCATGTCCAATGTGCCGCAAGGGGCGTCCGCACTCGGGATCCTCCAGAATCGATTGAAAGAGAAGGAGTTCATAAACTCATTGCCGGGAGTGCAATGTGTTCCCTACACCTTGGTGGAGGACCAATGCCCCTTCGACTACCCATATATCGTGAAACCCATCTCACTCGGGTACGATGGCAAGGGACAGCATGTGATCGCAGACGAGAGGGACGAAAGATATCTCAAGGAAGGTATGGTGGCAGAACAGTATCTGAGCGATGTCACCGAATATTCGATTATCATTGCTCGAAACATACAAGGGGAGATTATAGGCTACCCCACCTTCGAAAATAGCCATGTCAACCAGATATTGGATACGACTCGATTCGCACAGATCGATACAATATGGGAAGATGCCATGCGAAAGAAAGCGATCTCCATTGCAGAAGCGCTAGGCTACTGTGGAGTCCTCACCGTCGAGTTCTTCTTCAGCAACGATAGACTGTATGTGAACGAAGTGGCCCCTCGTGTGCATAACTCCGGACACGTCACCCTCGATGCCGTTCAGGCAAGCCAGTTCGATCTCCACCTTTTCGGTCTGTTGGGACTGCCCTTCCCCGAGCTGGAAGTAGACACATCGTGGTGCATGGTCAATGTTCTCGGTCAGCACTACAGGCGGGTATGCGATAGAGATCTTCCCGGACATTTCTACGACTATGGGAAACAGAGCACCAAGTCGAATAGAAAAGTGGGACATATCAATGGAAGGCTCTGTGACCTTGAGCTACTGAAGAGAGCGAGAATTGCATGACAGGAAGACAAGTATTCATAAGAAAAAAAGCGGCATTCGATTCAGCGAGCAACGCACTTGCAAAACGACTCGAAGAGAGACTCCATATACAGACCAGCTGTGTCGTCTATGCTTTGTACGAAGTGGAGGGGCTAGATGCCGACAGTCTCTTCTACTTTCAACAAGAGATTCTTGGCGATGTCGTAACCGATGAGATATCCAATGCAATCGAAACCGAAGGCCGTTCCGTGCTTGCCTATACCCTTCTGGCAGGACATTTCGACCAGAGAGCCTACTACGCTCAACAGGCGGGAGCACTGGTACTCGACCATGATGCTCACTTCTCGGTGAGATCTAGCACGGTGGTAGTGTTCGATTCGGTGCTTGCACCGGAGCAGCTGCAAGCAGTCAGAGCGTTTCTCATCAATCGGGTAGAGAGCAGAGAACGTTCTATCGGGTATGAAGAACCTCCCACGCCGGTACAGAGGGAGATGGTGCATCTCAGTGGGTTCGAAACGATGCAGCGACACGAATTGACCCGACTTCGCGACGAGCTGAAACTCTCCATGGACATAGAGACGTTAACGTATATCCAGCAGTACTACCGAGAGCGTGGAACCGGTGCGACCGAGACTGAACTGTATGTATTCGATACCTACTGGTCAGATCATTGCCGGCATACGACATTCCTGACCCGTTTAGGCAGCATCTCCTTTCATGGAGCACATCGGGAGGCAATGGAAGCTAGCTATCGTCGGTATCTCAGTCAGCGGGAGGAGCTAGGTCGAGAGGGACATGTCACCCTCATGGATCTTGCCACCCACTCACAGCGCTATCTCCGCGCAAAGGGATCGTTGAAGCATGTGGAGCAGTCGAAAGAGATCAATGCCTGCAGTATCCATGTCTCCGATATCCATGACGATTATCTACTCATGTTCAAAAATGAGACGCACAACCATCCGACGGAGATAGAACCGTTCGGTGGAGCTCAAACCTGTCTTGGCGGTGCAATCCGGGATCCGTTGAGCGGAAGAAGCTTTGTCTATCAGGGAGTGAGGATCAGCGGGGCGGCTGACCCTACCACCGATATCGGGACCACGCTGGAAAACAAGCTATCTCAATCGACGATTGTGCAGGAGTCGGCTCGTGGATTCTCATCGTATGGAAACCAGATCGGTATGGCCACGACCTATGTACGGGAAATCTACCACCCCTCCTATGTAGCCAAGCACCTGGAACTGGGTGCTGTGGTAGGCATGACCAGAACCGCCGAGGTGGTGAGAAAGGACCCTCTTCCGAAGGACATCGTCGTACTGCTCGGAGGGAAAACCGGTAAGGACGGCATTGGCGGAGCTAGTGGCTCATCACTTTCTCATACGAGCGAATCATTGGACACCTCGTATGCGCAGATCCAGAAGGGCAATCCTCTGGAGGAGCGGAGGTTGCAGCGTCTGTTTCGCATACCTGAAGTCAAACGGGTGATCAAACGGGCTAACGATTTCGGTGCAGGTGGTGTGAGTGTGGCGATTGGAGAACTGGCCGAGGGTATCGCCATCGACCTCTCCGCCATCCCGCTCAAAGTGCAGAAGATGAACGCTACGGAGATAGCCATCTCCGAGAGCCAAGAGCGGATGGCTGTACTGATCGCTCCTCAGGATCTTCAGCTTCTGCAGACCTTCGCAGCACAGGAGAATGTCGAGGCCACTCGAGTCGCCGAGGTGTTGGACGAACCTCGACTGATCATGCACCACCACGGGAAAATCGTTGTCGATATCGATCGAGCCTTCTTGAACACCAACGGACCGCTCCCTACACAGGATGTCGTGATCTCCGACTACCGTGCCCCTAACTACGATACAGAACAGTATCGCACGTTGAATGAGTACTCACAGAAAGGGTTGGCAGAGATCTTCGACTCCTCAGTCGGCAACTCCACACTATTCTCCCCCTACGGTGGCGTATATCAGTCGACTGAAGAGCTGAGTTCGGTTCACCGATTTCCATTCCACTCCGATTCGGACAAAGCCTCTGTGGTGAGTTTCGGGTTCGACCCCACCTTTGCCGAAGTATCCCCCTACTGCATGGGCATGTGTTCGGTACTCTCCTCGGTCGCAAAACAGAGAGCTGTCGGAGCGCGATTAGCGGAGACGCACCTCAGTTTCCAAGAGTATTTCCCGAAACCGGGAACGGATCCCGAACGGTGGGGGTTGGTCTGGCAGGCACTACTCGGAGCCTTCGCAGTATCCGACGCACTCAACCTCGCACCCATAGGGGGAAAGGATTCTATGTCCGGGTCCTACGAAGAGTTGGATGTCGTTCCAACCCTGATAAGCTTTGCATTCGGTCCGGTCGATATCGACAGACTCAGACCACGATCGTTCCAGGGGCCCGATGAGTACATCTTTGTCCTCAAGCAAAAAATCAATGGAGGAATTCCTGACATAGAATCGTTTAAACGAAATTGTGAGATTATCGACCGCTATCGTAACGAGATAACCGCCATCTCCACACTGGATCAAGGCCTCTTGCACACACTGGAGTGCATGAGCGTTGGAAATGAGATCGGCTACAGCTGTTCAAAGATCGACGATGAGAAAAATCCCGGCGGGTTCGTATTTACGACAAAACGGATCGTGGGAGACCTTGAACCGATCGGAAAGACCATATCCTCCTTCGATCCCTCGTTCAGAGACCGGCATATGCAAGGACTCTCAGCCATCCATCCCATGGTGGAATCCCCCGTTCACGATACACCGGTGCCCGATAGACAATGGCCAAAACGGTACTATCACACTACCGTCGATCGACCGAAGGTCCTGATCCTCACCTTCAGCGGCACAAACTCAGAACTCGATATGGAGATGAACTTTCGTCAAGCGGGGGGAAGTACACGGGTATTCGTACTGAATGACACAGCCCATGAAGCATTCGAGGAGAGTGTCGGACGTTTTCTGGCTGAGTTGGAGACTACGCACATCTTGGTCATCCCCGGTGGTTTCAGCTACTCGGATGAGCCAGACGGTAGCGGCAAGCTCATTGCAACGTTTTTGAAACGAATCGATGTCCGAACTGCAATCGATCGTTTCCTCCAGGACGATCGGCTCATACTCGGTATCTGCAACGGATTTCAGGGTCTCGTGAAATCGGGACTCCTCCCCTACGGGACGGTGCAGGAGCGAAAAGAGGGTGATGTGACACTCTTTTTCAACGATGCACAGAAGCATGTGGCGAAGCTGGTGAAGACTCGCATCCACTCGAATCGTTCTCCCTGGCTTCAGGAGCTCGATAGGAGCACAACATACACCCTTCCAGTATCGCACTCCGAAGGCAAGTTCGTTGCCGACCCGACCCACATCGCGCAGCTCATAGCACAGGATCAGATTGCGACAACCTATGTGGACAATCCGAACGGATCGGTTCTCCAGATAGAAGGCATCGTCTCTCCAGATGGAAACATACTGGGAAAAATGGCTCATAACGAACGAAGCAGCGATAAGCTGTTTCTCAATGTACCGGGAACTAGGAGACAGGACATCTTTATGAGCGGTATCGAGTATTTCAGAAGAGGAGGAATCGAACCGAATGAAACAGATATACGAAGGCAAGGCTAAGATAGTGTATGAGGGGAACCCTGGGGAGGTGCTACTGTACTACAAAGACGATACCACCGCTGGCAATGGCGCAAAACGGGAATCCCTTCCAGGCAAGGGGATCTTGAACAATCAGATATCAACGATTCTGTTCGACTACCTTGCAAGTCATGGAGTACGTACCCATCTTATTGAACAAGTGGATGAGAGAACATGCCGGTGTACCCGGACACAAGTCATCCCCTTAGAGGTGATCGTGAGAAATGTTGCCGCAGGCTCCATCGTACGACGTCTCGGATTCGAACGAGGAGCCTCATTCAGTACACCCATCGTGGAATTCAGCTACAAGAACGATGCACTGGGAGATCCCCTTTTGAACGATGATCATATCCAGGCACTCCATGCAGCATCGACGAGTGAACTGGCTCATATCCGCTCCGAGGCGCTGTGTATCAACTCGCTGCTGATCGAACGGTTCGCCCGTATCGGTCTTACGCTCGTCGACTTCAAACTAGAGTTCGGCAGGACTCATGATAAGCAGATTCTACTCGTAGACGAGATCAGCGGTGACAACTGCAGACTCTGGGACGCACACCTCACCAGTTTCGACAAAGATCTCTTCAGAGAGGATTCTGGGGATCTGATTGCCAGTTACACGACACTCTACGAGTTGCTGAAAGGGAGTATGTGACATGAAGCAGACAGGTATGCGAGAGGAGTGCGGTGTATTCGGGGTATGCAACCATGCAGATGCCGCGAACATGGCATTCTACGGACTCCACGCATTGCAGCATCGTGGTCAGGAAGCCTGCGGGATCATGGCAGGCGAACAGGGTTCGTACGACATTCACAAGGGATCAGGTCTGGTCCACCAGGTGTTCACCGACGACATTCTCCAGAAACTGAAGGGCTCGACAGCGATCGGCCATGTCCGGTATTCGGTTACCGGCGGCACGCATTCGCACAATATTCAGCCCTTCTTCTTCAACTATCAGAACAAGACCTTCGGACTCTGTCACAACGGCAACATAGTAAACTACAGGGAGCTGAAAGCCGAGCTTGAGGAGAAGGGATCGATCTTCCACTCTGTTTCCGATTCCGAGCTCATTGCACACATGATGAACAGAGAGGTGTATCACAGCCCGTTCGGAGCGCTGAAGAAGGCTTTACCAAGACTGATCGGAGCCTTCGCCTTTATCATACTGGTAAACGATGAACTCTACGCGGTTCGCGACAAGAATGGGCTGAGACCCCTCTCCATCGGAAAACTCGGCGATGCGTACGTTGTTGCATCTGAGACCTCTGCTCTCGACGCCGTTGGAGCAACATTCGTACAAGATGTCAGCCCTGGTGAGATCGTACGGATCCATGCAGGAGGCCTTGAGTCCCAATACTACACCACGGATATCACCGAGGCATTGTGCACGATGGAGTACATCTACTTCGCCCGCCCGGACAGCGATATCAGCGGTATCAATGCACATGAGTTCAGAAAGCTAAGCGGGAAACGGTTGGCAGACGAACACCCCGCACAAGCGGATATCGTGATCGGTATTCCCGACTCCTCGATCAGTGCGGCAATCGGATATGCAGAAGCTTCGGGAATTCCCTACGAGGTCGGCCTGATCAAGAACAAGTACATCGGCAGAACCTTCATCGAACCTTCGAAACATCTGCGTGACCGAGCCGTGCTCTTGAAACTTGCTGCTATCCGGAGAGTCGTGCAAGACAGAAAGATCGTGCTCATAGATGATTCGATTGTTCGGGGAACGACGCTCAAGCATATCACACACCTGCTCAGAGAGGCTGGAGCTGCAGAGATCCATGTCCGTATCGCATCGCCACAGATTACCCACCCCTGTTTCTACGGCGTCGATATCACCAAATACGCTGAACTGGTCATGGCGCATACATCCAAAGATGACCTGCGAGATTTCTATCGGGTCGAGTCGCTCGAGTTCATGAGTCTACCATCACTTCGCTCGTGCTCTCCTGACCGACACCTATGTACCGGGTGCTTCACTGGCACCTATATAACTGAGACGTTCTCCCACCTGGAAAACGCCTCACTGGAGGGTTGAGAGACCATGTCGAAAGTTTATACGGAAGCAGGGGTGAGCCTCGAACGAGGCTACGAGAGTATTGAGCGGATACGAGGGCACATCGCTTCGACCAAAAGTCTTGGTTTCAATGGAGATATCGGCGGCTTTGGTGGACTGTTCAATCTTTTCTCGTATCGCTACGAGGAGCCGATTCTGGTTTCAGGTACCGATGGTGTAGGAACCAAGCTCCTTCTGGCGATCGAGTATGATGCGATCGACACAATCGGGATAGATCTTGTCGCCATGTGCGTGAACGATATCATCACCACTGGAGCCGACCCACTCTTCTTTCTCGACTATATCGCCGTGGGAAAGAACTCGCCTACCGAGATCGAGCGTATCGTTTCGGGCATTGCAGCAGGGTGCAGAGTGGGAAGACTCTCTCTTATCGGCGGTGAGACGGCGGAGATGCCGGAAATGTATCCTTCCGGACACTTCGATCTCGCAGGATTCGCTGTAGGAGCTGTCGAGCGACGGGCCTGCATAACAGGTGAGGCGGTCTCCGCAGACGATGTGATCATCGGGATCCCCTCATCGGGAATTCACTCGAATGGATATTCGCTTGTGAGAAAGATACTAAGAGAGAGCAAACTGGATGTGATGCAGACGTTCAACGAGGGCACATTGCTCGATGCTCTGCTTGAACCGACGAGAATCTATGTCGATGTCATCGATGCCGTGAAACGCGATTTCACGATAGAGGCGATGGCACATATCACAGGTGGTGGGTTCACGGAGAATCTTCCTCGGATGATCTCCAATCCATCACTCGGGATCGAACTCGACATGCGAGGCCGAGAGATTCCTCGGATATTCGAAATCCTCATGCAAGCTGGTGGCCTGGATATCGATGAAATGAGTGGCATTTTCAACATGGGGATCGGATTTGTGGTGGTTGTAGACCGAGATTCGAGTGAAGAGGTGGTCCATCGCATTCGCGATTTCTATCCAGAGGCCTCCATACTGGGAACGGTTTCCAGCGAAAAAGGGGTACGTATACGATGGTGAAGTGTGCAGTATTCGCATCTGGCAGGGGGACGAACTTCGAGAATCTTGTCACCAGTGAGATTCCCAATCTTGATATCGTACTCCTTGTGACCGACCAGATCTGCCGAGCATTGGAGATAGCATCACGCAACCGAATCGAAGCGAAATCCTTCATCCGTCAAGATTATCTTTCACGAAGAGCGATGGAGGAACACATAGCTGCCCTACTCGATGAACGCGGCATCCAACTCATTGTCCTTGCTGGATACATGCGCCTTCTCAGCCCCTGGTTCGTGCATCGGTATCACGAGCGTATTATCAATATTCACCCCTCGCTCCTACCGCACTACAAGGGGAAACATGCCATCGAACAGGCGTACTCCGACGGAAAGGACATCTATGGCGTAAGTATCCACTATGTGAACGAGGGGATGGATGAGGGGGAGATCATCGCACAGTCAAGGATTCACTACGATGGTACCGACCTGGCTGAACTGGAGCAGTTGGTACATGAGACAGAGTACCGGCTCTACCCACAGGTCATACGGGAGATCTGTTCCCAGAGGAGGTTTACATGAAGGTGGCAGTCATTGGCACAGGAGGAAGGGAACATGCCTTGGCGGTGAAGAGCTTGAAATCACCCCATGTAGATGCCGTGCATGTGATACCGGGGAACACCGGGATGCTCATGACCAAGGGCGTCACCCTATGGACTGGGTGGAATGGTGATTTTGCATCGCTCAAGGGCTATCTGAGAGACCATGGTATCGATCTCGTCATCATAGGAAACGAGGCATACCTAGCAGCAGGAATCGTCGACTACTTCGTCGATAGCGAGATTACCGTCTTCGGTCCTCTGCAGCATGCAGCGAGACTGGAGTATGATAAGGACTTCGCAAAACGGTTCATGCATGCCCACGACATTCCAACCGCTGCATTCACCACGTGCACCACCTATGAGGAGGCAGTCTCCCATATGGAGACACTGACCGGAACGCTCGTGATCAAGCAGAACTGTCTGGCATTGGGAAAGGGCGTTCTCGTTACCGACGACAGGGTAGAGGCAGAGCAATTTCTTCGTGAGAGTTTCGAGGTGACCGACACGGTCGTATTCGAACGATTCCTTGAGGGAAGGGAGTTCAGTCTCCTCGCGTTCGTGAATCATGACTACTACAATCTCATGAGACCGGCACGAGACTACAAGCGAGCATACGATCATGACAAGGGGCTCAATACCGGCGGCATGGGTGCCTATACTCCAGTTGAATACATCTCCGATGCAGACCTACAGCACGTGGAGCAGACGATTGTGATTCCCACGGTGCAGGGTCTTCTAAAAGAGGGCATAGAGTTCACTGGGATCCTCTACTTCGGTCTCATGAAGACTGCCGATTCGATCGAAGTGATCGAATACAACACCCGATTCGGAGACCCGGAGGCGGAGGTGTTGTTAGAGTCGATGGATTCGGATCTCATAGAAGTAATTGCAGCAACCATGGGGAAGACGCCCTATCCTCTCCGCTGGAAACAGGGGATTACGCTTGGTGTCTGTATGGCGGCCACTGGATATCCGAAATCGTATAAGAAAGATCTTGCAGTGAACATACCTGAAAGTGTGCCCTGTTTCTCCATGGCACTGAGAAAAGAGGGAGCCGAGTTCATGAGCGATGGAGGCCGGGTTGCCTTTATCGTTGCCTCGGGAGAGACAATCGAAGAGGCACAAAGGAGATGCTACACTCATGTGGAAAGCGTGTCGTGCCCCGATCTATTCTGTCGTCGGGATATTGGTCTCTGATAGCCGCCGAATGGACCAAGCATATACCTGGCCGTATCATACGGGACTGAAACCGTTAGATACGGCCTTATCTCACCTTGACACCGAAGGGCTGAACGTCTTGCACTGGATTGAGTTGCGTATGATGCGGCGGATATCGGCTAGCTTCAGTTCAGGGTGGTCGTGCATGATCTGCACTGCAATGGTTCCGAGGCTCGTGGCCTCCTCCGGCCCAGCTACAACGCGCTTACCCGTACGATCCGCAGTCATCTGATTCAGATGGTCGTTCCTCGCCCCTCCCCCAATGATATGTATGGTGTCGAATGAGTCGCCGGTGATCCGCTCAAGATCTTCCAGTGCTACTTGGTAACTCGCAGCGAGCGACTTGTAGGCCGAAGCGATGATGGCACCAGTATCCTGGAGCCCGGTGAGCTTTCTGATTGCCCCTATCATAGAATCGGGAAGGTAGAGTTCCTCGGCATTGACGTCGAATTCTGGTAGATCGGCTCTCTTCAAAGCGGGAATTGAGTGTGCTATGATCTCATCCCACGTATAGGCGCGATGTTCGGTGAACTCCAACTCCCTCTTGATCAACTGGAGTATGTGCATACCGCAGGAGTTCTTCAGCAGGGTAATGGTACCGAAAACTCCGCCTTCATTGGAAAAGCCGGCATCCTCAACATCTTTCGTGATAATGGGCTCTGGAATTTCTGTTCCGATGAGAGACCACGTTCCCGAACTGATGAAAGCGAATCGATTTGCTTCAGTGGGTACACTCACTACGGCTGCGGCCGTATCGTGGGCGGGAACACTCATGGCAGGAATTCGAGGGATCTGGTTCAGTTGTGCAATCCGTTCACTGATATGCCCTCGCACCTCTGTATGGGGAACCATTGGCATGAAGAGCTCTCTATTCAGGTCTACCTGAGAAAAAACGGCATTCGAATAGGTTCGAGTCCGCATATCCAGCAGCTGTGTAGTGCTTGCAATCGAGACTTCACTGTTCAACTCGTCGGTGAGCATATGGTTCAGCAAGTCGGGAATGAGAAGTAGCGTTTTCGCCCCTGCATAGTACTCTGGAAGCGACTTACGAATTCCCAGCAGTTGGTACATACTGTTCATGGGCAAATTCTGAATTCCCGTGGCAGCGAATAGCTTTTCGAGTTCGCCCTGAGTCAGAGATTTCATTCCCTCCGATCCGAGCGGATTCCGATAGCACAGCGGATTACCAAGCAATTCGCCAGACGTTCCGAGCAGACCGAAATCGATTCCCCATGTTGAGATACCGAATGATCGGATTTCGGGATACTGATCGCATGAACGTTTCATGGATGAGACTATTTCATGGAATATCGCCAGTATGTCCCAATAGTGGTACTGTATTCCCCGATACTCCCGGTTTGGAATCTTGTTCACCACCTCCAATGAGATGCGAGAGCCATCGAACGTCCCAAGCACCGTTCTGATCGATGAGTTCCCGCAATCAAATCCGAGATATCTGTTCAATTCGTTTCCCATACACCTACTTGCCTTGTCCGTAGTGATTGCGTGCAAAATCTTGCATTGCGCGCATGTCTGCTTCTGATATTACCTGAGGCGTTCCGATAAGTCGAGCCAGAAGATAGATCTGAGCCGATTTCTCTACCACATGGCAGATCTTCAGGGCAGATGGGACATCGGCCCCTACACAGATAGTACCATGATTCGGGACCATGACTGCGTTTCTATCCCCAAGCCCTTCAACCACGTTTCGAGCGAGCTCTGGTGTTCCCGGTAACGCATAGGTGCAGTTGATGACCTTGTCTCCGACAATCTGCACGAAGTCTTCGCTTATTCCCGGAATATCCTGTCCAGTCACGGCGAATGCGCTCGAATGGATCGGGTGTGTGTGGATCACAGTATGCACATCGCTTCTCGCATTCATGATCGAGATGTGGAATCGGAACTCGATGGAGGGTTTTCTCGTGCCCCAGACAATCTCCATGTCGGAATTCATAACCACGATATCGTCACTGGTGATCGCATCGTACGGCATACCGCTTGGCTTTATGTATATGAGACCTGTTTCCGGATCCCGAATACTCACATTTCCCCATGTGCCGACAGTCAGCCCCATGGAGACCATGGTGTTTCCGGCATCTACCACCATTTTTCTATACGATTCCTTGACTGGTAATTTACTCACTCTCTACCCCTTCTAGTGTTATTGTTAAATTTTTAACTATTATGTTAACTTTATACCAGTCGTTAATGCCTGTCAACAGAATTCATATCCTCCTTATATAAAATGAGATATTCGTTCCTTCACCCACACTCTTTATGATGACTACACCTGAAAGTGGAGGGAATCAAAGATTATATCGATTTTTTAACATCTTACTGCTATACTGATCGCATGCAGAGAGAGCAGCGCCTTGAGCGCATTCGTTCATATGTTAAAGAGCATAAGCTGGCGACGATTCAGGAGATTGCCGACTTACTTGCAGTTTCTCACATGACGGTTCGAAGAGACCTTACGACACTCAGCCCGTTCGATGTCTTGAAAACCATACACGGAGGCGTCATATACCAGGATGAGGAGCTACCGGTGCACAATGACCGGTATACATTGCTCCAAGCGCGAACGACCATGCTGGAAGAGAAACGGAGAATTGCCCGAAAGGCTGTCAGTCTGCTCGAGCCCGATGATGTTATCATAATCGATGCCGGTTCCACCGGTGAGCTGATAGCCTCTATGCTTCCCGAAGATATGCCGCTCACGGTTATCTGTTATGCACTCAATATCGCTATGGCTATCTCGAAGAAGACACAATGCTCCCTCATTGTCACGGGAGGGTTCTTTCATGAAAGCTCCATGATACTGGAAAGTGATGAAGGGCTCGCACTTCTCAAGCAGCAGCGGGCGAATAAGGCATTCATCACCGCGAGCGGAGTGAATCTGTCACTCGGTGTCACCTGCTCGAACTTCTTTGAACGTTCAACCAAGCAGACGGCTCTGCTCGCAGCAGGAACGCGTATTCTTGTGACCGATTCGACAAAATTCGGTGTAGTCAAAAGTGGACATTTCGCAGATATTGGTGATTTCGACATCATCATAACCGACTCAGGTGTTGCCGATCGAGAGATCGCACCGCTGAGAAGTTCCTCGGATATCGAACTTCATGTGGTGTAGCAGTTCTCTTGTGTGATCGCTTTCATTGAGAACAAGATTTTCTTCAGACTGTACCAATGGAGTTCGAGTGAGTAAAATCGGTATCCGATCTGTATGGATACCATTCTGACTTTAATCGTTCGAGCGTCATTTCGACAGCTCCATGCACGCCCGAATTATCACCAAGGACAGAGATTACGACAGGAGGGATATCGAATGGGATGATCTCCTGCAGCTCTTTTTGTAGTGGTTTTAACAGCAAGGCTTCCATATGAGGTAACTCGACCATGGTACCTCCTATAACCACCTGCTCAGGATTCAAGATGAGTATGATATTGCTACAGAGGACTACTAGGTTCTGGAGAATGACATTCCGAATAGTCAAAGCTCTCTCATCGTTCTGATAAGCCAACTCAAAAAGCTGATGATTGGCCTCCATAGTCGGCAATGATGCATCTACGATATTCATCACTTTCGCTTGAGCAGCGATACCATCCATGGCGATCATTCGCTCTAGGACTCCCAGATGACCGAATCGCTCGTCGTGCAGGTGCTCTATGCTTGTCGGTGTATATCCTATTTCTCCTGCTGCTCCAAACGAACCAGGATACAATCTTCCATGTATGTAGATACCAAGTCCTACACCAGCACTCAGTTCAAAGAAGACAGAGTGATCCAGATTCCTACTCACTCCCAATTTTCTCTCTGCAATAGCGGACATGTTCGTGATATTGTCAACAAAGGCCGGCAGACCGAACGCCTCGGACATTCGTTCGCCATAATTCTTTCCCAGCATATAATCGTATCGCTGAGTTCCGAGAACGACTCCTGTATTCTTGTCCACAGTGGCAGGAACACCAATACCGATTGCCTTTATCAAATCACGAGAACTCTCCACACAATGATACTTTTCGGGATCGGCTTTCAACTCTTCAATGAAAGCGCTGACCATCTTTTTCGTTGTCTCGATCAACTCTTCGGTAATATCGGTTTCCCTATCCATCGAGAACCCGCTCCATTGCTTCACCAACTTTCCAGAGAAGTCTGCGATCACCATTCTACAGGGGTTTCTTAAGAGATCGATTCCTATCACAAACCCTTTGCAAGTATTGAACTGAAGTGGAACGACTTTTTTCCCATTCTCAAGCTGAACCTTTTTCAACTCATAGATATCGGCTCTCTCCAACAGGACGTCCACAGCTCGAGAAACTGCTGGTGCACTTAGATTCAGGTCCTTTGCAATCATAGCTCGGTGGCATGGTGAATATTCAGAAATATAATGATACACGAGAGACGTGTTTATCTGCTTTTGCACCGACGGAGTAGCTTTACTCATGATATGGTAACCTGTCATTATGCCCAGCTCCAATTCTGTTTAGATTCTCAATACTCAAATATCGGCTATCCGTTCCGCTTCTTTGTAGCAACGTCCATGTAGACAGCCAAAATCAAGATTATACCCTTGATGATATTCTGCCAGAAAACATCCATGTTCATGACGCTCATTCCGTTCACTACCGAAGCCATCACCGTGGCACCGATCAAGGCACCCACTATGGAGCCAGAGCCTCCAGACAGACTCACTCCACCAATTACGCAGGAAGCAATAGCATCGAGTTCGTAGTTTGTTCCACCACCGATGGTTCCAGCAGCAACATATCCTGTTAAAACTATACCAGAAATGGCACTTAGAAAACCCATAAGGGCATAGACTTTAAAGGTATTTCGCAGGATATTGACTCCAGAGAGTTTGGCTGCTTCGCGATTTCCCCCTAATGCATAGACATAACGCCCAAATTTCGTATTTCTCGAGATATAATGAATTATCGCAGCGGTGACAATCAATACAAGAACAGGTATCGGAATTCCCCTATAATCGTTCATCACCGATACATACAGAATGACGAGTAGTGATATCACCACACTTTTAACATAATCCTTCCAGATGGAGTCGAGAGGGAATCCAAACTGCTTCTTTCTCGACCTACCATGGTAAGTCATGAAAAAAATTAGTCCGATCAGGATAACGGCAATGACCCAACTCAGCGTTCTGGGAAGATACCCCTGTGCAATCGCCTTGAACGGTTCCACAATGGGTACAATAGTCTTTCCACGAGTGATACCTAGGATTCCACCTCTGAATATAAGTTGCCCACCCAATGTAACGATAAAAGCAGGAATCCCCAAGTATGCAATGGCAAAACCATGCCACATTCCGATAGCTGTGCCGACCATGAGACCAGCTACGACGGCTATTCCTGAAATGATCACTGCGTGCGCTTGCAACGAAAGGCTGGGAAACAGATTTGCTATGGGGCCAGCGAGGATATAAGCCTGGAGATACGCAGTGATGACACTCACGAATCCAGTTATCGCACCTACCGAAAGATCGATGCCTGCAGTAACCAGCACAAGCACCATTCCACAGGCAAGAAATCCGATTATAGACATTTGACGGAACAGGTTGGACATGTTTCGCGAGGCGAAGAATATACCATCTGTCAGCGCACCGAACAAGATCCAAATCAAAACGAGCGCGATAATCATGGTATATGTCCTGATGTTGGCTTGTATCTTACGTAAAATCCTATGTTGAGTTTCCATCACTATTCCTCTTTCTCTGTATAATCGGTGATTCCAGTCGCCATTCTCATGATGAGTTCCTGGGTTGCATCCTTCGATGAGACAGTTCCCATATTTCTGCCTTCACACATCACAAGAATTCTATCACTCATGCCCAAGACTTCTTCCATCTCAGATGAGATCAGAATTATTGCGACTCCTTGCTCAGATAGATTGTTGATGATCTTGTATATCTCAAACTTGGCACCAACATCGATTCCTCTCGTAGGATCATCGAGTATCAGTACGACAGGTTTTTTCATGAGCCATTTCGATATCACAACCTTCTGTTGATTTCCTCCACTCAGACTATTCACTTTGGCATGAAGACTCGGTGTCTTGACGGTTAGACTCTTCGCATATTCACTACAGAGGCGAAGCTCCTTCATCTTGTCGAGCCGGAGAAATGAGGAAAACATCTCCATGTTCGGGAGTGCGATATTCTCAAGTATTGACTGGTCGAGTATTAAGCCTTGCTTTTTCCGATCTTCAGGCACTAAGCTGATACCATGCTTCATTGCAACTCTGGATGATCCGACCGTTACGACCTTTGAATCAATCTTAATAGATCCTGAGCGGATATTTCCGTATTCGCCGAAGATCGACATGACAAGTTCAGAACGTCCAGACCCCATGAGCCCTGCTATTCCAAGCACCTCTCCCTGCTTGAGATTGAAAGAGACGCCTTTGGTTACCACCTTGTTCTGAATCTCTGGGTGGTCAACCCAGAGCTCCTCGACTTCAAGGATCGAATCACCTATCTTACTGTGTCGTTCAGGGAATCGTTCTTTCATGTCCCTGCCAACCATCAGGCGTATCAACGTATCATTGTTCATCGATGTGATTGGTTGTGTATCGATCACTCGCCCGTCCCTCAGAACAGTGACGGTATCACAGATAGTAAATATCTCTTCGAGTTTATGGCTGATATAGAGGCATGTGATATGCTTTTTTCTTAGTATCCGAAGAATATCCATGAGCGTCTCGACTTCATGGACCGAGAGTGCGGAGGTCGGTTCGTCGAGTATCAGAACACTTGCATTGTTTGAGAGCGCTTTGGCAATTTCCACTAATTGCTGCTTCCCCATCGGAAGAGATCCGACTAGTGCAGAATAGGGGATGTCCAACCCGAACTCCTCTAGCAACTGTTTAGTTTTCGAATAGAGCGTATCCCAATCGATAACGCCTCGTTTCATCGGCTCTCGACCTAGATAGATATTCTCACCTACTGTCAATGTTGGAATCAAAGCCAACTCCTGATAGACAATAGATATTCCCTTTTCTATCGCATGCTGGATTGCTCCTTGCTCAAACTTAAGCACCTCACCTTTATACCGAATTTCTCCCGAGTACTCTCCAAAGGGATACACACCGCTGAGAATCTTCATGAGCGTTGATTTCCCTGCTCCGTTCTCACCGCAAATACCATGGATCTCTCCACTTCGTATTTGTAGTGATACGTCATCTAGAGCTACCACACCCGGAAACTCCTTGGTGACATGCTCCATTTCCAAGATAAGTGAATCAGACACGTTGCTCTCCCACTTCACAATGGCGTGGAGTCTCCTCCACGCCGTTCATTCGTTCACCTGCAGCTATGGTCGAGGGGGTCGATCTGCTACAGGAACATTCCGATAGACTTCATCGTATGGCTGATAGCCGGATACAACAATCTCTTCGTACACGTTTGATTTGTCGATCTCAACAACTGGAATGAAGTAACACCCGACATTACCAGCGTTTCGATATGTCTCGTCGACAGTCAACTCATAGAGACTGTACTCCTTGAGCTCTTTGACCATGGCTCCATTTTGTACGAGATCGATAGCCAAATCCACTGCCATAGGGGCCAAGAGTCGAACATCGTTGAAGACTGTCATCGTGAGTCCTCCATCGACAATGCTCTGACAACCGGCTGCCGTTGCATCCTGGCCAGACAGAGGCACAATGCCACCTAGTCCCTGTGCTTCCAAGGCTTGCAGTGCTCCCAACGCAGTACCATCATTGGAAGAAACTACCGCATCAATTCTATTTTGCTGTGCAGTGAGTGCGTTCTCCATGATTTTCGTTGCTTCGGCAGGATCCCAATTCTGTACCCATTGATCCACAACAACCTTGATCTGACCTTTGTCGATATAGGGTTGAAGTACTTCCATTTGTCCTTCTCTCACGAGAACTGCACAGTTGTCGTCAAGACTTCCCCCAAGCAGCATGAAATTACCAGAGTCTTTGACCTTCAGGATTCCTCGTGCCTGAGCTCGACCTATCTCAACATTGTCAAAAGTCAGATATGCCGATAATTTGTTCGAAGGTATGAGTCTGTCATACGCAATAGTCTTGACTCCAGACTTCTCAGCCTCTTCAACAGCTGTTACCGCAGCAGAACCGTCCTGAGCAATAATGATAATCACGTCCACGCCCTGAAGTATCATATTCTCAATCTGGTCATTCTGAAGCTTTGGATCGTGGTTAGCAACTTGGTAGATCAGTTCAGCACCTCTCTCCTTAGCCAGTTCGGTCATCATCTCTGCTTCTCTTGGCCATCTCTCTGTAGCGAAATCGGCAAATGAAACACCTATCTTTACCGTGTCATCCGATTCTTTTGCTCCTGCTGCAAATAGATTGCCGGCAAGAACCAGTACCATGAGCAAAACCAGTAATACCTTTCTCATGCTCATTCCTCCTTCTCCTTGAATATCAATGCATTTCAGCATTGCAACTTCCGATTCCAGGTCGATAGTAATGGAACGTAACATCTGGATGATCTGCCAGAAGTGACATTGGAACAGAACTATCGGCTAGGCCCTTACTTATCATGAATGCTGTCAACCGCATCCCAAATGGGTTGTCATGAACCCCTCCATGCCAAATCGAGACTCTTTCCGACAACCAAGTCTCAACAGGGCCTACGGTCAGTGCTTCGGTGGGGACATTCGAGACAACTCCACCTCCACTCGTTCGAGCGTTTTGAATTATCGTCATTGGATGCAACTCGACCACGCGTGTTGCCTGCTTTCTGTACTCTTCAGGTGAAGGTGGAGCATCGGTAAATTGCTTCTCTCTTCTAGGAGGATCGTTGAAAGCCCAGTGTTTCACTTCTCCCTGCCCTCCTTGAATGACTTTACAGGAGACCTGCCTGAACGATTCAGTGAACTCTGCTATGGAGTCGACCGCTGGGAAGTGGATCTGGTCATCCGGCATTCTCAAATCAGGACGAATCTTATTGAAACAGAGTTCCATATCGGCACGAGCAAAACTCAATGGATGATCGGAGGAGACCTCCTTTCCGTCTACAACCCACTCATCCATTCCCCAGAAATGGCAATTCTTCAGATTGAGTTCCATATCATTGACCAACATTGCAACAAGTGGTAGCTGTTCAGTCGGCCCGATCGGTCCACAGATGCCAGTTGGATTAGATGCGGTCGCGCCTCTCCAGGCATTGATGTAATCCAGCGCCTCAGCTAAATAGAAGGATTCAATGGTTTCATAGAACTTCACCGTAAACCCAGGTCTGGATAACTGTAGTAGATCTTTCTCTGTGAGCAATGCGACATCTCTTAACAACTGCTCATCGAGTGTTGTATAATCCCACCACCCAGGAGCCACTTTACTAATAGGTCTCATAGCAATCTCCTTGATTTTGTTCGTGACTTACTGTTAGTTACATACTATGATGGGTCTATAAACCTGTCAAGAAAAACTTTTCAGGCAGTGGAAATGAATTCAAGAAGGAGGATCAAGTATGAAAAGTACCGGACTGTTTGGTTGGAAGGATTTTCAGTTCGTATTCAAGGATTATACCGTATCGGAAATAAAAGACGATGAAGTGGTCATTAAAGTTCACGCATGCGGCATCTGTGGGACAGATATACACCTTGCAGGAAAAATGGAAAATCCTACAGCGCTCGGTCATGAGATATCAGCCGAGATAGTCAAGGTTGGCTCTTCCACTTCACATTTCAATGTTGGAGACTCGGTAATCGTTGAAGATTGCACATTCTGCGGAATATGTAACCAGTGTAAAGCTGGAAGACCAGACTTATGTCGATCGATGCACACGATAGATGGACAGCCCGGATTTTCTACGTATATGAAAGTATCCGAGAGTTCCTTGGTTCCGTACTCGGGATTGGACTATCTTCATGCATGTCTTACAGAGCCCGTGACCGTTGCCTTGAATTCGGTCATACACTCACAGATCAGACCGAACTCGACTGTAGCAGTCTATGGCTGTGGGCCACTCGGTATTATGACTGCAATCATTGCAAAACACTTGGGCGCGGCTCGAACGGTTATGATTGGAAGGGGATCTTCAAACCGAGGTCGAGCACGGCTTACGATGGCAGCCCAACTCGGTGTTGATATCATCATCGATTCAGATATGGAAAACCCAGTAGAAGCTGTGAAGTCTATGATTCCCGAAGGCATAGAAAGAGTGATCGTGAGCTCTCCTCCCACAACATTACCCAAGGCCATTGCGATCGCTGCATATGGTTCAATCGTTACGTTCTTTGGAATCGATCTTGGGGAAGCGGCAAAGGTGACAATCGATATTGACGACCTGATTTTTCGAAAGATTACTCTGAAACCATATCTTGGAGAGCCAGCACTCAACTTTTCTACATCGCTAGATTTAATCAAGAGGAACATCATTCCTGCTGATAGACTGATTTCTCACTCAGCTACGCTCCGTGAAGCACCTGAACTATTCAAAGAGTTAGCCTCTGGAGTGTTACCTATCATAAAGGCGGTGGTAATCCCCTGAGAGAGGAGACTCTTACACTTAATAATCATCTGCGATTATACCCTCATCATCTACTCTGAAGTGAGAAGAGAGCCACGCAAGTAGGTAATTACGAGAGCCACAGCTCCTTGAACGAGCATCCTAAAAACCCTGACACGTATGGCACCTTCCTTTCCAGATAAAACTGCTATACAATTACCAGCAGCTACCCAAGAGGCAGCAGGAGGTGCATATGGCAAAAGATCCTCGATCATCGTTCAAGGTTCTGGCTTCGAAAAAGGTTATACAGATTCTTGTTGCATTGCTGTTCATAGCCATGGGAATCATTGGCTTCTCCTCAAATCGATCTACGGGAGGACAATTCTCACGAGAACTATCAAGAATGTTTGGAGGAGACAGTGAACTGCTACTCTACATCCTCTCCGCAGTACAGTTAGTGTGTGGACTGTTTCTTGTTGCACAACTTTTTGTATCCGGCATTCCTCCCAAATTCGTCAAGGCCGCACTGCTTGCTATCTGGATCATCTGGCTCGCCATGATCGTCATTCTCGATATCCTAACAATCGATTTCGGACGATTCAGTGGAGCAGACTGGTTCCTTTGGATAGAACAGACGGTACTTCACCTCATCGTGCTTGCTTGCATCATGCAGATACAGGAGTAGAACGCATGGAAAAAGTCATCTTTGTCGGACACGGTTCTCCGATGAATGCACTTGGGGGAAACCAATTTTCAGAAACATGGGAACGCATGGGACTGCTGTGTGGTACGCCAACGGCAATTCTCTGCATCTCGGCTCACTGGTACACTCCCGAGTCTCGAGTGGCGGTCACCAATGAACCTCGAACCATCCATGATTTCTTTGGATTTCCCTCAGCTCTGTACAACCTCACCTATCCCGTACCGGGAGCACCACATATTGCCGAAGCCGTCGCCGATCTCATGCCTACCCCCGTCAAGAAGGACCACACGTGGGGCTTGGATCATGGGGCTTGGAGTGTCCTTCTCCATATGTATCCAGCAGATCGGAACATTCCGGTTTTACAACTCTCCATAGACCGAAACGCCAGTGCCAAGACACAATACAGCTACGGGCAAGCGTTGAAATCGCTGAGAGAACAGGGAGTGCTCATTGTCGGATCGGGGAATATCGTACATAACCTCCGACTTGCCTCCATGCAACTCAGCGGAGGGTACCCGTGGGCAGAGTCGTTCGATGCACTCGCACACGATGCTATCGTATCTGGCGATCATGAGCGCGTACTCTCCTTTCCGACAACAGATGGCGATGCTCAGCTTGCCATTCCGACTCGAGATCACTTCGATCCACTCTGTTATATTCTTGGTGCTGTGGACCCGCAGGAACCAGTAGCGGTCTTCAATCGAACATGCACGCTCGGTAGTGTCTCCATGACCTCTTACGTCTTCGGATGACCGAAGAGCCTCAGCTGTTGAGATCTTCCATACGTCCATCTCGCAACACAGCATACAGCTCGCTTCGGCTTGATATGCCTAGCTTGGCATAGAGGGTAGCTGTGTGACTCTTCACTGTAGCAAGGCTGATGAAGAGCGCTTCCGCCGTCTGTTGTTGCGATCGGCCACTGATCACGTGCCGCAGGATATCCGTCTGGCGTTCACTTAACTTGAAGTGTTGAACGAATGCCTGTAAATCGGTCTCGGGATGACAGATGATCAGGATTCCGATACGATCCCCCCAATAGTCATTAACAACCGAGTAGTTAGCTATTACCTGCACTATCTCATTTCGGGCGGTTCGGATGAATTCCGTGTGGGAGTAGGAGGTGTTTTCCGAGGAGACAGCTGCTTCGATTCGGTGCTTGATCTGCTCAGAATCGATGAAGATATCCTTCATTTCCAAAGCATCCTTAGACGTCTCATCCCTCTCGATGAGGAGCCTTCCCGCGTCATTGATATCGGTAACGTTCCATGAACAATCGACCACGAAGACCGCTTGATCTAGATGGGTCATAAGAAAACGGTCAACCGAAGCCGGGGAGAACCTCATAAGCCCATAGCGAAGGATTGCATAACCAATTGCTACCAGCCAGAGCAGTGGAACGGTGTAAGAAATCGGTGGGTAGCCTTTAGTTCCGACAATGAAATCCAGCAAAATACCGATTGTAGTACCGAAAATGGTACTGACGGCAATGATACGAGCCTGTACTTTCTCTCGATGCAATTTCGTGTTTCTTGCCCATTGAAAAGCCAGCGCTGGTATTGCTAGAGACTCAAATCCGGATATCACTTGATGTGAGACGAACCAGAATCCATCCGGGTACTCCTTTGCGATAAGGTTGAATCCAATGTTGGCTATCTGGTAAATACTTATTCTGATTGCGATAAGGACGAAAAAGAATCTGAGTATACGGGATTTCCAACACCCAGTGAGATGAACAATGAAAATTATGCCTGCGAGAATGAACAGTTCCGAACCTGCGTAGTAGATCCTGTCGAAAACCGGAACGATACTGGGATTTTTCACTACATGCAGACCAAAACTACCGAAGGACCAGAGTGCGAGCATCGAACACAGTATTACAAACCACTTCCGAACGGGAGAGTTTTTTCCAAACACCGCCATCAAGATGCCGAGATACAGGTACGTCACACACGAAATACTCGAGACAATACCATAGACCATCATGTATTACGAGTATATCATTACTTCTTTAACTAGTTCAATTTAAAAATATGCATATTCTATCGCAGATCGATTCTCTCCGCTACTCAATGGCCGTATCACAGTAGATAATCCAAGCCCATCGAATGGTTACGATGGGCAGGAATATTTCCGAATTGAATGAATGGTAT
>CAYYOL010000030.1:0-28486 GCA_964473245.1 uncultured Spirochaetaceae bacterium
CCAAGGTCCTTTGTAACATGAGAACAACCTTACTAGGCAATGGAGAAATGTTCCAGTAAAACCGAAAGTATATCGACTTGCTGTCACATACGGATTGCTCCTGGGGTGACACAGCTTGCGCAAACAAGTATATAAGTATATTTATGTAATATATAAGTTAGTTTTATCGCAAAATATATCAATTTTGTATTTATACCCTTGACTTTCAAGACAATGAAGCCGATGCTATACATAGAAGATAAACCCGAGGAGGTCTTATATGAAACGGATAGCTGTCGCGGCCGAGAAAGATGTGGTGAGTGATCATTTTGGTCTTTGTGAAGACTTCATGTTTTTCAACACCGAAAATGGGAAAATCACGAAAATCGAGAAACTCGTCAACCCTGGACACGTGCCCTGTGAACTGCCCGAAAAGATCATCGCAAACGGTGCTGATACGATAATCTCAGGGAATCTTGGGAAGAATGCAGCGAATATCTTCAAGATGAATGGCGTAGAGGTTGTCGTTGGCGCATCTGGAGAGGCTCGCGAAGTGGTAGATGCTTACATCCATGGTGACCTGAAGAGCACCGGTGAGCTCTGCGATGCATGGAACTGTGAATTCCTTTCAAACTGACTAGTTTTAACTCATACTAACGAGAAGAGGGGCCTTCTCCTTGGCGTGCAGGGAGTGTACTGAAGTCGATTCGGTATACACGAAGGCCCTCTATATATGCCAACCACTACCGATAGAAACGAACACGAATCACTAAAATCAACAGAAGCATCGAAGCAACCACTCCACCAAATCCTGCTACCTGGTACCCACCAGTCATACTGAAAGCCAAGCTGAACAGCCATGGTCCCACAGCACTTCCGGCTACAGCCATGGACATGGCAAAACCACTGATAGCTCCCAAGTGCCTTCTGCCGTACAACTTCGGCCATGAGACGATTTGGAGCATGCCGAGCATACCTGTTCCCATACCGAAGAACACCATAGCCATATAACGAGCCCAAGGATATAGGATCCAAGCAAGGGAGACCGAGGCGAAGATCATGGCAACCGCAAACGCACCATACATCCATCTCAAAGAAATTCTGTCACTTAGATAACTTCCGAAGAATCTTGTCGCCATGGAGACTACAGACATGGGAAGAAATATTGAAACTGCTTCGGAAGCGGAGAATCCTACCTGATCGAATATTGAAACGACATGGAACGTGAAAGCTGTATTATACAGCGACCAGAACCCGATCATGCCGAGCATGACCCAATACTCTGGCCGTTTTCTCGCCTCCCTCACGGTCAACTCTTTCACAGCATCTTGTGCATGAGTACGAGGGTTTCCCAAGTTGGGTGTCATACCCTCTTCTACAACCATACCACAAACCTCCGGGCTGGACCGAAAGAAAAGCAATACGACTGGTAGAAACAGCACCACGAGAATCCACGCAATGACGATCAATGCACCATTCCAATCATACATTTGGATAAGCGACTGCAGCGGTTGTGGAGCATACGAGAAACCGAAAGCAGTAATGAGCCCCATGATCCCTACTACAAATCCTCTTCTTGAGCTGAACCAACGAGCCACCATGCCGCGAGAGACTATGGTGAGCACCCCCTGACCGAAGAATCGAATACCAAAGAACCCGATGACTACTATCAACAAAGCAGAGAACGTTGGTGAAATGCCGGTATTTGTAGAGATAGCGGTTGTGATGATCGGAGAATAGGCAAGAATCAACAGAAATCCAGCAAGTGCTACCGCTGCGATAGATGCGGCAATGCGTGCTCCATAGATATCATAGAGCGCTCCGGCACGAGGTATCAACAGGCTACTGGCAAGGGTTCCAACCATGTATGCCGTGGAGATCGATACGCGAGAAAGTTGCAAGTTCTGTATGAAGTGATCGGTGAAAACCGATACTCCCATGGTCTGTCCGGGAATGCTTGCGAGAACACCAAGAGAACCTACGGCCAGAATGATCCAGCCATAATAAAAAGGAAGACGGGACACAATCTGATTGCGTCTCCTACTCCCTACTGAGGAGTCATCTATAGACACCATTAGCTCCTTATGTGAATGATATCTGGCAATCATGTCATGTTTTGGTGGTTTGCTCAACCAAGATGGATGAGTTTCCTGTATTGTCGTGACATGATACGTGGTTGACTATTCTCCTATATTTTTCTAGATTTGTACCAATTCCAGAAAGGAGGAATTGTCTGTACTACACACATCCTGCATCGATCCTGCTGAATTGGAACCATAGACAATTGAGACGTTTGTTTGGTATTGCCATCGGATTGTTTGTTTTGTATGTGCTCTCCGATTTGATTGTTCATATGCATGCGTTCTATTCACAGAGCGATCTGCTCGTGGTCATCACCACCTCTCTGCTGATGCTCCTCATAGCTGTACATGTCCACTTTTTCATGGTTCGTACCGGCTTGGTGCCACAGCTCATTGCACGACCGCATAAAGCGGAGTTCCAAGCAATTGTCTCCGATATCATCGATCATGAAGAGTTCGTGAAGCTGAAGGATTTCCACCACCACACCTCGCCAATATTCGATCATGTGGTTCGTGTCTCGTACCTCTCATATGCAACAAGCAAGGCGCTCGGCTTTGACTACAGATCTGCAGCAAGAGGTGGTCTTCTACACGATTTTTTCCTCTACGACTGGAGAGAGAGAAAATCCAACGATGAAAGACGCTCCTTGCATGGTAAGGAACATCCTCACATCGCGCTGGCGAATGCCAGAACTCACTTTGCAGTCAACGATCGAGAAGCCGATATCATTGTGAAACACATGTACCCGAAGACCAGAGCTTTGCCACGGTACAAAGAGAGCTTTGTGGTCTCTCTTATGGACAAGGTAGCCGCAATCATCGAGTATTTCTGTCACAGCCTCCAATGCTTGCCCAAGAGTATGTGATTGGTATCCCAAAAAAAACTGGCCAGAACCTGGCCAGCATATGGAACGGGGAGCTTGCAGAATATTATTGATTCTTAAGCGTCTCCTCAAGCATCTTGAGTGCACCATCCATCTTGTATTCGGCATAGAGAGCCGCCTCGTTCAGCTCGAACTGCTTCGTAGCTGCTTCGAACGCCTTGGTGGTGTTCTCCTTAGGCATACTCAACAATACCCAGACACCATTGTCCGGATCCACCCAAACCTCTTCCTGAGTGACACCCATGAGCGCATTGTTGCTGGTTTGGCGGGAAATCGACTCGAAAGCCTCAATGGCCTGCCTATTATCCCCGGAACCCATGTCGCTCGTGTAGTTCACTACCACGGTATCAACAGTGGTATTGAT
Source organism: uncultured Spirochaetaceae bacterium (assembly GCA_964473245.1). Lineage (GTDB taxonomy): Bacteria > Spirochaetota > Spirochaetia > Sphaerochaetales > Sphaerochaetaceae > CAYZJV01. The sequence goes on from CAYYOL010000030.1 coordinate 3,309, forward strand.
CCAAGACGAGATCTTCTCTTTAGCATCGGCATTCGCTCGTTTGATCGAGTTGGCCTTGTTGCTCAATTTGGCATACCCGGTCTCGTAATGAACATCGGCCGCACGAGGGGTCGAATTCACCCAAGCCGGTTGAGGAATGCCCTCAGCACCAATGATAACAGGCACTTTCGGCTCCGCTGCCTGCTCGGTCGATGCACATCCCATAAGGACCAAAACCAACGCAGCCACAAAAATTCCTAAGACATAAATTTTCTTCATAGTTTCCCCTCTCTTTCATTTTCGGCCCATCAGGCTACCATTGATAGTAACCCACCAACACTATCAGAGCAATTATTATTTGCAAAAAATGTTTTACTCCGTGACCGAAAACCAGAAGAATCAAGGGGTAATAGATCAGTTCAAACTTCGAGGAGTGTATCCACTACCTGCACGATCAGCAAAGAATCGTAGTTGGGAAATGATTTCGCATACATGAACAATCCTGTATCCACCCTATAAAAAGGATTATCGCATGTGTTGTCACTGCCCAAGACTCGTAGATGACACCTTTATCTTGCCATTTCCTCCCGTCAATCGTATAGTTGAGGCATGAAAATAACAGGAAAAACCATCTTCTTCTTCTTTGTCATCATCATAGGATGTTTCGTGGCGGGGATGAGTATTATGCCAATTGAATCCCATGGGGCATTGGCAACCGTTGCGATCGTCACATTGCTGACTGCATCTGTGAGCTTCCTATTCGGTCTGATCACCGGAGACTATTCGTGGACGGACCGACTATGGAGTACCACACCAGTCGCGTATGCTTGGATCTATGCGTATGCAGGTGCATGGAGTTTCGTTTCGGTCGTCGGGGCACTTCTCGTGACACTCTGGGGAGCACGGCTTACGTTCAATTTTGCACGTCGTGGAGGCTACACTGGAGGAGAAGACTATCGATGGCCAATTCTCAGAGAAAAAATCGGCAACTCAGTACTCTGGCAGCTGTTTAATCTTCTGTTCATAGCTGGCTATCAGCAGTTCCTCTTCATCTGCTTCACCGTGCCACTCTATATGGTAGCAACAACGGTCAGAGGAGCTTATACACCAGTTATCTCAGTAGGTGTATTGCTGTTCCTCTTCTTCCTTGTGCTTGAGACAGTAGCCGATCAGCAGCAATACGATTTTCAGCAAGCGAAATATGGACTCAAGGATAAAGAGAAGTCACTTGAGGCAGACTACAAACGTGGATTCAGAACAACTGGATTGTTTGCGATCTCACGCCATCCGAACTATCTCGGAGAACTTGGCGTGTGGTGGAGCATATATATGATAAGTGTAGGAAGTATGGGGACTTTGGTTCATTGGAGTCTCTTCGGCCCGATACTTCTCACACTCCTCTTCGTTGGATCGACCAAATTCACCGAAGGCATCACCACAGCAAAGTATCCGCAGTACAAGGAGTATCAAGAGAGAGTATGGCCTATCTTCCCGAAGCTGAGACGCCCAGAAGAGAGACCAATTGGAGAGTCGGCATGAAAAACTCCACGGTTCGAGTGCTCCTGATGCTCTCCCTCCTGGTCTGCAGTGTGACCGTTGGAGCTACCGGATCGGCCGAGAAGGAGGTTCCTATGAACAAATCAACCAGTGCACATGAGGTTTCTTACGAACCATTGCACGATTCACTCAAACGAAATCTGAACCCATTCGAGGCACAGATTCTCATCAATAAAGGCACAGAGCGAGCCTTTACCGGAGAGTACACAGATCATACAGAAGTGGGAACCTACTACTGCAGACAGTGTGGATCTCCACTCTACGTGTCCCAAGACAAGTTCCACTCTAATTGTGGGTGGCCGTCATTCGACGACGAACTGCCTCATGCTGTGAAACGGTATCCGGATCCAGACGGAATGCGGACGGAAATAGTCTGCGCAACCTGTGATGGACATCTGGGACATGTATTCCTCAATGAAGGCTTTACTGAGAAGAATACGAGACATTGTGTAAACTCGATCTCACTGCTGTTCAGAGCAGGTCCACCAGTAGCCACAGCTGTCTATGCTGGAGGTTGCTTCTGGGGCGTTGAATACCTATTGGAACAACTTGAGGGTGTGTTCTCGGTACAATCCGGGTACACCGGAGGTACGTTGGAGAACCCAACATATCAAGATGTACTGAGCCATACTACCGGTCACCTGGAAGCCGTCGAGGTGCAGTACGATCCAACGATCAACTCCTATGAAGAGCTGACCAAATATTTCTTCGAAATACACGATCCCACACAGGCCGATGGTCAGGGTCCCGATATCGGGAACCAGTACCTATCAGCCATATTCTACCGGAGCAAACATGAATTCGATACCGCACTCAAGCTGATCTCCATCCTGGAAGCACAAGGACTCACTATTGCAACACAGGTGCGCCCTGCTCGTATCTTCTGGCCAGCTGAGGAGTATCATCAGGATTACTACGAAAAGAAGGGATCCCTTCCCTACTGCCACGCGTGGCAGAAACGGTTTTGACATGTGCGATACGATGACCACTCGAGATGGTGAACACGGGTCGATGCTCTTCGCAAAGAACTCTGATCGCCATCCAGACGAAGTACAACTCATACAGTATGTCGATGCCCTCGAAGGCCTGGATCATCCAACACACCCGGAACAGAGAAAACACTATGAAGCTATCCAGTATCCACGCCTTCAGGAGGCTGCACGGTCGCTGAAAAATCCACTCTCAGCACTTATCAGTCGTCCCTCATGGATATGGGGAGCGGAAATGGGTGTGAATACTGCCGGAGTGGCATTAGGAAATGAGGCTGTCTTCGCAAAGAAGGGTCCAGAGAAGAATGGACTGCTTGGAATGGATATGCTCAGGCTCACTTTGCACAATGCCTACACGGCTCGAGAGGCTGTCGCGATAACCACTGGACTCATCGAATCCTTTGGTCAAGGTGGGAATGGAAGCTATGAAGGAGTGCTCCGATACCACAACTCCTTTCTCATTGCCGATCCGCAAGAGGCCTGGATAGTAGAGAGTGCAGGAAGATCTTGGGAAGTGAAGCAGATTGAAACCAGTGCATCGATATCAAACGCCTACACCCTAGTCGATTTCGAACGAGAACACGCGAGTCGGATCCATCCACTCTTCACCAAGGGGAAAAGACGACAGCAACGAACTGCCGGTCTACTGAATTCTCAGAGTGGTTCATGGAATCTCATGGCTACGATACTTCGTGACAATCGGGGAACAGTAGATTCGCTAGACAACTCCATGGCAAGCATATGCATGGACTCTTCAGGATTCGTGAAAAGCAGAACCACGGCGAGCATGATCGTAGAGTATCATGAGGGATTGCCTCTTGTCTGGTTGACCGGTGCACCCCTGCCAATCTATAACCCGTTTATCCCCTTCACTATCTCGGAAGAGGACATCGACTCGGCACCTCATGCGGATATCGGTTTTGCCTACCGATTCGCATTGGAGCGAGCAGCATTGACCAAACATCTGCTGGCTTCTCCGAAATTAGCGAAGCAGGAGATCGCGGCACTCGCTCAGCAGACCGAGCAGCGGTGTAGAGCCATGGTCCAAGACTCATGGACTCAAGGCGATCGGTCTCAGCTAGCGGCGGCAACCAGAGCATGTCTGGCCGAAGAACAGACATATCGGAACCAGGCGAAAGAGATCTTGATAGCACATGGAGCCGACTCCAAGAGCCTCTACGAGAAGCCGGACAGCTACTATAGGTGTGGGTGAACACGAATAACCTACTCTATCCAGTTCTCCAACCCATTTACAGCGACATTGGCACTGAGCATACCGCTGAAGACTACGTAGGAACCGGTGACACATGGCGGACCGAGCACCATATCCGAAGCAAAGGCGACATCGAGATGACCGAACTGTGTGGCAATGGTTGCGACGGAGAAACTCTTCTCTTGGGCATCGGGGTTGCTAAATGGAGCCTCTCTTACCGCAAGCACTGGACCACAAATAAGAACAATATCATCGGCCAGACTCTGGTTTCTCTGTTCCTCCGGAATATCGGGATCATGTTTCATCATAAAGTTTAGCGGAAATACACGTTTATCGGTCAGTAATGTCGGAAATCTGGCTTCGTCGGGATTCGCCGTATATGACTCCTCGTAGGCCTCTCTGCTTGTGTAAGATTCCAAGACGAATGGAAACGCAACCATCTGCATAGTGATAGACTGCCCCTCCTCCAATGGGGGGAGCACAGCCGCATTCACCAGATGCGCAACGAATACCCCGTCTTGTGCCTGGTTTGTACAAGCGACCACTGCTGAGAGTGCATCGGCATCCTTGGCGGTAGCATTGAAAAACGGCATAGCCGTCCACAAACAGCGCCCCGAAAGATGTGTATCGGTTCCCAGAATCCGAATATCCTCTCCATCGCGTACAGCCCGAAAAATGAACTCAACACCAGAGGGGAGCGTATGCACCATATAGAATGCACCATGGGCGCTTCTCCATCGAGCAGCCTTGTACATCTCGAGCATCTGATCTGAATCCAACACCCCATCCTTCACGAGGTATTCCAAAGAAAGATTACGGATAAATACCGGCATGACTTCCTCCCACAGGTCGTAGGGTACCAGAGAATGGGATGATTTGCTATGTGTAATCGACCACATACTTGTTCACCAATTCCATAACCGTTAGAATAGGATGCTATGAGTTGGGCAGAATTCATTGTCGTATTCGGTATCGCAATCGGGCTCTCGATGGATGCCTTTGCCGTCTCCATCACCCAAGGGGCCTGTCTTGAGATACGAAGCCTCCGTTATCCGTATATCATCGGGATCACGTTTGGACTCTTTCAAGCGATCATGCCCTTGATCGGATGGCTGGCAGGCACAACATTCCGTGCATATATCCAGGAGATCGACCATTGGATCGCTTTGATGCTGTTGTCTATCATCGGTACGAAGATGTTCCTCGATGGATTTCTCGACTATAGGAGAAAGCGCAGAGCCCGTTCTGTGGGTGAGGCATGCCCAGATACCATCGGTTCATCATTATGCCTCCACACCCTCCTCATGATGGGAATCGCCACAAGTATCGATGCCCTCGCCGTCGGCATCACCTTTGGCATGCTCCATATGAACATCTGGATCAGCATTGTGATCATCGGCATCACTACCTATATCCTCTCAACTATCGGAGTGCTTATCGGGAAACGGGCCGGCCCATTACTGGGAGATCGCATGGAGATGATCGGAGGCGTAGTCCTCATAGCCCTCGGTATAAAGATAGTGGTCGAACACCTCATAAAGGGGATCTAGATGATCGATATTCACAGACATCTACCTACGGCCGAAGAGAATCCCCCTCCCGATTCCTGGAAAATCTGGTACGCCTCCAGCACTCCCGAAGAGTGGCAGGCAATGCAAGTATTGACACTACCAGATACCTGCAGGCGGGGCTACGGACTACTTCCCACCAAGTGCGTGAATATTGAAACGGCAGTGAGTTCACTGGCAGACCTGGTTAAATCCGATCCCCATGGATACTTCGGCGAATTCGGGCTCGACTATCGCTATAGGCATATCGTGCCACAGGATCATCAATTCTCCCTTGCCGTGGAACTGCTTCGTCTTGCGCGATATATGGGGAGGCCGGCTGTACTGCATCACGTCGGTCCCATGGGAGATCTCGAAGCGGTACTGAAAGCCGTTCCGGGAACCTCTCCGGTGATTGTGCACGGGTATCTGAAATCGGTCGAGTCTGCTCGAAGACTAGCCACACTGGGTGCGACCATCTCACTCGGTCCACCTGTGTGGAAAAAAGCAACGAAACTGGGTCGCCGCCTAGCAGAGATCGACATACCGTTCCTTCTAGAGACCGACTTCCAACGAGAGGATGGTGATACCTATACAGAGACTGTCACCGAGCATACCATGCGGATCGCTGACCTCATGGACATGCAGAGAGAAGAAATCGAGGAGCTATGCAATGGATATGCGCAGGTTTTTGAGAATTGGTCGTCTATTGGGAGATGAGTCTGTACACATGCTCTCCGAATGCCATGTGACTGTGGTTGGCATGGGAGCCGTTGGGTCCTACGCGCTCGAGGTCCTAGCTCGGAGTGGAGTTAGACACATTCGAGTTGTCGACTTCGATACCGTCGGCATCACCAATATCAATCGACAACTATTGGCGACCGAATCGACACTTGGTCGAAAGAAGGTCGAAGTCGCTAGACAACGCGTGCTCGATATCAACCCCGAGGCTCATGTGGAATCGTTTGATATCTTCGCACACGAGGAATCCCTCGATACCATCCTCGTTGAACCGGTCGACCTGGTTTTGGATGCAATCGATTCAGTCGCACCGAAACTGGCGCTACTTGAGGGAGTCTATCGCCGAAACATTCCGGTGATCTCGTCTATGGGTGCAGCACTGCGTACCGATCCGTCCAGAATCACTACCGGAGACCTCATGGATACCTATGGTTGCCCGCTAGCGAAACACATACGGACAAAATTACGCAGGCGTGGGATCGATCGTGGAATCATGACCGTTTTCTCTCCGGAACCGGTGAATTTCCACTATGAGGATCCCGAACGGGAAACACACGCAGAATTCAACGAACAGATTCTCGATCGTGGGCGTGTTAGGCGAGTACTCGGTAGTCTCCCGAGCATAACGGGAATATTTGGGCTTCGTCTTGGTCACGAAGCTGTATTCTCACTGCTCGATATGAAGAGGATCGTTACCCCATGACAAGAGGCGTACCCGGGAGGCTTCGCCTCCGCTACCCTCGTTTCGTTTGGAAGTGAAGCAAAACAGCCAGCTCCGTAGTGTTATTCCTTGAGGCCATAACTACATGGTAAGCAAGGAGGAAAACACGTATGAAACAAGCAAAGAGAGTTGGCGCACGATTATTGGTGTGCGTGGTACTGATTATCATTGGGTTGGGCACCGCATGCGAACAAGAGAATACCGGATACGCCAGTCTCCGCATCGTATTGGTAACCGAGACCGAGCAGGTCGATCGGAACATAGCTCCCGGTGGTGAAGAGCCGCTGCAGCTGGTCAAGTACTCCATTCAAGGCGTAGGGCCGAACAACATCCAGCTGGATGCATTGGAAAGCATCGAGGAATCCTTCATAATCGGGAACCTGACACTCGGTCACTGGTCTTTCACCGCGGTCGGGTACAATAAGAACGATATCCCTGTGGCGCAAGGGAATGTTGAGACCGTCATTGAATCGGATATGAACCATATCGAGATTGTGTTGGACTCCATGGTCGGTTCGGGATCCTTTTCGCTAACTTGCAACTGGGATCCGGCATACACGGCACCAGGGTCCACCATTCAGATGAGACTCACCGACTATGCAGGCAATACCGTATCCGAAACCTCGATGGAACACCATATGGATGAGGGGCAAGCGACGCTCTCGGGATCTGGAATTTCTGCAGGATACTACACCGTCTCAGTTCAGCTCACCTCCGCAGGAGAGACCATAGGGGGTTTTGTGGAGACGGTGAGGATCATAGATTCCACCCTGACGCATGCCGAACGCACCTTGGATTTGGGAAAAGTGCTCGACACCGTTGGATTCACAATAGTGGACAACATTGCAGCTCCGGTTGATGGAACGCTTACGGTATCCCCATCTGTGGTGACCGCAGGTTCAAGCGCCACGTTGAGTTTCTCTCCCTATTTTGGTGACAACCCGGTTCCCTCTGGATTGAACATGCAATGGTATGTCGATGGAACGTTAATACCGGGTGCAACCGAGTCTACGTATGAAATCGGTATGGTGCCAGGTGGCACCACTCGATACGATATCGTTGTGAGTCTTCCTGAAAGTGGTTCAGTCGGATCGCAGGGAATCGAGCTCCATGCCGAGGTGGAACCTAGTATTATACAGTGATTGCCGTATGCACTACAGCTCTGAAGCGGCCTGTGCAAACCATGACTCAAAAGGTTCTGGCCGCTTCGTATCGAGATTGACAGACGCAACCCGTACGTGAAGCGTGCAGATCAAGGCATCCCCGCGACGGATCTCCTGAAGAAAGACCATTGAGAATCGTTTTGCCTGTTCGAGCGAAGTATGCACCGTGAGCAAGTCATCGAGAAAAGCTGGCGCATGGTACTCAACCGAGAGGCTTTTAACGACGAATGCAATGCGGCGTTCGCTGATGAGCTCTGCCTGACCAGGACGGTCGGCAGAGACATCACGAAGGAGTTCGGTTCTGGCGTGTTCGGCAAAATCGAGGTATCGCCCATGATAGACGATACCACCGGCATCGGTATCACTATAGTAGACACGAAGAGAAAACTGATGAGCCATAGCAACTCCTTCCTAGAAATGCAGCGTCGCGAACAGATCGTCCATAGTCTCTGCCCTACGAATCATGCTCACATCGCCTGACTCTTCAAGCAGATACTCGGCAGATCGGAGTTTTGCGTTGTAGTTGAACCCCATTGCATGACCATGTGCTCCGGTATCGTGGATAACCAGGACATCTCCGGGTGCGATCGGTGGTAACGTTCTATCGATGGCGAACTTGTCATTGTTCTCACAGAGAGAGCCGGTGACATCGTATACCTCGGTCTTCGCAGCATCCTGCTTACCCACAACCGTGATATGGTGATATGCTCCATAGAGTGCAGGACGCATGAGATTTGCCATGGAGGAATCGACTCCCACGTATTTCTTGTACTTCTCAGTCACGTGACGAACCTTGGTAACCAAATAGCCGAATGGTCCAGTGACCATTCTTCCACACTCAAACACGATCTTCAGAGGATCCAACCCAGCTGGAACGATCATCTGTTCGTAGAGTTCTCGAATCTGACCACTCACCCATGGGAGATCCATCGCATCCTGATCCGGACGGTACGGAATACCGATACCTCCGCCCATGTTGACGAACTCCATGCGGATACCGAGCTCCTTGTTCAAACGGATAGCTTGAGCAAAGAGCATGCGGGCAGTCTCAACGATATAGGTACCATCCAACTCATTCGAAGCAACCATGGTGTGGAGTGCGAACCGTTTCGCTCCCAACTCCTGTGCTCTCTTATAGGCTGGAAGCAGCTGTTCTGTCGTGATCCCGTACTTGGCTTCAACCGGATTACCGATTATGGCATTCCCAGTCCGATCCGGACCTGGGTTGTAGCGGAACGAGATCAATTCAGGCATACCGGCAGCTCGCTCCAATGTATCGATATGGGTGATATCATCGAGATTGATCACTGCCTTCATATCATAAGCAGCTTTGAACTCTTCATCTGGAGTATCGTTACTGGTGAACATGATATCCTCACCAGAGATGCCTGCCTGCTGTGACAAGATCAACTCTGGAAGAGAACTACAATCAGCACCGAAGCCCTCCTCCTTCATGATCTGCAATATCGCAGGATTCGGACAAGCCTTCACCGCATAGTAGTTTTTGAAACCGGGAACCCACGAAAACGCGTCCTTGAATGCTCTAGCTTGCGCACGAATCCCCTTTTCATCATAGAGATGAAACGGAGTCTGATACGTATCTGCAAGCTCGATCATTCGTCGATCTTCGATCGGAAGTCTCTTCTCGCTCATCACAGGGCCTCCTTGGGAATGACCAGATTCTTTTTAATACTCGCTACTGCAGTCTTGATATTCTCTCGGTGGCCGAATGCGCTCACGCGGATATACTGTTCACCTGCCGCTCCGAAACCGGAACCCGGAGTCGCGATCACCTGGCACTGAGTGAGTAGCTGATCAAAGAAGTCCCACGAAGCCATGTTGCCCGGTGTCTTCACCCAGAGATAGGGTGCGTTATCCCCTCCGAAAACGGTAAGCCCCACGGATCGGAGCCCCTCTCTGATGATTCGGGCATTCTCCATATAGTAGGCGATAATCTCTCGAGCCTGAGCAAGTCCTTCAGGTGAGAGCACAGCCAATCCACCAGCCTGAGCGATATTGCTTGCTCCGTTGAAGAAAGTGACCTGTCTTCGGAACCACATCTTGTGCAGTTCTCCCGGCTCTGAATCTTCGGCCATGAGCTCCTTAGGAACGATTGTCCACCCAAGTCGCACACCGGTGAATCCTGCGAACTTCGAAAAGCTATTGATCTCGATCGCACACTCTCGAGCACCCGGGATAGCGAAAATTGATCGTGGCAACGAGGAATCACCGATATATTCAGCATAGGCTGCATCGAATATAATGATAGCCTTGTTCTCTCGTGCATAATCTACATACGATTGCAACTGTTCATGTGTAGCTACAGCCCCAGTGGGGTTGTTTGGACTGCAAAGATAGATAAGATCGACTTTCTGCTTCGGCGGTTCCGGAAAGAATCCGTTCTCTTCGGTACCGGCGAGATAGACGAATCCATCATACTCTCCCGCGTCTCGGTTGAACAAACCCGTTCTTCCAGACACGACATTCGAGTCGACATACACTGGGTATGCTGGATCTTGAATCGCTACTACATTCTCTGAATCAAAGATGGATTGAATATTTGCCGCATCGGCCTTTGCTCCATCGCTGACAAAGAACTCATCCGGAGCAATCTCGACTCCGATATTACGGTAATATGCAGCGAGAGCTTCACGGAGGGGCGTATCACCCTGTTCATCTCCGTAGCCGCTATAGGTCTCCGCCTTTCCCAGTGCATCCACTTTCCCATGCAGTCCATCGAGGATAGCCTGGGGTAATGGTTCGGTGGTATTTCCGATACCCAGCCGGTGGAGCGTGACTCCGGGATGCTCCTTCTGATAGGCGGAAGCTCTTCGTGCGATTTCGGGGAACAGATATCCCGCCGAAAGTTTTCGATAGTTCTTGTTGATAGTTGCCATGAAAATTCCTTCTTATGTTCTCTAACTATTTGTCGTTTCTTGTGATATCGAGCGGTGCAAGAGCATTCATGATCTGCGTCCTGTGCTCCTCTGTCTCCAGTCTACACATGGGAAGCCTGAACTCCTCTTCACACCAACCGAAACTGGCCATTGCCGTCTTGATAGGAATTGGGTTCGTCTCACAGAAACAGGCGCTGAAGAGTGGACTCAGATTCTTCTCCCAAGCACGTGCCTTTGCAATATCTCCATCCAAGGCTGCATGGATCATGGATCGCATATGTGAAGGTATCAAGTTTGACGCAACCGAAATGACACCATCACCCCCAGCCTCAACCAGATCCACTGCCATATTATCATCACCGCTCAATACTGAAAAGTCGTCTCCAGTGCGTGCAATGACATCCTTCATCTGCGCGAGATCGCCAGAAGCCTCTTTCACTGCAACAATGTTGGGACAATCCTGTGCAAGTCTCACCAGAGTGTCAGTTTCGATATTCACACCAGTTCTTCCCTTGATATTGTAGAGAATGCAGGGAATACGAACAGAATCCGCGATGGTTTTGAAGTGAAGATAGAGACCTTTCTGTGTCGGCTTGTTGTAGTAGGGATTCACCAGGAGCACAGCATCGACACCAGCAGTCTCTGCATGCTTTGAGAGTCTCACTGCCTCACTTGTGGCATTCGATCCTGTTCCAGCAATCACCGGAACTCTCCCATTGGCGATCTCAACTGTCATCGCGATCACTCGATCATGTTCGGCGTGACTCAATGTCGGACTCTCACCTGTTGTACCACAGGGGACAAGACCATCTATACCCTGGGAAATCTGAAATTCAATAATCCGCTTGAATGCCTCGGCATCCACTAGGCCATACTTGGTGAAAGGGGTGATAATTGCCGTATACACGCCTGTAAATTTCTTCATCTTCATCTCCTTCGCGCCTTCGCGCAGCCCCTATTGGGCTATCCAGTCAAATCGGCGAGCATATCGTCCAGAGAGAAGAACCCTGTTCTTCCGTCACTGATCCAGGATGCTGCCTGTATTGCTCCTGCAGCAAAGCCCTCTCTGCTTCGGGCTCTGTGTGTCAATTCGATCGTGTCGACAGGGCTATCGAAGATCAGTGTGTGCGTGCCTGGATGGGAACCACCCCGTGCAGCACTTATATGGATTTCACAATCTTCTCGCTTCCTGTCCAACCGTGCACTCTCCACTCGCTCTTTCTTCGATAGTTCGTCGAGTAGAATCTTGCCCAGCATATGGGATGTCCCTGATGGACTATCTCCTTTTCCAGCATGAAACAACTCCTGTATGACAGGGTCGTATTCCGGAAACCGGTTCATCAGTTTGGCTGCACTTCTCACCATAGAGAAGAACAGATGGACGCCTATCGCAAAATTTCCCGACCAGATCATTGCTCCCCTGGTTGCATCGAACTCCTGTTCAATCGCTTCCAAACGTTCATACCAGCCTGTCGTAGCGATCACCGCTGGAATTCCAGCAGAACTATAGGTACGGATCCTCTCTTCGATCCCTTCGGGAACGGAAAACTCGATGATGACATCGGCGCCACTCAGTGCTTTCTCATCGCACGATCGTGCGGTCACCCGAGCATCCTGAGCATGTGGGTCGATAACAGAGACGATTTCGTGTCCTGCCTTCGTAGCAGTATCGTATACCACATGTCCCATCTTTCCAAATCCTACAATCGCAATATGCATAGAGCCTCCTCGCCCCCATACTGTGCATGGCGGCATTCTATCAGATTTACAACATCGTGTCTATATTAGTAACAGATTGTTTTTATAGTAACATTTCTCACACTATAATAACCGACCACTCTCCGAAGTATGGTGCTTTTTGTATTCATCCCAATACTGCTTTACATCGTTTATGAGCTTGGAGATATGATCGATCATACAGCGCTCGGCTTCATCGGGATCGCGAGACTGCAAGGCGTGAAAAATACGTTCGTGAAAATTCGAATAATTATTCCCTACCCGGTGACGAAGCTCTTCAAACAACTGAGATTGCTGACCCATCGATGAGAGCATCATGTAGAGCGAATAGAGCGCCTTGTTCTTTGAACCCTTCGCAATACTGCTATGGAAGCAGATATCATCATTCGCAATACTCTGATGATCACGAGAATGGCTCTGTTGGTTACGCAGGCACTGTTCGAGTTCTTTCAACTCATCATCTTCGATTCGTTCCGCTGCAAGCCGCGCAGTCTGACGCTCAATGGCCAGTCGTGCCTCGAGAACCATGAGAAAATTTTCCAATACATTACTATTGATCAGATCATCGAGACTCTTCTTATATTGCTCGAGTTCGAGACTGGTGTTAGCTGCCTCGATGACGCGTCTTCCCAACGATGTAATCGATCGCCCTTTAAAGCCGTGTTTCTCCACATATCCCATAACCTCAAGCTGATTGAGTTCACGTCCTACGGTGGCACTACTGACCTCGACACCTCGATTGGTGAATTCGTTCACAATGTACCAGGAACCCACCGGATCCTCAGCTTCATTGATTATTTCCAGAATTGTCTTCTTCCACTTATCCTTCGCAATATTCAATATCTACCTCCCATTACCCTCTCGAGTTTTCAAGCTGTCTCCTCTATAACATACTGAAAAAACAGCTTCCCACCAAGTTAATCCTAACATGATGAGTAGCAACATGGTAGTGGGAGTTTTCTCTTTTTACGGAAATACATTAAATGAGTCTCTTTTTCTTGACTGGTAAGTAAAACCGGATTAAACTACTACCACTCATAGTATGAGTAGCATGTTACCAGCAAGGAGCGTATCTATGATGAAAGGTGTGTTTACGGCATTGGTCACCCCATTCAACCGAGATGGGAGCATAGATGTAGGTGCGTACAAAGCACTGATCCAATTTCAAATGGAACAAGGCATTGATGGTCTGGTTCCAGTCGGAACAACAGGCGAGAGTCCCACGCTCTCGGAGCAGGAAAAGGAGCTATTGATCCAACTTGCAGTCGAGTTGGCGCAGAAAAAGATTCCTGTCATAGCCGGTACTGGATCAAACAATACATCCCATGCCATCGATGCGACAAAGAGAGCTAAGGAGATTGGAGCCGACTACACCCTGCAAGTCTCCCCGTACTACAACAAACCTTCGACCGAGGGTCTGTACCGACATTTCGTCTCCATTGCAGAGGAGGGAGAACTCCCGGTCGTTGTCTACAACGTCCCCGGCCGTTGTGCAGTGAACCTCCCCGTCTCATTGCTACTCAGGCTAGCTGAACACCCCGGAATCGTAGCAGTGAAGGAGGCGTGTGGAAACATGAATCAGATCGAAGAGTTACTACATAAACGACCCGACGGCTTCTCTGTACTCTCTGGAGACGATGCCCTGACTGTGCCGATGATGGCCTGTGGTGCTGACGGTATTATTAGTGTTGCAGGAAATGCGTTCCCGGCTGAGATGGTGAAACTCACCCATGCCATGCTGAAAGGGGATCTGACGACCGCGCTAGAGATGCACCGGTATCTGTATCCATTCTTCGTCAACATTTTCATTGAAACAAATCCAGTTCCAATAAAAACCTATATGGCGGAAGCGGGACACATACTTGAAGTATTCCGAGCACCACTGTGTGAACTGGAACAGGAGCATCGAAAGATACTCCTCTCGACATTCGATTAACGAGAGTTACAGTCGCATCATATTTAGACCGTAAAATAACTTTTTGTTATTATTGATTAATTATAGTTTTTATTATAACATCACTCTCATTAAAGTAACAGGGAGTGATGTATGATAAAGGTACTATTGAACGGATGCGGTGGTCGAATGGGAACGGTACTTACCGACCTGATCGAAAATCAGACCGACATGAAAGTAGTGGCAGGTATCGATATTCAGGAGGTGGAACGCCCCTATCCGGTATTCCCATCACTCCAAGCCTGCACCGAGAAGGCAGATGTCCTGATCGATTTCTCATCTTCGAAGGCGTTGCATGCGCTTCTGCCTGTCGCAATCGAGAGAGGCCTGCCCATAGTCGTGGCAACGACCGGACTCTCAGTGGACGATATTGCAGCTCTTCAAGATGCTTCGGAACAGATTCCTGTATTTCGTAGTGGGAACATGTCGCTTGGCATCAACCTTGTCCAACAACTGTTGCAGAGTGCAACGAAAGTTCTCGGCGAACGGTTCGATATCGAGATAATCGAAAAACATCACAACCAGAAGAAAGATGCCCCAAGTGGCACTGCGCTTATGCTTGCGGACTCGATCAATGAAGTGCTGGTAAAGAAACTCGCATATGTGTGTGGACGAGAGGGAACCGACGCTTTACGGAAGCCAGGTGAACTGGGTATCCACGCGATTCGTGGCGGAACGATCGTTGGACAGCATGAAGTGACCTTCGCCGGTCAGGATGAGATCATCTCGATCGGGCATCAGGCATTCAGTAGACAAGTGTTTGCAACCGGTGCCGTTGCAGCAGCACGCTACATCGCAAGGCAACGGCACGGCCTATTCAGTATGCAGGACATGATCAATGAATCGAGTGCCGTCACCACCCTGTATACCTACCCTGAAGAGGTGCTTGTATCACTGGAGAACCTGCCACGAGATATGAGCATGATCACAGAACTCTACGCTGTGCTCGCAAAGAACGACATCTTCATCGATATGATAAGCCATACCGGAGCTACGAATGGGCACCTCTCCATTGCATTCACCATCAAGGCAAGAGACCAGAAGAAGACCGATTCGCTACTCAAGGACCTGGTTTCAGATCATCCACAGGTACGACTCGATATCGTGGATAATATCACTAAGCTGACTGTTGAAGGGCCAGGAATGGAATTCCAGTCAGGAGTAGCCTATCGCGTATTCAGCTGTATGGAGCAGGCCGATATCCCCATCTATGCCGTAACAACGTCTGAGAATAAGATATCCTATGTCGCTCCGACAGCTCAGGTGGACCGAGCCGCAACCATAATTCGAGAGGAATTCGGAATCTGATTGTTCAATCCGTTCTCGGCAGTCGTTGCATATTAACTACTTCTTCATAGAATTCATTGGGATAGGAGACATGTACGACTGCTGTACGGTCATTCTTCTTGATCTTCACCACACGGAGCACCGTCCCGTCGCAGACCATGTGACCAAGACGATCGACCATATGAACCGTCTGCCCCTCTTCTGGAAGCGGGAGATACTCGAAGGGGAATGCAATATATGCCAGATTCTCCTTAAACAGATACTTCTTGAGGTATATGGCCAGTCCTGGGCAGGCTGCAACACAGATTCCGCAGCCGGTACATTTTTCCAAGTCCACCACTGGTAGATTGGTGATCTCATCGCCAACTGTGATCGCACCCTGTGGGCACGATGTCTCACACGGATTACAGGGAATACCTTCGATACACTCGATTACCGCGGCGAGAGCTCTTCGCTCTTTCGGGGGCAGTTGGTAACAGGGACTTTCATGGAGCTCCTGTAAACTGGGTGCTCCACTCTGTTTCAGTTCCATCTCACGCTGTTCTCTCTCTTGCATATCCCTACCCTCTCTCATGTGCGATAATCGCAGCCTTCGCATCGCGTCTCTTCTGCCCGAACATTCCTGACCGGAGTGCGAGCATTCGAGCTTCAGCTGCCTGAAACCCCGTGGTAAACTGCTCATGATCCAGATACCCGAGTGAATGAGCTGCAGACAATCCGGCCATTCTCCCCTCTTCCATTGCTGTGCTTGCCTCTTCGACACCGGAAATGTCACCCGCGATATAGATGGATGGAATACTCGTTCTCATACTGCGATCGTGCCAGGGAACCATGCCACCAAGCAAAGGGCTATAGAACGATTCGCAGCCTGCGGCAAATGCCAACTCCACAAGAGGCGTAAGACCTGCAGCAATGCAGATAGTATCGACCGAAAGCTCTTTTTCGGTTCCACCGATTGGCTTCCATGCACTGTCGATCTGCACGATTGTCGCAGATTCAACATGATCCGTTCCCCGAGCTTCGAGTACGGTATGACTCGTGTAGAAGGGGACTCCTGCTCGACGCACCTTTGCTGTATGCACGCCGTATCCGCCGAGTCGAGGAGCTGCCTCGACAATGGCCTCGACACTACCACCTGCCTGAAGAAGCTGATAGGAGACAATAACACCTACATTTCCTGAACCGACCATAAGAAACCGCTGACCTGGCAACACTCTATGGAGATTGATCATGGTCTGGGCGGCACCCGCTCCCATCACTCCTGGCAAGGACCAACCGGGAAAGTTTATCGCGTTCTCCGTAGCACCGGTTGCCAGAATGATTCTTCGAGCCCTGACGGTCACAGAACGATCTTTGTCCCTGACGATCCACACATCGCATTGATTGAAGATACCGCACACCTCAGCATCGAGCCATACTTCAATATCGAGCTGCTGGGCTTCATCGAGCAACTGTGCTCCGATATCAATTCCCCTCACACCCGCTCGGTGGTCACGGGAACCGAAGAACTTGTGTATCTGTTTGAACAACTGACCACCTGGCTTGCTGTTCTCGTCTACCAACAATACAGAAGCTCCTGCTCGTGCAGCCTCAAGCGCTGCTGACAAGCCTGCAGGTCCAGCTCCCACCACAACCACTTCTCTCTCTAGCATCATCACCGCTCCTGCTTCCAATGGCCGTACCCCATCTGAGTCTCGATCTCCATACCCTCTTCCACTGGAGTCACGCAGGTACGCACGTTCGGTATTCCATTCACCGTCATTACACAGTCGGTACATCTACCGATGCCACAGTAGATTCCGCGAGGCTCCTGAGTCTTGATCGTCTTCCTGAAATATTGCTTACCTGCAGCTAACAGGGCGGCAGCGATCATCTCACCTTTTCTCGCGAGCATGGGCTCTCCATCGACGACTATTCTGACCATCTCGGAATCGGGCAAGGGGCCCAACACTGGGTGTTCACCTATTCTGCGCATCTGAATCACCCTCCTCTTCCAGTACTCTCATCTTCTCTGTTCGAACCGGGAATCGATAGCTCGTCTGCAACACCTCTTCGAGAGGCATCCCGGTCTTCTGGCTGATGATACGAGCAATGACCTTGCTACATGAGCGCCCCTGACAGAGCCCCATGCCGGCTCGTGTGATTCTCTTGACATCGTCTATGGAATGGTACCCCTCGTCTATGACCTCTTCGATCTCCCTGAGGGTCACCTCTTCGCACCTGCATATGAAGAAATCTTTCTTGTCATCCACATCCATCATGAAACCTCCGTATTGACAGTACCGGAAAAACGGTCAGGAGAGAGCTCTTTCAGTCGATCCTGCACAACACCTTCACAGACCATCTGTGCGAGCAATCTTCCTGTTATCGGAGCAAGGCTTATGCCGTCGCCTTCATGTCCGGCTGCGGTGAAGAATCCAGGAAGTCCAGCGTGCTCTCCGAGCACCATCTTCCCATCTGGTGTCGCCGGCCGGAGACCTGCAATGGCTCGTATGAAGTTCACCTCTCCAAGAACGGGAAGGATCGATACTGCCTGATTCACAATCGCTCGAATACCCTCCATGGTAGTCCGCTTATCGTAGCCTACCGATTCCCGTGTACTACCTACTAGGTAGGAGTCCCCTTCAGTTCGCGTGAATGCGAATCCAAGACCTAGTCGAGACTCCTCCTCTGTCACGGCAATCTCTGTTCCTGGCTTCAGTTTTGACACGAGATACTTTGCTGTCCAGAGGTTAGTCTCACCTACAGCGGGAACTTTCTCTGTAATGACCAGCTGTCCTCTTCTCGGCTCCATGGGAACCGTTGCACCGACCAGATCTGCCACGTGTCCGGCCCAGGCTCCTGCTGCATTGACCACAACCGGCGCCTGATGGACATGACCGCTTGTAGTATGTACAGCATAATCGCCATTTCCATCGCGATCGAGAGCGTTCACCTTCGAGCCATGGAAGACTTGCATGCCGAGTTCACGACCTTTCCTCGCAAGTCGATGCATGACAGAGAAAGGATATGCCTGAGAGTCCATTGGACTGTAGGTCGATGCGATGAATCGTTCACTGAGAAATGGCTGTCTCTTCCGCATATCGGATCTTGAGAGGATTTCGACATCGAGCCCATACGACTGCTGTTGTCTTACGAACTCCTCCATGACTCTCAGCTCCTGCTGATTCTGTATGAGCACCATACCCCCATACGTCGCGAAACCAAGGGAATCTTCGAGTTCACTGACAAGAGACCTGTAGAGTTCAAGGCTTTCAAAAGCCAACTCCAGATTGATTCCAGGCTTCTTGGATTGGAAGAGGATCATATCATCGCAGGCACCGGATGCTCCATCGGCGAATCCTCCCGCTTCCAGTATTGCCACCCGCTTGCCTTGTTTGGTCAGATAGTATCCGCATGAGAGGCCAATGATACCTCCCCCGATAACTATCACATCGTACGAACCACCCATGTGTCTACCTTTGCCTTTCCAGAGAATGGAGAAGACCCATCTCCTCTCACATTCACTCTATGTCTCCTTCGAGAAGTATCGAGATGTTAGTCTCCCATACCCCCGAATTTCAACTACTCTAAAGATGAGCAGCAAAATTACCATAATAGTATATCTTCCGTAGTGCAGGTGACGGTAGTGCACATCGCACTCTACCGTCACAACATCGGTTATACAGCAGTCGGTGTACTGACTCTCGCTTTGACCTTGGCAATCACGAACAACACCACAACGAGTCCAGCAGATGCCAGAATAGCCAGCTGGACTGCCATGTTGTGCATGATGGTAAGATTACAGGACATGATGATCAGTGCTGCCGCTATGATACCCATGACACTCCGCTCAATTGTATTCAGCTTGCGGTGGAAGTAGGCACGGAAGGCAGAAGCGAGCGTAATCACCGCATAGATAACGACTACCATGAGGGTAAGCACCTCAAGGACCGACCCTCTGAACAACAGAGCTGGGTTGAATACGAAGATATAGGGGATGATAAAGCCGACAATCGCCATACGCATTGCTTCGAATCCAGTCTTCAATGGATCGGACCCGGCAATGGCGGCTCCGCAATAACTTGCGATGCTTACCGGAGGCGTGATCTCGGCTAGAATGGCGAAGTAGAATACGAACAAGTGAGCCGTGAGTACATCGATTCCCAACGCCTGCAGTGCGGGTCCACCGATCGTGACTGCCACGATGTAGGCAGGAGTACAGGGCATTCCCATACCCATGAGGATACTCGTGATCATAATGAGCATGAGAGCTGGGAGAAGCACTCCTCCGGACCAGGATTGGATCACCGATGCGATACCGAGGGCGAGACCGGTGTTGGTCACGATGCTGATCACCATACCGGCTCCTGCACAGGAGACACCGAGCATGATCAGGTTCTTCCCCGAAAGCTCGAAAGTATCCCACAGCTTCTTCGGATTCATCATGGTCTCTTTGTTCAGGAACGTGAGGAGGAAGGTCGAGAGAATACCATAGACGGCTGCTATGAAGGGCGAGTATCCGATAACGAGGAGAATCACCAGAAGAATAAGGGGGATAAGCTGATACGAGTCCTTCAATATCTGCTTACGCGATATCACTTCACTCTTATCCATGCCACGCAACCCATCTTTCTTGGCTACGAAGTGGACACGTAAGAGGATGCTGAAATAATAGAACACAGCACCCAGAACGGCAGCTTTTATGATATGGACATATGCGATGCCGGTGATCTCGGACATGACGAAAGCTCCAGCTCCCATGATCGGGGGCATGAGCAACCCTCCTGTCGAGGCTGCCGATTCCACAGCTCCAGCAAACTGGGAACGATAGCCGAGTCGCTTCATGAGAGGAATGGTAAACACTCCGGTAGCATAGACATTCGCTGCCGCGACACCACTGATGGATCCGAATAGGCCCGAGGAGATGACAGCGATCTTCGCTGGGCCACCTGCACTCCGACCTGCCAGGGCTATAGCAAGGTTAGTAAAATATTCGCCAGTCTTCGTGCTTTGCATGAATGCACCGAATATGACGAATACAGCTACGAACGTCGCTGTGACTCCGACAATGGAACCGTAGATACCATCACTGGTGATAAGGTAGTTGATCTCGGCGATTCTGCTGAATGCCATTGGTTTCGAATAAAAGATACCACCGAGCAGGGGAGCCGTGAAGATGTAGACGAAAAAGACTCCAATCAAAATGGCCATTGCGGGAACAACGGTCCTTCTCACCGCCTCGATGATCAGGATGATGTTTATCCAACCCAGTATCGTCTCCAATGGGGTCACAGGATCGAACAACTCCATCCGCATGTTCAGCGTATTGTTCATGATCATGAGATAGATCGGAGGAGCGATCGCCAACAGGGCAAATATCACATCGAAGATGGTGGGGCGATCTTTAGGCGACTTCTTCGTCGCTGGATAGAGCATGAATGCCATGGGAAGGAGAACGAGCAAGTGAACACCACGTTGTATTCGTGGCTGGAACACACCGAAAATCGCAGTATAGAGGTGAAACAGTGCCACAGCGACGAGACAGATACTAACAAACCATTTGACCCAACCTTTGAGTTCACGCATACAGATAACCCCACTTGTTTTGAAGTTGGGAGTGCAAAACCGTCCTGAAGGA
Source organism: uncultured Spirochaetaceae bacterium (assembly GCA_964473245.1). Lineage (GTDB taxonomy): Bacteria > Spirochaetota > Spirochaetia > Sphaerochaetales > Sphaerochaetaceae > CAYZJV01. Next base: position 24,714 of record CAYYOL010000030.1, read on the forward strand.
GGGATGCACTCCCGGATTACACAGAACTATGTTCCTGTTGTCTCTCGTGCTACTTGAGCACTCCAATCTCACGATAGTACTTCTCTGCACCAGGGTGCAGTGGAATCATGGTGCTTGGAGCAATCTCCTTGGAGAAATACTTCTGGAATGAGGGGTTGAGACTCTTCACTTCATCGATGTTCTCCATGAGAACCTTCACGAAATTATACGCTACGATATCTGGAAGATCCGCTCGGGCTATGATCTCAGTTGAGTGACCGATCGCCTGCACATCGTGATTGATACCTGAATAGGTACCGGCAGGAATGACGTTCAGTCCACTTTCGAACGAGACGGTTCCATAGGTATCCGCTGAGAATTTGACCAAGTCGTCAGATGCTGCGAGCAACGTGGAATCGCGAGAGATAGACATTTCTGTGATTGCCGATCCGGGAAGACCAAGACATGCAATTACGTAGTCAACGTGTCTGTCTTTGTAGAGATTGACCATATCGCCATATGCTGCATAGATCACTCGTCCACCATTTTTCTCGATCTGCTCGTAGGAGATGCCATAGTGCTCGAACAACAGGCTGGTGAGTGCACGTTCGCTGGTACCGACCATAGGGCCTGCAAGGTTGATTCTCTCTCCTGCCTTCACCTTGGCGACCAACTCATCGATCGTGGTTATCCCAGTGTTCTTCGCTGCAAAGAAGTGATAGAAGTCTACCGAGAAATTCCCTGCGAGTCCGCGGATTCCCTTGTACTCCTTATCGAACAACGGAGCTACCCCGTTATAGGCTGCACGGTCGACATAACCGACGCCCCAACCGAAATCATCCTGACCGGCGTCCACTTTGGCAGGGTTCACTGTTCCACCACCGGGAATAACTTTGATCGTAATTTCAGGAACATTGTTTTTCACGATCGCAGCCATGCCTCCGGCCTGGGTATACCAACCGCCACCCATACCGCCGGCAGTCCACGAGTAGGTTGCAGGTTTCAGTACGTCGGCATCTGCAGCCATGGCTTCACCCTGAGCCGCGGCAAAAACCAATCCTGCGGAAAGAGCCATAATCAGGACCAGTGCCAGTTTTGAAAACTTCTTCATGTTTTCCTCCTTTAGGTTCGATGTCGCTTATCACAACAGCTACTTCTTATAGTATGAGTAGCAACTACATCATACCATGCACCGGACGGTTGTCAATCCATTAAATCCAAAATTATTTCTTTTTATAGCGAGCCTTTAGAGATTATATATCGCCCATTTCAATGTTGAGTATTTGAGCAATAAATCAATATTTTAATCAGATTTTTACTTTTTCCGCCTTTTATCGCGCTCCTTTTTCCGCTTTTCACTTGCCGCTAAAAGATCGGCAAACGTGGTCCCACCCTCGCTGTCGGAGGAAAATTTGGCTGGGCTGCGCTCTGCAGGTCGACGCCGTTCACGATTCTGATCTCTTTGCTGCCTGCCCCGATCATGCGTCGATTCGTTCCGCCTCCGATTCCATTTCGAAGGGCGCACTACCTCTGTTACAGTCTCCCACGTATCGGAACTTTGGCTTTTGGCACCACTTTGCTTTACCACGACCACCTTCTTGCCAGATGCAGAAGAAGCCGAGATTGCCCGTGCACGTACCACAACCTTTTTCTGTCCGTCTGCAGCAGGTTTTTCCGACTGTACTTTCACATTTTTCTCTTTACCACCCTGCACACGACGTTTCACCTGCGCCTCCTCGTACGAACAGGAAAGGCGCTGACACAGAAAATGTATCTGACCGAACTCGTCGGTTACACGCATCATGGGTGCTTCGCAGTAAGGACACTCTTTACCGTCGGGGAATTTCGGTTTGAACTGCTCCTTATTGGCTAGCACCTCAGAGACTAATCGTTTAGCGCTCCTCTTGATATCCTCGACGAAGGCATCTTGGGTCTCCTTCCCTTCGGCGATCGATGCCAACCGACCCTCCCATGCAGCGGTGAGCTCCGGAGAACGGAGTTCAGGAGGAGCAAGTCGTACCAGTTCGCGCCCCTTTGGGGTGGGAACGAGGAATTTCCCCTCCCGTTCCACATAGTGATTCTGGATAAGCTTCTCTATGATATCGGCACGAGTGGCGGGCGTACCGAGACCACCACCGAGGCGTCTTTTCAACTTGACATCCTCGACAAATCGTCCAGCATGCTCCATGGCAGAAAGGAGTGTCCCTTCGGTATACCGGTCAGGTGGTGTTGTGGCACTCCTTCTCGAACGGACACTTTTTGCGACTACCTGCTGACCGACCTCCAGAGAACCATCGGAAGCGGAGGAGCCCTCATCAAACTCGGAAATCTCTACAGCACTCCGCTTACCGATTATTCGAGCCATATCTCTCCAACCGTGTTTCACCGGAACACTCATCCGAGTGACAAATCGCTCGCCTGCTACAGTTGCTTCGATCTTCGTGGTGGTGTAGATATAGTCTCCAGAGAGCACCTCCATGAAACGAAGCGTGATCAACTCCCAAAGAGCACGCTCCTCCTTGGATAGCTTAGCGAGATCGACTGTCTGCTCGGTGGGGATGATCGCATGATGGTCGGTCACCCCACTTTCCATGACAAATCGATCCATATCCTCTCGATACCCGTGTTCGACATACAATGATGCCACCTGACCGAATGGCGTCGCATCGAGAGCCCGCAGGCGCCCAACCAACGTGGGAACGATATCCTGGGTAATGTATCGGCTGTCGGTTCTGGGATAGGTTACGATCTTGTGATTTTCGTAGAGACGTTGAAGGATATCGAGTGTGTCCTTAGCGCTGAAACCGAGATGCTGGTTAGCGTCTCGTTGCAGTTCGGTGAGATCGTAGGCAAGAGGTGGCTGTTCACTCTTCTCGTCACGCTCAACCGTAGAGATCGTGCCTTCTGTGTCTTTCACTCGATCAACGATGGATACAGCCTCCTCTTCGCTCAGAATGCGCACAGAGCCCTCAGCATCTTGCCACGAAGCAGTGAACAACCCAAAATTTGCACGAACGGTCCAATAGAAGCCCCCATTGAACGCTTCACGCTCATCCTCTCGTGACGTCATGAGCGCCAGAGTTGGCGTCTGCACTCGACCAGCGGAGAGTTTCGCATCGTAACGACAAGTGAGCGCACGTGTCACGTTCATCCCAACATACCAGTCCGCGGCCGCTCTTGCCTCCGCTGCTGCATACAGATTCTCGTATAACGAACCTTCGCGCAAATCGGTGAACCCTTGTGTTATGGCGGCATCGGTTTGACTACTGATCCACAACCGTTTCACCGGTTGACTCCACCCTGCCATCTTCATGATCCATCGAGCGACCAGCTCCCCTTCTCGTCCTGCATCTGTTGCAATGACCAGTGTGTCGATGTCTTCTCGTTTCATGAGACGCTCGATTACCTGGTACTGATCCGCTGTCTGCTTCATGATGCTCTGACGAAGCGTGTGCGGTAACATAGGCAGATCCCGGATATCCCACCGTTTGTAACGCTCATTATATTCGGCAGGTTGCGCCAACTCCACGAGGTGTCCAAGAGCCCAGGTCACGACATAGCGATCGCCCTCACTGAATCCCTTCTCCCGTTTTCTGCACGCAAGAACGCGCGCAAGTTCCCGACCGACACTCGGTTTCTCTGCCAATACCAACTGTTTCTTCATGCTAGCCCCCAAAACTTCGAAGCTTCAACTCATTTGGACTATAACGGGATGAAGAAACTCAGGCAAGCCCGTCAGCGTCCAGAAGAATCTCAGTCAAGCCTTGACGTCAAGTTCTCTAAGGTATATAGTC
>CAYYOL010000031.1:0-26658 GCA_964473245.1 uncultured Spirochaetaceae bacterium
ACTATACAGTGGTTTGCGCCCTAGGTCAATCAAAAGCTGTCCACATGGCGACCCTTTTTTTGCACAAGACCTATGACAGACTTGACTGACAAGAGAGGTCTCTTTACATTGTGAATGTTAGCAAATGCTAACACTGAGATCGAACTGAGGAGGCTTTCATGCGTATAGCAATTATATATTACAGTAGCACCGGCAATACTGAGGCTATGGCGAATCTCATAGGAGAGGGGGCTCGAAAGGCGGGAGCCCAAGCCGATGTGATTCCCGTTGCGCAGTGTGATCAAAGTGTGCTCGAACAGTACGATAGATTCGCCTTTGGCTGCCCAGCCATGGGCCAAGAGGAGCTTGATGACACCGAATTCTTGCCTTTCTACGACTCTGTGGAGTCGGATTTGAAAGGTCGTGACGTCGCACTGTTCGGATCGTTCGGATGGGGCGATGGTGAATGGATGCGCGTATGGCAGGACCGAGTGATCGCTGCAGGTGCGAACCTGTTCGAAGAGGGGTTGGCGGTACAGGAGGAGCCGGGGCCGGAATCGGAATCGTGTAGAGCCTTCGGATCCAGATTCGCAGGTGGCGAATAGCCACGCATCACCGACCAGTCGTTCAATGTGGTGAACCACCCCGTTCAAGATCGAGCAACCACTCCTTCAAGGCGAGGCCGCCCCCGTATCCGACCAGAGAACCATCGGAACCGATGACTCTATGACAGGGGATGATGAATGATATCGGGTTGCGGTTGTTCGCCATACCGACAGCACGTACTGCCTTCGGGTTTCCTATCGCTCGTGCAATAGCACTGTAGCTTCGCGTCTCTCCATAGGGGATGTCCACCAATGCACCCCATACCGAGAGTTGAAATGGTGTTCCGGTTGGATTGATCGGTACGGAAAACTGCTTCAGATCACCTTGGACATACTTTCGCAGTTGCTCGGCACATGCTGCAATGATCGGTGTCTCCCTAATTGAGAAATCCTTCAGATGGGGAACTCCCTCTGATAGGGAGACTCCCACTACGTACCCACCTCTCTCGATGATGGTGACTGAACCAATACAGAGGTCATAGGAGAACCGATACGTCATTGCATTCATTTCGTCCATCGCTCCTCCATGACGAAATCCGACAAAGGAATTCGGTTCTCCGATTGCTTGAACACATCGCCTTTCGGATATCCGAGCGGAGTGAGCCCGAGCACGTTCCAGTCTTCAGGGACCTCAAGGAACGTCTTGATTGCCGAATTGTCGAACGACCCGATCCAACAGGTTCCAAGACCATATGCACGAGCGACAAGTGTGAGATGGTCCAGCATGATCGCTCCGTCTACGAGGCTTGAACACGAACCCATGTAGTTCCCACGGTTATAAGCAATTGTCTTTACCACCACTGCGATCACCACCGGAGCATCGGCTATGAAGGTCTGGTTCGAACAGAGTGCTGCGAGATCTCTCCTTCTCGACTCCTGTGAAACGACGACCAACCGAGTAGGTTCTCGATTGCTCCCCGAGGGAGCGTGTCTGGTCACATCGAGTATGGTATCCAGCATGGTGCGCGGTATCGGTTTCGAATCGTAGGCTCGTACTGACCTGCGGGTGAGTATTGTATCGATTAGTTCCATATGACACCTCCTGCTCACATCATACCCGTGTTCTTTCGATTTGAAAAGTTGTGGACTTCCAGAAGAAGTATTGTATTCTATAGATGTATGATCATATCATGTAATAAAGTTGTATTGTTTTTTATCCAGTTCTGCCTCCTGCTCAGTCCACTGCATGCTGGGGGAGTGAGTGAGGGCGAGTTTGCACCGGATTCAAAGGTGGAGATCGTGGTTCCCGCCTCGACTGGAGGGGGCAGTGAAATCATTGCTCGAGCTCTTGCCGAGACCATGCAGAAGACACAGGTCATACATGCTCCGATCGTCGTTGAGTACAAACCAGGCGGCTCGGGCGCTGCTGCGATCAGTTATGCGAACAGCAGAGCTCACAGTGATCAGGTACTCTTTGTCGCCAATACCTCCCACATACTTCGCATGATGTTCGATACCGGATCTCTCACGTTGACCCCGATCGCCAGGATGGCGGTCGATCCCATTCTGGTCGTTGTTCCGGCCGAGAGTCCGTTCCATTCACTTGCAGAACTCGTGAGTGCCGCACAGGAGCGGCGAGTGTTCATCGGTACTGCAGATACGCTCGATCGATACTGTGTAGAGCTCCTTCGCAAGCATACGAGTGGAGATTTTCGATCGATCTACTACAATGGAGCCGGGTACATCGTTACCGGAATGACACACGGTCAGCTGGACGGAGGTATTTTGAATCCTTCGGAGGCAAGGGAGGGAATCGCAACTGGAGAGCTTCGCCCAATCGTAGCATTCTCGAAACTGGGAGATTCTGATCTGTTCCCCTCTGTTCCGACATTCGAGGATTTAGGCTATGATGGGATGCGGTTCCAGCTGTCTCGGTATGTCATGGGGCCTGCAGGCATGAGTGATCAGGCTGTTGACTACTGGAATGGGGTGTTGCAACAGGTTGCCAATTCTAAAGAGTGGATGAGCAGTTATCTCGTGCAAAACCGACTCGTAGGTGCCTACCTTGGGACGGATGAAGCTCGAGCATATATCGAATTGTTCGAACTTCCCCGGATAGCGGATATCAAGGAGAGTTCCTTGGTGCAATAAACAAGGGACCTCCGTCTGGAAGTCCCTTTTGCACATGCTACAGAGGAAAACTACTAGCGCTTTAGTGCCTGGTCAATGGCAGCGCGATCGAATCCCACAATGATCTTTCCATTCACATCGAGTACGGGTACACCCATCTGTCCCGATTTACGAACCATCTCGTGAGCCTTCTCGGAGTTCGATGCAACGTTGTACTCGGTATAGGGAATGTTGTTGTTCTGAAGATAACTCTTTGCCATCCGGCAAAATCCACATGTTGGTGTGCTATACAATGTAACAGCCATGGTTGGCCTCCTTCTATTGGTTTCTCTTGTTATGCCCATAAGGTAGTGGATACCTATCATTCGGTCAACAAAAGAGTTGGTGACAACATCACCAAGGAGTGGTAGCATAGGTGTCACGCATACGGCAGGAGGAGTTTCATGGATAAGAGCTTTGGTTACAGCGATGGAGCATTGGCTGCAGTGAGCTCCAATTTGGCAAAAGCGGCCGAAAAACAGATGCGAGCGACAACTGCATCGGAGTTCACGGGACTTGCCACCTATTTCGACAAACAGGAGGCGAAGCGGTCTGCGGAATCGTTATCACAGTTACTTCCATTGATTACATGGGATCTTGAACAAGGGTATACCGAAATAGAGCGATCTGCCAGGGATGCACATGATCGAGGTGCGCTCCGGTGCATGACTTGGGGAAAGAAGGTGACTGCGATCCACAAGTCCATACTCGGAAGATATGAGAAACAGAAAGATGCGCTTCTCGAGAGTTCAGACCTCTTCGTCTGTGAAGCCTGTGGATTCATCGCCATCGCAAAGCAGGTTCCCGAGCTTTGTCCCATCTGCAAAGCGCCATCTTCGCGCTTCGTCAAAATAGCATGACAGGAGGTTCTCCATGCACGCAGCACGTAATGTCGCTCTTTGCACAAAAGATTGTCTCTGCCTGTTCGTGTGTCCCTCTGGGGCAACGGATACCGAGAATGGACAGATAGATTTCGCCAAATGTCTTGATGGATGCAGACTCTGTGTAGATGCCTGTCCATCGCATGCGATCTACCTCGTATTCGACCGGTACCCTGAAAAGCCTGCAAAACACGATCGAGTCGTATCGGCACTGGATGCAACAACCGAGAGCAAAGTCGAACAGGAGAGGATATGCAGGACTCTGGCTGAGCAGGGGGGACTGGAAGCCAAGTTAGCCAAGGCTCTAGCCCTCTCGAATCGGATCCTTGCGGAAGATTGTACCCGTGAATCGGGCTTCATGCTCCCTCAGGCTCCTCGGGTGAAGACGATGCTCGAGTCGTTGCAAAATCGAGAAGGGGATGCTGTTCCCCGCGAAACCGTGGATTCCTTGCTGAATTCATAGATCGGGATTGTATGAGGGTACTACGGTACCCTCTTTTACTCCGTTTAGCACGAGAGGTACTGCATGAAGAGTCTCTACTTGACCGCACCGAGAACTTTGGAATTGCGAGAGGAGTCGATACCGACGCCGCGTGAGAACGAAATCCTGGTGAAAGTCGCCTATTGTGGAATCTGCACACTGGAACAGCGATTGTTCGAAGGTGAACGGACGATCCACTACCCGCTCGTGCCAGGACACGAGGCGAGTGGAACTGTGGTGACCGTCGGGAGCAAAGTCATGACGCGAGTGAAGAGAGGCGACGCAGTGGTTCTCGATCTCGTGAATAGGTGTCACGCCTGTGCAGCCTGCCACTCGGGCAACTCGAACCTCTGTGAAAATCGTTACCATAAGGGGCAACGGATTCTTGGAGCTTTCACCCAGTATCTGGTGGTCAGACCCGAACAGGTGCTCGTGATACCACACACGCTTCCCCTTGAGGAGGCGGCCCTCACTGAACCACTCGCCTGCTGCATCCGCTCGATCGCAAAGACGAACATCGGTTTGGGGGATACCCTGTTGATAGCTGGCGCTGGAACCATGGGATTACTGCACGCAAAGGTTGCACTGGCTATGGGTGTGCGAGTGATCATGAGCGATATAGACCACGATCGGCTGAGGGTCGCAAAGCAGATCGGAGTCGACTTCGTAGTGAACGCGCTCGACGAGAAAGCCTTCTCGGATAGCGTGCTTGCCATAACTGGGGGAGCTCTCGTAGATGGTTGTATCATAACCACAGAGGCTGTCAGTGCTGTAGCCACATCGATTCCGGTTCTTGCACCCGGAGGGACACTCACCATCTACACCTCCTATGGAAACAATCCCGAACTCCCTACCGACATGAACACCATTCATAGGAATGAGTTCACTATCACCGGATCGGAGGGGCGTGAGCAGAGCGACTTCTTCACAGCCATGCGGGCACTGGCAAATCGAAAGGTGGTGGTTGATGATCTTGTCAGCCAGATATATGCTATGAATCAAGCACAGGAAGCAATCGAACATGCACGTTCCGGAAAGGCCTATCGGATTCTCCTGCGCATGGAGGAGTGAATGATTCTTTCGATAGATATTGGAACGACTACCTGCAAAGCTGCACTGTTCGATGTATCGGGAGTGATGAGCGAGCTCACGAAGGTTCCCCTTGGCATGGTGAGTGTTGCAGGCGGTGCTCAGGAGACCGAGCCGAGAGAGTGGTCTCGTGCGCTCCAGGCGCTCTGTGCCCAATTGACCGATAAAAAGCGAATCCGTGCAGTCGTCGTCAGTGGAAATGGACCGACGGTGGTCCCGGTTTTCGGAGTCCCGAGGGTAGAGGGGACCTTGTTGCATGCTCCTGCGGGCAAGGCGCGTCTCTGGCTCGATAGAAGGGCGGTCACAGAGGCTCGAGAGATCTCTGCATATACAGGACACTTCATCGATGCCAGCTTCGTGCTCCCTCAGGTACTCCATATGAGCAGGAACGATCCCAGTATCTATCAGAAAAGCATGTGTTTCCTCTCCTCATTCGAGTATGTGGTCTATCTCATGACTGGAATTTCCCATGCCATCTTGCATGCCGAGGATGCCAGACGGTGGTATTGGACCGACGATCTGCTCGATCATTTTGGTCTCGATGCAAAGAAGTTTCCACGACTTCTCAGTCCAGGCTCTCTTGTCGGCGAACTCTCCATTCATGCTTCTGAGACTCTTGGATTGAGCCAAGGTATTCCAGTGTTCTCGGCAGGTCCGGATTTTCTCGTATCCATTCTCGGTTGTGCGGTCACCGAAGTCGGTATGGCGTGTGACCGCTCTGGAACGAGTGAGGGGATCAATCTCTGTGCCCGATCTCCGCTAGCCGATGATCGGCTCATGAGCTATCTCCATCCTGTGTCTCCCTTCTACAACATATCGGGAATCATAAGTACGACGGGAAAGGCGCTTCGGTGGGTTCAGGAGCTCCTTGGGCTTGAACACCTCTCCTTTCCGCAACTCTATGCTCTAGCTGCACAAGCTCCTCCCGGTTCGAACAATCTGGTGTTTCTTCCCTACCTACAGGGAGAGCGTGCGCCAATCTGGAATCCCGACGCTCGGGGAGTCTTTTCCGGTCTATCGCTCTCCAGCGGAAGGGCCGAACTCGTTCGAGCAGTGATCGAAGGAACGTGTATGGCAGTGCGAGATGTGATTCGGGTGATGGAGGAGCTTGATGGTCAAGTGACTCTGCTCCGTGTGACCGGAGGTCCATCTGAGAGTCCCTTCATGAACCAGCTAAAAGCAACGATAGTGGGACGACCCGTTTCGGTTCCTGCGGTGCGCGATGCCGAACTGGTCGGCGCGATGGTGATGGCTCGAACCGCTCTCGGTGATTACGACTCGGTAGCTCAGGCTGCCCAGGAGCTCGTATCGGTCGAAGAGACTTGGGAGCCGGAGAGCTCCCTCGAGCCACTATACGATGAGGTGTTCGATCGGTATCGAAAAACCTATGAACAGTTGAAGGATACCTGGAGGAGCCAACAATGAATGCAGGTCTGCAGATTCGGAAGAACGCACTGTTCTCCAAAGAGGATGGTCGATCCGTGGTCATCGCCATGGACCATGCTGCAATCGCCGGTCCGCTGCAGGGAATCGAAGAGCCCGAACGTATAGTGCGTACCTGCGTGGCCGAACATGTCGATGGAATTCTCACGAATAAAGGGTTCGTTGATGCTTCGGTAGATGCATGGGACCGCCAGACGGCGCTGGTGCTCAGAATGACCGGAGGGTTCACGCTCTTAGGAGGAGGGTTCCAAGAGGAGCTGGTGGTGGAGCCAGAGACAGCAGTCGCGTATGGAGCCACCTGTGTGGCGATGACCGTAAAGTTCGGTCATGAACAGGAGGGGAGACTCATTCGACAGGCCTCTTTGTGTATCGATGCATGCCATAGGCTTGGGCTGCCGGTCATGCTTGAAGCAATGGCACGCGGTTCGCTCCATGGTCGATCGTTTCCGCAAGATGAACCAGAAGCTATCATGATGGCCGCTCGCATGGGTGCAGAGCTAGGCGCCGACGTAATCAAGACGTATTATACAGGAGACAAGAAGTCGTTTGCGCAAGTGGTTGCAGGGTGTCCCGTACCGATACTGATTCTGGGAGGAACCCGAACCGATTCGGTTCAAAACGTGTTTCAGGATATCGCCGACTCACTTGAAGCCGGGGGAAAGGGAGTTGCCATTGGACGGAACATCTGGGAACATGGCAATGTCGAGCGTATGGTTCGTGCGGTCCGTGGTCTGGTTCATGACAACTGGAGCGTAGATGAGGCTTGTGATACAGTCGATGGAGCCTGACTGTACAGTCACAGCCGGTGCAAGGGGGAATCTCCATGAAAAGAGTTATGGTTCTATTGATTATACTGAGTGTGGTGCTGCTGGTCGTGCCGAGTACGCTATTTGGAGCAGGTGGCAGGGAGGTTCAGGAGCAGCCTGGACAATCGCTTTCGGTTTTGGTCTATATCACTGGGGTTATGGCGGGAAGCCCACCCTACACAGCATTGGCAGAGGGCGCTCAGGAGTTCGCAGCAGAGAACGATGCAGTCTCTGTGAAGATCTACGAAGCCGGTTTCAACCAGGCTGAGTGGGAGGAGCAGCTCACCTCGCTGGTCGCTACCGGGGAGTACGATATCGTACTTGGGTCGAACCCCTCACTTCCTGAGATCTGTGAACGGGTCGGAGCCAAGTTTCCCGATCAGAAGTTCATCATTACCGATGCCTACCGAGAGGGACATCCTCAGATAAGAACGTATCTGTATAACCAGTATGAGCAATCGCTCTTCCTCGGATATCTTGCAGGTCTGGTGACCACGAGTTCCATGGAGCACGCAAACAGTGCTCGGAAGGTTGGTTTCATTGCAGCGCAGGAGTATCCATTGCTTAGTCGTCACATGGTTCCCGGATTCCTGGAGGGAGCGAGGATGGTTGATCCGAGCATACAGCTCGATTTCAGGGTGATCGGAAACTGGTTCGATGCAAACAAGGCCGCCGATCTTGCTTCGAGCATGCGAAGTGGAGGAGTGGATGTCTTTGCAGCCATCGCAGGAGGAGCTGCACAGGGATTGTTCAAGGTTGCCCAGGAGCAGGGAGCCTATATCGTGTATCACAATACCAACGAGTATCGTGCAGCAGAAGGCTTCGTCGTCGGTTCCGGTTCCATGGAGCAGAAGAAGCTGGTCAAGGAGGTGCTCGCCGATGTACTTGCGGACACCGTCGATTATGGAACGGCCTCCATCGTAGGACTTCAGGAGGGGTATCTCGATTTCTTCTCGGACGATCCTGCCTATGAGCGATATGTTCCTGAGGATATCCGTGACCGGTTTGCGTCGTTCATGGATGACCTACGCTCTGGAGCAATCGACTATACACTCCCACCACTTTGACTATGGAACTAGCTGTAGAGCTCCGTGCGATCGTAAAGACATATCCCGAAACTGGTCTCCGAGCGAACGATTCGGTGGATCTACAGCTGCGCAAGCAGGAGATCCTCTGTCTTGCAGGGGAAAACGGTGCCGGAAAGACTACGCTCATGAAGGTGCTCTATGGACTTGAGCATGCCGATTCGGGAACGATCTCGATTGGTGGGAAGGTGCGCCGTATTGCATCGCCGGTCGATGCGAACCGATTGGGTATCGGTATGGTGCACCAGCACTTCATGTTGGTAGACGAATTTACCGTAGCACAGAACGTAGTGCTGGGAAGTGAACCGCGAATGTGGGCCTTCGCATACGATTCACGAAAGGCAGAGCGTCTGGTCGATTCGGTGATCCAGAAGCATCGGTTCTCCATTCGGGCCGATGCTGTCGTGGGAAGTCTCACCGTGGGTCAGAAACAGCAAGTCGAGATTGTGAAGATGCTGTTCCGTAAGGTAGACATACTCATTCTCGATGAACCTACTGCAGTTCTCACCGAACAGGAGACCGAGACACTGTTCGTCACGCTCCGTGCTTTGGCAGAAGGCGGCACGTCAATCATTCTGATCACCCACAAACTCCAGGAGATCATGGCGGTCTCAGATCGAGTCGCGATCATGCGACAGGGAAGCATGCTCGGAGAGTTCGATACGAAGGCTGTATCCGAACGGGAGATCTCCCGACTCATGATGGGACAGAGTGTCTCGTTGAATGTGATCAAGAAGCCATACACCAAAGATAAGAGGCCGGTCGTGGAGTTTGACTCCGTCTCTGTGGTGAAACGAAATCAGCAACGCCCCATGCTCGATAACCTCACCTTCACTGCCTATAGCGGTGAGATTCTTGGATTCGCTGGTGTCGGAGGCAATGGTATGGGTGTGCTCGAAGCGGTGCTGGGAGGCTTTCTTCCGGTCTCCTCCGGTTCGATTCGACACAATGGAACGGAGATCACCAAGAGTGACACCTTCGGTGTACGACGAAATGGTCTCGCATACATTCCCGCAGATCGGCTCAAAGTGGGAAGTGCGCTCGAAGCTACGGTAGCAGAGAATATCATTGTCGCATCCAGAAAGAAGTTCAGTAGGTACGGCTTCCTTGAAAAACGGGATATGGAGCAGCATGCCAAGGCGCTCATGCAGACTTTCTCTATCCAAGGAGAGTCGAAAGTGCCCATTGGGACTCTCTCTGGAGGGAATATCCAGAAGGTCATTCTTGCGCGGGAGATCGAACAGTTCAGAGATTATATTGTGTGCTGTGAACCCACGTGGGGGCTTGATATCGCAAGCAGCAAATTCGTCTACGAGCGGATACTCGCATTACGAGATCAAGGCGCTGCTGTGTTGCTGATATCGAGTAATCTCGACGAGATACGAGCCTTGTCGGATAGAATTGCTGTCATGTACCGAGGATCGATATCTGCACTTCTCTCCTCCGAGGATGCACAACGTGCTACAAAAGAGGAGCTTGGTGCCTACATGCTGGGAATTTCCGTTCAGGAGGAGCTTCATGGGTAGTCGATCACTCCAGCGAGAGTTCTCCAGGCCGACGGTACTGCGTTCGGCCATCGGTCCGCTGATTATCGCAGCCCTGGCGTTGGGAGCCCTCGTGATCCTCGCTCTATTGTTGAGTGAGACTCCTGGAAGGACACTCCGATACTTCTTCCTTGGTCCTGTGCAGAACACCTACTACGCAGGAAACATGATTAATACGGCAATTCCGCTCATCTTTGGCGGACTGGGGATCTCATTGGCCATGCGTGCTGGCAGTTTCAATCTCGGAGGTGAAGGCCAGCTCTACGGAGGGGCTTTCGTAACCACGATAAGCGCGATCGCCCTCGGCTCATGGGGCCTTGCCGGTGCAGTCCTCTCGCTTATCTTCGGAGCCCTTACCGGAGGAGTGCTGGCAGGTTTCTCGGGGTTCCTGAGAAAGCAATGGAATACAAACGAACTCATCTCGTCTTTCCTCCTCTCCAATGTCGTAGTGCTGCTAGTCAGTTATCTCATTGCTGGACCGTTTCAAGATCCTGAGACGAATCTCATTGCAACACGGAGGATTGCCGAGAGTTTCCGACTCATGCGGATCCTTGAACCCTCCAATCTAAGTAGTGCCGTCTACTTTGCACTGCTTGCTGTCGTACTTGTCCACCTGTATCTGTATAGGATGAAAAGTGGGTACGAGTTGCGGATGGTCGGGTTGAATCCGATGTTTGCCCGTTACGGAGGCATTCGTGTCTCATGGTACCGGATATGGTCCATGTTTTTAAGCGGTGCCCTATATGGTCTGGGGGGTGGATTCGCTATTTTCGGTACCTACTATGCAAGTGTACGGGAGTTTTCGACTGGGATGGGATGGAATGGGCTTGCAGTCGCACTTATAGCGCGGTTTCAACCGGTTGCGGTCATTCCGGCTGCACTGTTCTTTGCGTACATCGAATCGGGTGCGAGGAGTGCCATGCTCCACTCGGATGTAACGTTTGAAATCGCCTCGATCGTCCAGGCAGTGGTGTTCTTTCTGGTCACCAGCTCTCTGCTTCAGCGCCTCGGAACTAAACGGAGGAGTGTATGAATACCGTAATCATTCCCATCCTCCGCAGTGCGATATCAATCATGACTCCGCTCCTCCTTGCCGCGATGGGTGGGTTGTTCACCGAGTTGTCAGGGATGCTGAACATAGCCCTGGAAGGCCTTATGCTGATGGGGGCCTTTTCCACGATTGTCTTCGCCTACAGTACAGGAAGTCTCCTCCAAGGTGTTGTCCTCGGAGTGTTGAGCACCATGCTGCTGGCTACTCTGTTTGCGCTGGTGACACTGAAACTGAAGGCGAATGTGTTCATCACTGGACTTGCAACGAACCTCTTCGCCTCCGGGCTTACCGTAGTGCTCTCCTATCGCCTGTTCGGAAACAAAGGGGTTGTGGTGTTCGACAATATCGCAGCTCTGCCACGAATATCCATCCCCCTGATCCGGTCGATTCCCATACTCGGCGACTTGCTGAGCGGTCATCATGTGTTCGTATATATCAGTTGGGTACTTCTGATCCTCGTAGGGTTCTCGCTCTACAGAACACCGTTCGGATTCAGGCTCCGGGCAGCCGGATTACATGAGAAGACGCTCATCTCTCTCGGATTGAAGCCTGATCGGTACCGTTTCATCGCCTTTCTCATATCGGGTGCCGCATGTGCCCTGGCGGGTGCAATTCTCACCCTCAATCTCGGAGCCTTCGTTCCGAACATCACCAGTGGGAAGGGGTGGATAGCACTGGTGGTGATCTTTCTCGGACAGAAGCGCCCATTCGGTCTCTTCGTCGCTGCACTCATCTTCGGTTTTGCCGACGCATTCAGCAACTATGCCCAAGGGGCCTGGAACATACCAGCAGATGTCATTCTCACGATCCCCTATCTGTTCACCCTCGTCGCAATGGTTGTGTTCTCGATCTACACGAATCGTAGAAGCCGCGTTGAATAGGGAGATTTCACCTTTCCTGAACCGTTGGAGAAATCTCATGCGCAAGAGGTTTTCACTGTACGACAAGACCGTAAAGATACCCCGCTATGGTTGCGAACAGTACCACGAGAACAACATAGACTGCTGTTTTCTTGAGTCCCAGCTCACCACCGATGACAAGCATGGAGGGGAGCGAGAGGCTTGGTCCTGCAAGTAAGAGCGCAAGTGCGGGACCGTGTCCCATCCCTGCTCCGAGCAACCCTTGTACAATAGGTATCTCAGTAAGCGTGGCGAAGTACATGAACGCTCCGGAGATAGATGCAAAGAAGTTGGCGAATATGGTGTTCCCTCCAACGAGGGTTTCAACCCAAGCTGTCGGAATGAGCGCCTCTTGTCCAGGTCTGCCAAGCAGGAACCCTGCAACGAGAACTCCGCCAAACAGGAGGGGGAGTATCTGCAGAGAGAAGTCTCGGGTTGCACCTCCCCACTCGAGAAGATCCTCCTTGGAAAACCAGCGAAGCAGGGCGTAGATGAGCAGCAGTCCGAATGCTCCGGTGATCCAGTATTTGCCTCGATGTATGAAATCCCACACGGAGCTGGCTCCGCTGGATGGCGCCCAATTGAGGAATACGAGTATGCCGACCATGGAGGTCATGAACAGTACCATCTGTCCGAGCGTTCGACTCTGCGGTCCATCGATCTCTTGGAACATCCGTTCATCGGTAAGGCGCTGTTCGTCCTCTTTACGGAATAGCCTCTGCATGATGATGCCGATCAAGAAGGCGAAAACAATAGCCCCTACCATGCGCGTGACACCCAATTGCCACCCGAACACCTTATATGAGAGTACAATGGCGAGGATGTTCACAGCAGGGCCCGAGTAGAGGAAGGCAACTGCCGGTCCGAGGCCCGCACCTTTCTTGTAGATCCCTTTGAACAGTGGGAGCACGGTACATGAACACACCGCCAGTATCGCACCCGATACCGAGGCGACCGAGTACGCAAGCCATTTGTTGGCTTTCGGTCCAAGATACTTCATGACTGCCTGTTGGTTCAGGAAGACTACGATCGCTCCTGCGATGAACATTGCAGGTACCACACACAGCAACACATGCTCATGGGCATAGTCGGCCAACATAAGGAAGGCTTCCTGAATCGCACCGGCAACTCGTGGGTGGGTGAATGGAGTGAAGAATATGACGATGAAGACTCCGATCAATCGGAGGAGCTTTGTCGTTGGAGAGATTTCCTTCATAGCCACTAGTTGTCACGCTTCAAGAGACTCAGAATCTGGTCCTTGTTCAGTAATTTGCCAGAGCTCTTCACCACACCATCGACAGCAAGGGCAGGGGTGATCATGACGCCCATGTCCATGATTTTGTCCAGATCCGTCACTTTCTCGATCGTAGCATCGATGCTTCCTGCCTCAACCGCCTGCCGGGCGTTTGCTTCGAGCGCCTTGCATTTGGGACATCCTGTTCCGAGTATCTGAATAACCATAGAAAATCTCCTTATGTTTCCAATAGTGGAAACTTTTCAAAGATATGTCAATCGGAAAGATTGACAAAGTTTCCACTTTTTGCAACATTCAGCATATGAACAATGAGATTGGCAGCAGATTCGATGAAGCGGCACGCATGCTACGGGTACTTGGACACCCCATGAGACTCGCAATGGTGGAGGCTCTGAGAGCGAAGACTTGGTGCGTCTGTGAGCTTGCATCGTATCTGGGATTGAACAAATCCACGGCTTCCAAGCATCTATCTCAACTGGAGCAGGTCGGCGTCATCTCGATGGATCGAGAGGGTACCAGGGTGAACTGTTCGCTTATCATGCCGTGTGTATTCGATATGATGTCCTGCGCACGAATTTCTCGGCCGGGAACCGATGGAAACGAGACCTGTGGCAGCACCGGATGCTGTCCTGACAAGTCGAAGAAGGAGTCCTTATGAGCACAAAAAGAATCATGTTCGTCTGCATACACAACTCGGCACGGAGCCAGATGTGCGAAGCGTTTGTCCGGCAGTATGCGGGGGATCGATTTGATGTTCACAGCAGCGGCATTGAAGCTGGAAAATTGAATCCTCTGGTGGTACAGGCCATGGGAGAAATCGGAATCTCCATGGATGGTCACTACGCGAAACCAGCTCAAGAGTACATAGATCGAAAAGAGGCGTTCGATTTTGTGGTGACTGTCTGCGATGAAAGCAGTGCCGAACGGTGCCCGATGTTCCCCGGGAAACATGAACGGTTGCACTGGGGCTTCCCCGATCCGAGTGCCATTACAGGGACCGACGAGGAGAAGTTAGCAGGGATACGGCCGATTCGTGATGCGATTCGGAAGCGGGTACTGGAATTTCTTGAGCAACAGGGGTAGACGATGGGTAAGGATCTGAAGAGCGGTAGTGGAATGGGGTTTTTCGAGCGGTATCTGACCGTGTGGGTGCTCGCGTGCATGGCTGTAGGTGTGACCATAGGAGTCTACCTGCCGGGGATCCCCGAATTCCTATCTCGATTCGAGTACGCAAATGTGTCCATACCAGTTGCGATTCTCATCTGGCTCATGATCTATCCAATGATGCTCAAGGTCGATTTCCATAGCATAAAGCGTGTCGGTCAGAGTCCGAAGGGGCTTATTCTTACCTGGGTGACGAACTGGCTCATAAAACCCTTTTCCATGTATGCAATAGCCTACCTCTTCTTCATGGTACTGTATCGATCGTTTCTACCGGAAAACACCGCACGACAGTATCTAGCGGGAGCAGTCTTGCTTGGAGCCGCACCCTGTACGGCTATGGTGTTTGTCTGGAGTCACCTCACTAAAGGCAATCCAGCCTACACTCTGGTGCAGGTCGCAACGAATGATCTGATCATTCTGGTCGCTTTCGTTCCGATTGTCGGACTCCTTCTGGGTATAAGCGGGATATCCATTCCGTGGATGACTCTCTTTCTCTCGGTCGTGCTCTTCGTCGTCGTGCCATTGAGTGCCGGCTGGCTCTCGCGCGTGCTGATCTCCCGCAAGCATGGACTGGACTATTTTGAGCATACGTTCATTCCGAAGTTCGCCAATGTCACGGTACTTGGCTTGTTGCTCACGTTGATCATCATCTTTTCGTTTCAGGGGCGGACTATCGTGGAAAATCCTTTGAACATCGTGCTGATCGCCATTCCACTCATCCTGCAGACATTCCTGATCTTCTTCATAGCGTACCTCTGGGCGAAAGCATGGAGATTACCACACGATGTAGCAGCCCCTGCTGGCATGATCGGTGCATCGAACTTCTTCGAGCTGGCTGTCGCTGTCGCCATTTCTGTTTTTGGACTGAGTTCTGGAGCGACTATTGCTACTGTAGTGGGTGTACTGGTCGAAGTGCCGGTCATGCTTACCTTGGTGAAGATCGCCAATGCGACAAAACACAAGTTCACATCGTGATGTCACTCCTTGAGGGCCTTGTTCTGCCAGTAATGGATAGCGAGTTGCGTACGATCTCGAAGGTGGAGTTTTTCCAGAATCACCGATATGGCATTTCTGACGGTCCCCTCGGAGATGAAGAGTCGTGCGGAGATCTCCTTGTTCGAGAGTCCCTGAGCGACATGCATGAGGATTTCATTCTCCCTGGGAGAGAGGGCTTCGTTTTTCACAGGATCGGAGTAACTGTGCAAGGCCTGTTCACTGATTACCGGCAATCCGGCATGTACAGATCGTATCGTCATGATCTGTTTCCCTGTATCGTCGGATTTGAGGATATATCCGGAAGCGCCCGCCTGCAATGAACGATGAATCGATTGGTAGTCGTGGAATGTGGTAAGCATGATGATCCGGATACCGGGATATTCAGTATGAATGATTTCGGTTGCAGTTATTCCGTCCATGCCAGGCATCTGAATATCCATAAGGACCATATCCAATTCGTGGGTCCGGACGAACTGAACAGCATCTTCCCCTGACTCGGCATGACCGATTATCGAGATGTCAGGTTCCGCAGAGAAAATGATTCCAAGACTCTCTCTTACAAGGTGGTCATCATCGACCAACAGAATGCGAATATCCAATTGCTACTCCTTGATCGGAAGAATAATAATGAGACAGAATACGTTTCCTTGTTGTTGGATACTCAGACTCCCGTTCACAGCTTCGATCCTTTTTCTCATGTATCGTAACCCACTCCCAGGTTCCTGAACATGCTCTTTCGTTCCATCGTTTTCAATAGTAGCACGCACTATGGCTTTCGTAATCTCAATCGAAACGGTCACCTTGCTTGGATCTGCATGCTTCATGGTGTTCGTCAGAGCCTCTTGCATGGATACATACAGCAACTGTCGCAATGCTGGGGGAATGTTTCCTATAGTTCCGGAGTGAGAGAACGCTACGGAAAACGGAAAGGAGTGAACAAGATCGGAGAAACTGCGAAGATCCATCTCTGCTATCGGTTCAATATGTTGCACGGCGACGCGCAGCTGTTTCATCGCTTTTCCGAGCCGCTCTTCTGCCTGTCTTTGCAGCATGAGCGCTTTTTCCGTTTCGTGTTTTGATATGAGCGTACCGGTTGCCTTCAAGGTAAGATGTGCTGCCGTTAGCTCATGTCCGAGATTATCGTGCAGCAGCTCGGCAATTCGTTGCCGCTCGGTTAGGCGAGAAACCTGTTGAATACTGTACTGGTCGCGTAAGAGCATCTGCTCCTCAGCTTCCAACTTGTGAAGCAGTTGTCGGGATACGTCGATCTCTTGCTGCAACCTTGCCTGCTGCCTCTTCCAGAAATAAAGTAGCAGGCCAGCTACGATTGCAAAAGATGCAAGCCACCACGAAAAAGAAGATCCATGCACCCAGAGTACAACAAAAGAGGGAAGGAGAAAAACCGGCTTTCCGTGAACACAGAAGTAGAATAGATAGACGGGAAGGTAGTGTGTGTTGATAGGGTAAGAGAGCGAGACGACTCCCACGATGAGCGAGTCCAGAAGCATAAATGGGACCGGAATACGATAGCGCCACCGAAGTACTATGCTCACCACGGTGAACAGAAACAGTAGAATGGTGGGTGCTCCATGGTGTAGCGTGGTTTGCGAGAGCGCTCCCACAAGAAGGAGACCAATCAAGACCCAGTAGGTATGGTGAGGATGAACATCGGGTCTCGATTCATGCAAGGTTACAATCTCCTTTTGCTCCCCAGTAACAGAAAGATCACGGCATATGCCAGCAGAATCATGTGGGATTGTGCTATCGCTCCGACATCCCCATGGTACAGGGCTTCAATCCCATGTGGCAACCAGTATGTCGGCAGGAACATGATATACCTGATGATCGGGGTGGGCAACAGGAAGAGGGGCATCGAGACTCCACTGAACAGACACATGAGAGATGCCACTCCGGCAAAGACAGCGAAGGATATGGTGAACGATCTGAACAGCATGTTCCATGCGAGTGTGAATGCTATGCACATAATACTGAATGAGATGTAGAGCGCGAAGAGACCAATTCTGCCCCAGACTAAGTCGCCATGCAGGATGAGACTTCCCATGAGGAATATGCCGATCTGTACGATGAGTAGTGTCACATAGGCAAGGAGGTGGCTGGCAAGGTACTGAAGCGTACTCACCGGAGATGCTGCGATGCGAATCACGATTTTTTGCATCCGGTCCTCAACGATGGGTCTGCTCAGGAGAAAGGCCGAATAGAAGAGCATCATTCCATACAGAGTGAGTCCGAATGGGAAACTGTGGGGATGTGCCGGAATGAAGAGGACTGGAATCGGGAGCAGAAACACGAGGATAATATGCAACGGATTGCGGAGATCTTCCCGTAACGCGTGTAGATAGATGTTCATGTGGTCACCTTTTTGATCGATTGTCTGAGCAGCAGGAGGACCCCTCCAGTCAGGACAATAAGAGGGATGAGTCCTGAGAGCGTCAGTGAGATGTCCTTTCCCAATATACCAAGGCTCGCGGTATTGCCGAGTGCCATGGGGGTGAGATATTTCCGAAGGAAGTGGAATAGAGGAGTATCTGGGAGGGGGAAGTATAGGCCGGCAAACATGGGAGCTACGCCACCGTAGATACTCAGTATGACATTCGCTGTCTTGACTGAGCCTGATAGTACCATGATGACCGATCCGAGTAGATGATGGAATATGATGGAGATGGCCAAAATGGGAAGTATGAACGGGAACAAGGGAATCATGGCTCCGAGAAAGAGTGTGGCAAATAGCAGTACGACAAGTGACTGCAGGAAGCCGACGATCATTCCACTTATCAGAATGGCAATGATAAGTCTCCTGGGATCGCAGGGCGTCGCTTGTATCCGGTATCTTATGGGAGAGAAGAAGTCGACAGCGATATTCTCAAAACTCAAGCCTGCTCCATATATTTGAAAGGTGAGCGCAAATCCTATAGCAAGCACCGTAAGGTATGAGTATGACGTTCCCTCCAGGCCGGTATACGCAGGAGCCTGACGGTAGATATAGTCGAAGAAGGCTATGAGTATCACAGGGAATGCAATGAGGATCATATGTCCCACGAGATCCCGTGACCCTCGAATCAAGTTGAATCTATACATGTTAGTCCTCGTCTCTTAGTTGTTTGCCTGTGAGAGTCAGAAAGACATCTTCCAGGTTCGGCTGTTTCGAGTTCACATTCACGATGGTTAGATCGGAGAGGACTCGAATGATCTTGTCGAACACGGTGATTCCTCCTGGAACTACGAGGTGGTACTGGTTGGTGTCGAGCGTGGCTTCTGTGATCTCGGGAATCGCTTTGAGTTCCTGCAACTTCTCCTCTGATCCGAATCGGACATCTATGAGTATGTGGGAGTCTCCCTGGATACGGGTAATGAGTTCGCTCAGAGTCCCTCCGGCTATCGCATGCCCTTGGTCCATGATGCAGATGCGAGACGCAACGGCTTCGACCTCTTCGATATAGTGGGATGTATAGAGTATGGTCGTGCCATTCGATGCAAGGTTCTTTACGAACTCGAGGATGAAATTCCGTGATTGAGGGTCGATTCCCACAGTTGGTTCATCCATGATGATGAGTTCGGGATCGTGCAGGAGAGAACAACCGATATTCAACCGTCTCTGCATTCCACCACTGAATTTCTTTGTCTTCTCGTTGAGTCGATTCTCGAGTCCGATCACTCGAGCCACTTCCGGAATCCTCCGGTCCAATTCAGCTTTTGTAAGCCCGTAGAGGCTTCCAAAAAAGGCCATATTCTCCTTCGCTGTCATTTCCTCGTATATGGTGAGTTCCTGCGTCACGAATCCGATTCGGCTCTTGATTTTCCCATTTTTCCCATTCTGTGCTATTCCGAATACCGTTATCGACCCTTCATCGATGGGTGTGAGTCCTATGATTGCACGAATGCACGTGGTTTTACCTGCGCCATTTGGTCCGAGAAGCCCCAAGACCTCACCTTTCTGCACTTGCAGAGAGAAGGAGTCGAGTGCGAGATTGTTTCCGAATCGTTTTACCGCGTCTTCTACCTGAATGATCATTATCTTCACCTCGTGCCACAGTATAGTGGCGGGGTGCTCAAGAGAGAAAGTGACAAATGTAATGTTTTTCTTGAATGTTCGAGAGTTGTTGCAAGGATCGAGTTTGTACAAAGAAACCCTACAGGTTTCTGCCTGCAGGGTTTTACACATACCCCGAGCGCGATTCGAACGCGCGACCCCTTCCTTAGGAGGGAAGTGCTCTATCCAGCTGAGCTATCGGAGCAAGCGCTTGTGATGATAGGGGAATTTTCGCCCTTTGGTCAACATACACCAGAAGAGGCGGTTGCAGAGAAACAGCATTGAGCACTCAGCCGATAAGGCTGAAAAGACGAAGGGAACCGCCGCACCCACTATGAGCCCAAAACATACGGATGTATGGTAGCGAACCCAGTCTCTGTGCGGCCGGCGATTCCCAGTGAACTCGTCGCAACATTCGTCTTAGGTGCGAGTGCACCGAGAAGTGCAATGGCAAAAAGTCCGGAAGCAGCGATTGTGCATACCTCTGTTGTCGCTGTATCGGTGATGCCCGCACCGTTATGAGTTTCAAAGGTCTCAATCGCTTGCTCTCCAAGCATCCACTGAAATGATGATGGTACAAACAATTGCACCACCGATCATGCAACGATGCTCTTCGGCTCACTTCAAGACGAGACCAGTGTAGAACCGCCTGTGTGCGTTGTCAATGAATCCAACTAGATGTTCTGAAGGAAATAATTGAAACTTAGTTCAAATTTGCGGTACACGATGGTGATATATTTGTGTATCTTGGAGTCTCACATGTTTTTTTTGTGCGATATAATTGGAAGAGTATTGAATAATTATACTGAATTATGTATATAATTCCGTTAACTTTACACTTCGGCTTGGCTTCAATTTCCCGGGGTGGAAATAAGCTGCCAAGAATGAGAGCAACCATACAGGAGGTTTGTATGAAGAAATTATTAGCTGTTTGTCTGATCATTGCTGTAGCCAGCACAGCAGCAGTGTTCGCAGCAGGTGGGCAGGAATCTGCTCCTACGTCTGCAAAAGTCGGATTCATCGGTCCCATGACTGGTGACTACGCAAACTACGGAGACCTTATTTCCAAGGGCGCTCTCGTAGCGATAGAAGAGAAGAACGCCACCGGCGGTATCGCTGGCAAGATTCCGGTGGAACTCATCATCGAAGATTCTGAAGGCGATCCCCAGAAGGGACTTGCAGGAATTGAGAAGCTTTCCAGCTCGGACAGAGTCGTTGCGCTGTTGGGTCCAGTCTTCACTGGAGTCTCCTTCGCAGTTGGTGAACGTGTCCAGGCAGAAGGCATCCTCATGGTTACCCCTTCCGGTACCCACAAGGATATAACAGAGATTGGAGACTATGTATTCCGCACCGTTGCTAGCGATGGACTGCAGGGTGAAGTTTCAGGTCATTACTTCTATGACGAGCTCGGAGTCCGAGACCTCGGCGTCCTGTATATCAAGAACGACTACAGCCAGGGCTTGTACGAGGGAACCAAAGAGAGTTTCGAAAGCCGTGGTGGAAAGGTCACTATTGCAGAGACCGGAAATATTGGCGACAAGGATTTCAAGACACAGTTGACCAAGATCAGATCGGCTAATCCAGATGCGATCTATATCCCGAACTACACTGCAGAGATGGCTCAGATCCTTGAGCAGGCTAGCCAGCTCGGAATCACTATCCCATTCGTCTCCAGTGATGGATTCTCGAATCCTGAGATCTATGACCTTGCAGGTGCCTACACCGATGGCGTCATCTACATTGGTCCTACCCAGGTAGAGGAGTCGGAAGCCTATAAGAATTTTGTAGCAAAATACAGAAGCACGTGGGGCTTCGCTCCTGACTCGTTTGCAACCAATGCCTACGATGCAGCCAACATTCTGTTCGAAGCACTTGAGAAGGTGTACGCAGATACTGGTCGTTTCGATAGAAAAGCAGTACGAGATGCATTTGCAGCAACCGTGGACTACCCTGGTGTAACCGGCTTGGTCAACTTTGCAGAGAATGGTGACCTCGTAGCATATCAGGGCGTGTACAGAGTTGAAGGTACCACTCCTGTGTATGTTGGGACCTACACCGTTGTCGATGGCGAACTGGTCAAGGTCGACTAGACTACCTTTCCGATGTATATCGGTACTGGGAATCCCGGTACCGATATGCTTGATTTATTGCATCGTCGGCGGCACATATGATACTGTGGCTAGGTCGACACGCAGACCTCCGCGCCGTCGCGGAGGTTTGACGTATTAAGGAGCCAATTGTGGGATCTATCGCTGAATTCTTTCAACATATGATGAATGGATTGACCCTTGGTGGAATCTATGCGCTTATCGCATTGGGCTACACCATGGTGTACGGCATTCTCAAATTCATCAACTTCGCCCATGGTGACATACTGATGGTCGGTTCCTACCTCGGGCTCTTTACATTCAACGCTATTCGAGGACAGACCATGGGCCCGTGGACGATTCTGGCATTCTTTATTGCCATGATCGCTGGTATGATCTTCAGTGCAGGCCTGGGGATGGTCATCGAGCGAGTCGCATACAAACCGTTGCGTCGAGCGACTCGACTGGCTCCATTGCTCAGTGCAATCGGAGTCTCGTTCATATTGAGTAACATGGCTGCTTGGATGTGGGGAACACGTTCCAGGAAGCTCGATTACCCTTTCGATAACACTCCTTTGCACATTGGGGATGTCTCTATCACACCACACCAGATTCTTATCCTGATCGTAGTTCTGGTAACAATGGTTGCACTGAAGCTCTTTGTGGATAAGAGCAGAATCGGGAAGGCTATGCGTGCAACCAGTCTTGACCAGGATACAGCAAAGCTCATGGGGATCAAATCGGACAAAATTATCTCCATAACCTTTGCAATCGGATCCGCACTCGCGGCGACAGCCGGTTTTCTCATCGCCCTCGAAATCAAGGTATATCCTTCGATGGGTACCATGACTGGACTGAAAGCATTCGTGGCGGCGGTAGTTGGAGGAATCGGGAATATCTCGGGAGCCATGTTAGGTGGAATTCTCCTTGGTCTTCTCGAGACTTTCGGCGTTGCCCTGCTCGGTATTCCGTACGGTTTGCGTGATACTATCGCATTCGTTGCTCTGATAATCATCTTGCTGGTCAAACCCGAAGGACTTCTGGGCAAGGTGGAGAAGGAGAAAGTGTAATGCTAAACTTTGTACTACTGATACTGATATATACAGGTATTTACGCGCTTATGGCGATTGGACAGAACCTCATTACCGGCTATGTGGGGCTTCTCTCCCTCACCCAAGCAGGGTTCTTTGCAATCGGTAGTTATGCAACAGCTATCCTCACCGTGACTTTTGGGTGGAATTTCTGGCTGACCATTCCTGCAGCAGCGATATTGGCTGGGTTTTTCGGACTCCTTATCGGACTTCCAACACTCCGACTGAAAGGAGATTATCTTGCCATTGCCACACTCGGCTTTGGAGAGATCGTCCGGAATATCCTGAACAACTGGGACAGCCTCACCAATGGACCCATGGGGATCCAGAGAATTCCTATGGCAACGATTTTCGGTATGAGAATCAATCCCTACACGAAATACAGCTTTCTGGTCATGGTCTGGATCTTTGTCATCGTAGCCTACATACTGTTCGAACGACTGGCGAAGTCGAGAATGGGACGTGCTTTGGAGGCTGTTCGAGAGGACGAGATAGCAGCCTCTTCGATGGGTATCAATACCACCAGTTACAAGGTCTGGGCGTTCGTTCTCGGAGCCTCGGTAGCAGGTGTCGCAGGAAGTCTACAGGCAGTCTTCATCCTCTCGGTGACACCGGGCGTGTTCACGTTCATGGTCTCCATCATGGTACTTTGCATGGTTGTGCTCGGTGGAATGGGGAACTTCAAAGCTGTGATCCTTGGTGCTTTCTTGATTCAGTTTGTCTCCTACTTCCCACAACTCGTGGGTCTGTCCAACGTGATTCCGCCACAATTCAAACAGGTGCTCTTCGGTTTCATTCTGGTCAGCATGATGATCTGGAGACCGCAAGGTATCCTTGGCCGTGAGCAGAGGAGTGCTCCAAAGAAATTGTTCAGAAGGGGAGGTCGCTCATGATCATGCTCGAAACTACCAAGCTCACTCGTACCTATGGTGGTGTCGTAGCCGTCAGTGAGGTCGACTTTCAAGTCAGAGAGGGGTTGATCACTGGTCTGATCGGTCCGAACGGAGCTGGCAAGACCACACTCTTCAACAACATGACAGGACTCGATACCCCGACAAGTGGAGAGGTGCATTTCAAGGGGGTGAACATCACCAAGAAGAGTGCTAACCGAATCTGCAGGATGGGCATTGCACGGACATTCCAGAATATCAGACTCTTCAAGGAGCTCTCCGTTCTTGAGAATGTCATGGTTGGACTCCATTTCACCACCGGAAAGGGACCCTCGACCGGTAGGGTTCGTGCGGCTATCAACAGTTATCTGAAGGTGAACGACGAGTACGAACAGATGCACGAGCAGGCGATGAAATGGTTGGACTTCTTCAATCTGATCCCGTTTGCAAACGATCTAGCGAGGAATCTTCCGTACGGACACCAGAGAGAGCTAGAGGTAGCTCGAGCAATGGCAACCAGTCCCACACTCCTCTTTCTCGATGAACCAGCGGCTGGTATGAATCCTATGGAGACCGACTCTCTTATGCGTACCATCAGACGTATCAGGGATCTGGGTGTGACCGTGGTGCTTATCGAGCACGATATGAAGTTGGTGATGAATATCTGTGATACCATAACCGTGCTCAACTATGGGCGGAATATCGCACATGGAACACCAGGGGAGATTCGAAACAACCCGAGCGTCATTGAAGCCTATCTGGGGAAGGAAGAGTCATGAGTGAATTATTGACGATAGACGGTATTAGCGTATCATACGGCAACATCAAGGCCTTGAAAGAGGTGAGTGTTCAGGTCAATGAAGGTGAAATAGTCTGTCTTATCGGGGCAAACGGAGCAGGCAAGAGTACGTTGCTCAAGGCGATTGTCGGATTGGAACCGATCACGACAGGTTCCATTACCTACAAAGGAAAGGTCATTGCAGAGGCGGGGAGCTCGACTGGGAAGAAGAAGTTTCCCTTTTTCTCCAAGCGGATGTCTTCCCACACCAACACACTGAGAACCGATGAGATCGCCGGATTGGGTGTAGCTCTGGTTCCGGAAGGTCGTCGGGTATTCGCAGATATGACAGTTGAGGAGAACCTCGACATGGGAGCCTTTCTCGTACGCGATGAACAGCAGATTGCACGGAAGAAGGAGGAGATGTTCGACTTCTTCCCCATCCTTGGTGCTCGAAGAAAACAGAAAACCCGTTCATTGAGCGGAGGAGAGCAGCAGATGATGGCGATTGCTCGTGCTCTCATGAGTTCACCAAGGTTATTGTTGCTCGATGAGCCCGGTCTTGGTCTTGCTCCGCTTATTATCCAGGATATCTTTGAGAAGATCGCAATCATCAACAGAGAGGAGCAGGTGACCGTTTTTCTGGTTGAACAAAATGCACTGATGGCATTAAAGGCCTCGAAGCAGGGGTATGTGATGGAGAATGGCAGAATCGTACTCGAGGACCTGAGTGAAAAGCTACTTGTGAACGAAAAGGTGAAAGCAGCGTATCTAGGCGAGTAGAGCAATATTGCTGGAAATTCCTCCTGCTCTGGGATACAATCTAACCACGTTCCATGTCGGCGTATTTGTGGAGGTTGCAATGATAATTGAAAGACGTATGACGCGAAACCCAGTGACCGTTAACCCTGACATGTCGGTTGCGGAAGCTTCTGCTCTCATGAAGCGTGAGAAGGTTCATCGGCTTCCGGTGCTCGACAAGGAGCGGAAACTGGTGGGAATCATATCTGAGAAAGATATTCTCTATGCATCGCCATCTCCGGTGAGTACGTTGTCCATTCATGAAATGGCGTATCTCCTCAGTCAGCTTACTGTGAAGAAGCTCATGACTCGAGATGTTGTGACCATAACGAAGGATACCACGGTCGAAGAGGCTGCACGTCTCATGGTCGACCAGGATCTATCAAGTCTTCCCGTCCTCGAGGATGGTAAGCTCATAGGGATCATTTCGAAGAGCGATCTGTTCAAGATTCTCCTCGAACTGTTCGGTGCTCGCCATTATGGTATTCGCATGAGTTTCCTGGTGGAGGACAAACCCGGTGCGATTGCCGAGATCTCTAATGTACTCTCTTCAAATGGTGTTGATATCATAGCATTCGGTACTTTCATGGGGACAGACTCCTCGAACGCTGTTTGCACCATCAAGATGCAGGGCATATCCATAGGACAAGCTGTCGATCTAGTGAAACCGCTTGTCATGGAAGTGCTCGATGTCCGAGAGGTCTAGATGGACTTCAAGGATATTTTGGAACAGTGGGAGTCGACTCCCGAAGGGAAAAAGGCGGCTAGTGGTAGCCGCTTTTCTCGTATGATGCAAGAGAAGGAGGAGAACCTCAAGTCTTTGGACAAGGTTCCCAACCAGAGAGGAGGGTATCGGACGGGAAAGGCGTCACTCGGTACGTTGAAGAGCATGAAGGCCCAGGCTGAACTGGATCTGCATGGAGTCTTTGGCGATGAGGCGAGGAGGTTGGTACATCAATTCCTCTCCGATTCGGTGGACAAACGGTTGCAGAAGGTTCGCATTGTGCACGGGAGAGGATTGCACTCCCGGGAGGGACGTGCCGTTCTTCGTACTGTCGTCGAAGAGGAGTTGAGGACATCTCCCCTCGTTCGCACCTACGGAACACCACCTCCTGCCGAGGGAGGGACTGGTGCTGTATGGGTGATTTTGCAGAGGGGGAGGAACTAGCCGGTTAGTTGGACGTGCTCAACGCTCGCGGTATATGATTCGTCCACGGGTGAGATCATAGGGTGACAGCGCAACGCGTACCGTATCTCCAGGAACGATTCTGATATAGTGTTTGCGCATCTTGCCCGAAAGGTGAGCAAGAATGACGTGACCATTGGGTAGTTCCACACGGAACATGGTGTTCGGAAGTGCTTCACGCACAATTCCTTCTACTTCGATAGCTTCTTCTTTAGCCACAAAACCTCCGATAGTGTGTATCCCTTAACTGAGAATAGACTTGGGAATTGTAGAAAAAGGATGGTGTTTTGTCAACTGAACGATTGAGGAGCCTGTTCCCGTACCGATTCGCCTATATACCCCATGTTTGTTGAGATACCGGAAGCCGCCTTCATGACCAGCGGGGCTATC
>CAYYOL010000032.1:0-7077 GCA_964473245.1 uncultured Spirochaetaceae bacterium
CTCTCTAGTATTGCGTATAAACATTCAACCACATGTGAAGCGAGCAATCAGAAAGAGACGAATTCCAAAGAGCTGCAAGAAGCATGAAACAGTGATCCCACAGTGACTCAATCGGATTGAAAATATTCGGTTGACAGCAGGGAAATGCATGATATACTAGATCTTGTCAGACAACCGTCGTCCAATGACAGATGAGGTTGTTTCACAGAAAGGGAGTGTCCATGAAACTGAAAGGAATACACGTCGAGACAGGCTCAGCAATAGAACTCACCATCTCCAATGGAGTGGTTGAAGCACAGAGAACCATTGCGCATGAACAAAACCTCCCCTTCATTTCGACAGGTTTCTATGACCTTCAGGTGAACGGATATCGAGGAATCGACTACAGCAGCGAAACGTTGACTGCCTCCGATATGGAGCGACTCGTATACGCACTTGCAGAATCGGGCACCACACGGCACGTGCCCACCATCATCACCAACTCGCGTGAGCGCATCAGCAAAAATCTATCGATCATCGCGAAAGCAGTAAAAGCTTCACCCCTCTTGCAGCGAGCCATTCCAGCTATCCATGTGGAAGGCCCGTTCATCTCATCGATAGATGGACCAAGAGGAGCCCACGATGCCAAGTACGTACGTGACCCATCGATAGAAGAAATGAACGAGTGGATAGAATCGGCTCAAGGATTGCTGAAGGTCGTCACACTTGCTCCTGAGAGAGCAGGCGCGATCGATTTTATCAAAGTAGCCGTGCAGCAGGGTATCACCATCGCAATCGGTCATTCAGCGGCGAGTCCAGACGATATAGCAGCCGCCGTAGCAGCCGGAGCAACACTCTCCACACATCTGGGGAACGGTAGCCATGCAGAGTTGCCACGACTGAAGAACTATCTCTGGGAACAACTGGCGAACGACAACCTACACGCCGGCATCATTGCAGATGGTTATCATCTCCCACCCAGCTTCATGAAAGTGCTCAGAAGAACCAAAGGACTCGACCACATCATCCTCGTAAGCGACGTAGCACCCATAGGTGGATCGGAGCCGGGCACCTATAGGTGGGGAGATATCAGTACCGAGGTGCATCCAGACGGACACATCAGCCTTGCGGGCACCCCATTCCTTGCAGGGGCAGGACACTTGCTCGATCGCTGCATTGCCCAGTTCGCAAACGCAACCGGAGAAAGCCTCGATCGAATCATCCCTCTGGCGACAACGAACGGAGAGAATCTGCTGAACATGCAAGACCGTGCATCCTTGGAACCAGGTTCCCCCGTGAACATCACCGTATTCAAGTGGCAGATTGGGGAAGAACAGATTGAAATAGAACGAACTCTTCTCGGTTCAGTAGAGCTGTATCGGAAGGCGACCTGATGCAGAAGAGGAAGCGTATGGAGAGGCCGATGTTCGACCATGGAATGAAACAGACCTACAATAACAGTGATTTGCAGAAGATCCCGCACGACAAGATTTCGGAGAGCGCACTGCAGAGCATAAAGCTCTACATACTCGATAACAATCTGAAATCGGGTGATCCTCTCCCATCTGAGACATTCCTCAGCCAGAGGCTGGGCATCAGCAGGGCCTCTACTCGTGAGGCATTCCGTTCTCTCGAAGCGCTCGGCGTGATCGTGACACTCCATGGAAAAGGTCGATTCCTGCGGGATTTCAATTTCGATGCCATGGTGGAGAATCTTAGTTTCAACCTTCGTATTCATGTGCGGGAATTCAGGCAGATTATCGACGTGCGCATGGCACTCGAAGAAGCCTTCCTAAAGCAGGCGATGGAGGTCTTAACTGAGGACGATTATGAAGAATTGGAGATGCTCATACAGCAGATGGAAGAGCAAGTGGGGCTCAATGTTCCCGAGGAGGAGCTGGTAGAGACTCATACCACGTTTCACAGGCGACTGTATGCAAAGCTCGACAACGAGTTGCTGGAGAGTCTCATTGGAGTATTCAGCACATTCCAACGATTGCTGACAATGCTGAAACGGTACAAAACCAGCAACTATAGAGAATTCATCGCTCTCCACAGAGAACTGGTGAGCACCTTGAAAGCTGGTGACCCATCGAAGATAGCGTCATGTCTGCATCACCATTTCAAAGATGTGATCACCTGGAGTAATGAGCATAAAGATCAAATGATCTAATGGATTATAGAACATATCAAGGAGGATATGAGTATGAAGAAAGTATTATTGGCACTCTTGTTCGTGGCACTTGCCACAACATTGGTCTTTGCCCAGGGTCAGACAGACCGGGCACGGACAATCAAGCTTGGTCACATTCGTGACACCGAGCATCCGACTCACAAAGGTGCTCTGCTTTTTGCAGAACTTGTGGAAGAGAAGACTGACGGTCGATTCACCGTGAACGTATACCCTAACAGCCAGCTTGGTGGCATTCAGGAGATGTTCGTACAGATGAAGACCGGGGATCTGGAAATTGCTTACGGAGGAATCAACACACTCGCATTCATCGATGGTGGTGAAGCTTTTGAAATTACAGCAATTCCCTTCCTTTACAGAGATTACGAGCACATGCGTGCGGCACTCCTCTCAGACGACTTCAAGCCGATCGTCGCTGAAGCAGAACAGGCAACCGGAGTGAAGATTCTCAACATTGCAGGAGATACGGCACCTCGCGGACTCACGGCAAACAAGAAGATCCTCACACCTGCCGACTTCCGTGGAATCAAGATTCGTACGGCCGCAAGTGAA
Organism: uncultured Spirochaetaceae bacterium; assembly: GCA_964473245.1. Lineage (GTDB taxonomy): Bacteria > Spirochaetota > Spirochaetia > Sphaerochaetales > Sphaerochaetaceae > CAYZJV01. The sequence goes on from CAYYOL010000032.1 coordinate 2,723, forward strand.
GTTGTCCTTCGAGTCATGCAGCGCCTCGGTGCGCTTCCTCAGCAGATCCCATTTGCCGACCTCTATGTCTCATTGAGAACCGGTGTTGTGGATGCACAGGAAAATGGTGCAATCACCGTAGCCAACACCAGCATGTACGAAGTCCAGGACTATTACATGCAGACCGACTACATTCGTGATATCGAAACATTCTACATGAGTCCTGCGTTCTACAACTCGCTCAGCGATGCCGACAAACAGGCTATCTACGATGCCAGTGAAGCTGCTGGAGCTCTGGTAACTGAACTTACCAACGAACAGCTCGATGCAGCATACAAAAAGCTTGCAGAGAATATGACCGTTGTCACCGAGCCAGAACTCCGCCTCGACCTCATTCGTGGAGCACTCGAGGGTGTGTTTGCAGATTGGGACGGCGATAAATGGCCCGCCGGACTGCTCGACAAAGTGAGAAGCATGTAACGTAAAGAAGAGCTGCGGGGAAATAGTCTTATGCTGCTCCCCGCAGCAACTATCTACAAGCAAAGGATACCCCTATGATACTATCCATGTTCTTCCTTTTGTTTCTCATGATTGGGCTGGGTTTTTCCATTTGGTTCTCCATGGGAGCGAGTGGAACTATTTACCTACTCTTCAGAGGAGATGTCTCGCTTAGACTCATTGTCAGTCAACTCGTATCCGGAGTGAACTCGGACACCCTCGTGGCCATACCGTTTTTCATTCTGGCGGGGAATCTCATGAGCTCATCGGGAATCACCAAGAAACTCACCGATTTTGCTGACTTCTTCGTTGGTCGATTCCGGGCAGGACTTGCCTATGTATCAATCGTCGTGAGTATATTCATGGCAGGAATCTCCGGCTCGGCAGTCTCCGATGCAAGTAGCACTTCAGCTGTGCTTCATCCCATTATGAAGCAACGAGGGTATGATGATAAATTTGCGGCAGCCATCAATTCGAGCTCCGCGGTCATCGGACCCATCATCCCCCCGAGCATTCCCATGCTCCAAATCGGAATCATCAGCGGTATATCCATTGGACGTATGTTTATCGGTGGATTCATCCCTGGGCTTCTGATTGCAGCCATACTCTGGATACTCGTAACCTATCAAGCAAAGAAACGCGGCTATGCGAGTGTCGAAGTTGAACGATCCTGGCCTCAGTTCTGGGGACTGCTGAAGGACACCATACTCGCCCTGTTGGCACCTATCATCATCATAAGTGGTGTGGTTTTTGGCTTTGTGACCCTCGTAGAGGTGGCGGCACTTTCGATTCTCTACATACTGCTTATCAGTGTGTTCGTCTATCGAAGTCTCGATTTCAAACTGTTCATCAAGACCGTCATAGATACTGCTGTTTTCAGTTCTTCCATCATGATCATATTCGCAGTAGTGGGAATCTATCAGTACATCGTGAGCAGCGAGCAACTCGGTCAGCAACTATTCGATCTGATCCAGACCATGAACCTGTCTAAGAATATGTTCCTGTTCCTTTCGTTGATCTTCTTCCTTCTCATGGGATGTATTCTCGATGCGGTCCCGGTCATGTTGATCTTCTTCCCAGTGCTCTTGCCAGTTGCGATCCAGCTAGGGGTTGATCCGGTGCACTATGGTGTGATCGTCGTATTCAATCTGATGATTGGGCTGGTCACTCCTCCTGTGGGAGCGCTACTGTTCATTCAGACAAAAATTGCGAAAGTGAATATCAATACCTTGATCAAGGAAATGTGGCCACACATCACCGCACTGGTGAGTGTGCTGGTTCTCATCACCTATGTCCCGCAGTTGGTGACCTGGCTGCCTGGGCTACTCTTTTAGGAGGTGCTGTCATGACGAAACATGGTGTAAGCGATTTATTGAAGCGCCTTGAAGTCATATTGACGTTCATCACCGGTATGCTGTTTCTTGGTGTACTTCTAATCACATCAAGCAATATTCTGCTCCGGAATGTACTCGGCATCTCCTGGTTGTTTATGGATGGGCTGATGCGATTGCTGTTCATCTGGATGGTGTTCACGGGAACTTCGGTGCTCTACTCACGGCACGATCATCTGATCATGGATTTTTTCAGCGGGAAATTCTCTGTGAAGGTAGCGAAAGCGATCGATCTATTACAGAGCATACTGTTCATGCTGTTTCTGTTTGTGCTGCTTTACTACGGTATCCAGATTGTGCGGGTACGTATGTCGATTCCGTTCGAGACGTGGAAGTTTCCCACTGGCTATGCGTATGCGGCAGTACCGGTGAATGCGGTGATCATGGCGCTATTCTGTATTCAACGAATGGTGAGGACGTTCACCGGAAAAGGTGGTGAGCAATCGCCAACGTGAATGTATACGGTGCAGAAGTGAGATATAAGAAAACAAATTAAGTGATATAGAAAGGGGAATACGATGACAAAAGAGAGAGAAATGTACTTGCATACCACTCAGGATCTATTTCAGAAGATAGCGACTGAGAACCCGAATCTTGAGGCTGCTGGAAAGGTGATTGCCGAAGAGATTGCTCGTGGTGGATTGATTCATGTCATAGGACCGGGTGGCCACTCGAATATGGCAGCCGAGGAGGTTCTCTGGAGAGCTGGAGGATTGGTACCCATCAATGCCATTCTCGATGCTGGAACGAATCTCATTCACGGTGCAAAACGATCGAACTTCGTAGAGCGAACCCCTGGTTATGCAAAGCAGATTCTCGATGCATATCGTGTAGGACGAGAGCCAGGCGAGGTGATTGTGGTCGTGAACGCCTACGGCATCAATCCCATGACCATCGATACCATCGAGGAGGCGAAGAAACGTGGCATGAAGTCCATTGCTATCACAAGCAGATCATTTGCCGACTCATTGGCTGCCGACCATCCGTCACGGCACCCATCAGGAAAGAACCTCTATCAGGAGGCCGACTATTTCATCAACTGCCATCTTCCGTATGGGGATGCTGTGGTTGAGATAGAGGGGGTTTCACAGAAGACCGGTCCTACGGCGACTCTGTGTAATATATTCGCAATCAATCTGCTGATGATCGAATCTGTTCGACAGCTTGCTCTCATGGGTATCGATCCTCCTCTCTGGATGAGTGCGAATCTTCCCGGTGGCGATGCTGCGAACAAGGCAAATGAAGAGGCGTACATGCCGAGAGTGAAACATCTGTAGTTCGATCGTTCGGTCTGTTTGTTCTTCGGTTCGTCTTTCAAGGCAAGGGGAACACAGCTGGACGTGATTTTGAATCGATGCGTCCTCGTTCGCTCTTATGGTTAGGGTGAGAGGGCGCATGATTTGTGCAACGGGGACACTCGAAGGAGGAGTTCATGGATTTTACGGTAGGAGAGGCGGTTATCCGTGTGGTAGCCGATGAACGAGTAATGGGTGAGGATTCGGCGCGGCTTGCTGCCGACCTTCTCAAACAGGCTGTGGCAGGCGGCAAGCGCCCAGTTATGTGGATGATGGCAGCTCCAAGCGGGTTTGCGTTCTATTCGACCTTTGTTGAACTTGCTGCGCACGATGATGGGCTGCAGGCGATTCTTCGTGAGACACAATTTTTCCAATTCGATGATTATCCAGTAGGGCGGGGTGATGACCGGTGGCCGATCACCTTCCGACACTTGCTTGAAGAGCATTTCTTCGGTCCTCTAGAGCGTGCGGTCGGATCGCTCGGGGCTGTGCATCTGCTCGAGTTGACCGGAGGGGCTCATGATGATGCTGTGATTCGTGCATATGAGGCTGCTTTACAAGATGTGCTCCTGGATGACCAGTTGTTCGTACTGGAGATCAAGGGAACTGGGATGGATGGCCACTGGGGTTTTCACGGGAGTGAGACACCGCTCGATGCACAACCGGGTCTCATGTGTGTTCAGATGAACGAGTTGAATGTGCAGCAGCAGATGATAGATTGGCCACAATATTTCCGGTCTGTTGAGATGGTTCCGAGTGAAGCTGTGACAGCGAATGTGGCTTTGTTCATGCAAGCCGATGCAATCATCGATCTGACTCCTCAACGTGGGAAGGCTTTTGCAGTTCTTGCCTGTTATGGTCGAAGTGAACCTTCCCAACTAGTGCCGTCGAGCCAGCTCAAGAGGCATCCGAATGCGGTGTCGTTTTTGACCGAGCAGGCAGCTTGGGCTCTTATCGCTTATCGTCAGCAGGTTGTTGCTGCTGGAGGTGTCGATGTTCCTCTCGAGCGCTCTCTCGTGGATGCATTATCGTCTATTTGGGATAATCCTGAGAACAGGGAGTTGGAGGTGAACAATAGAGAGAAGATGGGGAGTATCCTCTCTACGATTTTTAAGAATCAACCAGGGTAGAATGCCACATTTCCACGTTCACCTTGCTTCTAGGGTACTAGAATGCACATCTTCGTGAATTT
>CAYYOL010000032.1:7177-26611 GCA_964473245.1 uncultured Spirochaetaceae bacterium
CATTTCCACGTTCACCTTGCTTCTAGGGTACTAGAATGCACATCTTCGTGAATTTCTCCGCAGAAGCCTTCTCGTTCACCTGCATTTTAAGGGTGTTCAGAGAGGGCTTTATGTTTAAGACTATCTGATAGCATATGGCTAGATCGGTAGCTAGGCCGCCAGCTGGAGTGGAGCGATTTGAGATTTGCTTGACGGGCTACCAAGCGCGATCGGCAATAGACTATCGTCATAGGCTTGGGCACACACCGGATCGCCCACTATAGATTGAGCAGACACCGTAGAGGTTAGTAGACAACCGGGAAAAACCATCGTGTCCACATCGACCAGAAGTATTCATGATTCTCATCCTTGCAACTCATGATTCATCGATACAACTTGTTTTTTCTAATTTTTTCTTGCTTTTTGTTTGTTTTGCTGTAGACTAGGTATAGAGAGATGAAGATGAAAACATCGTCATGAAAAGGAGGTTTTCCATGAAACGATTGTTGTTAGTAGGAATGGTGGTGCTTCTGGCAGGTTTACCCCTGTTTGCGGCAGGCGCTGGAGAGAGAGATCCAGATGCAGATCCAACAAACTTAGTTATCTGGAGCGCAGCAGCAGAGGATGAAGCTGATGCACTTGTACAGTCCTTCACAGCGAAACATCCGGGAATCAGAGTGGATCTCATACGGGCCGGATCCGGAGAACTCATAACCCGATTGAATGCAGAGCAACCAAGACCACAGGGAGATATACTGCTCGGAATTGCGAAAGAGACGTACGATGCGCACTATGATTTGTTCCGTGGATATAAGAGCGCGAATCACGAAGACATCGGACCCGACGTTCGTGATACTGCAGAGCTTCCCCGTTATTATGGGTATTCCATGCCACTGCAGACCTTTATCGTAAATACCAACATTCTTCCTGAAGGTCAGTACCCAACACGTTGGATTGACTTGGTGGATCCAAAGTACAAAGGTGAAATCATCCTTGCAAACCCAGCATTGAGCGGCTCCGCATATGCACAGATTTATATGTTCTACAAGCTGTTCGGTGAAGCAAGATTGCAAGAGCTCGCACGGAATGCCGTGTTCACAGCATCGTCGACAGCGGTTCCTGAGTCGGTCGCACGTGGAGAATATGGAATCGGCGTCACAGGTGAGGCAAACGTGGCCAAGTACATCTCGGAAGGGTATCCTGTCGTGTATGTCTATCCAGAAGAGGGAACTGGAGCACGTTTCGATGCATCCGGAATCATCAAGGGTGGACCTAATCCCAAGGCTGCCGAGCTGTTCATGGACTTTGTGACTTCTCCCGATGCCTACGAGATTATCCTGAACACCCGCCAGAGACGTGTCGTTGTTGATTATCTCCCAGGTCCTGGACCACTTCCAGCACTCGATGCAATCAAGTTGTTCGAATACGACGCTGAAGAAGCAGCCGCTATTCGTGATGAACTTTCGAGCAAGTTCTCGGACTGGATTCAATAGCGGAAAGGCCTCGTGCCTAAAGTGGTTCAACTACTGCAGTGCATCTTCCTGCTCCTATGCCGGAAGATGCCTGCTCTTTCCTTATATCCTATCGTGAAGAGGAGCTACCCATGAGTTTGAGTTTACGTTATGAGAGTGTCGACAAGACTTTTGACCTAGGATCCAAGCATGCTGTACATGCGCTGAAGAAGGTTTCCTTCACGATACAACCGGGCGAACTGTTCTGCCTTCTTGGTCCAAGTGGTTGTGGCAAGACCACCTTGCTACGAAGTACAGCCGGTCTGGAGTCGATCACCGGAGGCCGAATATTCTACGGTGATCGAGATGTCACTACGATCCCCCCGTTCAGGCGAAATATCGGGATGGTATTTCAAAGTTTTGCTCTGTACCCACATATGAACGTTTTCGAGAATGTTGCCTATGGGCTCCGTGTGCGGAAGGTTCCAGATGCAGATGTTCGCAAGAAGGTCACAGAGATCATGGAACTGGTCGGTCTCGGTGATGTGCTCAAGCGAAATCCGAGTCCGACTGCTCTCTCCGGGGGGCAGCAACAACGGGTGGCCATCGCTCGTGCACTCGTCTATGATCCCGATGTCCTGCTTCTCGATGAGCCTCTGGCTAACCTAGATGCCAAATTGCGTCGGTACATGAGAGCAGAGATCAGGAGAATCCAGAAAGCCACGAACATCACCACAATTTTTGTTACCCACGACCAAGAGGAGGCTATGGCGGTCGGCGATCGTCTTGCTGTACTCAGAGATGGTGTCGTGGAACAGATTGGTACAAGCGACGAATTGTACAACCGTCCTGGGAATCCATTCGTTGCGAACTTCATCGGGAAGATGAATTTCTTCAACGCTACCGTGACCTCGGTCGACGATCTGAATATCGGAGTGGTGCTTCCAGGGGGAGCCGAGCTCTCACTTCTCAGGCAGAATTACCGATCCGAACGAGAAGTGGAAAAGGGTATGGAGTTGCTAGTCGCAGCGCGCCCTGAGCATCTTGCGGTACGGAAGGATCATCCCGAAGCAACACTCGAAGGAGAGGTCACCATCATCCAGCACCTTGGACACATCGTACGGTACGAGGTTCGTGTTGCCATGGCGAACTCAGAACGGACTCTTGAGATCGATATGGAAGGCATGGTTCCGGGTATCAATGAGCACGATACCATTCAGGTAGTCTTCAAAGAAGCGAAATCAGCAATGTATGCGAAGGAAGTCATTCGATGAAAAATACACTGAAGCAATCGTCCCCAGATTCGCGATTCAAGCTTTTTCTGCAAAAGGATTTCACGCCCTATCTCGTTTTCGCCATCCCACTTGGCTTTTTGGTAATATTCCTATTCTGGCCACTTATCACCACACTGCTTCGGGCGTTCATGAAAACAGGAGCGACATTCTCACTTGGTGAATTCAGCGTTGAGGGGTTCACCAAGTTTTTCACCTCTCCTTTGTATCAGAAGAGTCTGCGAAATTCATTTGTTCTCAGCGTCTCGGTTGTGTTCTTCTCGATTCTCATCGGAGTTCCCATGGGCTATATCGTGGCGAGAATCAAGGTTCCCGCAAAAAACCTGTTGTTGTCGTTGGGAATTCTTCCGGTGATCATGCCCTCGTTCGTTGGAGCCTTTTCATGGATCATTCTGATGGGTCGTCAGGGTGTTGCGCGGCACTTCCTAAACCTGATGCTCTCTCCATTCGGCATCACCATCCCGACCATCTATGGGATGTTTGGCATGATATTCACGATGACGCTGATCTATTATCCCTTCGTGTTTCTGCTGAGTTATGGAGCTTTCTCTTCCGCGAATCCATTACTCGAAGAGGCTGCAATGCTCATGGGCGCTGGAAAGTGGCGCATCTTCTGGACAGTCACTTTTCCTTTGATTCTCCCGAGTCTTGGCGCGGCTGCACTGCTTGTGTTTATCCGATCTATCGGGAGTTTTGGGATTCCCGCAATTATTGGAGGTGAGCAGTATGTCCTGCCGACACTGATCTATTTCCGTGTGAATGGGTTCTGGGATCTGAATGGAGCAGCATCGATCGCTGTTGTCAATGTGGTTATCACTGGTGCTGTGCTGATTATTCAGAAGTATGTGGTCAGTAGACGTCAGTATGAGACCATCAGTGCCTCTCGTTCCGAGCAGAAGTTGTATACACATTGGGCTGCTCGACTATTCGGCACGATTTTCTGCGTGCTGATTCTTGTCATCTCCTTGGCACCACAGCTTACTATCATCGTGATGTCATTTTTCGAAAAGTGGCAGGGTCTTGTACCAGAAGGATTTACTTGGGCCAACTATGTTCGGATACCGCAGGTCTCTCGGTCTGAGCTGGGCAACTCGCTCTACCTTGCAACGATGGCTACAGTACTTACGGCAATTCTGGGGAGTATTGTGGCATATATCACCGAGCGGCGACGGCCGAAAGGGGCTGCTATACTGGATCTGGCTATCATGGCTCCGTTCGTGCTTCCGGGAACAGTCGTGTCGGTTGCGCTTCTTTCCGCTTTTAGTGGAAATGCAATCATCCCGCTAGGCGGGACGTTCACCATCATTATCATCTCCTATATGATCCGGCGAACTCCGTATGTGTATCGTTCTGTGGTTGCAAGTCTTACGCAGCTCGATCCCACTCTTGAGGAGTCTTCGACCATCGCTGGAGCGAATTGGCTCTATACGTTCCGTAAAGTGAGCCTTCCGCTCATCATGCCTGGAATCATCAGCGGATCGATTCTTACGTTTTCCACATTGTTGCAGGAGTTGAGTACGACGATTCTTCTGTACGGTGCGAGAACGAGAACTGTCCCGATTCAGATTTATTCTGCTGTTGCCGATGGAAAGATGGGCGAAGCCAGTGCATTGTCGGTTCTTTTGCTGGTGGTAGTATTCATCATTGTATATACGATGAATCGGATGCAGGGAAACTCGATGGCGAACAGTTTTAAAATGGGTTAAGCGAGGAAACGGAGGTACGTTCGATCATCGAAAGACACGTTTCCTTCAACGACACCTTTTGTGCTTTTATATCGCGTATAACACAATGGATCGTTTAGAATCGTCTCGGCAAGCTCCAGTTCCGTCGCCTCGAGTGACGGATGGAGCGTTGGGTAGCCGTCGCTCGAAAGGACGATCTCTCGAACTGCTTTGTCGAGTTTGACCACTTGGACATGATTAGGAACATCCATGGCGATCCCATCGAGCACATGATACGTGTACTCGCACTCATACGACGAGTTCTGTAACTCTGCCTGAAGCTGAAGGAATTCGACAATCCGCTTTCGGGCGATATCGTTTGTTAGCAAATCCTCTACGGTCGCACCACGAGAGAGCTCAACATGAATGAGAAGTGAACGGAGATTGCTCAGCACATCATCCAGTTCCTTGTGGAACTGATAGGAAACGCCTCCAGCGAGTGCCATGCAGTCACCCAGGAACCACAACTCATGACGTTGTGCGCTATAGATCACAGACGAAGCCGTGCAACGCGCTGTAGGCATCTGTCGGACCTGATCCATTACGTTCTGCGCTTGGTAGAACGCATGAATGGCTTCGTTCAATATGGAATAGGCTGTATGAGCAGTTGTGTTGGGAGGTAAGTGTCGAACCGCATCGGTACACAGTTTTGCAGCAATCCGCCCAGGAGTCTCTCCCTGGTAGTGCATATCACTTTTATTCGTAGCTCCATCTATGATCGCTGCAAAATGATCGGTTACAACGAATCCGTCTTCACAGGTGCCCATGTCGCCTGTCTTGGATCGGATGAACTGTTCAACAACTTTCATGCATTTCTCCCTGTAGTGGCGTGATAAAGAATCAACATGATGTCACTATACCACCAAAATGGCATCACTTGTCATCATAGTAAACTAAAAGACAAAAAAAAGAAAGAAAAAACAGAAAATGAACATGGACGGATAGGCAATGTTCATATACAATTGAGTCACGGAGGAAGATTTATGCGCATATGTATATACGAGAACGCGAAAGACTTGGGTGTTCATGCGGCGAAAGTGGGAGCTGAGAGGATCAGAATGGCGTTAAAACACCAGGATGTCGTCTCGATAATAGTTGCGACCGGAGCAAGCCAATTCACGATGCTCGAGGCACTGATTCAAGAACCGGACATCGACTGGAGCAGGGTCGAGGCATTTCATCTCGACGAGTATGTCGGACTGGACATGGAGCATCCGGCGAGTTTTCGCAAATACCTGAAAGAGCGGTTTGCCGATAAAGTCGGTCCTCTGAAGGCTTTTCATTATATCAATGCAGATGCTGTTAATCTCGAACAAGAGGTCAAAAGGGTCAGCGACTTGCTAGATGCACGTACCATCACCGTTGCATTCATCGGAATCGGGGAGAATGGACACCTCGCATTCAACGATCCCCCTGCAAATCTCACCACCGAAAAGCCCTATCTGGTAGTGGAATTGGACGATGTTTGCAGGAAGCAGCAGGTTGGTGAAGGGTGGTTTGCCACAGTGAACGATGTCCCATCCCATGCCGTCTCTATGAGCATTCCTCGTATCCTGAAAAGTGAGTGCATCATCAGCAGTGTTCCAGATGGCAGAAAGGCAGCAGCCGTGTCTATGGCTCTGCATGCTTCGATCGACCCCGAACATCCTGCCGCATCACTACGAACGCACAAAGATTGCTACCTCATGCTGGACACGGATTCGGCGTCTTCTATAATCTCGTAAAAGGGCTTCTCGTTGAGCTCAAATCTATGTACTAGGTGAGTGTAGGGCGAATATGAATGCTGTAAGACGGAAAATGAAAATTCTAGAGCTTCTTCGGGAGAAGGAGTCTGTGGAGGTCGAGCAACTGACCAAGCTGTTTGAAGTCTCTAAGGTTACCGTTCGTGGAGACCTGGATGACCTTGAACGTAAGGGGATGCTTATCAGAACTCACGGTGGGGCCATGCTCCCGGAGAATCTGGAGTTGGTTCGGGTTCTGGCGAACACACTCGAAGAACACAAAGCCGAAAAGTTCCGCATCTGCCAAGCAGCGCTTAGATTCATTGAACCGGGGATGAATATCATCATCGACTCAGGGAGCACCACCGTCCATCTGGCCAAGCTCGTGAACACTATGAACATTACCGTGGTGACTAATTCGGTGCTCGTCCTACAGGAGCTCATGAATTCGGATACGGTCGAACTGCTGATGGCCGGGGGGATGCTCCGAAAACCATCGCTCTCCTTCATGGGCGACTCTGCTAGTTATGTGTTCGACCAGATTCATGCGGACTATCTATTCCTTGGATCGTCCGGGTTCTCTATTGATAGAGGTATTACCAGTACAAATATCATTGAGGCGAGGACGAAGAAACATATGATTCAGAATGCCTCGAAGGTCGTCTTCCTGGCAGATTCGACCAAGATGGAAAAGATGTTCATTGCAAATGTGTGCGACTGGGATGCGATCGATATCTTTATCACCGATTCTCTTCCGGAAGATGCTCGGGTCATGCTCGAGGGTCGTGGTGTGGAGGTTTTGTTAGCGTGAAGTTTACCAGCCGTTTGCAGCAAGTCGAGACACTGCGAAAAATCGTAGTCGATACCATACAGACTATGATCGATCGATACGCTGCCCGCCCAGATTACGGCTGGATCGATGTAAAGTACGATGCGATTACCGGCAAGGATTTCTTCGATTCAGATAGTCCACGTGGAGGAGCGTTTGTCTACAGCTGGATTCAGGGGCGTGGCCTGGAAGCCATAGCGACACACCTGCGTTGGTTTTCCCGATTCAGCGGCATTCCCACAGTAGATACAAATCAGTTGCTTTCCCTCGGGAGTACTGTCTCTAAAAATCTCGTGCAGGCTATTCAGCGTGGTGGAAATCACGCTACTTTTCTCATTGGTCAGCATGCAACCTCGACCACCGGTAACGATGAGCATTATACGATGAGCGATCTCTTCTGTGCCCGAGGAGTCTATGCATTTTTCGTCGATCATGGCGATAACGAACAGCTGAACTGGGCACGAAGCTACCTGAAGGCGGTAGTCCGTGCAATCATCGCCGGAAATTTCTCCAACGACCAACAGGTTGTGGGACAGTCGCAGTTCAAACAGTTCTTTGATGGACGAGTGAGTTATGCAGGGCACATGATCGCGATAGGTGCAGTCACACTGCTGGTCCGCCTCGAAAGCGATGTCGAGGCAATCGGACTCGGCCGCACGCTAGTCAGTCATATACTGGATCGGCACGTACATAGGGTAGCAGGGCTGGGTTCCTACCCCGAACACACGATTGTTGAATGGATCGGAGTCGATGGTTCACCTGCTCGAGATGATCTAGGAAGAGTCGCACTCGATCCTGGACATGCACTGGAATTCGTTGGGTTGACCGCACAATTTGTGGAAACGCTTCAGCACCTTGCATTGGATGATGATACACGCCACTGGATTGTAGACCTGCTGACACAGCTCAGGCCCCTGTTGCAGACCAACCTCGCTCATGGATTCAGAGATCCCGGAGGCATCGTAAAGAACGTAGATGCAGAAACAGGTGAACTTATTCAAGACTCCATGCCGTGGTGGTCACTTCCCGAGACTATGCGGGCTATTGTTCTCGTAGAGGCTCTAACAGGAGGAGCCAACTGGGATTCCTGGAGTGAGACTTGGTTCTCCCGCTGTCTTGCTGCATTCAACGAGAATTTTCGCTCTCCTGCTATCGGTGAAATCGCGCTACAGACAATCGATACTCGAGGAGTCCCAGTATCAATTATCCCTGCAACACCCGATCTCGATCCTGGCTACCATACCGGGCTCTCGCTCATAGACTGCTACGACCACCTAGCTGAACGACTCCCGCTCTTCATCGCAACCCGCGAGATCGATATCACACCACCGGTCAGGACGGCTCTATCTGGGCATGCAGCACGTTCTGGAGTCTCCGTTGCTATCCTTGATCCGTTGTTCGCGAGGATATCACTCGTAACGACCCCCTATCAGCGACAAGTGTTTCTTTCTGCCGACCTACTCGAATTCGGTCAGTACGAAGTCGACCGGCTCCGCAAGGAGCTAGCTCGCCGTTTGGAGACTGTGCCAACGCATATCACCATCTGTGCAACCCATTCACATACAGCACCTCCAGTCATCGATCTCGGAGCATTGCGTGCCGATGCAGAGTATATAGAGCAGTGTCTCCAAAGGATTGTCACAGGATGTCCCGATTTACTCGACTCATGGAAGCCGGTGCAGGTGGATACTGTTTCCGTGCGCGTCCCCTTCGGTATAAATCGACGGTATTTTAACAGGGATACAGGCAAAATACGGATGCATCCGAATCCCGATGGCGATTATGATGATGAGGTCATCTGCACGGTTTTCCGAAGACTCGATGGTCGTATACACACCCTTTGGGTCCTCACTGCGGTTCATCCTACGACTCTCGGTGTCTCGTACCGATTAGTTTCTGCTGATTATCCAGGGAGTCTCGTTCGTCATGTGAGAAGGAGCCTTGGTGAGCATGTTCAGGTGGTTCCGTTCACTGGAGCTTGTGGTGATGTCCGGCCATACTTGGTAGATTCAATCACTGGGGGGTTCCGTGAAGGAACACCAGATGATGTCGATGCAATCGGTGCTTGGGTTGCCTCCGCTCTCCTTTCGGTTATCACCAAGCTGGATCCGGTCGGGGAGGTCGTTCCCGTTTCTCTCTCTTTTCGTCGTTGGTCTGTGAACCTTCCTTTCAGGTCTGTTCCATCAGTCGATGAGTTGCGTAGCATACGCGATGGAGCCACCTCGCGGCTTGCACGAGCACAAGCGTTAGCACTCACTCTGGATGATTTTGCACAGAAACATGAGAATCCTGTATGGCTTGCCGAGGCGGAGTTGGTCTGGGTGGAGCGGTTGATGCAAGAAAAGGTGCTTCTCGATTATGCGACAAGCGAGTGTTCACTTTTCTCCATAGGTAACTCAGTGGTGATCTATACCATTCCTGGAGAGCTTTTTGCGTCGGTGGGCAAACGCATCAAGAAGTTGTTTCCGCAGCATCCGGTCATGGTTATCGGCTATACGAATGCATCGGTCGGGTATCTGCCGAGTGCCGATGCGGTTCGCGAAGGTGGGTATGAGGTCGATGAGGCGTTTAAGTTCTATGGTCTGCCGGGGCCGTTCACTGAAGAGGTGGAGTCAATATTAATTAATCAACCAGGGTAGAATGCCACATTTCCACGTTCACCTTACTTCTAGGGTACTGAAATGCACATCTTCGTGAATTTCGGTGCAGAAGCCTCCTCGTTCACCTGCATTTCAAGGGTGTTCAGAGGGGGCTTTGAATAGTTGTACCTTTACTATCGAGGCTTTGCATTAACTGCATCATAATTGTTTGAGGACTCTTGTAATATGGGTTCGGGATATCCAAAGTTAAAATAAGTTAACCAATAAAAACTATCTGGCATAAATATTCATTTTTTTTGTTGTGTTCAGATGATAATAGGTGCAAAATTGTTGTGGATTGACGACATACGCAACCCAGTCCTACCCAAACATGCCAATCCTATTCTAAGAAGCATCCTCTGTTCCTTGAAGAAGACAGAGGGGAGGAGTAAGTATGAAAAATAGAAAGATTATGGTGGCTATGCTCGTGATAGTCATGGTTTTGTTTGCCTTCGGGTGCGAACAGGATCCAGAGGTCACCCCAACCGAAGACCAGTTCCAGATACGAGCATACAAGCCGGTAGCGTTGACCCATTTTGATCCACTTGGGGAGGATGACTACGATCTCCCCGATGGATATGATGATTTGGATGAAGAGGGTTTAGCAGAAATATTGCCTATGGAAATGATTTTCATGTTGGAAGAAGCCTCTCCAGAATTGGCACAAATCCTTCTTTTCACCATTGGACCCCAACCGAGAAGCGTAAACGCTGCCTTCTATTTCTCTATCCGTGATGAGGCGTTCTCTCAGGAAAATGACTCTTTTTCGGTTGCAGCTGAAATCGAACACTTAGATCTTCTGCTTGCCGGCGGCTTGAACTCACTTGCCACGCTACTTGCTCTGGTTGAGGGTGATTCCGAGTTTGAATTCCCCGTAGAACTTCTGGAGGCGGATGGGACCATGAAGGCCTCATTCTTCATCTCAGGCTCCGTGGATGAATTGGAAGGTGAAGAAATAGTCCTTTCAAACACCATAGCTGAAAGTGGCTACATTGATCTGAACGTAGATATTGCCTCGGAGTTTGGAGAAGGAAGTGAACTCGAAGGAACTGTCAGTGGCCAGGTGCATATGAGCATAGGAACGACAATCGTGTCGCTTGATCTTGGAGAAGGAGAAGTAGATTATCGATATCCACTCATCTACACCATCGACATCGACCCATTCTCTATCGATATCGCAGAGCTCTTGGCATTCATGGAAGATCTGAACTCTGACGAATTTTCCCCAGAAGATCTCTATGGCGACATCGCTGAACTACTCTGGGGCCATCGCGAAGCAGATGGCCTGTCCATTACCCGCATCGTCAGAGTAGCGGATGGCACGGAAGCCTCCTCTTACACCATGACCGGAGCTCAACTGTTCGAACTTATCCTTACACTCATCAGCGGACCCGGCGGAGATGTTACCTGATATCCCATCTCAAGTGTGTGCACACTTCATGGTCGGCATGAGTCGGCCATGAAGTAGCCTCCTATTCTCGTAACCGGATCAGCTCCTTCAATTCATCTGGAGGGAGCTGGGTGATCCATTGCTCGCCCTTAGTCACAGCACTCTCGGCCAAATGCTGCTTCGACTCTATCATCTGATTGATCTGCTCTTCGAACGTCCCCTGCGTAATGAGCCGGTGCACGGTGACCTGTTTATCCTGACCGATACGAAATGCACGGTCGGTAGCCTGATTCTCCACCGCCGGGTTCCACCACAAGTCGTAGTGGATCACATGACTCGCTGCAGTAAGATTCAAACCGGTCCCTCCGGCCCGAATCGAGAGGATCATTGCCCACTGATCGAGATCGTTCTGGAAAGCATTGACCATGGCATCACGCTGAGTCCGCGAGGACCCTCCATGCAGAAAGAGACCGGGAGTACCGAATCGCTCGTGGATCAGCTCCTGCAGCAAGAAGCCCATCTGTGCATACTGGGTGAAGATAAGGACCTTCTCCTCTCGTGCATGTATCGTCTCCAAAAGATCGAGAAGCATCTCGGCCTTTCCCGAATTCGCAGCATCTCTACCAGCCGAGTCGGCATAGAGAGCGGGGTGACAACACACCTGCTTGAGAGCCGTCATCAACTTGAACACCGCACCAGCCTTCGCAATCCCTTCCACACCCGACAGAACGGACTCGGTGTGTGAGACCACCTCCTCGTACAGAACCTTCTGCTGTACAGTCAGCGTCGTGTAGCGATTGGAGACCAGTTTCTCTGGCAGATCATCGATGATGGATGTATCTGTCTTCAATCGTCTGAGCACCAGTGGTGCGGTGATTCGCTTGAAGGTCTCGAGTACCTGCTGATCACGATACCGTTCGATCGGTAGAGCATAGGAGACCTTGAAACTCTTGCGACTGCCCACATAGCCCTTCATAACGGTATCGAGAATACTCCAGTAATCGAGCATCCGATTTTCCACCGGAGTCCCCGTCATGGCGATGGTGTAGTCTGCCTGCAGGCTCCGTACAGCCTTTGACTGAGCTGTTTCCGGATTCTTGATGTTCTGTGCTTCGTCGATGATTGCAAGGGAGAATCGCTTCTTCAGCTGCTCCGAATCTCTTCGAACGATGGCATAGGTCGTGACCACGACATCGACAGCCCCCGTTAGTTCTCGATCGTTCCCATGATATGCCTCGGCTGTAAGCGTTGGTGCGAAACGAGCGATCTCATGCAACCAGTTTGTGACCAAGCTTGCCGGGACAACGATGATAGCGGGCCGTTTGGCCGTAAGGACTTTGTCGCTGTGCAGTTGCAGCAGCAAGGCTATGATCTGGATGGTCTTTCCCAAGCCCATGTCATCGGCAAGAACCGAGCCGAGGCCGATGGTGTAGTTGTGGTAGAGCCATTGGTAGCCACGGACTTGGTATGGACGCAATTCGGCATTGAGCGTTGTGGGCACTGGAGCTGGCTGAATAGTGAACAGACCATCGAAGCATGCCTTCACCGCATCATCCATCTCCACCGGCTGACCATCGTAGGTGCCGGTCAGCCCCGCCTTCAACATCTCAATGGGAGTGAGTTTCGCAGGTCGCTCGAGTCTTTTTGCAATTCGATCAAGTTGTTTTTCGTCGAGTTCAAGATACTGGTCCTTGAAGTGCACATACCGGCGACTTTCACCTCTGAGTGCCTCGAACTCTGCAAGACTCATGGTCACATCGCCAGCGGTTATGGTCCATTCAATGCTGAGCATGTTCTTCAAGGAGAGAAAGTTGACCACCGAATCTTTCTCCTTAGTCCGGAGTCTGACCGAGGTTTGGGGAAGAATCGCCTCTCGGAGGCTCTTGGGGATGATCGTACGAATGCCGAGGGTCTTCAAGATGGGAAGCGTATTGAACCACTGGTGGAGAAATTCATCCCCAGAGACGCTGATGGTGCCTCCCTCCCTAAGTGCTTCACTGACGATATCGAGGTAGGTGCCAAGCAGACCGAGATCTCTCAGCAGGGCTCGTCTCTCCTTTCCATCGATAGCTTGCTGTCCATCCTCACGTGGGCTTTCTCGAAGAAATTCCGCTAGGGAGATGGGATGTGTCTTGTCGGTGGCAACCTTGATCTCACAGATAAAAGTGTCACGGCGCCCCTGCTCCAGGCAGATGACCGGGTGCCAGGTGGCAGGTCTTATGAAGAGCCTTCCAAGCCAGAGGTGCATAGTCTTCGGATTGCCCTGCTGGCTGAACGTGCGTGGTGTATAGGGGGTGTTGCGGAAGAACAGATCGTGTTCATCGGTTTCTGGAAGGGTGTCTGCCAGACCGATCAGGCCCTGGTACCCTTGCATGAACAGCGAAACTGTGAGCAATATCTGTTGGCGTTTCTCTGCTGGTTCCTTATCGATGAAAAGCAGATCATCTTTCACGCTGGTTGCCAGCAGATGTGCAAGCTGGTCGGTGACCGTCCGTATCTCGGGGTTGAAGAGTGCTGGAATCCATCTGACGGTATAGGTTGTAGGTGGAGTGGTCTGTTTTTTCGACTTCGTCGCGGTTCTCGTCTTGGGAGTCTTTGCCCCGAGCGAGAGGATATCCGGTACTGCAGAACCCTGTTCCAATAAGCGTAGTGCGAAGCTATGTGTCACTATGAGGAGGGAGAGGACTGGTGGGTACTCTTCCAGATTGGTGGCAGGGAACTGTTGCAGATAGGCAAGTAGGCTATTCATGTCATCGTGCGAGAAATGCAGTCTCTTTTTTCCCAGTGCAAGGTATCCTTTTGCCAGGTTTCCCTTCATGGTGATTCTGCACGAATCGTAGAGGATATTCGGGTCCTCTTCGGCAACCTCCATGTTCTCGATGAAGGGAGATATGGCTCGTGCCATTTTCGTGCTGTATTTGAGCAGGTCTCGTTTGAAGTCGGAGGTGGGACAGAATAGTGGGGATGCGGTGAGGATTCGTTCGAGTGCCTCGAGGGTGTTTGGGATAAGGCTCAGATCGACCTCGGATGAACTTTCCGAGGTCGTGCCGTACAGCGTTCCTTGATCATCAGTTCTGGTCAGCGATTCCAGAGTCGGGATGCTCTCCTGTTCGTGATCCTCTTCTGTGTGCAGGTTGTGTATAAGATCCAAGCCGTGGAGGCGGAATATGAGGAAGGGGTCTTTGTCGATTTCATTGGCAATCATGTAGATCACTGCGGCAATATGTTTACAGGGTACTGCCCAGTCGGGGCAGCTGCAGTGCATGCCGAGATCTTTCCATGATGTGGGAAATAGTGAAATCTTTCTGTCCAGGCACTCTTGTTCGAGTTCTGGTGGGAGCGAGCCTGTTTCCAGTTGAGATAGATAGTAGGCGTTCTGTTGTACCAACTCGACGATTTGATTTTTCTCTTTTTCGCTCAGTTGCTTTGTCACGACTTGCACTCGGTACGGTACAGCTCTTCTTCCTTGCACACGGGCTTCTATGTGGTTGCCTATTTGGTTTCCACTTTTGTGTTGAGCTACGGTGATGGTGCTTACCGATCCGTTTCGAGCGTATCGCTTGCCCCGAGGGATGCGGTTCGCGTGGTCGATATTCGTCAGGGACTGGAGCCACCGTTGGCCCCACCAGGTGTGGCCGAATTCAATGTATGCCATGGAGTGGATTATGAAGAAAAAAAGTAAAAAACTCAAGCAGGGTAGAATGCCACATTTCCACGTTCACCTTACTTCTAGGGCTCTGGGATGCACATCTTCGTGAATTTCGATGCGGAAGCCTCCTCGTTCACCTGCATTTAAAGCGTGTTCAGAGGGGGCTGTATGTATGCAGGCTCCCATGTTCAAGGTGCCATGGCCCATGCGGATTCACTAGGAACGGCCATCGTGTGAACATCATCCCAGAGTGAAAAATCCCATGAATTGCGTGATTTGAAGCAAATAGGGACTGCGCTACGTTGTTCATAGTGAGACCAGATAGGAGGAGCGCATGTGCCCACGAAAAGCGATCGACGAGATTGGTAGCATCCACCACGTGCTGATACGAGGAAACAATAGAAATCGCATCTTCTTGAATCCTTCGGACAAAGATTGTTTTGTGCGGATGCTCGCCCGATGCGTTCGGGAGCTGGGTATGTGCGTTCTCAGCTATGTGGTCATGGATAATCACTATCATCTTCTGGTCGAAGTGCAGGATGTTCCCCTCGATCGATTCATGATGCGGCTGAATCGGGGCTATTCGTGGTATTTCAACCGGCGGTATAAGCGGACCGGCACAATTTTCGAAGGTCGGTATCAGAATCATGTTATTCATGATCGGCCGTACTACTGGTCTGTGGTCCGTTATATCGTCAACAATCCGGTTAAGTCGCTCACTGTGGATCACCCATCGGATTATGTGTGGTCTTCTCATCGTGCTCTGTGTACTGGACTGCCGACGTGTGTCCGTGTCGAGCGGATGCTCAGCCATTTTTCAGATGATGTCGATCAGGCTCTCACTCAGTATTTCATCTGTACCGAGGGGCATCCCAGTCATTTCGAGAATGTCAGGATGATGCAGCCGATTCCCGTTTCTTGGGACGATGGTGAGCCGGATGTCGGGTATGCAACGATCGCCGATGCCGCACTCGAGGCGCCGGATCGGCTGTGGGATCTGCTTCGCGCTGTAGTCGATGCTAGCCACTTCGTTTCCGAGGGGCTCATGCGAAGGGAGTGTCTTGTTGATCGGTTGGTTCGCACGGGTCGCAGGGGTCGTCTCGATTCTTTGTATCGTCCGTTGCGGGATCAGTTCATTTTGCTTGCTGATGCCGATGGCCATGCCCATGCCGATATCGCTTCGTTCGTTGGTTTGAGTAGGGAGACCATACGTCGAATAGTAAAAACTCAACCAGGGTAGATTGCCACATAACCACACTGACATGCATTCTAGGGTCTTAGAATGCATGTTGGTGTGGTTTTTGGTGAACAAAGCTCCTCGTTCACCTGCATTCTAGCTACATTCTGAAGGGGCTGGATGAACAAAGGTATAGTTAAAATAGGCTTGATATTTACAGCCCCATCTGAACACCCGTTAAAGCGATACGAGCGAGGAGGTATCGTGGGCCTTTTCGACGTGAATCTGTATTCTAGATACCTGCAGAGCAGGTGAACGAGGAAATGTGGCAATCTACCCTGGTTGAGTTTTTACACAGTTACGTCCAGCCGCTTTCGCTTCATACAGGGCAGTATCAGCTCGATTGAGAGCGACCTCCCACGGCTCGCCACTCTCGGGCGAGAACGAACTGACACCGAAGCTTGCCGTGATCATCAGCTCGCGACCTTCGAACTCGAACGGAGTATCCCTGATAATCGAGCACAAGGAGCTTGCAGCAGCGTAAGCCTCATCCAAAGGAGTGTCCATCAGAAGCATGATGAACTCCTCACCACCGTACCGTGCACACAAATCATCAGGATTGGCGAATTCCCGCGTCATCCGCCCGATCTGCTGGAGGACCATATCTCCCGCACTGTGCCCATGGGTATCGTTTATGGCCTTGAAATGGTCAAGATCGAACATGATCAGACTGAACTGGCCGGAGCCGATTTCCTCGACCCGTCGGACCTCCTCGTTTGCACGTTCCATGAAGTGTCGATGGTTCAAGAGACCGGTTAGCCCATCCGACGATGCGGTATGCTCCAGCTCCAGAACATACTTTCGGACGATCGTGACATCATGCAGCAGAAACAGATGCGCTCTGACCCGGTTCCGCTTGTCTGCGATCGGCGAGTGACTGACGGTGAATGTGCGTCGTTCCCCGGTTTTCGGCAACGTGATTTCCACATCTGCCGCGGGATCCATCTTCGAGAGAATCGAGGAGAGTTCGGGGTTCAACTCATCAATCGGCATGCCTATGAATGTGGTGTTCTCCTCGGCAAACAGGGAGTGGGCCTGCTTGTTGCTCTCGATGAGCTCTCCTTTGGTATCGAGGACGATCATCGCATCGTGCATGGCATCGACCACCATGTGTTCGGCGATCGGGACCATATGAAACAGTTGCATGTTCGTGATTCCCCAATAGATCAGCAACCCCGAGATTGCGAATGCAATCGGGTTCAGATCGAGTTTGTGGGGGACGCTCTGCGTGAGTACGACAAGGTAGCTGGTAAATGGCGGTAGCGAGGCGAGGGTGAGAAGGAGATAGTGTCTTCGTTGTCCGCTTTTCGCTGTGATGAGGTTGTAGATCATGCGTCCGGTTCCGATAAGAAATAGGAGCAGCATCATACCGTTGACAATCCAGAATCCTATTCCACGATCGACTTTCAGTAGCGTGATCGGAAGGACGAATTCGATGTCGATGCTTCGATACATCAGGTGATGCCATCGGTTTGTCCAGATGAAGATGATGGTGATGATGGGGATGATGTAGAGTCGTCGCAATTTCCGGACAAGGTCATGATTGTTCTTTGTGTGATCTGGTTGGTAGGTCCATGCGATGAGGACCCAAAACACGGGGATGAAAACGATTCCTGTGTACTCGAGGTTGAGAAAGAATATGAGTTCAGCTCGTACCGGTGCTGATATTTCGAACAGGTAGCTGGTCGCGTAGACCATGTTGGCTATCATGAGGCCTGAGAGGAATTTCAGTGATGGTGATTTATCTCGTTTCGTGTACACGTAGACTGAAAGGATTGTGGAGATGAGGGCTGACAGGAATGTCGCGATCCGAAATAGGGTGATCATGCACGCTCCGTAGTGGTCGAGTGATACACTGCTCATCTTTAGCTGATATATGATGCAGTGATACACCTCTTTTTGTCAACTCAACCAGGGTAGATTGCCACATAACCACACTCAGGTGCATCCTAGGGGTCTAGGATGCACTTCGGTGTGGTTTTTGGTGAACAAAGCTCCTCGTTCACCTGCATTCTAGCTACATTCTGAAGGGGCTGGATGAACAAAGGTATAGTTAAAATAGGCTTGATATTTACAGCCCCATCTGAACACCCGTTAAAGCGATACGAGCGAGGAGGTATCGTGGGCCTTTTCGACGTGAATCTGTATTCTAGATACCTGCAGAGCAGGTGAACGAGGAAATGTGGCAATCTACCCTGGTTGAGTTCTATTTAACAACGTCACTGTTGTAATCGCTGCCGCTACCATGAGTACCGAGTACCCGGCATAGAGCACAACCATGTGGTCTATCCCTACCAGTGAAAAGAGGGTAGACGTGACTATGGGCCCGAGCAGGGCGCCGATGCTCCCGGCAGCAACGAGATACATGATCAAATGCTTCCGTGCGAATCTGTAAGAACAGAACTCGATGAGCAGAGGCCAAACCGGTCCACAACCGATACCGAAGAGCAGTATGGCACCATAGAGTAGCCACATGGCTCCATGTGCTGGAACGAAGAGAATCAGTAACACAGCTAAAACAATCATCGCTATGTGACCGAACAGTGTTCTTTGAAGATTTCGGATGATCAGTACCACATACCAGAACCGAGAGATGCTGAGGCCGATCCAAAACATCGAAAGGGAGAATGATGCCTGAGAACTTGTTGCGTGCAAGGCTTCATGTACATACACTGCGAACCAGTTTCCCACGGAGCTTTCGAGAATCACATAGAAGACCATGGTAAAAAACAGGAAAGGGAAGGCCCACCTGTGAGCCCTGATCGTGCTTGCCCCACGCGCTTCTGCAGGCGCGTGTTCCGTCGCTTGAGTCTCCTGCCGAGCATCGCTTTCCAGTTTTGTCTTCCAAGGCTGATAGACACAGATGGCGACCACAAGGCTGATGAGCAGAGAGAACACGCCGATAACA
This sequence comes from uncultured Spirochaetaceae bacterium, assembly GCA_964473245.1. GTDB lineage: Bacteria > Spirochaetota > Spirochaetia > Sphaerochaetales > Sphaerochaetaceae > CAYZJV01. The sequence goes on from CAYYOL010000032.1 coordinate 25,997, forward strand.
TGACCGATCACAGGAACTGGGAGTTCGAGGTACAGGAGAAATCCCACAGCCATGGGGGCGAAGAATGCGCCGATGGCGTAAAAGAATTGCGATGAATAGAGCATGCGATTCGAGCCGTTTGAGGTGGTGATCAGCATCGTCCCGATCGATTCGACTAAGCCTCCGGTGCCTCCGATCACAATCATAGCCACAATCAGTAGTCCAAATGATGGAATCGCCCCTATCCAGAAAAGACACATTGCAGAGATGAACAATGCCACGATAACGATTCCGAGCAGCGGTAGTCGCCGTGATGCATAGAGCCGCCCGATAGTGAGCGAGCAGATGGTGTATGAGGCGTATTGCAACAGGAATATCACGCCGAACGAGGCAACCGGCACGCCGAGTTGTACGGAGAACCAAGAGACGAGAGCCGGAAGAGTGTTAACTGAAATAGCGAAGCCTGCAAGGCTGATAACAAGGCCCGATCGACGAAGCGTGTTCAATGTGTTACCTCGCAAGATGGAGAATCGAATGTGTGCTTAAGGGATGGGTATCCATACCTCATCTTACACTTAACCAGGGTAAATTGCCACATATCCACACTCATATGCATTCTAGGGCTCTAGAATGCAT
>CAYYOL010000033.1:0-25320 GCA_964473245.1 uncultured Spirochaetaceae bacterium
TGGGCGCGATTGGGTTTGAACCAACGACTTCTACCGTGTGAAGGTAGCACTCTCCCGCTGAGTTACGCGCCCTTGAAACTGTATGCAATAGTACGGGATATTGACATTTTTGTCCATAACCATCGGAGAAATTACACCAAAGGTGTGTCGGATCCGACTCCATGAAGCACACCAACACCTACTTCATGAACTACAAAGAATCACCAGGAACATCTTTGACCTTGGTTCGAAGCTCTGGATCCACATCGAGAATCGATTCAAGCGAAGCGAAGAACTCAGTATTCCAGGAAAACTCTCCATTGAGCGTACACCACATATATTCATATCCAGTAAACATATATGCTGCAGCCTGATATAACGAAGAAGCATTGTTCTGGTTCCTGAACTGCCCGCTGTCCTGCCCTCTTCGAATGATATCGACCGCAATCTCCTCCAACTCCTTCCGGATACGAAGAGCCTGCTCCTTTCGTTGCAAGTTTACACTGAGAAGATGACTGTTCAAATCGGGGCCGAGTTGCTGGATATTCGTCATGAGATGATTGAACAACAACTGCAGCTGATCCCAGCTCGTAGTCATATGGAGCATTTTGAGCAACAGAGAAGTCAGATTCTCTACGATGATATCGTAGAACTGCAAAAGAATATCTTGCTTCGACTTCAAATGGTAATAGAACGTGGTCTTGGTGATCCCACATGCAACACAGACATCATTCACCGTTACAGCATCATAGCCCTTCTCTCGGAACAAAACACCAGCCTTCTCTATAATATTTGCCTTCATATCCGTCATCTACTCACCCCATAAAAGCCACTGTACCAGAAGTATACCTCTTCAACAAGTTTCTTGTAGAGACCAGGAAATCTTTAAGTATGCTGTTATCGATAAAATACTATTGACTAAAAATCGATCTTTCTCTATCATGTACTCAAGTTAGTAATCTTATTACCGCGGTAATACAGTAATACTGCAGCCTACGCTGCAAAGAATTTCGATTCTAGGAGGATCAAACGTGAAAATTCTTGAACAGACACGTATCGCAAACATGAAGCTTCGAAACCGCATGTACATGGCTCCCATGGGCACTTCCACCGAAGCAGACGGTTCGTTCTCAGATCGTTCCATCAGATATTACGAAGAACGAGCGAAAGGAGGATTCGGCCTGATCATCACAGGAGCGAATCAGGTAACCATGAAATATGAAGCAAAAGCCTGTAACGTTCTCGGAACTCCCAAGGCATATGAACAACTCAACTTTCTAGTCCGCCGTGTGCATAATCAGGGCGCAAAGCTCTGTATCCAGCTCACCCCCGGATTGGGAAGAATGCAGTTCACCACAGGCGAAGTCAGACCCTACTCATGTAGCGAAGTCGACTCCTTCTGGTTCCCAGAAGTAAAGTGTAAAGCCTTCACCAAAGAAGACATCGAATTCATTGTACAGAAGATGGCTGAAGGTGCCGCAGTCGTAAAAGCTGCCGGAGCCGACGCAGTGGAGCTGCACGGATATGGTGGTTACCTCATGGATCAGTTCCAGTCCACACTTTGGAACAATCGAACCGATGAATACGGTGGCTCGCTCGAGAACCGAATGAGATTCTCAGTCGAATGTATCCAGGCAATTCGAGAAGCGGTCGGCCCCGACTTCCCCATACTCTATAAATTCACACCATACCATGGTGTTGAAGGAGGTCGCGAGCTTCCCGAAGGTATCGAAATGGCGAAGATACTGGAAGCAGCTGGAGTCGATGCTCTACATGTCGATGTCGGGTGTTACGAAGCATGGTACAAGGCGATCAACACCGTCTACCAGCCACCGAAAGTACAGCTTCCCATCGCAGCCGAGATCAAGAAACACGTCAAGGTCCCAGTCATGTCGCAGGGCAAGATGAACAATCCTGCCGATGCAGAGGCTGCTCTTCAGGACGGAAAAGCAGATATGATCGGCCTCGGACACATGGCGATCGCTGACCCCTATTGGGTCCAAAAAGTGAAGAAGCATGAGACCTATGACATCGTGCCATGCATCGGATGTAACGAATGCCTCTACGCAGGATTCTCTGGAAAGATCATGCAATGTGCGGTCAACCCTCATGCATTTGCCGAAGACTACTACCCTGTCACTGCCGGTGATCCTGACAAACGCGTGCTGGTTATCGGAGGAGGTCCTGCGGGAATCATGGCCGCATTGACTGCGGAACAACGTGGCATGCAAGTCGAACTGTGGGAGAAGAGAAACGAACTGGGAGGACTTCTGTTAGCCGCTGGCGGTCCCAGATTCAAAAAAGACGTAAAAAGCTATGTCGAGTATCTTACAGGAAAGCTCTACAGAAGTTCGGTGAAAGTGAGTCTCATGAAATGCGCTACCGAAGAAGATATTCTGGCAGGAGGATATGACAAGGTCATCTTTGCAACCGGTGCCTCTCCGGTCATGCCTCCGATTCCCGGAATCGACACCGATTTCGTGAAAGGAGCGAACGACATCCTCACCGACAGAGAAGACTATGGTAAGCAGGTTGTTGTCATAGGTGCAGGACTGGTTGGATGCGAAACAGCATGCCACTGCGCCGAGAAGGCAGACTCTGTTACCATGATCGAAATGCTTCCTGAAATCCTTATGACAACAAAGCATTGCAAAAACAACGATCAGGCATTGAGACAACTCATCGAAGACTGCAATATCAAGTCGCTCATCGGCGCCAAGGTACTTGCGTTCGAAGAGGGGAAAGTCATCTATGAACAGCATGGCAAGAAGCAGGAACTGAAGGCAGATACCGTTGCCATTGCAGCTGGCTACCGTTCCAATACCGAGCTCTACGACGCATTGAGCGACAAGATAGACTGTGAAATCGTTGGAGATGCAGAGACTCCAGATAACATTCTGACCGCGGTACACCACGGATTCAACTCGGTCCGGTGCATCTAGGCGATTAACTTCATGGGAGACGGGGTATCCTTGGGACACCCCGTCTCTCCATATTGCTACACTTCACTCAATATGAGCTATTCTAGTCATGCAAATGTCGAGAGAAATCCAGCACCAAGGGCAAGGAGCACAATCAAGGGGGCGGGAACCCGTCTCGATGCCAGCAAGAGAATCGAAAAGACCGTGACTGCCAGATTGACCAGGGTGAATCCACTGGTCCTCAGCAGAATCACTGCAGCGGCGACTATCATACCCCCAGCGACCGCTCCTATCCCCTGTAGCGCAATGCGTACGGCTTTCAGTTGTTTCAGCTGCGTCCAAAAGGGAAAGACAAAATAAATCAGCAGAAGACCGGGAAGAAAAATCCCAATCCCCCCAAGGATTGCTCCTATCACCTGAACTGGCCAGCTAGACCCACGTGCGGCCATTCCACCGGCATAGGCTGCAAAGCTGAACATGGGTCCAGGAAGCCCCTGTACCAAACCATATCCAGTGAGAAACTCACGATCGGTCATGTAGGATTGTACCTCCACCAGTTCACTGTACATCACCGGGACCACCACCTGACCTCCACCGAACACCAAGTAGCCATATCGGTAGAAACTCTCAGCAAGATGGACAAGCTTCTCATCGAAGGCCAAGGTAGCTGCCAGAAGAAATACAGCAAGCAAGGCGAAGACCACCAGATAGAACCAAGGTGGTTGCACCGATATCTTGGTGAACAACTGCTTCTCCCGTGAAGCGATCACGGAGACAAACCCGCCAAGGACCAAGACAAGCGGAAACACCCAGGGATCTCGAATAAAGAGTGTGATGATCGTTGCGATCACCATGATCACAGCAGTCAGACGGTCTATGACAACCTTTTTGGAGATACGAAATGCAGCTAGAACGATAAATCCGACAGCCATGGGCCCAATGAACCTGAGAACCTCGGTGGACACATGCAGGAAACCCAACAGATGCCCAAGAAACGAAAGGGCTCCCATGATCACCACAGCAGGTAACGCCCATACAATCATCGTCAGTAAAGCCAACAGGGGCCCACCTTCACGATAGCCAACAGCTACAATAGTCTGGGAACTCGTCGGACCAGGAAGAATGCTACAAAGGGCTACGAGTTCGATCAGGTCCTCTTCTGAAAGATATCGTCGCTTGATGACCAGCACATCAAGAAATACACTGATATGAGCCTCAGGGCCCCCGAAGGCTCCTAGTGAGCAGACAAAGACATCCCTCAGAAACCCGCTCTTGTTCTGAGTAGGTCTGATTGCTTTCTCAGAATTCACATTTCCCCCTGAAGCCGCGAGCCCCGTAATAGGAAGTGGCTCCGTTATGATAGATGAACACCGTATCGTATCGTCGATCGCCGAAGAGTGCTCCACCCAGGTTACGTATCTCCTCGGGAGTCTGAATCCAACTCGAAGTCTTGGTATCGAATATGCCCAGCTGTTGCAATCTGCGGTACATAAATTCATCGAGCAACTCGATTCCCATCGTATGAGCCATCTGCTGAGCACTCGACTCCGGCTTGTACCTCTTCCGCTCTGCCAAAGCTTTCTCGTCGTAACAAAGATTCCGCCTACCAGCAGGAGACTCGGGCGAACAATCGACAAAGATCACCGCCTTAGAGTCTTCATCGAACGAAACGACATCGGGCTCTCCTCCGGTCATCTCCATATCCAACAGAGAGCGCAACTTCTCGGGGCGACTAGTAATACGATCTCTCACATCGGTCCACGTTACCCCTTCATGCCGCTCTGTATGAAGATTGAACCGGCTTTCGAGTATCTTCAGCAAATCGAGTTCCTGTTGTTTTAGTGGAGTGTCTTTCATATGTTACTCCCTTACAATCTAGAAGGACCGGCTTACTGCCGGCCCTTTCATTCGTAATTCATGCTTTCTCATGCACCCGATGTATGAAATCTTTGACACCGACATGATACGTATCGGGATCATCCCACATAGCCATATGACTACCCTCGGGACAATACAGATAAGACCCTTGGGGGAACTGCTTAGACATCCACTCCATGTAAGCTGGATCCATCGTATCATACTCGGCACCGATCACGAGCGTGGGAACCTTGATCTTGGGAAGATCCTTCGACCGGTCCCAGGTCGCCAACGTCCCCGAGATACCGAACTCGCTCGGACCTTGCATGTAGACATACAGATCGTTGTTGATATGTCCCAGGGAATCGACCACACACTTCGGCCACTGCTCTGCTGGTTTGCGTAAGACGTGCTTCTCATAGTGGTGTGGCATGAGCAATGCTTCATACTCTTCGCTCGTATACTGACCGGTAGCCTCCAATTCTTTGATTCTCGCGAGCACCTGAGGATCCATCTGTGGACCAAGGACCTCATCGGCATACCGCTGATAGGCGACGCAATCCGCCATCATATTGGAGATGATGAGCCCCTTGAGCGCATCCTGATGGGCCAACGCATACTCCATGGCGAGAATACCTCCCCAGGACTGTCCGAGTAGATAGAAATTATCAGGCCCGAGTCCTAACGCTATCCGAACCTGCTCCACCTCATCCACGAATCGCTCTATGGTCCAAAGTGACCGATCAGCAGGGTTGTCGGAGTGATAACTGCCTAACTGATCATAGTAGATGAATTCGATATCACCATCGGCAAAATAGGTATCGAAACTCTTGAAGTATTCGTGCGTAGCCCCCGGCCCACCATGGAGCAGGAGTAACCGCTTAGATGGACTTGATCCACATCGCTGAGTCCAGACACGAAAATTCCCCAACGGAGTGGAAATCGGTATCAGCTTCGTCTCACAATTCATCGTTCGCCCTCCTTCTTCAGAAATCCAGCACCCGTGAATCACCAGTGCTACTTCACGCAGATAGCATCTATCTCAACCGAGACATCCTTGGGAAGCCGTGAAACCTCGACCGCGATACGAGCCGGGGTGTGGCTGCCAAAGAACTGTGCATACACTTCATTCACTCTCGCAAAGTCGTTCATATCCTTGAGAAACACCTGACATTTCACAATATCGGTGATAGAGAAACCGGCCTCTTTCACAATCGCAGCGATATTCTCCAACGAACGTTTTGTCTGCACAGCCACATCGTCGCTCACCAGCTGCATGGTCTCAGGCACAAAGGGGATCTGGCCCGAAACATACAAGGTGTCGTTCACCAGATAGGCTTGTGCGTACGGCCCTACAGCTGCAGGCGCATGCTTTGTCTCAATGATCTTTTTCATAGCTACCTCTCCTTGATATCCATGAATATACCAAGAAAGCGCACAAAGAGGTAGTGATTGTTGCAAGGACACTGACCTTGACCGTCTCATTCTGGCCAAAGCTTGTCCGACAATGTGGATAGAGTGCCCCTCACACATCGTGAAACCCGAGGAGTGACAAGTCTAAGAGAATGAAAATCACATCTCCATAGAACTACAGAATCATACCCCACAGGGGAATCGAGATCATCGAAAGAACTGTTGAGATGGCTACCAGCTGTGAGGCGAACGAGGAATCTCCCCCATACTTCGCTGCAAGAATCGCTGTGGTGCTCCCTACCGGCATACCTGCCAGCAACACCGAAACGCCGGTAATGAGCGGATCGACCTTGAAGAGTCGGAGCCCTATGAATGCAACGAAGGGTATAAGGAACAACCGTATGCTGGAGTAGCTCAAGGAGAACCAATCAAGCTTCATCTGAGAACGATTCATCTCACCCACGATGGAGCCTATCAACATCATCGAGAGCGGTGTGGTACAGTTTCCCACCGAGATCATGGTCATCTCCACGAACTGAGGAATCGGAGGATTGAAGAACATCACGAAAAAACCGATATAGACCGAAACGATTCCCGGGTGCAAAGCGATCTTCTTCGCAGTAACTTTCCACGAGACATCGTGTGAGGTGAAGCACGAGATTCCCGCAGTCCACATAACCACCCGTTGCGGGATCAGGTAGATTGAAGCATACATGAGTCCGCCGGCACCAAACAATTCACCTGCAATGGGTAGTCCCATGAACCCGGCATTGGAGACGAGAATCCCGTATCGCAACACACTTCTACGGGATGCACTCTCCTTCCTGTAGAGAAGATGCCCCAGCAGAAAACAGAAGAGTTGAATCAAGAGAGAAACAAGCAGCACCAGTGAGAACGAAATGAATAGCGTGGCATCGATATCCATCCTGAAAGAGAGAATGATACTGCAAGGCAAGGTCACATATATGACAAAATCGGTGAGAAATGCCTTCGTGTTCGTGGTGAATATGCCGATACGTCGGAGAAAAGCTCCCACTGCAAGGAGCAACAACAACTGCCCCTGCAGATTCCATAGATTCACGATATCCATGGCACTACATCAAGAAAGGATCTTGCCGCTTCTTCGCACAGCAATATGATCGATCATCGCATTGCCCCGGTGAGACAGGAGGAACCAGATCAATTCCGCGATCTCCTCTGGTTCGATCAGTGCATCGCGTTCGATATCAGGTCGGACCGCACCGATCATATCCGTGGCAACTCCGCCCGGGCTTATGGTATGAACACGTATCCCATCGCGCTGGACCTCCTTCGCCAAGGACTTGGTGAACCCGACAAGTGCATGTTTAGAAGCCGCGTAGGCGCTCTGGAGAGGATACCCTTCGTATGAGACGACCGAAGCTATCTGGACAATGGTGGGACACTGAGACTTTCTCAGATGCACAAGAGCCTCTTTACAGATAAAATACGGAGCACGCGCATTGATATGCATTATGCGATCCCAATCGGTAACGGAGGTCTCCACCAAAGGGGACTGCAACGAGATACCCGCGTTGTTCACGACCAAATCGAGACCGCCGAGGTTTTTTACCGCCTGAGAGACCAACTTGGCAGGTGAATCTGGCTGTTCGAGGTCCACAGCAATCGCCGCCGTAGCTCCAAGCATTCGAGCAGCCGTATCCACCGTTTCACGCCTCGTTCCGGAAATGCAGACATCCACCCCATTCTGCACCAATATTTCGGCGATATGGTACCCGATTCCTCGGGTAGCTCCGGTCACAAGTGCCTTTCGTATCCGTACATCACTGTTTTCCATCTAATCCTTGCCTCCGATGTGTGTTCTTGGTATATATACCACATTATACCTACTCGCGTCAGGGAGGATTGCATGCACCCACCACAGTGGATTGTCACAGATTTGGACGAAACCTTGCTCGATTCTAACCGAGCCATCTCGAAACGCGCCATGATCGCGATCCGCCAGGTTCGAGAGAATGGAATCAAATTCGCGATTGCGACCACACGAAGCAAGCAATTCGCCCAAAAGTACATCGACCAGCTACAGCCCGATGCTATGGTTCTCAGTGGCGGAGCGCTGGGATACATAAGTGACGAACTGCGCTATCAAAAAACGATCGAACAGATGCATGTCCATCAGCTACTCGGGATATTCTCAGAGTCGGCATCTGTTTCGAATATTATCTTGGACACATCAGATGGAAGAGTCGACTGGACAGCGAGAACGGATGAACCCATACCCACCCAGGTGAACAGCATATTCTTCTGGACATCGGAGTGGCACGCCAAGCACATCGCCGAACAGTGGAAGCACTCCTGTACCGTGACCGCACTCTGGGAACCCGACATGTACCGCATTTCACACAAGCATGCCACAAAACACTCAGCACTGCAGGCACTATTTTCCGATACCGACCCCGCTCGTATAGTCTGTTTCGGCGACGACCTCATGGATGTAGGCATGCTGAGTTACTTCTCAGGCGTGGCTGTCTCCAATGGTAAGCAGGAAGCTAAAGACGCCGCGACATATCTCACGAAAAGCCACCTGGAAGACGGTGTGGCACACTGGATAGAGCAGCACCTACTCTCCTGACTCAAGAAACTGTTGCAACAACTCGTTTTGCACTGTTGGCTCATCGGGAAAACGCCTCGTGTATGCATGGCAGTACGGTTGTGTCTCATTTCTCGCGTAGTAGTCCTGATGATACCCCTCTGCTCGATAGAAATCCCCGACCTCTTCGACACGCGTTGCCAACTCGTACCCTACACCCTCCAAAATCTCCATAAGCCGTTCAGCGATCTGCCGTTCTTCCGGTGTCGCGTAGAATATGGCAGACTCGTACTGCGGCCCGATGTCTGGTCCCTGTCCTCCCACCTGTGTAGGATCGTGGATCTCAAAGAAGAACCGTGCCAATGTCTCGTAATCGGTGACTTCGGGATCGTAGAAGACTGCCACAGCCTCCACATGTCCGGTCTGTCCCATACTCACGTACCGGTAGGTGGGAAACTCCATGGTACCGCCGGTGTATCCCGATACGACATCGAGGACTCCGGGCATTCGTTCGAACATGCTCTCGACTCCCCAGAAACAGCCACCGGCGAACACAGCAACCGGGGACCCCTCATAATCACTTAGCGAGCCTGGAACTGGTGTAATGGCATACTCCTCGCTGTACACCCGCTGATTTTCTTGAGGCGATTCAACGTCACCCGAGGCACCGAGCCCCATCAGTGTTGCACCCAGGAAAACGATCAACAATAGACTTCTCTGTATACTCATAGGATACGCTCCTTCACCATCTAATATATTAGTACCATGAAATATACCGCTTAACTCGAAAAAAGGAAAGTTTCATGATCGAGCCTCTCGCAATCACCATGCGTCTCTGCTATAGTGACGAAATCTCGCACTCCGAGGAGGCTTTTCGACACACATGAGCAGAAGACACTCGAAATTCAGAATTATGGTGCTTTTCCTTGTACTTAGTGCGAGTATGCTCCCCCTCAGTGCACAGACCGGCCGGAACATCGACACGCTCGGCACACTCACCATTACAGGGCTCAAACGAACCCAGGAGCGAGTCGTCCGTTCAATCATCAATGTAAATGAAGGGAGCGCCATTACAGCTGAAGAGCTCGATCGAATCGAACAGGATCTCATGAAAAGCGGCATATTCAGCTCCGTAGCTCTGGAACTCGACTACCAACGAGAAACAGACAGTACCGATCTCATCGTTCGACTCACAGAGAAATGGACACTTATCCCGGTCCCCTACTTTGCATCGGATGGAACATCGCTGAGCGGCGGTCTCTTTCTCATCGAATCCAACCTCCTCGGATTCAACACCTTCCTCCTGTCGGCACTCTACGGAGGAACAGACAGCGGCCTTCGCGGACTCATGGTGTTCAACAATCCCTCCCTCGGTGGTTCATCGTGGTCATTGTCTGCCGTTGGTGGCTTCGGGACGACATCTGTGGAGAATCGATTGGCAGATGGAACGCTCATCCGCGCTTATGATACGGAGTATCTGCACACTGGAATCGGCCTCGGGTACCTGTGGAACTCATGGTTTCAGACAGAGGCGATGGTTCGGGTTCGCTCCTGGCAGCCAAGTTCTTTCACAGCGGGAGTCGATACGGTAGCACTAGGGGATCTACTGTATGCAGAACCCTCTCTTACCATGCACTATGACCGAACGAGGCTCTCTCATGTACTTCTGGTCGGCACTGCTGCATCGGCCTCTGCACGAGTACTTGTTCCACATGGGGGATGGGAGCTCTCAGGAGAGGTCAGTTGGGGTATACGCACCCTTTCCGATCACCGCCTGCAGCTGCTCGCATCTGGAGGGTACGGAGACATGCCAACAATTGCAGAATCGTCCATAGATGCCCGAGACGGCTATAGAACACTCCCATTTCAGAAGACGACCGCCGACACATGGGCAAGCGGGTCTGTGCGGTACGATATCCCCCTTTTCCATGGGTCTTGGGGCACTCCAGTGCTCACCCCCTACTGGGAGACGGGAGTGTTCTCTACTGAACTGATCGACAGGCAAGTATTCTATGGACCGGGAATCGGCTTCAGAGTCTATCTGAAACAGATTGCCCTCCCTGCAATGGGAGTGGACCTGGCTTACAATATCCCGGATGCCTTCTGGTCATTCAGCATAACCGTTGGCATGCCGTTATAAAGTAGTACATACCTACAGCGTATCAGGATCGCGTTGCTCCGCCCTGCACGACAGTTCGCCCAACAGTTCGTACAAGCGCATGCAGCAGAGAACAGGGAATACAGAAGACACCCCAGAGAAGCATGGAAAGCTCATACCATAATGAACTACCCCGGTAGGGTTCTCCCCGAAGTCTGGAGAGCAGCGCGCTGTAGGGTATGCCGAACAGGTTACCGACCAGAATCACCTGAGTAGCAGCCAGGATGGCCTGTGCTCTCTCCTTGCCGTATTGGACCTCGATGGACCGATACGCCTCACGATCGGGTCTTCCGACTGTATCGGCAACATGCTGAGCAAACACGATCCCTTTCGCCTCCTCCGGCAGAACATGGGTAGTATCACCATTAAGCAGATCTGCGATCTCCTGCTCAGAGAGTCCCTCCTTGAGAGCCATGCGCGTATGAGCATAGGAACAGACGGCACATCCATTCACCTCCGTCACTGCGAGCATGAGTCGCTCGATGAATGCACTATCGACCATTTGTGTCTCTCTGTTCCTTTTCAGAGTTCGTAGTGCTCCCGGCAGATCGATCAACACTCGATACATGTCTGCATAGGAGAAGGTTCTCTTGTACCCTTGTCGATCTCTCTGTTCATGTGAAATTGCCATTCATTGCACCTCTTTCGGGAGAATATACGTACGAATGAGCTGGAGGGAAAGTCACTTTCAGATTCGTCGACAACTACGCCCCTGGAGACGTACACCCAAGAGAGATGACAAGCCCGTCATAATAAAAGCTAGGCCCTCCCTGAATGGGGAAGGCCTTCTGCTGTGAGTTCACTACTCACATACGTCGAGGATTTCTGTTCTGACAGCGATGATCTCGCTCCTCAACGGTTCAGTCTTGAGGCTACTGCAGTAGCCGTCGCTGCCGTAGGTTTGTATCGTGTATGCTCTATATTAAATATGCTTGACCAAGACCAAAGCCAGGGAGACGACACCCGCTACCACACCGAAGTACGTTGCAAACCAAGTAATCTTTTCCATGATGCACACTCCTTATTAGTTATTTTTTTATCTATTTGGATAATACTCATTTTACAAAATAAAATCAAGTGGATATCATAAATATTTTGTAAATATTTTGATACATACATGAAGATATCAATCTAATTATGATGATATACCCAATTTTCACTATTCCAAACATGAAAGATTCGAGTTTTTATCGGCATATTTCCATATGGCATAATGAAATCGTTTACATTCCCTTCCCTGAACAATCCACACCCGCTCTAAGACCACGTGTTTCAACAATTTACCCTTTACAAATCGGACTTTCCCGGCAAGACTGGTATACATGAAAAGACAAATCATCAAAGCCGAAGGACATCTGATCGATACGGGAATTCTTTCCACTATCTTGAACACCATCCTGACAAAGGGAAGCGACTATCGAATCATCGATTTCCAAGTAGGAAAGACTCCCGATGCGATATCCAAGTTGAGTCTCGAAATCTCCGGGAGCACCAGAGAGCACGTGGAAGCTCTAGTGGGAACCTTGAAACCATACGGCGTCTATCAACCAGAGACTCCACCGGCTCGACTTGAACCTGCAGACAAAGATATGCATGCACCGGAAGGGTTCTACTCGACATCGAATCACCGAACTGAAGTGTGGCATAACCAACGGTGGCACCCGGTAGAGCACCAACGTATGGATGGAGCTATCGTATACTATCCCGACAGTAACACCTTCGCATGCAGAAAACTACGTGACATACGCGCCGGAGAGTCGATCGTCTGCGGAAACGATTCTGTACGCGTCTATCCCGTGGAGGCTGAAATGCAGGCCATGGAGCGGAGTGAAGGACAGTTCGCATTCATGACTCAGGATGTCTCATCCGAACGGAGTGTCGAAGTTGCAGTGGATCACCTAGCATCCGACCTTCTCACCACGCGAAGCAAGGGGGGAAAGGTCGTGGTCGTCTGCGGCCCGGTGGTCGTACACACCGGTGGCGCCGACGCTCTCGCCTCGCTTATCAGAGCCGGATTCGTACAGGGCTTTCTCGGTGGGAATGCGGTTGCAGTGCACGACGTCGAACTGAGACTCTTCGGTACATCACTTGGCGTGAGTCTCGATACAGGAGCCGTCGTCGAACATGGCCACAGCCATCATATGCGCGCAATAAACCGCATACACGCCTGTGGCTCCCTAGAAGCTGCGATTAACCAGAACTTGCTTACTCAAGGCCTCATGTATGAGGTGATAACCAATAGAATCCCCTACTGCCTCGCCGGATCGATACGCGATGACGGGCCACTGCCTGAAACAGTCATGGACATGATTGAGGCACAAAACCAGTATGCGAAGATCATCGAAGGAGCCGATATCATCATCATGCTTGCATCCATGCTCCATGCGATCGGAACTGGAAACATGACCCCATCCTGGGTAAAGACGATCTGTGTGGATATCAACCCGGCAGTCGTTACGAAGCTGACCGATAGAGGGAGTGGACAGACCATAGGCATCGTAAGCGATGTAGGATTTTTCCTGAGGGAACTGAACAGAAAACTTGTGAACGACTAATCATCTCTGGCGAGCGGCATGCTCATGCAACGTGGACCTCCACGTCCGCGAACAAGTTCCGATCCACTTATCGGGAGAACCGTGATGCCGTTATCACTCAGAATCTCATTCGAAACTATGTTCCTCCGGTAGGTGATCACTTTTCCAGGCGCAATGGCTAGGGTATTCGTGCTGTCGTTCCACTGTTCTCTGGCACTGATGATCTTGTCCATTCCCCCACTCTGAATCAACCGAATCGCCGGCACCTTCAACACACGCGCCAACGCCCGCTTCAAACTCGGCTCCTCTGCTATCTGCAGAACATCGCCCGAACCCAGTCGCATGCTGAACACTTTGCAGGCATGCATGATTGGCCCATAGATGGTAAAAGCATCTCGATCGACCATGGTGAATACTGTATCTAGGTGCATGTAGGCTCTTGTGTAGGGTATCTGAACAACCAGTACCTCCTTCAGACCTTCGCCTCCTTCCTCCCGTGGTCGCATCATCGATCGTGCGAAAGCTTCTATCGCCCAGACCCCGGTTCGAGCGCTACTGCCCACCACAGCGCACTCCTCGTTTAACACCAGGACATCCCCACCCTCAATGCTGCTGCCATGACTGTAATCACTCACATGAGCACTCTCTGCAAACAGCCGGTGATGCTCGGCAATCAACGAGAGCAGCCAATTCTCCCTCCGTCTGGACTCGGTCTTCATGGTGTGAATCACCATGCTGTTTCCGACCACCGTCGCAGGGTCTCTGGTGAAATAAAGATTCGGCAAGGGAGAGATATAGTAGGGGTATGCTTCACGAATATAGTAGGAGAGTGTTCTGTGACGCACTTTACTATCGATCTCCGATTTCAGCAGACCACCGATGCAATACGATACCAACTTCTCCACTGTTGCAGCGCCAATGTGTTCTTCTATGCTCGCTTTCAGCGATGGAGAGAAGATCTGAGCCGACTCGACAAGGTGCGCTACTGCGAGCTCTCGCAGATCTGAGTTCTCAAGTACATCGGCAAGAAGATGCTCGATATAATGGACAGTGCACCCCTCCTCTCTGAGCAACTCAGCAAACTTATCATGCTCTTGCTGCATCTGTCCGAGATAGGGGATATCCTCGAAGAGCATCGAATCGAGGTATTGGGGTGTAAGCGATTCCAGCTCTCTCCCCGGTCTGTGCAGGAGAACCGAACGCAACCTTCCGACTTCACTCTGGACTCGTATGTGTTCCATATGCTCAAGCTTCCATGAAACTGTTGACCATGGCAAGAAGGAACTCCCGATCTGACGATGGTTCATAGAGTTGTTCGATGCGCGTTTTGACGCCCCCAAACAGATCCTTCGCATAGGCTCTCGCCTGTGTCAGCGCGCCCGATTTCTCAACCTCTCCGATGAGTTCCAGAATCTCCGCTTCGCTAGCGGCATACCCCTCGGATTGTGCTTTACCGAAGACCGAGAACAGGTGTTCATTCTTCTCCGGATGAAGTGTTGCGTAGAGGATGATCGGCAGACTCTTCTTGTTCTCCACAATATCGTCGCCTCTTCTCTTGCCCGGATTTCCCTTCTCGAGATTTATGACATCGTCTAGAATCTGAAATCCGAGACCGATCGTCTCCGCAATACTGCCAGCTTGAGCGATGGTCTCTTCGTTATCCGTTGCAACCGCCGCACCAAGTTCACTGCCCATCGCAGCGAGACACCCGGTCTTCAGTCGGCACATGGTCTCATAGGAGGAGATATCGGGAATGGTGTCTATCGTATGGTGCCAAGTGATATCCATCCCCTGTCCCAGGTGCACCCTTCTCATGTAACGGGCGTAGATTCGATACAATCTCAACCGGATCTCGTCTGGAACATCGGCTGTGTCGATTGCGAGAGTCGGCAAGTAGTAGAGGAGGTTACCAGCGTTTATGGAGATATCCACTCCATGCGTGATATGCGTAGCCGGTTTACCACGACGCATATCAGAACTGTCCTCTATGTCATCGATGATCAAGCTTCCATTATGGGGGAACTCAACAACCGAAACAAGTTGCAATGCGCGTTCGAAGGCTCGCTGTCCACCAAGCATGCGCGCAGTGAGCAACATGAGTAGGGGTCTCCACCGCTTCCCTCCTCGATAGACAAGGTCTCGAGCTGGTTCACAGATCGACTCGAACACGCGAAAGTCTCGGAACTGTCCAGAATCGACCCCCATGAGGTCGACCCACTCCCGCTCTATCTGAAGCGGTAACCACTTGTACAACTCTTTTTCAATATCTTCCAACCAAATCTTCATGAGCGGATTATAGAGGCTCGACTTGAACCTTGCAATGGTAAAATCCTGTATACAGATTACAGTTTGATTTGCCACAGCCCCAAGACTTTAGTATGATGTATGCATGGACACATTACTCTCGTTCAACGACTTTCTCGGTCCGAATACCGCTCAGTACATACAGGCACTCTTGCTTGTGGTGTTGGGGCTTATCATCCTCGGTATCGGAAACGTACTACTGAAAAGACGAATCAGGACTCTGGAGGAGAGGCATAACCTTACCGAAGAGACCAAGGAGAGAAAGTCGCTTCCCGTGTGGCGGTTCTTCCAACGTATTGCAGTCCCGCTGCTTTTCCTAGGGATTCTCTCTATTGCAGTGAGCATGGTCGAGTTTGATGAGAGAATACAGCGAACCGTACAGGTACTATTCTCGATTATCATGACGATCATCATCGTACGATCGGTGAACAAAGGGATCGAGTTGAGCTTTGCCAAGTATTTCGAGAAGGAGTGGAGCAATCACGATCATGAGAAAAACCTGAAACCACTCATATCGCTGGTGAAGTTCATCCTCTGGATTGTCGGATTGCTCTTCCTCCTTTCGAATCTCGGGCTCGATATCTCCACCGCTCTCGCCGGTCTTGGTGTTGGAGGTATCGCAGTCGCCATAGCGGCTCAGGGCATACTGGGCGACCTGTTCAGCTACTTTGTCATATTCTTCGATAAGCCGTTTGAGATTGGAGACTTCGTCGTGTTCGGCGATAAAGCCGGAATCGTCGAGCGAATCGGCATAAAGTCGAGTCGCATTCGTGTGCTCAGCGGTGAAGTGCTCATCATATCGAACTCCGATCTCACTGCTTCGAGAATCCATAATTACAAGCAGATGAAACGGAGAAGAGTCGTGTTCTCTCTGGGAGTCACCTTTGAAACCAAGCAGGAGCATGTGGAGGAGATACCATCGGTCATCCGTTCGGTGATCGAATCGGTGAGCACCATCGAAGGCGTTACGTGCGACAGAACCCATTTTCAGGCATTCGGCACCTACTCGCTCAACTTCGAGACCGTCTACTATGTACCATCTCCAGATTATGCCGTCTACATGGATGTCCAGCAGGAGATATACCAGAAGATTTTCCGGATCTTCAACGAGAAGGGGATAGAATTTGCCTACCCCACACAGAAACTCTATGCTGCTCAAGATGTACCTTTTACCGTTGCAACCAGTAATGAGCTTGCAGATTAGGATTTCTTTCATTCTTACAATAAGTACAATATCCTCTTTGCCTTCACTCCATAGTATGAGATAATGCAGTAACTTGGAGGATTCTATGGCTAAAGAGAAGAAAGATAGGGATGGAAGAGATGTAACAACAAAAAAACCACTGACATCTACAAGCGGACGACCCATTGCGCACAATGAGAATATTCAGACTGCCGGAAAACGTGGCGGTGTCATGCTGCAGGACACGTGGTACCTCGAAAAAATGAGCCACTTCAACCGAGAAGTCATTCCTGAGCGACGCATGCATGCAAAGGGCTCGGGAGCATTCGGTACATTCACGGTTACCAAAGATATCACCCAGTGGTCGAAGGCTTCGTTATTCAGCGAAGTGGGAAAGAGCACCGATATGTTCGTGAGATTCTCGACGGTAGCCGGTGAACGGGGAGCTGCCGATGCCGAACGGGACATTCGTGGTTTCGCCATGAAGTTCTACACAGATGAAGGGAACTGGGATCTTGTGGGAAACAACACACCAGTATTCTTCTTCAGAGACCCTATGCTGTTTCCCGATCTCAACCATGCAGTGAAACGTGACCCACGAACGAACATGCGATCTCCTCAGAACAACTGGGATTTCTGGTCTATGCTTCCCGAGGCTCTTCAACAGGTAACGATTACTATGGGAGATCGAGGGATCCCCAAGAGCTATCGACACATGAATGGGTATGGCTCGCATACCTACTCACTGATCAATGCACACAATGAGCGTGTTTGGGTTAAGTTCACCTTCAAGACACAACAGGGGATCGAATTCCTCACCGATGCTGAGGCCGCGGCTATCGTTGCCGACGATAGAGAGTCTCACCAGAAGGACCTGTTCAACGCAATAGACCGAGGCGACTTCCCGCGTTGGACCATGTATGTACAGATCATGACTGAGGAACAGGCGCTGAACCATGCAGACAACCCATTCGATCTCACGAAGGTCTGGTACCACAAAGAGTATCCTTTGCACGAAGTCGGCTACTTTGAACTGAACCGGAACCCCGACAACTACTACATGGATGTAGAACAGTCTGCGTTCAATCCAGCAAATAGTGTACCGGGAATCGGATATTCACCCGATCGCATGCTTCAAGGCCGACTCTTTGCGTACGGCGATGCACAGCGGTATCGACTCGGGGTAAACCATTACCAGATTCCGGTGAACAAAAGCAAGGTGGAGAGCAACCACTTCCATCGCGATGGCATGATGCGTGTTGACGGTAACTATGGTGGAACGGTCCACTACAATCCCAACTCCTATGGCGTGTGGAAGGATCAGAATGAATTGGCCGAACCACCACATGATGGACAAGGGGCTACAGATACCTACGATTTCCGTGAAGATGATGATCACTACTATGAGCAAACTGGTAAATTGTTCAACATCATGAAGGCCGATGAACAGAAACGATTGTTCGAGAATACAGCTCGCAATATGCAGGGAACGACTTTAGATATCCAGAAACGGCATATTCGTCACTGCTACCTCGCCGACCCTGCTTACGGGGAAGGAGTTGCTCGTGCACTGGGCGTGGACATGTCGACAGTCGATATGGAAGACACCTATGGAGCTCGCGCATAGAGCTCGCTTACTAGTGAGACCGGTCGAACTACTTCGATCGGTCTCTTTTCTCCCCATTTCTCTCCGTTGCATAGGGCTTTGCGTGCACCGATCTATTCAACCGATATGTAGCCATCATTGCTGGAGACTGTTTTTGTGCCATGGAGGTTCAGATGAACGGAGGCCGAGATACGAAACAGCTCGCTGCAGAGAGAGTAAAGCCTCCTCCAATACAGATTCGCACCGTACTGCTCTCCTCTCTGGTGTTTCTTCTGATAGCAGGTGTCACTACAGCCTACCTTGGGAATCTCAGCAAAGATGTTGTTGCATACGATAGATTGCAAGCCCGAATTCAACTGGAGGGCTTGCAGACAAATCTGTACTATTTCCTTGGGTCCCAGTCCACTCTCGGCAAATTCATCACCATCAGCGAATCGGAATCTTCTGTCCTGCATGAGTCGAGAACACTGTACGATCTAGTACCGGATATCATTCAGCTCACAAGCAGTTCCGGAGCCCTGCGCGCAGGTGCCCACATGATTCATGGAACCATCGTGGAGACCTGGTCGGTCTCGCAAGGCGATCAAACCAATACCATCTCTCAGATCCTGCAGAAGGTCTGTACACAGGAGAATCATGAGGGGAGATTCATCTGTGGCCCGTATCGAGTCGAGGGATCGGAAAGCTGGATCATTAGCTACCTACCCATAGAGCATGGGCATGCAATAGCTCTTGGCTACGATTTTGGGGCGCTCCTTGAACAGATGGGATATGCCGATATACCTCCATCGCTCTCTCTGCTTCCGAGCATGGGACACGCAAGGTGAATCGATATTCGTCTGTGAGAATGACTGGATACTGGACCAGTCGTATATCTCTATCGAAATAAGCCCTTCAAACTTGCATTGGGAGATAGATGTATATCCTCACGATGGATGGCGATGGTGGAATGCAAGCATGACGACAACGGCAATCTTTGGAATGCTGCTTGCGACCTCTTTTGGAATAATCACGTATAGAAGCGGAACACAGATAATGCAGGCTTCGAGAGAGCTCATGCAGGATCAGCTCACTAGTACGCTGAACAAACGAGCATTCTCCCGTGTCCTGAGCGGTGAGATCTCACTGCACAACACTTCTGGAGGGAATTTCGTCCTCGCCATTGTGGATATCGATGATTTCAAGCGTCTGAACGACGACTGTGGTCACCTGGCAGGGGATCGCGCTCTGGTCATGCTGGCAGAACACATCAAGGCAAATCTTCGCTCCTACGATGTAGTCGCCCGCTTCGGAGGGGATGAATTCGTCTTGGTTCTTCGTCATCTCGGACCGAAGGATTCCTCACACAAGATCATTCAGACAATCTTCGAGAGGATCATGACGACCGCGCTCCCATACGAGAATGACCATGAGGCAATGCATATCAGTATGGGAGCAGCATTCTGGCCCGAAGATGCAGTGGAAGCAGAGGACCTCTTTGCTGTTGCAGACAAGCATCTGTATCGAGCAAAAAGCCTCGGAAAAAGCAGGCTGTGCTTTGCAGACGATGAGAAAATCTCAAAGACGTAACAAGTGCAACCATCTTTTTATTTTGTATGGATATAGAAGGACCTTTGAGCGAGCATTGATGTTATTCTTTATACGTGTTATAATTAGGTTATTCAATGAAAGAATAGTTGCTACTGATTCAGAGCAATCGTTCGAACACAGACCCTCTGTGCATGCCTTTGTGCGTGCTTGAAAACGTGGAATCTTCGACCGGTTCCCGACATCGCAGAGGAGACAATATAGGGGAATACCCATGAAATTCACAGATGCCGAACAACAGATCGTAGACCGCTTCGATTCCGATATCAGTCTTGACCGATGGAGGGACTGGAAGTGGCAGCTGAAACATTGCATCAAGGATATAGATACCTTTGAAAAACTGCTCGACTATACCCTTCCTGAAGAGAAGAGGAAGGATTTTGAAGCGACCATTGAGAAATTTCCAATGTCGATAACTCCGTATTACCTGTCACTCATCGATACCGATTGTATCGAGGACGATCCCATTTTCAAGCAGTCTTGTCCTGATATCCGTGAACTCGACATAGCAGACTATGATATGGAAGATCCGCTCCATGAAGATGCAGATAGTCCGGTAACTGGAATCACACACCGGTATCCCGATCGAGTCCTGTTCCTCATAAGCAATACATGTGCAATGTACTGCAGACACTGTACGCGAAAGAGAAAAGTCGGCGATGTAGACAGTATTCCGAACCGGGATCAGATTGAGACTGGTCTTGAGTATATCCGCAACACCCCACAGGTACGAGATGTTCTCCTCAGTGGTGGTGATCCCCTCATGCTCTCGGACTCCTATCTCGAGTGGATTCTCTCGGAACTCCGCGCGATCGAACATGTGGAGATCATCCGAATCGGTTCACGGATTCCGGTGGTTCTCCCCTACCGGATCACAGACGATCTCGTTCAGATGCTCAAGAAGTACCACCCGGTCTGGCTCAACACGCAGTTCAACCATCCAAGAGAGCTCACAAAGTCCTCACGAAAGGCAATCGATATGCTCGCCAATGCAGGAATCCCCTTGGGAAATCAATCGGTATTGCTGAACGATGTGAACGACTGCCCAAGAATCATGAAGCGACTGGTGCAGAAACTCACCTACAGTAGAATTCGCCCCTATTACCTCTATCAGTGCGACCTCTCAGAAGGGTTGTCCCATTTTAGAACTTCAGTCGGAAAAGGGATCGAAATCATGGAGAGTCTCAGAGGGCATACGAGCGGATTCGCAGTCCCTACCTATGTGATCGATGCACCTGGTGGCGGTGGAAAGATCCCGGTTGCACCGAACTATCTACTCTCTTGGTCAACGAATAAGGTCATTCTCAGAAATTTCGAGGGCGTGATCACTACCTACCGCGAGCCGGATAACTATCGCTCGGTGCAGTGTGACCGTGACTGTGACAACTGCTCACTCGAATTGCAGATGAACGACTCTGACGAGTACAAGGCATTTGGTATCGAGAAACTCCTATGCGATTACGATGATAGCTACTCAATGACACCCGAAGGGCATGTGAAAGCCGTAGATGCCTATGCGGAGCAGAACAACGATGCCTAGCCACACCGATACCACCGAGATTCTGCATGGTGCAACCATACAACATGGCAAGAAGAACAATAGGATTTACCTCATGGATCTTGCCGATGCAGAAGTACAGCTATTGATTCCGGATCTCATCTCTTTGGCAACGGAGAATGGCTATGGGAAGATCTTCGCCAAGATCCCACAGTCGAAAGGGGCAGGTTTTACAGAGGCTGGATTCACCCTCGAGGCAAAGGTCGAGCGACTGTATGGAGGAGAGGACGATGGTCTGTTCTTGGCGTACTACCTAGACCGAGACCGTAGAGAGGAGGCTGTAAAGGCAAAATACGATCGGGTGCTCAACCTAGCACGCTCGAAACAGACGAGTGGTCCGAACTCCCCTTCTCACTCGGTTCGACTATGCACTGAAGCAGATGCAGAGCACATGGCGAATCTCTACCGTTCCGTATTCGACTCCTACCCATTTCCGATTGACGATCCTGCATTCATCGTACAGTCCATGCAAGAGGGAACCATCTATGGAGGAATCGAAGATCAGGGAATCTTAGTTGCCTTGGCCTCGGCGGAGTGTGATTTCTCTCCTCATGCATTGTATGCGGAGATGACCGACTTCGCCACGAAAAAGGACCACCGTGGAAACGGGTATGCACTGAGTCTCCTCGCGTTTCTCGAACGTGTCGCTCATGATCGGGGCATACGAACGCTCTACACCATAGCACGCGCTATCTCACCAGGTATGAATATCACGTTCGCGAAGAGCGGCTACCGATACGGAGGCAGACTTCGCAACAACACCGATATCGGAGGAGATATCGAGAGCATGAATGTGTGGTATCGTCCAGAGTCTTGAGTGACTAGCTCAATTCAACTCAGCTGTACCTGTGAAACAAACCACTGGTGCAGCTGTGAGTTGGTTGCAATGATGTTGCTGTGCCAATCTTTGACATCCTGTGTATCAAGAGGTGATATCACGCCTCCGGCCTCTTCAAGGATGACCACTCCCGCAGCAATATCGTGATAACCGAGATTGAACTCTATGAATGCATCGGCACGTCCGTGGGCGACATAACTCAGGTGTAGAGCTGCAGATCCATAATCGCGCATCTCCCCCGAGTCTGCACACAGGGTTTCAAACAGTTTCAGATAGTCGTCCATACGCTCTCGCTTCCGTAGCGGGGGCGAGAGGAACATGACTGTCTCATGGACATCGGTGATCTCAGACACGGAAATCCGTGTCCCGTTGAGCCAGGCTCCTGCTCCTCTCTGTGCACTATACATCTCATCGAGTAGCGGATCATAGACGACACCCAGTACCGGGTGCCATCGATTCTGTTCGAAAGCGATGCTTATCGTATAACCGGGAAGACCATGAATATAGTTCGTGGTTCCATCGATAGGATCGATGACCCAGGTCCCCCCATCGCCATGGCGTTCAAACCCCATCTCCTCGCCAAGGAAATTATCCTCGGGAAATCGTGTGTGCAGGTAGTCCTTGATAAGACGCTCAGATTCCACATCCATGACGGTGACGAAGTCATTCTTTCCCTTCACCGTCGTTTTCAACCCTTCCGAGGGTCCTTCAATCAATAATGCTCCGGCACGGCGAGCGGCCTCTTTTGCAGCCTCCAGCCGATTTGCAAGATCTTCTTTTGTCATGTATGTAATCCTTTTTACGTAGGTACTCTATGTTCATATACGAGATTGTCTCACCATATCACAACTTTTGTTGCATTCCTACCAGGGGCTCAGCTATACTGACGTTGGAGGAAATAAATGACTATTACCGTTGCGTATAGAACCATGACCGGGCATAGCAGGAAAATTGCGGTTGCTGTAGCCAAAGCACTGAATGTAGAGGCCGTCGATATCAAGAAACAACCCGATATCGGAGATTCCGATATGCTGTTCATAGTCGGAGGCATATATGGGGGAGCTAGTAATCCCGATCTGGTAAAATTTGCTGAGAGCCTCGATTCGAGTAGAATTAAGCGTGCAGCGCTTATAACTTCTTGCGCCAGCAGAAAGTTCTTTCAAAAAGAGGTCAGAGCTGCACTGGTCGCTCGCGGAATCGATGTCGTGACCGAAGAGGTCGTCTGTTGGGGGAACTTTCTGTTCTACGGATTGGGTCACCCCAACAAAACCGATTTCGATGCAGCCATCAATTTCGCAAAAAAATACCTATAATCCACATATCACTGCTCTGACTCGCCCTCCATACATATCGGTGTCACAGATTGGCACCTTTTGTGTCATTTTTACATTTTTTAGTCAACTCATCAGGAAATTCATGGTACCATGGAAGAAAAGAACGTAGTTGGAGGTGTGATTCATGAAACATGCAAAAAAATATCTGGGGCTATATGCTCTCGTGGTACTACTGGCACTTGCACTGACAGGTTGCTCATCACTGCTCGGACCTAGCAGGCCTGTATACTCCTATCCTACGGGCCCGACGACTTCGGAAGCACCCCAGGAGACACCCCCTGCACCAAGTCCACCTCCTGCTCCGAGTCCACAACCTAGTCCTGAGCTCGTTCCTGAGCTGGAACCTCCAAAACCCGCCACCCCTCCAGAGCAGTACATCTACAAAGCCGATTCTCGCGGTATCGTGAATATTTCCCTCGATGAGTGGCCGTTCAAAGTGGAACTTCGCGATCCACTGCTGATCATATTCGATGCACAGGAGAGTGGAACCTACGAAATCTCGCACAACGATTTTGCACGATTCCCTCTCTATATGAGTCTCTATAGTTTCTCGGAAGAAGACCCATTGGCAGATAATATTGTCGATGGAGAACCGGTACAGTCGTTCACGGTCTCTCTGGAGAGAGGAGAGTCGTATATATTCGGTATCGGTCTGCTCACTCCTCAGGACCTGCTCAAGACGAGTGGATTCAGCATACGATTCCTCGGTGCGACTCAGGCGCCACAATCCGAGTATGCCTGGGTAGAGACGCCTCACCCCCATACCTACGACGTACCCGTCCCAGAGGTGGAGCCACTTGACTACGATATCGAATTCGAAACAGTGAAGCCGATCACGCAGCTTAGATATCAGGCGCAGGGTTCAGTCGACAAGGCAGTAGTCATGCAGCCGTTCTCAAATCCTTCAGTCGAAAGTAGATCCGAGTTGAAGGGAAATATCGAAGGAGTTCTGACTAAAGCGGATAGCCCCTACTATGTATCCGGAGATATCACCATACCAGCAGGGAAGACGCTGACGGTCGAACCTGGTGTCATTCTCAGATTCGCTTCGAACAGATCGCTTACCGTAAAAGGAGTGCTTGATGCTCAAGGTATAGCCGGTGAGGAGGTGGTGTTCACCAGTGAAAACAGTACAGCTGCCGGTCAGTGGAACGGCATCATCTTCGACAATGGTAGCAAAGCAACGCTTGAGCACGTAAGAGTGCTCTATGCTGGACAGCAGAAGGTCGTAAGTGGTGCTTGGAGAAGTGCGTCACTGTATGCTTTGGGAGATGCAAAACCGAACATACACCGAAGTCAGATCGCACATGGCGCAGGAGACGCCCTCATACTGAGCGGTTCTGCTGCACCGGAAATCATAGAATCCGATATCCTGGACATGCAAGGATATCCTGTCCGAACAATTACACCCAATGCACAACCACAGACACTCTCAGGCAACCGCTATGAGCAGATTACCAACCATGGGATCCTACTGGA
>CAYYOL010000034.1:0-16616 GCA_964473245.1 uncultured Spirochaetaceae bacterium
ATCTTACCTTCAAACTCAGCGATAATAGGCTCACTGAAGGGGTCAAACAGAACGATAGTAGCATTAGCTGCCACATAGGAATTCTCCTTGACCTTGAGTTCAGAACCATTTCTCACATCGATTCGCTGTTCAGGAGCCACAACATACAACATGTCATCGACTAGCTTCACGATACCCATCTGAGTCGATTCGACAGGTTTTCCCTTCGAATCCTTGTATAGTTCGGAACCAACAATGACCTTGTCTTCGTGCGCTACAAGCAACTTCTTGCCGGTCACAGTATGTTCACTGAGGACTCTGGAATAATAGATGAATCCCTTTCTCGTGAACAGGATCGACCCGTCATACGCCTCAACGAGAGTTCCAGAAAGACTGTTTATGACAACAGGATAGTGGAAAGTCAGTCTATTCTCCTCGGAACCGCTCGTAGCAGTACCACCGATATGGAACGTTCTCATAGTGAGCTGGGTACCGGGCTGACCGATCGACTGTGCAGCAATGATACCGACCGCCTCACCGATATCGACCGGTCTGTTGGTAGCCAAATTCCTTCCATAACACATTCGACATACTCCGTGACGAGCTTCACAAGTGAGCACGGTACGGATCAGAACGGACTCAATGCCCGACTCCTCAATCTCTATGGATTTGGCTGCAGTGATCTCATTGTTCACATCGAGAATCATCTCTCCGGTAATCGGGTGAATGACCTTCTCAAGTGTATAACGTCCAACGATTCGGTCAGAGAGTGATTCGACAATCTCGTCTCCATCCTTCATCGCAGTTCGTTCTATTCCATTGATGGTTCCACAGTCCTCTTCGTTGATCACGACATCCTGTGCGATATCAACAAGACGACGAGTGAGATATCCTGCTTCTGCTGTCTTGAGAGCAGTGTCTGCCAATCCCTTTCTTGCTCCATTCGTGGAGATGAAGAACTCAATGATCGAGAGCCCTTCTTTGAAGTTAGAACGAATAGGGAACTCGATGATATCTCCCGAGGGCTTGGCCATAAGACCACGCATACCACCAAGCTGACGAATCTGAGTCTTTGAACCTCGAGCACCGGAGTCGGCCATGAGGTACAATGGGTTGAAGCCATTCTGACTGGTCTTCAATTCGGACATGAGGGCAGCAGAGATATCCTCAGTCGTTTTGCTCCACACCTCGATTACTCTGTTGTATCGTTCGTCCTGAGTGATATGTCCCTGACGATACTGCTCTTTGATCTCCGTCTGGCGTTGATCGGCAGCCTCTACCAATACAAGCTTCGATTCGGGGACAATCATATCAGAAAGACCGATAGTCGCACCGAAGAGTGTCGCGTACTTGAACCCTACATCTTTTATGGAGTCGAGCATGCTCACAGCAACAGAAGTCTTCTGATTCTGAATAACCTCTCCCACGAGACGCTTGAGTTCCTTATCACCGAAACAGACGTTCTGGAAAGAGATCTCAGGCGGCATCTCGGCGTTGAACAGCACTCGTCCGGCAGTGGTTTGAATGACCGTACCATCGGCGAGTCGGTAGGAGATCAGAGCATTGTACGAGAGCGATCCTGCTTCAATGGCTAGAATCAGTTCAGATATGTTGTCGAAATACTTCCCGGTGCCCTTTGCGCCCTTCATCTCTCGAGTAAGATAGTTGATACCGAGAACCATATCCTGTGAAGGGAAGACAATCGGTTTACCGTTCGCAGGGTCAAGCAGATTGTTCGCAGAGAGCATGAGTGTCCAACACTCGATCTGTGCAGCTTGAGTAAGCGGTACGTGAACAGCCATCTGGTCTCCGTCGAAGTCGGCATTGTATGCATGACATACGAGAGGGTGAAGCTTTATGGCCTTTCCATCGACCAGAACCGGCTCGAAAGCCTGGATACCGAGTCTGTGGAGTGTCGGAGCTCTATTGAGAAGAACCGGGTGCTCTCTGACGACATCATCGAGAATCGCCCAGACTTCCGGAGTCTCCTGTTCGACCAGCGTCTTTGCCTTCTTGATATTGTAGACAACCCCACGCTGCACGAGCTTCTTCATGATAAAGGGCTTGTAGAGCTCGAGAGCCATCTTTGAAGGGAGTCCGCACTGATGCAGGCGGAGCTCTGGACCAACAACGATTACCGAACGTCCACTGTAGTCTACACGCTTACCGAGCAGATTCTGTCTGAATCGCCCCTGCTTTCCTTTCAGCATGTCCGAAAGCGATTTGAGAGGTCTGTTGGATGCTCCCTTCACAACTCGCTTCTTCTTCGAGTTGTCGAACAATGCATCCACAGCCTCCTGCAACATCCGTTTTTCGTTTCGGATGATGATATCGGGGGCATGAAGGGACATCAATCGTGTAAGTCGATTGTTTCGGTTAATCACTCGTCTATAGAGATCGTTCAAATCGCTGGTAGCGAAACGCCCTCCATCCAACTGGACCATCGGTCGCAATTCTGGGGGTATAACTGGAATAACGGTAAGAATCATCCACTCAGGACGGTTCCCACTATCCCGGAAGTTCTCCACAACCTCGATTCGCTTAAGGAGCCGTTTATCTGCTTTTTCGCCCTTCGCAACCATCTGTTCACGAAGCTCAGCCGACAACTCCTCCAGCTCGAGATTCTCTAGGAGTATCTTCACAGCTTCGGCACCCATCATTGCCTGGAACGACTCACCGTACTGTTCTCGAGCTTGATAGTATTCATCTTCAGTGAGTAGTTGCTTGTAACGAAGTTCGGTCTCTCCAGAATTGATAACCACGTACTTCTCATAGTAGAGAATCGACTGCAGTGCTGCACGTGGAATATCAAGCAGTAGACTCATCCGAGAAGGGACCGAACGATAATACCAGATATGAGAGACAGGAGAGGCTAAGTCGATATGACCCATCCGCTCACGGCGCACTTTGAAGTGCGTGACTTCAACACCACAGCGGTCACAGATCACACCCTTATATCGGATGGATTTGAACTTTCCACAGTAGCATTCCCACTCTTTTGTCGTTCCGAAAATCTTCTCACAGAAGAGTCCGTCACGCTCCGGACGTAGCGTCCGGTAGTTGATTGTCTCTGGCTTCTTGACCTCACCGTACGACCATGCCTTGATCTGATCAGGGCTGGCCAACTTTATCATGATGCTGTCGAAATCCTGAATTTCCTTCATCGAAATCTCCTGCTTAGTTAATCGAGTTCCGCTTATTGATAAGCTCTTCGTCTCGTTCCGTGAGTGGCACCTGCCTACCCTTGGAGTCATACACCGACATATCGAGCGCCAAACCGCGAACCTCTTGGACGAGTACATTGAAAGCTTCCGGCATCCCGGCGTTCGTTGCAGGCTCACCCTTCACGATGCTCTCGTAGATCTTCACTCTTCCATTCATATCATCCGACTTGATAGTGAGTAGTTCCTGCAGCGTATTGGCTGCACCGTAAGCTTCAAGAGCCCACACTTCCATCTCACCAAGGCGCTGACCACCAAACTGGGCTTTACCACCCAGAGGCTGCTGAGTAACCAGCGAGTAAGGGCCTGTCGAACGAGCGTGCATCTTGTCGTCCACCAAGTGGTGGAGCTTCAAATAATAGATGTATCCACAGAAGACTGGATTCACGAACTTGACTCCCGTCCTACCATCGAACAGCGTGGCCTTCGAGGTGACCGGTAGATTCGCTTCCTTCATCTTCTCTTCAATGTCTTCAATAGATGCGGACTGGAATACCGGCGAGGAGTACCATTGATCAAGGACATGTCCAGCCCAACCAAGTTGAGTCTCCATGAGCTGACCAATGTTCATTCGAGAAGGAACGCCCAGTGGGTTGAGACACACATCTAATGGTGTACCATCCTCCATGAACGGCATATCCTCTTCGGGAAGTACCCTGGCAACGACACCCTTGTTTCCGTGACGTCCTGCCATTTTGTCACCCTGCCGAAGTTTTCGCTTCGTGGCGATGAGAACTTTGACCATCTCATCGACTCCTGGTGGCAATTCATCTCCCTCGCTTCGCTTCAGACGCTGAATATCAATGACCGTTCCCTCGGTACCGTGAGGCACTTTGAGCGATGTATCACGAACCTCCTTCGCCTTCTCTCCGAAAATTGAATTGAGCAGCTTGAACTCGGGTGTCGTATCGGACTCGGACTTCGGCGTGACCTTTCCAACCAATATGTGGCCTGGTCTTACCACCGATCCTACTCTGACGATACCATCCTCGTCGAGCTGTTCCAGGTTCTTCTCACTCGTATTCGGGATATCACGGGTAAGTTTCTCCGGTCCAAGCTTCGTCTCACGAATATCTGTGGAGAACTCCTTAATGTGAATAGAGGTGTAGATGTCGTCCTTCACAACCCGTTCGGAGATGAGTACCGCATCTTCATAGTTGTACCCATCCCAAGGAACGAATCCAACTAGGATATTTCTTCCAAGAGCGAGCTCACCATCCTGGGTTGCGGGACCGTCTGCAATGACAGCTCCGGAGTCCACATGTTGACCAACGGCGACGATTGGTTTCTGGTTGAAACAGGTATCCTGGTTGGTTCTTTCAAACTTCTGTACGATGTAGGTATCGACTTCGCCTTCGATCTCGCTTTCATCCGGTGTGATGTCAATACGAATCGAAGAGACATACGATACTGTTCCAGCCCGCTTAGCTTTGATCAGCACGCCAGAGTCATATGCAGTCTTTGCTTCCATACCGGTACCGACGTACGGTGCCTCGGGGAAGAGAAGAGGAACTGCCTGTCTCTGCATGTTCGAGCCCATAAGAGCTCTGTTAGCATCGTCATGCTCAAGGAAAGGAATCAGTGAAGCGGCAACACTTATAACCTGCATCGGCGAAACATCCATGTACTTTACATCCGAAGCTGGACGTGTGGTGTAGTCTCCGCTTCGACGGACAGGAATATCGTCTTCTAGGAAAGTCCCCTCGGAATCGATGGGAGAGTTCGCCTGTGCAATGAAGAACTTCTCTTCATCATTGGCATCGAGGTATCGATATGTGGTGGAGACCTTTCCTTCGATCACTTTTCTGTATGGACTCTCAAGGAATCCATGTTTGTTCACTCGCGTGTAGTTGGCTAACGAGACGATCAGACCGATGTTCGGACCTTCAGGAGTCTCGATAGGACACATACGCCCATAGTGAGTATAGTGAACATCACGAACTTCGAACGAAGCACGATCACGAGAAAGACCTCCAGGTCCCAATGCGTTCAGTCTTCGTTTATGGGTAAGCTCGGCGAGCGGATTGACCTGGTCCATGAACTGGCTCAACTGACTCGAACCGAAGAACTCCTTGATGGCTGCTACAACCGGTTTGATTGAGACGAGGTCCTGCGGTTTTACTTGATTGCTCTCAAGATTCATTCGCTCACGAGCAATACGCTCCATCCGAGCGAACGCTGCACTGAGCTGGTTCTGCAGGAGCTCTCCCACCGATCTCACACGGCGGTTTCCCAGATGGTCGATATCGTCGACATTCTCTTCTCCGATATACACCTTGATAAGGAAGCCCATGGTGTTGACGATATCCTGAGGCACAAGAACTGTCAGGTCCGTACTTGCCTCTTCATCGTCGACATCCTCTTCCGTTCCGAACTTCTTGTTGAACTTATATCTTCCGACGCTTCCCAGGTCGTATCTGCGGCTTGAGAAGAACATGTCTGGAAGGTCTTTCTCCGCACGCTCGATAGCGATCATCTCACCTGGCTGCAACACAGCATAGATGGGAGAGAGAACATCTTCCTTCATCGGCTCGTCATACCCTTCCTGGGTATATTTTGCATCCTCGACCTCAAAACAGTTGATGATCATGCGAGAGTGCAGAGATTCTGGATGGTCTTCGTCGATGATTTCGATTGAAGCGACGCCATCCTTCACGAGGGCTTCGATGAATGTGGGAGAGAGTTCATCTCCCGCTCGAAGAAGCTTCTTTGCCGACTTTCCACCCTTCGTCGAGTAAATATCGGTATAGGCGATGGCTCCGACGAGCTCATTATTCGCTTCAAGATCCTTGGC
Organism: uncultured Spirochaetaceae bacterium; assembly: GCA_964473245.1. GTDB lineage: Bacteria > Spirochaetota > Spirochaetia > Sphaerochaetales > Sphaerochaetaceae > CAYZJV01. The sequence continues at coordinate 5,995 of CAYYOL010000034.1, forward strand.
AAGCTCGACACGCTTGGCTTTATAGAAGTGGGCAACGATCTTCTCTCTGCTATCGAGACCGATGGCTCGGAGGAAGAGTGTTCCCAGGATTCGTTTCTTTCTGTCGATCTTGGCGAAGATGAGATCTTTCTTCTTGTCGTCGATCTCGAACTCGAGCCAGGATCCACGGTATGGGATGATTCTCGATGAGTACACGCCTTTGTCATCGGAGAAGATGACACCAGGTGAGCGGTGAATCTGACTTACCACGACACGTTCAGCACCATTGATGATAAACGTACCGCGATCGGTCATCAACGGAATATCACCGAAGAAGATTTCCCGTTGACGGAGCTCACCGGTACCGGTCAACTCAAGACTGATTGTGGCTTTGATAGGAACGGAAAAAGTTCTTCCTTTCCGCTTGCACTCGATCTCGGAGAATTTTATGTTGTCATAGTCGATCGTGTACCCATGATAGTGTAGGCACATTTCACCATTTTGGCTCTCAATCGGGAACGTAGATTGAAACACCTGCTCCAGCCCGTAGCTTGGATCAGGTTCTTCGCTTTTCAGTACGCGATTGAGTTGGAGGAACCGTTCATAGGAATCAAGCTGTATGCCGACCAGATTCGGTAATTCACATACTTCTTGACTATGGGTTCCAATGAATTTTCTCGTGATAGAATTGCCTTTGGCAACCATTGTTACCCTCCGGAGGTCTGTGTTGCGGAAGATTCGGACAGGTGTCCGAGAACCGACACATCGGAATGTAGTAGACACGACCGGCCACCGGAACTATTCCGGTGGCTGGTCCCTCAGGCTAAAGCCTGTTTAAACATGAAAAAAATCGAGTTACTTGACTTCAATAGTAGCGCCTGCAGCTTCGAGCTTCTCCTTGAGGCTTGCAGCATCTTCCTTGGAGACAGCTTCCTTGATCGTTCCGCCAGCGGTAACCAGATCCTTAGCCTCCTTGAGTCCAAGACCGGTGATAGCACGGACTTCCTTAATGACAGGAATTGTCTTGCCATCTGCAACACCCTTGAGGATGATATCGAACTCTGTCTGCTCTTCAACTTCTTCTGCAGCAGCAGCGACAGCACCTGCAACAGCAACTGGAGCTGCGGCGGTAACATCGAACTTCTCTTCCATTGCCTTGATGAGGTCAGAGACCTCCATCACAGTCATGTTTGCGATTGCTTCCAAGATTTCTTCTTTAGTAGCCATATTATCTTCTCCTTGTGTATTCTTACGGTAATAGCAGGTCTACGTAAACGTGAAGACTAGTACCGTGTTAATTTTCTGTTTTTCCCTCTTTTGCATCGGCAACTGCCTGCAAAGTACGAGCGAGCTTCGAAAGCGGAGCCTTCATGGTACCCATAAGGGAAGCAATCAACTCCAACCTGGTCGGCAACTTACTGTATGCCTCAATTTCTTCCTTGCTGAACAGCTTACCATCGATGTAAGCTCCTTTGATCTGCAGAGGTGACCCTTTGGTGAACTCAAACAAAATCTTTGAAGCTGCATTCGAGGCATCCTCGCCATTGGTCAACGCCACTGCAGTGGGACCAACAAGGTTATCATCTGTACCATCATGCTTCAGATCATTCATGACGATCCTTGCAAATCGGTTTTTCACTACCCGATAGGCCGACTCCTTCTCACGCAACTTGTTGCGGAGATCGGTGATCTGCTCAACAGTCATTCCACGATAATCGGTAAAGATGAATCCATCGTACTGAGAGAATTCGGATGTCATCTCCTTGACTGCTTCGACCTTATGCTGGGCTTTTCGCGTCTGATATTCTGCCATTTCCCAATCCTCCTAGTTCTCTTTCACGTCGACCATGACGCCTGGGCCCATGGTAGAACTGAGTGCGACACTCTTGAGAAAATCACCCTTTGCATCGCTGGGCTTCCTCTTGAGCACCTCGCTCAACACGACTCGAGCGTTCTCTGCAATCTTCTCTGCATCCATGGATACCTTTCCAATCGCGAGGTGAACGACTCCGGTCTTGTCTGAACGGAACTCGACACGACCCTGTTTCAACTCGGCAAGAGCTCCCTTGATGTCAAAGGTAACAGTCTGTGTCTTGGGGTTGGGCATGAGGCCTCTTCTTCCAAGAATCGGGCCGAGACGACCAACGTCCTTCATCATGTCCGGTGTAGCTACTGCCACATCGAAATCCATCCAACCACCACGAATCTTCTCGACAAGGTCGGTGTCACCAACATACGCTGCGCCTGCGTCGAGAGCCTCTTGTGCCTTTTCACCCTTGGCAAAAACCAATACACGCTTTTCAGCGGCGAACTGATTTGGAAGCACAACGGTGTCACGCACTGTCTGACTCTTCTTAAGCGAAAGGTTCAGAGACATTTCTACAGTTTCATCGAATTTTGCAAAAGCGACCTGCTTCACGAGCGCCGCTGCATCTACGAATGTGTACTGCTTCGTCTTGTCGACTTGCTTCAAAGCTTCTTTATATTTCTTACCGTGCTTCATTTCTGCGCCTCCACCTCGACACCCATACTTCTTGCTGTACCGGCGACAATCTTCTTGGCCGCTTCAATGTCATTGGCATTGAGATCGGGAAGTTTGGTTTGAGCGATTTCGGTAAGCTGAGCTTGTGTCAGCTTCGCGACCTTCTGTGTGTGAGGCACTCCCGAACCACTAGCGATTCCACACGCCTTCTTGATGAGTACCGCAGCAGGCGGTGTCTTCAGAATGAAGGTGAAGGAACGGTCAGCGTAAACGGTAATGACCACAGGAATTATAAGTCCAGCTTCAAAGTTCTTCGTCTTATCGTTGAACTGCTGGACAAACTGGGGTGCACTTACACCATGAGGCCCAAGAGCGGGACCAATGGGTGGTGCGGGCGTAGCCTTTTGGGCTGGGCACTGCAGTTTTATGACAGCAGTTACCTTTTTCTTTGCCATACTAGTGTCTCCTTACACGGCAGCATAATGCTCCGCGCTGGTATTGACGCCCCTTCAACGAAGAGGCTCCCACCTACCGGAAATCTCCGGTGGGGAGAAAAATGTTAAAAAATCAAGCAGCCTGATTGGATTATATCTTCTCAACCTGCAGGAAATCGACTTCAACAGGGGTGGATCGACCGAATATGCCGACTAAGACCTTCAGTCGACCCTTTTCGAGATTCACCTCTTCAATGGTTCCAGTGAACGATTCAAACGGACCCTCGACAATCTTCACGTGCTCACCCTGGCTAAACGACTGTTTCGGCCTGAGCACCTTCTCGGTCTTGATCTCTCCAGTCTTCTGCAATATCCCTTTCAGCTCTTCACTGGAAAGGGGTACTGGCTTTCGACCATCGAGAGACCCAACGAATCCTGTGACACCCTGAATCCTCTTTACCTGGGAACAGAAAAACTCCCACTGATACTCAGGCAGATCCATTTGAACAAGAATATAACTGGGAAGAATTTTGCGCTTGACGGTTTTCTTCACACCATCCTTGACCTCTACCACTTCTTCGGTAGGGACCTTCACGTCGGAAACGACCTCACCGAACTGTGGGTCGCTCTCGATCATTTTCCGGATAGTTTTCTCGATTTTATTCTCATACCCAGAATACGTATGTACTACATACCAACCTTTTGCCATGACCTCTCCCTAGAACAACAGGTCAACACCCTGTACCAACAGGAAGTCAACCAGACCAAGGACCAGGGCAAAAATGGCGGTGGAGACCAACACGACCTTGGTTGAGGTCACCACTTCTTCCCGAGTAGGCCATACGACCTTCTTCAGTTCCAAACGAGATTCCTTGAAATACCGTATCAATTTCTTCATCAACCAACTCCTTGCACGGGAAGCGGACAGGTCAGGTAGGACTCGAACCTACAACATCTGGTTTTGGAGACCAGCGCTCTAGCCATTGGAGCTACTGACCTGTTCGCCTCTCGGTTTGCCTCGGAAGGCTTATTTTATCTTCGTCTCGCGATGAAGAGTATGCTTTCGCTCGAATGGGCAGAACTTGTTCAACTCGATCTTCCCCGGAGTGTTCCGACGATTCTTCTCAGTTGTATAGTTTTTCTGCTTGCACTCGGTGCACTGCAAGGCGATCTTTTCAACCGGCCCCTTTTTCTTATTGCTAGCCATAGTAAAAACTCCTTACCGGAATAACCGGCGCCGCTCTCAACGAATAATAGAGGTACATAGCCCTCGATCGGATTTGAACCGATGACCCCCACCTTACCATGGTGGTGCTCTGCCGGCTGAGCTACAAGGGCGAATCAGCTATACCACTTGGACACGAGAAAATAACGTATCGCGCGGTCGAGCAGATGTCAACGTAGCAAATCACCCATTTTTTGTCAATAACCAACGAGTAAGATTTCCAGAAAGTCTTCACAGCTTTCGTATCTCGCCGAAACAAGTATGCATTCCCCAGTGACGCATGTCGAGAAAAATCCAATAAATCCTTATCTATTCTGAAACTGAAGTCGACTTCGAATGTGGGAAGGTTGATTCGGTATCGGTATTCAGATACTATTGAATCAAATGTAGCCTTACCATGCTGCAGGAGGAGTATTATGAGCACCAATGAACAGCACACTCGTTTCTCACCGACGAAAGCGGCTATTGCTCTCGATTTCGCGGAACATTTGAAGTATTCGCTCGATGCCGACGAGTTCCATAACACAGATATATCTCGCTATACAGCACTCGCCTATAGTATCAGAGACCGAATAATCCATCAGTGGCACCACTCAAGGGATACCCAAAGAAAATCGGGCTCGAAGCGGGTCTACTACCTCTCCCTTGAATTTCTCATGGGCAGAGCAATGACAAATAACTGTATCAATCTCGGACTGGAAGATGAGGTCAGAGAGGCAATGTCGGAACTGGGATACACCTACGAGGAGATGGTAGAGGTAGAACCGGATGCAGGCCTTGGAAATGGTGGTCTCGGACGTCTTGCTGCCTGTTTCCTCGACTCTCTAGCTACACTGGACATTCCATCCTATGGGTATGGAATCCGGTACAACTTTGGCATATTCAAGCAACAACTCAGAAACGGATGGCAGACCGAGCAGCCCGACAACTGGCTCAAACACGGAAACCCGTGGGAGATACCTCGAGAAGACATTACCTACACAGTAGGCTTTGGTGGAGAGGTGCGAGTAATCAGAGAAGGTGGCAGGGATCAATATAAATGGATCAGTGCAGACCAGGTCCAGGGTGTTGCTTACGACATGCCCATAGTCGGCTACGGAGGCAAGACAGTCAATACGCTCCGTCTCTGGAGTGCAAAAGCGACCGATGAGTTCAACTTCCAGGAGTTCAACGAGGGAGACTACGTTGAAGCAGTGAGGGCAAAGATACTTGCAGAGAACCTGAGTCAGGTGCTCTATCCGAACGACACCCTCTACATGGGCAAGGAGCTCCGTCTCAAGCAGCAATACTTCTTCGTTGCCTGCTCCCTTGCAGATATCATTCGAAGATTCAAACGCCAGTCGGTAGCTTGGAGTGAACTTCCAGAGTTCGCAGCCATTCAGCTGAACGACACACATCCCTCTCTCGCAATTCCCGAGCTCATGCGAATTCTGGTGGATCAAGAGGGAGTAGAGTGGGAAGAGGCGTGGGATACCACAGTTCGTACCATGGGGTACACGAATCATACGCTCATGCCCGAAGCACTGGAGAAATGGCCTCTTGCAATGCTCCAGAACATACTTCCGAGACACGTGCAGATCATTTTCGAAATAAATCATCGATTCCTGCAACATGCAGTCTCCTTCTTCCCCTTAAAGCCGGAAGCGATCAAACGACTCAGCATAGTTGAAGAGGGCCCTCAGAAACAGATTCGCATGGCCAACCTCTCCATAATCGGTTCGCACTCCACTAACGGAGTTGCGGCTCTCCACTCAAGGCTACTCACCGAACGGATGTTTCCAGAGTTCTCTATCGTCTTCCCCAACAGATTCAACAACAAGACAAACGGTATCACACAGAGGCGATGGCTACTCAGCTCGAATCCGCTACTGGCAGAGAAGATCACCGAGGCCATCGGAGATGGATGGATCACAGACTATGAGCGGATTAGGGATCTCGAACCATTTGCAGAAGATGCGGCATTCAGATCCGACTTTCTGACCATCAAGCAGAAAGCGAAGGAGTCCGCAGCTTCATTCATCAAACGGGACTGCCAGGTGGTACTACGACCGGATACCATGTTCGATGTCCAAGTCAAGCGTATTCATGAATACAAGAGGCAGCTACTCAATGCCTTGAATATCATGCTCCTCTATCAACGAATCAAAGAGGGAAGAATGCAAGATTTCTCACCTACCACATTCATCTTCGGAGGAAAAGCGGCTCCCGGTTATGTGAATGCGAAACTGATTATCAAGCTCATCAACAATATTGCAAAAGTCATCAACAATGACAGTTCGGTTCGCGACCTCATCTCGGTCCACTTCCTACCTAATTATCGGGTAACGATGGCTGAGCGACTCATTCCTGCAACCGACCTCTCCGAGCAGATTTCGACAGCAGGGTTCGAGGCATCGGGAACCGGAAACATGAAGTTCATGTGTAATGGAGCACTCACCATTGGAACCATGGACGGCGCCACCGTAGAGATGGCAGAAGAAGTGGGACGAGAACATATGTTTATATTCGGACACTCTGCAGATGAGATTGAGCGTATGCGTCCCGACTATGATCCCTATGACTGGATCTCCCGAGACCCCGAGATCCGGAAAGCCATGGATCTATTCCTCTCAGGATACTTCAATGTCATGGAGCCAAATATTTTCGACCCATTGCGAAAGTCGCTTCTCGAAGAGGATCGTTACTTCCATTTTGCAGATCTGAGAAGTTATGCCGATGCCCATGACGAAGCTACATTCCTCTATGCAAACAACAGGGATGTCTGGGCGAAGAAAGCCATTATGAATATTGCTGCATCGGGCAAGTTCTCGAGCGATCGAACGATCATGGAGTACACGAACGATATTTGGAAAGCGAAACGGTGTCCAACCGAGCGGGATGAATCGGCTAGTTCAACGCTGAAATCGGCTCGCAAGCGGTAGCGTTCCTCTCAGATAAAGGGAAAAAGGTTCGACAGCCAAGTGCCGATCTTGCTGAAAAGTGGAGCAAACACGAGAGCAGGAATAAAATTGCCGGTCTTGAACTGTCGGACCTGGATGAGCCCGAATGCGATCATGATGAGCAGAACACCCCCCGCTGCAGACAGCTCTGCGAGCCCGGCCTCTCCCATGAGCGGAGAGAGCCAACCTCCAGCCAGCGTAAAAAACCCCTGATAGAGCAGAATGACAGCTGCAGAGCCGATCACTCCAGGACCATAGGCCGCTGCGAAGATGATCGCCATACTCCCGTCCATAACAGACTTGATCAGTATAAGCGTATAATCACCCTGGGTACCCGCAGCAATCGACCCGACAACCGCCATGGCTCCGGAACAGAACAGGACCGACGAGTTGAGAAACCCGTGAGCGAACAGAGAGCCAGTCGATACTTCACCGAGAGCCGATTGCTTTCTGCTGGTCTTTCGTTCCATCCAATCTCCCAGACGAAGCACTGCATCCTCGATTCCTATGAGATAACCGATTAGTCCACCCACAACTATGGAGAAGAGCAGAACGAGAAAGCTCTGCGTCTGCAGGGCCATCTGTATACCGATGACGATGGTGACCAGTCCTGCAGATGCATAGACCACCTCTTTGAACTGTTCCTTCAATCGAGAGCCGATGAGCAGTCCCAGCAGGGACCCGATAATTACAGCGAGGCTGTTGATGTACGTGGCAATCATGGGTGCGAGTATAATCGGAATGGCAAACTTTTTGCAATCATGGTAGGCTTCTTGTGGGAGTGGATATGGAGACTGTGTTGTTGGCCGCAGGAAAAGCTTCGCGCATGGGGACAGTGAAACTAGTGTTGCCATTCAAGGAGAGACCCATACTGGCACATGCAATCGATTCGGCACTGGACGTGTCCGCTCGGGTGATTGTCGTTACCGGATTCCACGAATCTGAATTGCAGCCAATGCTCGAACAGTATCGGAAACGGTTCCCGTCACGGTTCGTTATCGTACATAATCCCAACCCTGAAAGAGGACAGTTCTCATCGACAAGAATTGGCGTGGCAGCGGTGTCTGAGAACGAGCATTTTACCATAGCCATGGGCGATACTCCGCTTGTGAAGGCTGATCACTATCGACAACTTATTCCGCTCCTTGCAGAAGCCGAGGCAGTCCGCCCCTACTGCAACGATATACCGGGTCACCCGGTACTCTGCAGATCGTCACTCCGCTCAGTTATACTCGACCTACCAGACACCGCGACAATGCGAGATCTGCTTGCTCATAGGGATGTCCGGAGGCTCGACACCGTAGACCCTGCTTGGACTACAGATATCGACACCCCCGAATCTTACCGGAGACTCACGCTCCTTGGTCACGAGGATTCTTCAGCTCTATAGAGCCAGACTCATCGGCATGTAAAACAATCGTGTCACCTTCGGCGAACGAACCAGCCATGATCGCCTTTGCTAGCGGGTTCTCTACAAGAGTCTGAATACTCCGCTTTATAGGACGCGCTCCAAAATCGGGATTGTACCCAGCCGAGGAGATCGCATCGAGTACCGCATCATCGTATGTGAGAACCATGTTTCTCCTTGCAAGACGTCGAACCAGCAACTCCAATTGCAGCCCTACGATTCGTCTGATATGCTCCCGCTCCAATCGATGGAAAACGATGATCTCATCGATTCTATTGATGAATTCGGGCTTGAATGCTTTTGCGATGACCGACTCGACTGCCGATCGCGCCTCCTCGAACGTCGGTGTGGTGAGCAAAAGCTCGCTCCCGAGATTGCTCGTCATGATCACGATCGTGTTGGTAAAATCGACTATGCGACCCTGTCCATCGGTGAGCCGTCCATCGTCTAGAACTTGCAGAAGGATGTTGAAAACATCGGGATGCGCCTTCTCGATCTCGTCGAACAGGATTACCGAATAGGGTCTTCTGCGAACCACTTCCGTGAGCTGACCTCCCTGGTCATAGCCCACATACCCGGGAGGGGCTCCGATCAGTCTACTTACCGAGAACTTCTCCATGTACTCACTCATATCGATTCTTGTAAGTGCCTTCTCGTCGTCGAAGAGGAATGAAGCAAGAACCTTCGCAAGCTCTGTCTTTCCCACCCCTGTAGGCCCTGCAAAAAGGAAAGTCCCCAACGGTCTACGCTCATCGCCAATACCGGTCTTGTTTCTCCTGATTGCATCGCTTACTGCACGTATGGCTTCACTCTGACCAATGACCCGTTCACCGAGAATATGTTCCAAGTTCACATATTTCTCCATCTCCGATGAGAGCATCTTTGCTACCGGAACTCCGGTCCAGTTGGATACGATACGCGCGACATCGTCATCTGAGACCTCTTCTCTGAGCAACCTGCTGTTCTGCTGATCATCGTCCAACGCCTGGCTCTGCTTCGCAATCTCTTTCTGAAGGGCGGGAATGAGTCCGTGCTTGATCTGAGCAGCCTTTGCAAGGTCTCCCTCTCGTTCACTCTGAAGCTCTTCGTTTTTCAACTGCTCCAGACGGGCTTTGTTCTCACGTATGCTGGATATCGCCTCCTTCTCATTCGTCCATTGGAGTTGGAGCGTGTCCCGTTTGTGTTTCAGTTCGGCAAGCTCGGCTTCGATCTTTTCCAACCGTTTCGCCGAATTCCGGTCTGTCTCTCTTCCAAGAGCTTGAACTTCGATGGTGAGCTGAAGGATCTTCCTCTCGATCTGATCTAATTCGACTGGCTGGCTCTCGATCTCCATCTTGAGTTGGCTCGCAGCTTCATCGACCAGATCGATCGCCTTATCCGGAAGGAATCGAGCGGTGATATAGCGATCGGAGAGAACAGCCGCGGCCACTAATGCTTCATCGCGTATCCGAACGCCGTGGTGAACTTCATACCGCTCCTTTAGACCTCGAAGAATGGCAATCGTATCCTCAACACTCGGTTCGCTGGTGTATACCGGCTGAAATCGTCTTTCCAGTGCCTTATCAGACTCGATGTGCTTCCGATATTCATCGAGTGTCGTCGCCCCGACTGCACGCAACTCTCCTCTTGCCAAAGCTGGTTTCAGGAGATTCGATGCATCGGTCGAGCCCTCTGCAGCACCTGCACCGACAAGGGTATGCAACTCATCGATAAAGAGAATGATCGCTCCCTCCGATGAAACGACCTCATTGATCACAGCCTTCAGTCGCTCCTCAAACTCGCCTCTGAACTTGGCTCCCGCAATCAGCGCACCGAGATCAAGCGCAAGCAGTCGCTTCGAGACAAGCGATTCGGGAACATCCTTCGAAACGATACGCTGTGCCAACCCCTCTACGATCGCCGTCTTTCCAACCCCAGGTTCACCGATAAGCACAGGGTTGTTCTTGGTCCTACGAGACAGTACCTGCATGACACGTCGGATCTCCTCATCTCGCCCGATCACCGGATCAAGCTTCTGCTGACGGGCAAGTGCGGTCATATCCTTGCAATACTTTTCAAGTGATTGATAGCGATCCTCAGGATTTTCATCGGTTATGCGGTTGTTGCCCCGCACCAATTGCAGAGCCTTGAGCAACTCGTCCTTGGTCACCCCTCG
>CAYYOL010000034.1:16716-24267 GCA_964473245.1 uncultured Spirochaetaceae bacterium
TCGAAGAGAGGGATGAGTAGTCCATCTCTCTGCTGCAGAAGCGCGAGAAATAGATGCTCAACCTCGATCACGGGGTTCTTGTATTCGTGAGCCAATGAGCTGGACGCTTGTATGGCTTCACGTAGTTTGATTGTCATTTTTTCAATGTTCATGCGTTACCTCTCGGGAAATGAAATCACCGGTACATCCACTTGTAATATACTGAGTGGATTGAGGTGCGGCAAACAGCGCGGTGGCCTATACTGCTAGCGGATGAAATTCTGATCAGAGGTTGGACGAAGGAGCTCAAGATAGTTGCTCACCATCTCCTTCGAACCTACAACATCGAACGAATCGAGGAAAGCAAGTTGGAAACAGAATGACTCGAGGAGAATCACGAGATGTTGGGTAATGCGGTTGATATCGATCTCTACGATCTCTCCAGTCGAGATACCCAAACGGAGCAGTCGTTTGAACAGAATATGTAGCTTTGCGGTCCTTCGAAGAATGATGTCGGAAAAGTCGGTCCCCTCTTTCTTCAGCTGCAACATGACATCCATCAATGAAGTCAACTCCCCACGATGCTGGGTCGAGATTTCGATGATGTCATAGCAGATTGTCAGAATTCGCTTCACTATTCCATCCGGCGTGTTCCAAGCATATTCGGCATACTTGGTGAACATTCTTCCGGTGACGAGTTTGACTGCATAGTAGTAGATCTGTTCTTTATCCTTGAAATACTGGTAGATGGTGGGACGAGATATGCCACATTCGGTAGCAATCAATGAGAGGTTGGAATCCCGATATCCTTCGCGCGCAAAAACCCGCAACGCGGTCTGCAATATCTTCTCTTTGCGCTCCTCATGGTTAATTTTCTTTGGCATGCCTACAATCCTACTACTCTGTACTTCAAATCTTATGTTACACTATAGCATGTATCTGTAAAAGACACTACGAAAAACAACAAGGGGGGATACTTCTTTGGGCTTTCTCTTCATAATTCTCGGGATTGTCATAGGTTTTCCTCTTATCGTTTGCCTGATTCGTCTCTTCACTCTTCGGAGATCAGTGGAGAGACAGGAGGCATTCATGCCCACCTACCTCTCTTTCGAGGAGAAAGAGGAGATGGGAAGCCACCTTGCTCAGGCCGTTTCATTCGAGACCATCGCCGGTCGTGACGAGACGGCTTTTCTCCAACTTCATGCATATCTGAAACAAACATATCCTACCGTATTTTCCACACTCGAATCTCTCGATACAGGGGAGCGAAACAATCTGGTGTTCCGCTGGAAAGGAGAGGATGAAAAAGCGCTCCCCGTCCTACTCACAGCCCATCAGGATGTAGTTCCCGCCGATGAGACGCATGAATGGACGCACCCACCCTTCTCCGGTCATATCTCTGATGGCTTCGTGTGGGGACGAGGAAGTTTCGACGCAAAAGGTCAGATGATAGCCATTCTAGAAACCATCGAACGGTTGCTTATGGACGGATTTCATCCCAAACGGACCTGGTATGTGGCCTTCGGGTGCGACGAGGAGACCAAAGGGGACCGTGGTGCTCGTACCATTGTCTCCTTTTTCAAACAGCAAGGTATCCGTTTTGCCTTCATTCTCGATGAAGGTGGCGTGGTGGCACAAGGGTTCGTTCCCATGGTCTCGGCTCCTGTGGCTGTGGTCGGCATAGTAGAGAAGGGCAATTGTTCAATCAGACTCTCCTGTGAGAAAGAGGGGGGTCATGCTTCCAGTCCGAACAATCCGACTGCATTGGGTATACTCGGCAAAGCCATCTGGAACATAGAATCGAAACGACCTCCCGCCCATTACGAGCCTCCTACGAGGATGATGCTTCAGTCCCTTGGAAAGTATGCAAAATGGCCCCTCGCTCTCGTTCTTTTGAACATATGGTTATTTCGACCGGTGGTCACCATGATTCTCGGAGCTTCGCCAACTATGAATGCCCTTATCCGCACCACCTTCGCTGTCACGGTAACCGAAGGGAGTTCAGCAGTGAATGTGATTTCCAATAGTGCAAGTGCCCTTGTCAACGTACGCACACTACCCAGCATGTCTACTGAAAAAGCTGTTGCATGGTTGAACCGTACAATCGGCGATAGTCGAGTGCATGTCTCTGTAGAATCGGATGCAAAACGTTCTCGTGCATCTCGGATTGACTGTCCGGAGTTTCAAGCTCTCATAGCAACGATTCGATCGGTCTTTCCTCATGCGATACCCACTCCGTATGTCATGATCAGTGGTTCCGATGCACTTCTGTACGAAGAACTGAGCGAGCAGGTATATCGATTCACACCTGCTCTGATGGAATCGGGGGAAGTAAAGCGCATGCACAACCGAGATGAACGGTTCTCATTGGAGAATCTCGGTCAGGCTGTTACATTCTATACGAACCTTATTACCCGAGACACTCCTTAGCCCGATTAGAGTACGTCAGTCATGGTAGCTACCATGACTGCCTTTATGGTATGCATACGGTTCTCAGCCTCATCGAATACAACCGAGTAGGAGCTTCGGAACACTTCATCGGTGACTTCCATCTCCTTGAGCCCGAATTTTTCGAAGACATCCATGCCAATGCTCGTTTCGAGATCGTGGAATGAGGGGAGACAATGCTGGAACATGACGCTCGGATTCTCGGCGGCTCGAATCAGATCCATGGTCACACGATATGGCTGAAGCAATGCGATTCTACTCGACATCTTATCCTCCTCGCCCATGGAGACCCAGACATCGGTGTAGATGATGTCTGCCCCTTTCACAGCAGCGTACGGATCTGTCTCATATGAGAACGTTCCCCCGGAAGCGTCCCTATCTTCCTTGAGCGAATTCACCAGCAGCTTGGATGGTGACAACTCCTGAGGTGAGGCGATAACGTAATCCATTCCCACCTTTGCAGCTCCTATCATGAGGGCATTCGCCATATTGTTTCGCCCGTCACCGACATAGACGAACTTCACGTTGTCCAGTGGCTTGTCGCAATGCTCACGAGCTGTCATGAAATCGGCAAGCACCTGTGTGGGATGATCGTCATCGGTGAGCCCGTTCCATACCGGGATTCCCGAATACTCGGCCAACTGCTCAACAAGTCGCTGACTGCTGCCTCGATACTGCATGCCATCGTAGTACCGGCCGAGTACACGGGCGGTATCTTCGATCGACTCCTTCTTGCCCATCTGGCTGTTCGTCAGGAACGTCACGTGAGCTCCCTCATCGAAAGCGGCGACCTCGAAGGCACATCTGGTACGAGTTGACGGTTTGTCGAATATGAGTACGATATTCTTTCCAGCCAGGAGTGCATCCCGTTGCCCGTTCCGCTTTTTCTCCTTCAGTTGATCGGAGAGGTCGAGCAGAGAGAGAATCTCCTCTGAAGTATAATCCTTGAGTGTCAGAAAACTTCTTCCTTTCAGTGTCATGGTGATTTCTCCTCATCTTCTTCGTATTCGATGGAAGAGGCAGACTCCACCGATACGAGTCTTTTTTGAATTTTTTCTGTGCTTTTATAAGCCATATCAAGATCTCCAGAAGCTTGATCGAGCCGTTTTCGTGTCTTGAGTAGCAACTCTCCGAATCGAGAGAACTCAGTCTTCACTCCTCCGAGAATCTGCCACACCTCACTCGATCGCTTCTGAATCGCCAAAGTTCTGAACCCCATTTGTAGACTGTTCAGAAGGGCAGTAAGTGTTGTCGGGCCGGCTACCACAACGCGATAATCACGCTGTAGTTCATCCACGAGACCTGGTGTGTTGAGGACCTCCGCGTACAGCCCCTCCAAGGGGAGAAAGAGTACAGCGAAGTCGGTCGTGGCTGGAGGATCCAGGTACTTGGATGCAATATCCTTCGCCTCTCCACGAATGCGTGTTCTCACCCCTTTTCTCGCAACCTCTGCACCTTCGCCGTCACCCTCCTGCAAAGCTGCAGTGAGTCGGTCGTAATCCTCTTTGGGGAACTTCGCATCGATCGGAAGATATACACTTGATGCAGCACGCTTGTCGGAGTCGGGTCCTGGTAGCCTGATTGCGAACTCCACACGATCGTTCGAGCCACGTTTCGTTGCAATGTTTGCGGCATACTGATCGGGAGACATGATATCCTGCAGAATGGCATGAAGCTGAAACTCTCCCAACATACCGCGAGTCTTCACATTCGTGAGCACTCGCTTGAGATCTCCCACTCCATCGGCAAGTGTCTGCATCTCACCAAGACTCTTGTTTACCACCGTCAGCTGTTCACTTACCAGTTTGAAGGACTCTCCGAGTCTCCTCTCCAGTGTCTCATGCAACTTCTCATCTACTGTGACTCGGATCTGCTCTAATTTCCTCTCGTTGTCCATTCTAATATGCTCCAACCTCTGATCGAGAGATTGTCGCATTTCCAACAGCTGCCGTTCGGTCTTGTCACTCAGGGTATTCGTCTGAACTGAGACTCCTTCGAGACGTGTCTGAGTGAGAGATGCGATCCCAGTCAGTGTTGCAACCGATTCGTTATGAGAAGACTGGAGCGTTTCGGAGACCTCTCTCCTCAACCGCTCCAATCTGTTTCGTACCGAAAAAAGTGTGATGATTGAAACCGCGACAATCGCAACCATGCCGCCGAGGGTAATGTACATGATGTTCATGTCCTTGCTCCTGTCGACACTATACTACGATGCCACGGTCAGGGTAACCCGGCACCCCTAGAAAACTACAACGACTTCACCATTGGGATAGTTTTCGGCAACATAGTCCTTGATCTTCTGACTCTGCAATGCCTTCACAAGAGCCTGGATGGCAGGATCGTTCTCACTTCCTTCCTTGACTGCAACAATATTCACATACGGTGAATCTGCTCCTTCTACAGCCAATCCATCCTGATTCGCTTTCAGTCCGGCAGGAATTGCATAGTTTCCGTTGATGACCGCTGCATCGACATCGCTAAGAACACGAGGAAGCGAAGCTGCTTCGATTTCCCTGAATCTGAGATTCCGTGGATTGTCGACTACGTCGAATGGAGTTGCAGCGATTCCTGCATCCTCGACCAACGTGATCAGTCCGGCAGTCTCGAGCAACAGGAGAGCTCTGCCACCATTTGTAGGATCGTTTGGAATTGCTATCGTCGCCCCATCTCCGATACTGTCAAGACTTGCGTGCTTGCGTGAATAGAGTGCAATAGGCTCAATGTGGATACCACCTGCGTTCACAAGATGATAGCCCTGTTCTACGTTGAACGATTCAAGATACGGAATATGCTGGAAGAAGTTGGCATCGATCTGCCCATCCTCAAGCGCCTTGTTTGGTGTGACATAGTCGGTGAACTCGATGACCTTCAGCGTGATTCCTTCTGCTACAAGATCGGAAACCACCAGGTTCAGCATTGCTGCGTGCGGCTCCGGAGTTGCCCCTACCGTTAGCGTGTTCACGCTCTCTTTGGATCCCGCTGCAAACGCAACGACTCCCACCAATAAAATAACAACAGTTATGGCAGTGAATTTTCTCATACTCTACATCTCCCTTTGATATCTAACGTCTCGCCATCATGCGAGCGCTGATCTTGTTTCCAATGACTTGGACAACCTCCACCAATACGAGTATCACGATTACTGAGACCAACATGACATCTGGTCTGAATCGCTGATATCCATAGCGTATGGCAAGATCACCCAATCCTCCTCCACCAATCGCCCCAGCCATGGCCGAATAGCCTATAAGGTTAATGATGGTCAATGTGATTCCCGAAACCAAAGAAGGCATAGCCTCTGGTATCAGAACCTTCAAAATGATCTGCATGGTGGTGGATCCCATTGCGCGGGCGGCCTGAATGACCCCCGGATCCACCTCCTTGATCGCTGTCTCTATGATTCGTGCGACAAACGGTGCGGCAGCGATAGACAGCGGTACGATCGTTGCCGTGGTACCGATACTGGTACCGACGATGATTCGAGAGAGAGGAAATAGCAGAATCATAAGGATTATGAAGGGAAATGAGCGAAGAATATTCACTACACGTCCCAGCACGTTGTTCAATAACGGTTTAGGAATAATTCCGCCTTGGGCTTCAGGACCAGTGATGCAGAGCAATATCCCGAGTGGAAGACCTAGGATTAGGGAGAAGAGGGTAGATGCGAATACCATAGCGAGAGTCTCTGCAGTGGCACTCCATACCAAGGTGAACAACATATTCATGCTACAGATCCTCCTCTTCCACAAGAATGCCCGAGAGGTGCAGCGCAGAAACAGCCTTATCAACTTCATCGGGCTCACCGATGATATCGCAGATGAGTGTTCCTATATCTTCTCCCGATACCCGTTGTACTCCGCCGGCTCGTATATTGAATTCAACATCGTATTTTTTCTGGATTCGACTGAGCACCGGCTCCCCAGTGAGATCCCCTCTGAATCTAAGAGTGAATCGACCACCTTCGTCTGACCAACGGACCATATCGTCCTTGCGTACCTCTTCCGGTTCCGTCAGTGGAGTGAGATTCGCGAGGAACTCCTTGGTGGTCGCAGAACCTGGAGCGGTGAATACGTCGATGACCGCCCCCTCTTCTACGACACTCCCGTTATCGAGCACAGCAACATATTCACACGTGTCTCGAACAACTTCCATCTGGTGGGTGATCATGACGACCGAGAGGTTCAAATTCTTCTGAAGGTC
Source organism: uncultured Spirochaetaceae bacterium (assembly GCA_964473245.1). Classification (GTDB taxonomy): domain Bacteria; phylum Spirochaetota; class Spirochaetia; order Sphaerochaetales; family Sphaerochaetaceae; genus CAYZJV01. Next base: position 23,344 of record CAYYOL010000034.1, read on the forward strand.
TTTAAGCAGACCGAGAATAGAACGGGTTGTCTGCGGATCGAGTGCACTCGTTGCTTCATCGCAGAACAGGATATCTGGGTGATTGGCCAAGGCACGAGCAATGGCGACACGCTGCATCTGCCCTCCACTCAGCGTACTGATGGGGGCATTCCCACGACCCGAAAGGCCAACAAGACCAAGCAGTTCTTCGACTCTTGTATCTATTTCGTGTTTTGGGACACCGGCGATCTCAAGGGGATATGCGATATTCTGAGCAGCGTTTCTAGATGAAAAGAGGTTGAAGTTCTGAAAGATCATCCCGATCTTCCGCCTCTGTTTTATCAGATCGTGCTTAGGAAGGTTATCCACTCGAGCATCGTCGTAGTAAATCTCTCCACTATCTGGTCGCTCAAGCAGACTGATCAGACGAACAAGGGTCGATTTACCGGCACCACTCTTTCCAATGATGCCGTAAATGGTATTGGAGGGAATGTCGAGACTTATCTGATGAACAGCATGGAGAGAGCCGTATGCCCTATTCAGCTGTTTCATGGAAATTCTCATGAAGCTTACCCCTTTTCATCGTTCAGTTTGACAAACGTACCACATAATAAAAGAATAGGGGATGTTCATCAAGCTCAACCGGGAACTTTCTCACGACCGTATGCATTTTTCTGCATAAATTTACATAAAGAAAAATCCGGCAGCTACCTACTCTCCCGCGACGAACGCAGTACCATTGGCGTGGGAGGGCTTGACTTCCGTGTTCGGGATGGGAACGGGTATGACACCTCCGCTATTGCTACCGGATTGATTCATATGGATCCTCACAATGTCTGAGCATTGCTGAAAAGCCACATAAATAGGGATCGACAGATCCTAAACAAATGAAAAAGACAAAAAAAGGCTCGGCAGCTACCTACTCTCCCGCGACGAACGCAGTAC
>CAYYOL010000035.1:0-8158 GCA_964473245.1 uncultured Spirochaetaceae bacterium
ATCAACGCACCATGCAAGGGCGCTTGGGATCGAACTTCCAATTGGGAATCAGATACTGCATTCCAATCGAGTCATCTCTTCCACCGAGACAAGCTTGCTTGTACAATGCATGAGCCTCTTTAATCCGTTCGATATCCGGCTCTATTCCTAGGCCCGGAGCCTGTGGAATCGTTACGAATCCTTCTTCAATCGTAAGGGGTTCGACAGTGAGACGATCTTTTCCTTCCTGCCAGATCCAGTGTGTGTCGATAGCGTTCAACTTCCCAGGCACAGCGGCAGCTGTATGACTGAACATGGCCAACGATATATCGAAGTGGTTGTTCGAATGGGACCCCCAAGAGAGACCGAACGTCTCACACAGTTGTCCAACACGAACAGAGCCTTCCATAGTCCAGAAATGGGGATCTGCAAGTGGAATATCGACCGACTGGAGCATGATCGAATGAGCCATCTGTCTCCAATCGGTTGCAACCATGTTCGTTGCAGTTGGAAGACCTGTTGCCCGTCGAAACTCAGCCATCAACTCTCGACCGGAGAATGTTCCCTCTCCACCGCAAGGGTCTTCACAATACGTCAACACCTCATGCAGATTCTTCGTCAAAGCAACAGCTTCACTGAGGCTCCAAGCTCCATTCGGATCGATGGTAATTCGTGCTTCGGGAAAGGCTTTTTTTAGCGCCTTCACAGCCTGAATCTCCTCTTCTCCTGAGAACACGCCCCCTTTCAGCTTAAAATCATCGAATCCATACTTCGCTTTACTCGCACGGGCCAATTCCACGATAGCGTCAGGCGTCACAGCCTCCTCCCGTCGTAGTCTATACCAATCGACCGGAGAGTCTTCTTCGGATATATAGGGAAGGTCTGTCTTTTTTCTATCTCCGACATAGAACAGATATCCGAGCATCTTCACCTTCTCGCTTACCTGGCCATCGCCAAGCAGTGTAGCGACCGGTACTTCCAGGTACTTTCCCAAAAGATCGAGAAGCGGCGCTTCAATGGCGGTGACTACATGTACACCGGTTCGCAGATCGAACGTCTGTGCACCACGAACATCGTCTTCTTTGCCCTCGAAGGTTCGTTTCACTGCGAGCAATGTATTCTTGTATGCTCCAAGAGAGGACCCTAGGACTAGTGACTTTACCTGTTCCAGCGCTGTAGTGATCTTCTGTCCACCAGGGACCTCCCCCACACCGACATTTCCACTGCTATCGGTCAGAAGTACGACATTCCGGGTAAAATAGGGTGCATGCGCACCACTGAGGTTCAGTGCCATGGAATCGTGTCCTGCTACCGGGTATATCTCCATGGATTCAATGATCGGGGTTTTCATGCCTTCCTCCAACAATATTCATCAAATGCGTGTAGTTCCAAATGAAAGCACCGCGTATTTGATAGAGTAAAGGGTGTATTTCATTCTGTCAACTTTAATTTGATTTTTTGTATTAAAACTTCATCTTTCTATAATTACTTTTTATTTTTATTCAGATATTGCTCATATATAGTCAAAACTGCAAAAAAAATCCTCTTATCACTTCAGTTCACATAGTTGAAGTACCACAACAGCGCACTTTTTCTTGCTTAGTATGGATAAAAGAAAAGAAAAAATCAAACTAAACTAGAGTTTATTATAAAAAAATCAAATTTACCCTTTGTTTTTTCAAATTTATACGCTATGATTTATAATCATGGCAAACAATGATTCCGGAGACAAATATAATATCAAGTCAGTTATGCGCTGCTTTCAGATTCTCGACCTAGCAGCTTCGAAGGAGCACCCTCTCTCCATACAAGACGTATGTGATTCGCTCGACATCAATACGAACATGGCTTTCAGACTCCTTGCAAGCCTTGTCTCCTCTGGCTATATGGTCAAAGATGAACAATCCGGCCTCTATGCTACTTCGCTCAAGACGTTGCAGCTCTCTAGGAATGCACTGGTCTCGCTCGAGATCAGAAAACTTACTATGCCCTACCTCGAACTATTGTGGAATCAGTATCCGAAAGCGAACATTAACATGGGTGTATTCAATTTGGATGAAATACTTGTCGTTGATCGTATTGACAGTCTCAGTCTCCCGAGAACGTACTTCACGCCAGGAAAAGCCCTTCCTTTTCACTGTACAGGCTTGGGAAAGACCCTTACCTGTGAGATGAGTGAACCGCAATTGGACGAGCTCATAGCCAAGAAGGGGCTCAAAGGATTCACGAGCTACACAATAACCGATCCGGTTCAGTTGAAGGAAGAGCTTGAAAGCGTACGACTTGACCAGATAGCCCGCGACAGAAACGAGTATATTCTGAAGGACAATTGCAACGCCGCTCCGATTCGAGGGAGAGGGGGACGCATCATAGCGGCAATCAGCCTCTCTGCATTCGAAAACTATATGAGTGTGGAAGAGATAGAGAACACCATCCCTGCCGTACAGGAGACAGCGAGAAAGATCTCCTATATGGCCGGCTACCACGACGGCCTCATGTAGATAATCTCAATTCAAGAAAAGCCTCCTCCCTGCACGTTCTACTTGCCGATTAGCATTCGAACACCGTTACTTTTCGACTACTTATGCCACGTGAGGCAAATTAGTCTTGCGTATTTGACTTGACGACCTCATAATTCTTACCGAGATTGTAGGTATTAGATAGGGGACTAACCAACTCGTGTGTCCTTTCTTTCATGGTCTCCTATCGGGGCGAAAGCTCAACACAGGGAGGTAATTCATGAGCAAACAGGTTTTCCACGACCCGGATCCAGCTGAAACAAAAGATTGGCTGGACTCCATTGAGGCGGTAATTAAGAACGAAGGACCTGAAAAGGCGGATCATCTACTCAACGAACTGACCGCAACGGCAAGAAATAGTGGAGTGAATACTTCGCCAGGGGTAATCAGCCCCTATACAAATACAGTCATACAGGACAAGGAAGCGGTCATACCAAAAGATGATTCACTCATTGCCAGAAACGTCTCGGCTTTCGTTCGTTGGAATGCCATGGCCATGGTGGCCCGAGCAAACAACAACGACAAAGGTCTTGGCGGACATATTGCGAGCTACTCTTCGTCATCTGCGATCTATGAAGTAGGATTCAACTGGTTCTTCAAAGGACCCGATGCCGAATATGGACCCGATCTCATCTTCTTCCAGGGACACTCAGCGCCAGGCATGTATGCCAGAGCATTCGTGGAAGGAAGGCTCACCGAGGAGCAGCTAGCCAATTTCAGGCAGGAGGTTGCCGGAAAGGGACTCTCATCCTACCCTCACCCGTGGCTCATGCCAGACTTCTGGCAGTTCCCGACCGTATCCATGGGACTTGGCCCGATGATGGCCATATATCAAGCACGCTTCATGAAATACCTGGAAGCTCGTGAACTGAAACCTGTCGGCGACAGGAAAGTCTGGATATTCATGGGCGATGGAGAATCGGATGAACCTGAATCCCTCGGCGCCCTCTCACTTGCAGCTCGAGAGAAACTCGACAACCTGGTCTGCGTAGTTAACTGTAACTTGCAGCGACTGGACGGTCCGGTACGAGGGAACGGAAAGATCATACAGGAACTAGAAGGAAAATTCCGCGGAGCCGGATGGAATGTCATAAAGATCATCTGGGGTTCGGAGTGGGACTCCATACTTGAACGGGACACCAAGGGTGTGCTGCTTAAGAAGTTTGCATCCATGGTCGACGGAGAATTCCAGACTATCCAATCACGAGGACCAGCCTATCTCAGGGAGAAACTCTTCGGAGATGATCCATATCTTCAGGAGCTCGTAGCCGATAAAAGCGACCAGGAGCTATGGCAGTTGACCCGAGGAGGACATGATCCGAGAAAGATCTACGAAGCCTTCCATGCAGCGACCCACCACACAGGCGAGCCGACAGTCATACTCTTCAAGACAGTGAAAGGGTACGGCATGGGAAAATCGGGAGAGGCTTCCATGGGCACGCACAATCAGAAGACCATGGATATGGAGGCATTGACTGCGTTCCGTGACCACTATCATGTCCCGGTTGAGGACAAGCAGTTGGAAACTCTTCCATTCATAAGACCCGAACCCGGTTCACCGGAAGACGAGTTCATCAAACGACGGAGACGGATTATGGGAGGGCCGGTCCCCTATCGGAATCCGAAAGCTGAACCCCTCAAAGTACCATCCATGAAGGATTTCTCCGACTTGACTCGGGCATCCGGAGATCGAGAAATTTCTACAACCATGGCTTTTGTTCGACTCCTGACCAAGCTGGTCAAGGATAAGCAAATCGGAAACAGGATCGTACCGATCGTGCCAGATGAAGCGAGAACGTTCGGCATGGAGGGATTGTTCAGACAAGTTGGAATCTATGCACCTACTGGACAACTCTATGAGCCACAGGATTCGGAATCGCTCATGTGGTACCGTGAAGATGTAAAGGGGCAGATTCTCGAAGAAGGAATCACCGAAGCCGGTGCGATGTCTTCTTGGATCGCCGCGGGAACATCGTATGCAACCAACAACCTTACGATGATCCCCTTCTATACATTCTACTCGATGTTCGGTTTCCAACGAGTGGACGATTTCATCTGGGCTGCCGGCGACAGCAGGGCAAAGGGCTTCCTCATGGGAGCCACTGCTGGTCGTACGACATTGAATGGTGAGGGGTTACAGCACGAAGATGGCCATGGGCTACTCTTGGCGGCTACCCACCCTACCTGCCTTGCATATGATCCGACCTACTCATACGAATTGGCTGTGATCATACAGAACGGTCTTGAACAGATGTACGAGAAAGATGAGGACGTGTTCTACTATATCACGCTCATGAACGAGAACTATACCCACCCAGAAATGCCGAAAGGTGCTGAGGAGGGTATCATCCGCGGGGCTTACCTCTTCAAAAAAGCAAAGAAGGGTGCGAAAAAGCGGGTTCAGCTCATGGGTAGCGGAACGATATTCCGCGAGGTACTCGCAGCTGCAGATCTTCTTAAGAGTGAATTCGACATCGATGCCGATATCTGGAGCATCCCTGGAATCAACCAACTCCATCGCGACGGAGTCGAGGCGGAGCGGTACAATCTCACCCACCCCGAGAAGAAACCAAAGGTCCCGTACCTGACTGACATCATGAGCGATCACGAAGGGCCGGTGGTCATCAGTACAGATTACATTCGCGCATACCCGGAACAGATCAGACGATTGATTCCGCAAAAGAGTGTGACCATACTGGGTACCGATGGATTTGGTAGAAGTGATACGCGTGAGGCATTGCGCAGATTTTTCGAGGTCGATCGTTACTATATCGCATTGGCAGCATTGAAGAGTCTCGCCGATAGCGAAGAGATCTCTCCGAAGATCGTCACCGAAGCGATCAAGAAATTCGAAATCGACGTCGACAAGCCCAACCCGTTGTTGAGCTAATCCAAGGAGCGTAGTATGGCAATGAAACAGATAGTAGTTCCAGATATTGGAGATTTCTCCGATGTAGCGGTCATAGATGTGTATATCAAAGAGGGCGATACGATCGCACTCGATGATCCGGTCATTGCACTGGAGAGTGCAAAGGCTGTTACCGATATCCCCTCCCCATTTGCAGGAGTCATTAAAAGTGTCCATATCAAAGAGGGAGATCTGGTCTCAAAAGATTCGCTTCTGGCAGACATCGAAGTCGAAGAGGAACAGCAATCCTCAACTGAAGCTCCACCAAAGGAGGAGCCTGCGAATGAACAACCGGAAGAGATGGAGGAGTCCAAACCAGAACCGGAACCAGAGCCCGAAGCTGACTCCAAGCAAAAGCCTGTGAGCAAAGTGAGTGCAGATGAACCGAAGGAGCATACCGAATTTATAAACAGCCAGAAACCGGGATCGACCTTTCACGCAACACCATCGACACGGCAGTATGCTCGTGAACTGGGTATCGACCTCGGCAAGGTAAAAGGGAGTGGACCGCATGGTCGTATCCTCAAAGAGGACGTTCAGGCATTAGTGAAACAGGTTATGAAGGATGGCGGGGGATCGGGACCTTCAGCCCAGACCGAGTTCGAGCTGGAAGATTTTTCAGTCTATGGTCCCATAGAGAGAATGAAGCTGACGAGAATTCAGAAGATCAGTGGTCCTCACCTGCAGAGAAGTTGGCAGACCATCCCCCTCGTGACACAGTTCGATGAAGCAGATGTGACCGAACTGGAGCTGTTCAGAAAAACGTTGAAACAGGAGATGGAACGAAAACCGAAGGAGGCTCAGGTCAAGATTAGCATTCTCCCCTTTGTGGTCAAGGCTGTGACCCATGCACTCAAAGAGTTTCCCGCTTTCAACGCTTCATACGATGGAGCTTCGGGAGAGCTCATCCTAAAACAGTACTACCATATCGGCATTGCGGTGGACACCCCAGATGGTCTTATGGTACCGGTATTGCGAGATGCAGACAAAAAGAGCATTCAGGAGATTGCTCAGGAGCTGGTCGAACTGAGCCAGCGAGCCAGAGATGGAAAACTGAAGAGCAAGGATATCTCTGGAGCCTCGTTCAGCATATCGAGTCTGGGCGGCATAGGGGGGACAGCATTCACGCCTATCATCAATCCACCTGAAAGTGCCATTCTCGGTATCTCAAGAATGGAGAAGAAGCCGGTATGGAATGGAGAGTCGTTCGTTCCACGTGATATGCTACCACTCTCGCTCTCCTACGACCACCGTGCAATCGATGGAGCCCAGGGTGCCCGTTTCACTACGTACCTGGCCTCTTTGCTACACGATATCCGCAGGATTCTGCTCTAGGAGGAACGATATGAAACAACTGGAACGTGATTTCGTAGTTCTCGGTGGAGGCCCTGGTGGATACACTGCTGCATTCAGAGCAGCAGATCTCGGCCGTTCGGTTACCCTGATCGAACAACAGAAGAGTCTCGGAGGGGTCTGTCTCAATGTTGGGTGCATCCCCTCGAAAACGCTCCTTCATCTTGCACAAGTCATGGATGATGCTGCACAACTAGAATCAGTTGGGATCACCTACGGGAAGCCGAAGGTCGATCTCGATGCCATTCGTACACACAAGGAAACTGTGGTATCCAACCTCACCGGAGGACTTGATGGTCTGGTGAAAGCTCGCAAGGTCGAACGGATCACCGGAACCGGATCCTTCATTTCAGACACCGAATTGCTGATCAAGACAGAAGATGGTGAAATGACCATCACCTTCAAGGATCTGGTGATTGCTGTCGGATCAAGGCCTATCCAGATACCCGATATCCCGTATGAGGATGAGCGAATCTGGGACTCTACGAAAGCCTTGGAGGTATCAGAGATACCAAAACGACTGACCATTATCGGTGGAGGGATCATCGGTATGGAGATGGCTGCCATATATCATGGGCTCGGATCCGAGATAACGGTCATTGAAATGACCGATTCTATTATCCCTCCTGCAGATAGAGATCTCAAGCAATCTCTTCTGAAACAGGTGAAAAAGCAGTACAAGGCTATCTATACATCGACGAAAGTGACGAAGGTTTCAGCAGAATCAGAGAGTCTGAAAGTCGAACTCGAGGGAGAGAAAGCTCCCGATTCTATCGAAGCAGATGCCGTTCTTGTGGCTGTTGGTCGCAAAGTGAATACAGATCGCATCGACATCGACAAGACGACGATTAAGAGAGGGGACCGAGATTGGATACTCACCGATGAGAAACAACGGACCAATGTTTCTCACATCTATGCCATCGGCGATGTAACGGGAGATCCCATGCTAGCCCACCGTGCTACTCATCAGGGAAAGGTTGCCGCTGAAGTGGCAAGTGGCCTCAAGTCGGCTTTCACTCCCATGAGTATCCCCTCAGTTGCCTATACGCAGCCGGAGATCGCATGGATAGGTCTTACCGAGCAGGAAGCGAAGGAGAAGAAGATTCCAATCAAGAAGGGATCGTTCCCATGGCAAGCCAGTGGTCGTGCCATGACGGAACTCGCTCCACTTGGGGTCAGCAAGGCGCTCTTCGATCCCGAAAGTGGCAGAATTCTTGGTGCCGGTATTGCGGGAAAGCATGCTGGTGAACTCATAGGAGAGGCGGTTCTTGCATTGGAGATGGGTGCTGTTGCAGAGGATATCGCACTAACAATCCACCCTCACCCCACGCTCTCCGAAACCTTCGCGGTCGCTGCTGAACTGGCAGAAGGAACTGCGACAGATACTATGAACAGATAG
>CAYYOL010000035.1:8258-10174 GCA_964473245.1 uncultured Spirochaetaceae bacterium
CGATACTACATGGGACCTCTATTGAGGGATCTGCTTGGAGACTCTCTTGAAGGCCTTGAAGACCTACTGTTACCACCAGCTCCGTTAGGTCCATATGTAGGTGTCTATCTAGGGATGTCCTCTGTCTTCGGAGAGACGTTCGACGTGGGAGGAGGCGCTGAGTTGGGATTCAAGATTCTCCTTACCGAAGATGTCGTCTCAATCTTCGCAGAACCCTATATCGGGGTAGAGTTCCTGACCAATGACTCTGAGACGAATGGTTTCAAATACGGTGTGAATTTTGGTTTGGTTTTCTGACCACAACGCATACTATCTACAATAATTGAGGGCTGCCGCTAAAATCTCTTGATTTGTACGACAGCCCCCTAGTTATGCTGGACGTTCAGGAATTATTTACCACTTGCGAATGCTTGTGCAACGCTCACAGTCCGTTTAGCCTGGTGCCGAACGGCTCCTTCGACATCTTCGACCATCTTCCCGTCCTGCCCGATCGATACGGACGTTCCATACGGGTTCCCTCCTGCCCCAAAGAGGACTGGATCGGTATACCCAGGTGCTGCCACGATTGCTCCCCAGTGATACATGACGTTGTACAGCGATAGGATCGTTGCCTCCTGTCCACCGTGTGGATTCTGAGCGGATGACATGGCACTGACAACCTTGTTCACGGTCTTCCCCTGAGCCCAAAGTCCTCCCATGGTATCCAAAAACTGTTTCATCTGCGATGCCATGACTCCAAATCTGGTCGGAGTGCTGAAGATTATTGCATCTGCCCAGTCGATATCATCTGCTGTTGCCACCGGCACATCCTTGGTTGCTTCCACGGTAGCCTTCCATGCAGGGTTTCCATCGATCACCGATTGTGGTGCAAGTTCAGCGACCTTCAGTAGCCTCACTTCCGCTCCGGAATCCTTTGCTGCATCTGCAGCCCACTGTGCCAACTGGTAGTTTGAACCACCCATACTGTAAAACACAACTGCTAATTTAACTTGTTTCATACCACACACTCCTATAATACTAATTAGTAATATCTATGTAAAAAAAATATACATTTCTCTACGATGCTGTTCCCAAGCGTTTAAGCAAGGTAATCAGTTCCAATTTCTCATTATTCGATAATACATCAAATATCTCACTTATGTGCTCGACATGCGCGGGAAACACCTCTTCCATAAGCTGGATCCCTTTTTCCGTGATGCTGACCACATGCGCTCGCCGATCTTTCGGATCGGGATACTTCGAAACGTAGCCCTCTTTGAGGAGGTTCTCGATCACCACCGTCATGTTGCCGCCGGTCGAGAGGGTCCCTTCAATGATATCGCAAATCCTGAGATCCCCTTTATGATACAGAATCTCTAGAACTGCAAACTGAGCTAGCGTCAATCCTCCCTCTCTGATAGTCTGTATTTCTCGTTTTCGTACGGATTGAAAGCAGCGAGATAGTGAAACGAGCGTCTTCAAATTTAGATCGTGCTGTTCTCCATACGATTTCTTCTGTTTCATACACACAATATAGTACTAACTAGTAGTATTGTCAACACGTTCATATATTCACATAATATGACTTTTTATTTTATTTATTGCATTTATCATGTCAGTAAAGGATAATTTATAAGAATTCTACTGCAAGGTACTTGGACCAAAGCTGTTGACCATCTCATTATCGTGGAGGATAACATGAAAAAGACACTGCTCATCGGAATCATCTTGGTATGTATGACAATCTCTATCTATGCCGCAGACGAAGAAGCATCGTCGGAGATTGAACAGACTCAAGAAGTGTATCTTGAGGCCGACGATTCACCAGCAGAAGAGTCTCTGGACCCCATCATGGGATCTATTCAAGCACTGACAAGTGCAGAGGAACCGGTGGTTGCAGAGGAACCGGTGGTTGCAGAGGAACCGGTGGTTGCAGA
>CAYYOL010000035.1:10274-11746 GCA_964473245.1 uncultured Spirochaetaceae bacterium
GCAGTCAGTAGAACATCCCATTCAGATTACTATCGATTCATTGGTCCCTACTCCTACAATATGCTCATGATCAGGGGTGACGTAGCTGGAGCCAGTGCCAATAACTCTCTATTCAATCTCAGAATCGATACCGATACATTCAGCATATCGAATCTCGAAGGAGCCTTCTCGCTCCGATACCTCCAGGAAGCACAGAAGGATAGCTACAACATACTGATGTACCTTGAAAACAACTACAACCTCAAGCGTGATGACTATCGAACGGACATTGCATTGTATTTCGACTACAAGAACTATCTGTTCGATTTTGGTGAGAACCTCCCATTGTTCATCCATTCCGGTCTACTCACTACTACCGGTACTTCGAATATTTCCATGACCTACATCAACAACTCATTGAGTCTAAACGGTACGCTCCGACCCTATGTCGGAGTAGGCATCGGCAGGACATACAATATCTCTCAACTGATATACGCAAAAATCATGCTACAGAGTCTTGGCCTCGACACCTCACAAGACTCGATCATCGCCGTGGCCACCATCATGGCGAAGGAAGATCAGTACATGGAGAAGATCTCGTCCGATTTCGGACAGAACTATATACGCTACTACACCGCTTTGCTCGAAGCAATGGGTATGGAGGGTCGACATATGGACCTTCTGGCATTGAGTCGATCCCAAATGTACCGGTATGAACGGGCAAAATTTGATTTCGCTCGTCGTGGATTCACCAGTCAGTACTTGTCCCATGGTTGGGAAGTGAGACTCTCGGCAAGACCGTTCATCTCTTACACCGCACTACCTTCAACTTTCGCAGATTTCGATATCGAGCAAACCGAACTGACTCTCCATGAAGAGTATTCTCATATGCTGCTTGATGACAAGCTCTATGTGAAAGGCGAAGCTGAACAGATACTGTATATCGACCCACCCTCTTATTCGCTTACAGGATTGGTGAAACTAGATCTGCGATACTTTCCTACGTACAGCAGACTCTGGTTTGGCTTCGGCCTCGGGAATACCACCACGATGGATCTGGATGATTCATCGACACTTACGAATACTTTGGGAATGGATATTTCCGTCAATTACTTAGTCACTCCGAATTTCGTCATGTATGCTCAGTTGGATACGACAGATTTCTCTGTACTGGAGGTCAATATCGGTGGTGAACTTCGCCTACTCTAGTACGAAATCGGAGCAGGCATTGCTGTAGACCGCGAAGCATAGCGTCTCAGGGATAGGTTGGTCAAATGTAAGGTATCAATACCCAAGGGCAAGAGGCGGACCCAGGAAGCTTCGCATCCTCTTCCGCCCCAAGGGGTGAGGCATGGAACCTTTCGTTGCCGGCACTCGCTCGGCAATGGATCCATGGGATGGCTCCGCTGCTCTCGCTTCGTTGGGCAATGCAAGTAAGCTTTCGTTGCCGGCACTCGCTCGGCAATGGATCCATGGGATGGCTCCGCTGCTCT
>CAYYOL010000035.1:11846-23984 GCA_964473245.1 uncultured Spirochaetaceae bacterium
TCGCTCGGCAATGGATCCATGGGATGGCTCCGCTGCTCTCGCTTCGTTGGGCAATCACGGTACTCGCTGAGTCGGAAGCTTGAGCATCCAACTCAGGTGAAGCAAACAGAGACATCACTACAGTAATTGATATGTGAAACAATCACCATATGCCACCAACAACAACCCCGATACCCTGCTGCTCAAGACGCTCCATCACCACTTCCGAGTTCCATCACTCTACCCGTATCAGGAACTGGTGATACACTCGATTCTCGAGCGTGCAGGGTTCTACGGAAACAGGAGGCAGAGCAAAGCACACTCCCGCCAACTGGTCATTCTTCCGACAGGAAGCGGAAAGAGTCTCTGTTTCATGCTCCCGGCACTACTGATTGAAGGGATAACACTCATCGTGTACCCCCTCCTCTCACTCATGAACGACCAGGGGCGAAGAATCGAGACCCTTGGATATAAGGCGGCCATCTTCCGCGGTGGCCAGCATGGCACCGAGCGGGAACGCATGTTTCACGACCTGCAAAATGGTACCAGACGTTTCGTGATCACCAATCCAGAAACCCTACAGGGACCTTCGATAATGAACCGATTGAAACAATTACACATCGCTCTCCTTGTAGTGGATGAAGTACACACCGTGACGCAATGGGGAGAGACATTCCGCCCCTCCTATCTTGAGCTGCACAATGCGATTCGTACCGTGAAGCCGGATCAGATCATCGCATTCACCGCAACTGCATCACCAAGAATCATTGCACGAATCACACACATACTCTTCAATGGGATAACGCCTCATATAGTGAAAGGAGATCCCGATCGTCCCAACATAACCTACCGGGTACTCCCTTCGTTGACTCCTCTGCATGAGTTGGAAATGCTGCTACGTCAGAATACCAAACTACCTGCTGTCATATTCTGTTCAAGCAGGAGACGGTGCGAACAGTATGCCTGGGAACTGAAACGACGGATTCCTCCCCTTGCCATACGCTACTACCATGCCGGACTCGATCCGCGAGAACGGGAAGCGACTGAAAAGTGGTTCTTCAGCGCCGAAGATGCAGTGTTGGTCTCGACATCTGCATACGGGATGGGCATAGATAAGCGAAATATCAGAACGGTGATACACGCCGACACACCACAAGATATCGAATCGTTTCTTCAAGAATCGGGAAGGGCTGGACGCGATGGAAATCCAAGCAGATCGATCGTTCTCACTCCGTATGAACATTTTTTGAACATCGACGAACAGCAAAGCGAAGGTTCCAAAGAGCGCATGCTCAACCTCTTCGTGCAGGGAACCACCTGCAGAAGAGAGGCGCTGTTGAAGGAGATGGGGTTCCCCAACGACACCTGCTCAGGCTGCGACATTTGCAATCATATACGAATCGGAACACCCGATGGACTGTGGGAGATCCTTACGCTCCTACGGAGGTACCCGTTCCGGTTCGATGCCGAACATTGCGCACACCTGCTCACCGGTAGTCTAGCAAAGTCTCTGGTACGCCCGATAGACCGAGCAAACCCCTATCTTGGACTCCTATCCAATTGGACAGAGCAAGACCTTTCTCAGGCAATCGCTCACTTGAAACGCCTTGGTGTGGTGAGAACTGTACGCTGGTGGTTTCTGAAAGGAAGACTCTATTAAAGCTCCCCTCTAGCGACCTTCCGTCCCTTCACCACGAGATGGATGAGTATCACCATCGCTATGACTGCCATGCCGAGTAGTGTTATGTAGAGAATCTGGGGTGTCGGTTCGAACTGTGGCTGCTTCCGTTTCGCATAGATCCCATAGAGTGCCCAGATTCCGACTAGCGCGAACCAGATATCACCTTTCACGATCACAGCGAGCATATTGATGATGATGGCCACCACCAGTACAGCGACGGTCCAGAAGACCTCTGAGAGTCCGAATCGTCCCCACTCGGCAGCAACTAGCACTGCAGTGACATTCGCGACGGTCGCAATGGTGATCCACCCCAGATACACACTAATGGGGAGCATGATACCAATTCGGTACCCTACGGAGGCCGACGAATTCCGACATCTACTGTGCATAATGATGAGCGATACAAGCAGAACGAGCATGACCATAAGCGACGGGATCAATAGAAGCCAGTGCCAGAGAAATATCCAGGTTGCATTCGCCACACAGGAGATGAGAAACCAGGGACCGAGGTCAAGAATCGGCTCTTCGGTCGGTACCGCCCGTTTCACAGTAGTGATCTGGTACACCACAAGCACTAACAACAGCACATAGATCACACCCCACACGGCAAACGTGAATCCTGCGGGAACGAAGAGATTGGGAATCGAATCGGAAATAGCCCCGGTATTCATGCCGTTCAACGGCAGAGCATTAGCCAGAGCATTCACTACGATGGTTCCAGCCAGAGCAACACCATTACACACTACAAGCAGTCGTTTGAGCTTGTCTTGATGTTCCATACCTCTCCCCGATACGTCTACAGAAACGTATCTCTAGATAAATCATACTATGGAACCAGTGAAACTCAAGAAAAATCCAAAAAACTTCCTCGTTTCAGCTCTGAGTCTCAGTATTTCGCTCATATACTGCCCGTTGTGCATCTTCCGATACGATACGAGAGAGAATCCATGCGATTATGAGGATTCCAGGAATATTCATGGCAAGACGGGTCAAGGCGAAACGAACGCCAAGCGACTGCAGCTCGAAGAGAATCAGGGGGATCTTTGTCGTCGACCAAGCGCCAAGGAACACCATGATGTTCGAAAACTTCACCCCCTTACGCATGAACACGCTTGCCACCGGGAAAGCTCCATAGAGCGGTCCGGCAGCAGCCGACCCCAAGAGAAATGCGAGTAAGACTCCCTTGACCCCTGATCGCTCACCCATGAATCGAACCATGGTCTCTCTCGGAACCCACACATCGAGCAATCCGAGCAACACGAAAATGGGAGGGATGATGAAAAGCATCTCCCAAATGGTATGCCCAGCTTTCTGGAATGTAGCCCCTCCGAGATCCCTATTGAAGAGAAAGAGTATCCCCATGACGATGAGTACCACAAGAAACGCTCGATAGCGTTGTATAATCTGTCTCATAGTTCCCCCATGACGAAACCGATGCCGAGAGCAACGATGATAGAGAACACGAAGGCAGTACCATTTCTCAAGAGGGTGACCTTTGTCCCGAAGTATCGCTTCTCCACTGGGAATGTCACTACACCCACCATCATGAGCGATGAGATGAATCCACCGATCTGCATGTATCCTGCTCCACCTTGCAGCAGCATGGCGGCAGTAGGAAATGCCACGAATCCCGGTATCAAGGTGACTGCCCCCACCAACAAGGCGAGAATCGTTCCCCAAAGACCAGAGTCGGCACCGATGAGCGACGAGATCACAGTCGGATTCATGAGAGCCAGAAGGAAACCTACCAAGAGAATGACCACAAGGAATTCCGGCAGTATGTTCTCGATCGCTTTCAAAGCCTTCCGCAATGCCATGCGGGTTTTCATCCGGTCTTTCCGGAAAGAGATGATCAGCAACAAAGCTGTCAGTCCATAGAGAATGAAGGTACTCATGAGATACTCCATAGCACGGTTTTACGATACGATACCACTGAGTGGATGAAGAATATGTAGCAATTGGTACACTTTTTCATACAACACCCCTGAAATGGAAAAGAATCTCACTTCAGGGGTATCATCAAACAGGAGATCTGGACCGGTCAATCCATGTGAAAGACCTCTTGCAGTGGAATGGATACCGGTGAAAGGTCAGCATTGGTCTCCATGAGATCAGCCATGTAAGCCCACCACCGCTGAACGATCTCAGTCGAACCCAGATCCTGTGACCCACCATCTCCTGTGGTTCTCTGGAATGCGAACAGCGTACCTGTTTCACGATCCAGAAAGATAGAATAGTCGTAAACTCCACTCTCTGACAGCAACCGTTTGAGCTCCGGCCAGATTTCGTTGTGTCGCTTCTCGTACTCCGCTTCACACCCTGGTTTCAACTGCATCTTGAATGCTTGTCTCCAATCGCTCATATCTATTCCCCCATTTAGGCTTTCGCACTATTCAAGGCTGCTTCCAACTGCTGTTTTTTCAGTTTCCTGTTGTTCTTGTAGGTATCCAATAGACGAGGAAGCAGAACGGCTATGATAAGTAGCGTTCCGATTACGATCGTCATGATGGTTCCTGAGAATCTGAGCAGCCCCATGCCGAACTTCAGATACCCTACTAAAAACGATGCAACGACCACTCCATATATCGTCCCCTTACCGCCATTGATTGAGACCCCGCCAAGTACGACGAGGGTGATGACCTCGAGATCCCAATTGAGTGCTATGTTAGAACGCGCACTGAGAATACGACTGGTCAGAAGAATACCAGCAATACCGGCGAACAGTCCCATGAGGGTGTAGTTCATGACTCGAATTTGTTTCACCTTGATACCGGTGAACCGAGCCGCTTCAGGGCTACTTCCAATTGCGTAGAGACGTCTTCCGTATGCGGTCTTGTGTAGGACAAAGCCCATGATCACTGCCAATGCAAGATAGAGGACCAGCATGAACGGAATGTAGGTTCCAGGAATGAACTCCTGACCAAAGAATCCGAACCCTTGGGGGTACGAAGTCAACGCTCGCTCCTCGAGAGCAGCCTGGGCGATTCCCCGATAGATCGATTGCGTTGCCAAGGTGACGGCTATCGCGGGCATGTTGAACCCGGTGATCAGCAGACCGTTCACCAGCCCGGCTGCAGCTCCTACAGCAAGGCCGATCACCAAGAGTCCTGGTGTACCCACACCTGCTGCACTGGCAGTACCCACCGCATACGCACAGAGTGCAATGATACTTGCAATCGAAATATCGATATCGCCACACATGATGATGAAGATCATCGGGAGAGCCATGATTGCACGTTCCGAAAACTGGAACGAAGCATTCATCAGGTTGAATGAATCGAGAAAGTAGGGAGTCAGATTCGAGAAATAGATTACCATGAGAATAAAGATGATTCCCAGGAGCACTTCCCATTTCGTGAACAACTCAATGAGTCGATTACGCCATCCCGACTCGTCCAATAATCGTGTCTTCGCTACCAGATCCTGTTTGTCACTCATTATCGTCCCCTCCTCTGTTCAAGGAGCTTACGTGTCTTCCGGTCATCGACCACAGTATTGATGACCAGTGCAAGAAGCACCACCATACCTTGCACCAAGGTCTGGTAGAATGTCGAAAGGTAGACCACCGGAAGGGCGTTATTCAGAACACCCAGAAACAGTGCACCCAATACCACTCCAGGAATCGCCCCTGCTCCACCGGCGAAGTTCACCCCACCGAGAACACACGCTGCAACTGCCTGCATCTCGAATCCTGTGGCCATCTCGTTCACTGCCGATGCATACCGCGCAGTCCACAGTGAGCCTGCGAATCCGAACAGCGTTCCCGAGATCACGAAGACCATGAGTCTAATCCGCTTTTCATTGACTCCGACAAACTTCGCTGCGGTCGCATTCCCCCCAATCGCGTAGATCTCTCGACCGGAACGGGAGAATCTACTGAAATAGTAGGTGACACCTATGACGATGAGAGCCATCCAGATAAGTGCCGATATACCGAGGAAGGTCTGTCTGGGAAAGCCTATGTAGTTCGTTGTCATTTCATGCGCTGTCACCCAGGTTCCTCCACTGAGCACGAAGGTGAGCCCTCGATAGACGCTCATGGTTCCCAGCGTTGTGATGATGGGAGGAATCTTTCCATAAGCCACCAACATGCCATTGACGGTTCCCATAATTGCACCGAGACCGATTCCCAACAGGAGAATCAAGAAGACGGGAACTTGGGGGTACGCCTCATTCAGCATACCGCTGGCCATACCGGTGAACGCAATGATCGATCCAACTGAGAGGTCGATACCATTCGATAGAATGACAAAGAACTCACCGATAGCCACAATGGCAAGAATAGACATATCATTCGCTATGCGGTTGATGTTCGTCCCAGAGAGAAACTGTGGTGAACGAATGGTTATCGGGACGAGAATCACGAACAGTAGAATTGCCAGACTCGCCTCTCGTCGTGCGAGCATACGCTTGATAAACTGTTTCACTGCATGCTCTTCCGTTGCTCGATGTGTGGTGGCATCACGCATGAAGCGCCTCCTTCAGTTCTCCGAGAGCAGCTCTCATGATCTTCTCCTGATCGAATTCATCGCGATCGAATTGTGCAGTGACATCGCCTTCGTGCATAACGACGATCCGATCCGACATACCAAGCACTTCAGGCAACTCGCTCGACACAAGCATGACTGCAATGCCCTGATTCGCCATCTCTGAAACGAATTCGTGTACTGCAGCCTTTGTTGCGACGTCGATCCCCTTAGTCGGTTCATCGAGAATCAGGATTCTCGGATTCGTTCCAATCCATTTTGCCAGTACGACCTTCTGCTGATTCCCTCCCGAGAGTGTATCGGTGTCGACATGCCAGCCAGCAGCTCTGATTTCCATCATCTCTCCATAGGTCTTCGTGACCTCGAACTCACGTTTCCCATTCGTGATACCGAACCTGCACAGTGTCTGCAACTGGGGCATCGTGATGTTCTTTCCGATGCTCATCGAAAGAATCACCCCCTGTCTCTGGCGATCTTCCGGGACGAATCCGATTCCGAGACGCATGGCATCGTTCGGTCCTCGTGGGTTGAACTGTTTTCCATCGATGGTCACCGTTCCACCGCTTCGTTTGTCAATACCGAATACCGTACGCATGACCTCGGTTCGTCCGGCACCGACGAGACCGAAGAAACCGAGGATCTCCCCTTTATGCAAATTGAACGAGACATTCTGGAAAGCACCGAGTTGCCCAAGTTTCTCAACTCGCAAAATCTCCTCTCCGATATGGCTTGTCTTCTTGGGAAACATGTGATCGATAGTGCGCCCGATCATCATCCTGATTATTTCATCCTGAGTTGTCTCGTTCAGGTATCCTTCACCGATATATTGCCCATCACGCAGAACCGTATAGTAGTCACAGATCTGGAAGATCTCATCGAATTTGTGAGAGATGAATATGATAGCTTTCCCATCCTCACGAAGTTGCCTGACAATCCTGTAGAGGTCTTCTACCTCTCGCGTCGTGAGTGCACTGGTCGGCTCATCCATAATCACGACCTTCGCATTCAGCGAAAGCGCCTTCGCTATCTCGACCATGTGTCGCTGAGCGACACTCAGATTCTTCACGAGCGTATCGGGATTGATCTTCATATCGAGTCGGGACAACAACTCTTCAGTCTGCTCTCTCATGGCTTTCCAATCGAGTTTGCGGGTTTTCGGACTTCTCAGATGGTGTCCCATATAGATATTCTCTGTCACGCTCAACTCGAGAAACATGGATGCTTCCTGGTGGATTGCGACGATTCCAGCATGTTGCGCATCGATTGCATTTCTGAACTGCAACTCTTTGTCTTCCATGGTGATAGTTCCACCTGTAGGGAAATAGATACCGGTCAGTATTTTAACCAGTGTCGATTTACCTGCTCCATTTTCACCAATCAGAGCGTGGACCTCCCCCGCACGTACATTGAGATGCACGTTATCCAGTGCCTTTATACCTGGAAAGAACTTGGTGAGGTCATGTATTGTCAATAGCGTTTCTGCCACAGGATGTCTCCTCTCATCAATGTCTCGGACGACGCCCAGGTCGTACCTGTCCGCCCGGCTCTCTGATTGGAACAGGAAGCCGGAGAGACACCGGCGCCCGAAAGCGCCGGAAGTCATGCAATTTCTGCAAAAATCGAGTTAGAAAATCTCAGCGTACTCTTCGATGTTCTCTGCATTGAAAACAAACGGAGTACCCATGACTGCAATACCCTTCTCTTCTACAGCAACGGAACCCATTCTACCAGCATCGAACGAAGTGCCTACAGCACCATCGGCCTTACCGGTGATCAGCGATTCGAGGATGTAGGTTGATGTGTAACCGAGGTCGATCGGATTCCAAAGAGCCATCTGACCAACAGTACCATCGAGGATATACCCCTTCATCTCAGAAGGAAGTCCAAGACCGGTCACCTCTACAACTCCCGATTTTCCTTCATCTTTCACAGCCTGAGCTGTTGCGAGAAGACCAACGGTGGTCGGACAGATAATGACTTTGAGGTTAGGATACTTGTTCATGAGTGCAACCGCTTCTCGGTAGCTCTTGTCTGGAGCATCGTCACCATAGACGACTTCGACAAGATTCATGTTCGCATAATCGGCTTCCTTGATCTCTTCTCTCATCCAACTGATCCACGCATTCTGGTTGGTTGCCTGAGCCGATGCCGAGAGTACAGCAACATCGCCTGCGTAGTCTGCAAGTTCAGCAGCGAGCTGAATCTGCTGTCGTCCGATCAACTCCTCTTTGGAGGGAACGAGATCGACAATCCGTCCACCCTCGTTGATACCTGAATCGAAGGAGATGACCTTGATTCCAGCAGCCATAGCCTTCTTTGTCACCGGAATAAGCGCATCGGCATCGTTGGCACTGATTGCAATACCATCGACTCGCTGAGCAATCAGCGTCTCGATAATCTCGATCTGTCCCTCTGCGGTAGTCTGGACAGGACCCATGTAGGTGGTATTAATATTCCCCAATTCAGCAGCAGCCTCCTGGCTTCCCTTGAAACAGGCATCGAAGAAGCCGTTCCCCATGCTCTTGACCAGAATCACAATGTCGTATGAATCCTTGGCCTTGGCCTCTTGTGCTCCCTGTGCGAACACCATGGTGCTCGCAACGAGTGCGATCAGCAAAAACACAGCAACTTTCTTCATGTGTTACTCCTTTTCCCGGTTCTCCCGGATTGAATATTTGACTCCAGATCTTCCGATCCGGTTATCACCTTTGCACGTTCGCTCGGTACTGCTCAACTTCCCAGCTTCGAATGAACTCGATCTGATCGTCGTCCATGAATCGCGGCCCACCGAAACTCTCAGTGAACGCAGCTACCTTCACCGTGTCAATGAAGAGTGTCATGGCGGATTCACTGGTTGCAAATCCTGCGGTCTGCTGGACTGCGATCACTTTCGCCGGAACACCATAATCGCTCTCATAACGTTTGAATCGGGCAATGATCTCTTCTACCGGACGTTCTGAATCGAATACCGAGAGTTCCACCCAAAGAGGTTTAAAACCGCTATAGACGATATGATCGGGTGTGTATGCCGATGCAAGCGAGGTGAAAGTCTCCCGATCCACGAGACGACTCTCCAGTTCATGGTTGGCGACCATGGGATACGCTTGCTGCCCACCGAAATGTGCGCTCATTGCCTGTTGCACGAGAGCGACCCGATCCTGATCGATACGGGACTTGGTGAAGTTCGGCTTCCGTATGATTGAACGACTGAGCGTCTCCATAATGTGCGTGTAGAGACTATCTATCTCTTCAATGGTGTCTGCACTCACGAACACTCCATGATTCTGGAGAAATATCACCTGAGGTGCCTTTCCCCGCTTCTCGATGTACACCGATTGTGCATCTCGCACCACCTTTGCCAGAATGTACCCGGGATTCACCAGTGGTATCCAGAGAGCCTCGGGAAACAATCGCTCCATCGACTCTTTGCCGCTCTGCGCGCACGTTAGCCCATTTACCATTGCTGGGTGCATATGGACGACATAGGCAAATGGGATGAACGAATGGAGCAAAGCCTCCACGCTAGGACGTGCAGTCTCTCCCGGATTTCGAGCATCCATCATATCGGCCAGAACCGATCGCTCACGTTCATCGACATCCTCGGCGTACTGCTTCTCCCAGATAGCGTTCAGTTTCTCTCTATCCATGGCGACAAAGCCATCTTTGCCGATGTTCCCGAGTGCATGACCCGAGGCCTTCACATACATGACCGAATCGGTCTTGAACGATGTATTCCCTCCCCCGAGAAGCACGAACCGGGAGTCGGCTCCATACTTTCGCGAGACTGCGATCAATGGTTGGATATCGTTGGTCTGCATTAGTTTCTCCCCTTTAGAACGGTTCGTTCGTATGCATCGACATGATCGATAATCGTTGTATCGGAAGGTACGGAGAACCGTTCACAGTAGGTATCCCATACAGCTCCGAACGGAAGCGTATGCAACGCCTCGAGCAGTGCCATCTTGGTAAAGCCCTTATCTTGTTCTTCAAGATCGCGCAGGCGTTCATGTGGCTGAAGAAGTGCGAACAGGAGAGCCTTCCTCATGGAGCGTGCGCCGGTCGCCCATGCACCGACTCGATTGATCGAGGCATCGAAATAGTCGAGTCCGATATGAGCCTGTTCAAGCTTGCCACTTCTGACCAGCTCTTCCGCAACGGCTCGAACTTTGTCTGTATAGAGTACGATATGATCGCTATCCCAATGCAGGGGCCGACTCACATGAAGGAGAATCTCATCTTGGAAGAGGAGAATGGCTGAGAGCTTGTCCGAGATATCCTCCTCGATATGGAAGTGTCCCATATCGATGCAGAGCATCTTGTTCCGATACGCAGCATAGTTCATGTAGAACTCATGACTGCCGACTACGAAGGCTTCGCTTCCTATGCCAAAAAGTTTGGTCTCTATGGCATCACGTAGATATTCGGTCGGGTATTCAGTCTCGAAGATCTCGTCCAATGAATCTCTCAGTATGCTTCGATACCCGATCTTGTCCACCGTCCGATCCTTCGCACCATCGGGAACCCAGGTATTGAGGACACAAGGTGAGCCCAACTCTTCTCCGATCCATGCAGCGATCTTTCGGCACCGTTTCCCATGTTCGATCCAGAATGCCCGAACTGCAGGATCCTTGCTTCCCAATGTATAACCGGAGTCCGCCATGGGATGACTGAAGAACGTCCCGTTGAAATCAATTCCGATACCCAATCGTTTCGCCCATTCGACCCAGCCGACAAAGTGTTCGACCTCGATCGCATCACGATCTACGAATGTGTCTCCGAACTCACCGTAACTTGCATGCAGGTTCAACCTGTGGGGGCCTGGGACGAGGGAGAACACCTTTTCGATGTCCTGACGAAGCTCAGCAACCGAACGGGCTTTTCCAGGATAGTTCCCGGTCACTTGAATGCCCCCCCCGGAGAGAACTGCGCTGGGACGCTCGAATCCACCGACATCATCGCCCTGCCAACAATGGATCGAGACGGGAATCGATGACAATCGTTCTATGACTGCTTCGGTATCGACTCCTATGGCTTTATAGGCTTCCTTCGCCAGATCGTATGCGTTACTGCTCATGTATGCCTCCCAATCGTTTCCAACTAAGGGTATGCTAACGCGACTTTTTCAATTACGCCTTGACAAAATGAGCAAGTTTTAGCATGATTTTATCAACATGAATCTCAAATTGCTCTCATCAGACTACTTCTACGATCCCTCTTTCACGCTGAAGGTGATAGAACGTGATCCCGAGCTCCCCTACCCGTTGCACAGCCACGATTTCTATGAGCTGGTCATCATCATCTCAGGGCGAGGGACCCACTTCACCCGTTCGAACTCATTCACGCTCGTACCGGGCAATGTGTTCGTGATCACCCCTGGTCTTGAGCACGGCTATCGCGATGTCGAAGACCTCCGGCTCTACAATATCCTGTTCGACAACAAACTCTTCGATGATTCGTTTTACGATCTCCGGAATATGCCCGGTTACCACGCTCTGCTCAGGCTCGAACCGAATTATCGCAACGATACGGGGATATCCACACTCATGCAGCTCACTCCAGCCCACCTTGCCGAGATACTCCCACTGCTTGAGCAGATGCAACAGGAGTGTGACTCCATAGAGAACGATATCGGAGCCCAGAGTCTCGCATTCTCCTATCTGGTGAACCTCCTGGTGCGTCTGTTCAGGATCTATGCGGAGCATCCGAGACAGGATAACCTCACTATCATGCGCATAGCCGATGCACTGAGCTATCTCGAATCCAATTCGGACAGACCTGTGAACACGAAAGAGCTCATGGAGCTCACGAACATGTCTGCAAGTACATTGAACCGGCACTTTCAGAATGCGACGGGACTCTCCCCTGTGGAGTTTCATATTCAGCGAAGAATCGAGATGGCGTGCAGACTTATCAGAACGAGTGATCTGAACATGGGAGAGATATCCGAAGCCACAGGATTCAACGATGCAAACTACTTCTCTCGCCAGTTTC